>NZ_JABAFB010000001.1:0-558473 GCF_012843405.1 Rhodococcus sp. BL-253-APC-6A1W
TTCGGCATGGGAAACATCCTTCCATCGTGAGGAGTGATCCTCACAGATCAGATGTCAACCAAACCGGGGGCAGTCCCCAATGGGCCAGCCTGTGGCCGGGAACGTGGTGCGTTTAAGTTTCCGGTGAAGGGCAGCGAGCGATAGGTGCCCCGTGTATGCCTCTCTAGGTGCTGAATGAAATCCTTGTTGGCATGACTAGTGAAAACCCGAACACGAATGTAGAAGACGTCCGTGACTTAGCCGAGATTCCTGCAGTGGAGGTGATCAGTCGTGCGGCAGTGATGCTCATGAGCTCGGCTGCTGAGAAGCTGGGTCTTGCCGACCCAGATCCTGACGGGAGTATTCACCGCGATTTGGATGAGGCACGTCGGGTCATTACGGCACTCGCGGGTCTTGTCACGGCGTCCGTGGAGTACCTCGGTCCTCATGCGGGTCCCATCCGCGAGGGGCTTCAGGCGCTCCAGCGCGCATTCCGCGAGGCATCGGCACATCCCGACGAGCCGGGCCAAGGGCCAGGTGAGAAGTATACCGGACCGGTGTACTGAAGCTGCCACCAAGAGACCTGTCAGTGGTCAATGCCACGATGAGCTGAATCGAACGTACGTACGATGTTGCTGTTGGCTACGCTGAAGCGGTCAGCTGTCATGAGAGGCGCATGTGGTGAAACCAATCTTTAATTCAGAGCTGGGCTCCCTCTATCAAGGTGACTGCCTGGCTGTGCTGCCGACGATCGAGGATGAGTCGGTAGACTTGGTATTTGCTGACCCTCCTTTCAATCTAAATAAGGACTACGGCAAGGGCATCAATGACGCCCTCAAGGCTGATGAGTATTTGGCGTGGTGCGAGGCTTGGATTAAAGAGTGTGTACGGATCGTAAAGCCTGGCGGAGCATTTTATCTATTCAACATTCCGAAATGGAATATTGAGCTTGGTCATTTCCTAAACGCCGCCGGTATGGATTTTCGACACTGGGTAGCTATCGATATTAAGTACAGCTTGCCGATCCCTAATAAGCTGTACCCGTCGCACTACAGCATGCTCTACTACACAAAGGGTAAGCCTGGTCGATTTACCCGCCCACGGTTGCCTATTCAGACCTGTCGGCACTGCGGCGGGGATATAAAAGATTACGGTGGTCATCGGAATAAACTTCATCCCGATGGTATTAATTTGACCGATGTCTGGCTGGACATTCCTCCTGTACGGCACGCGAAAACTAAGAAGCGTGGTGCAAACGAGCTTTCGGAGAAGTTGCTAGAGCGAGTCCTCACAATCTCCAGTGAGCCCGGTGACCTCGTGTTTGATCCGTTCGGCGGTAGTGGCACGACCTACGCTGTTGCGGAACGTATGCACCGCCACTGGATCGGTACGGAGCTCGGTGACGTTGATCCAATCGTGCGCAGACTTACCGGGAAGGATGCAGAAGTTGAGCTGCCGAATCTAGGGGACGCAGGAAAGGGCGCTGCCAAGAAGGTTTCCAGAAAGAAGACTGCGCCCCCTGGAGAGGAGAAACTCTTCTAGATAAGCGCCCGTCCGTCCGTCCCTTTCATAATCAGCGGTACGGTGTCGTCGAGACGCTCATGCTCGACGGTAATGATGCCCAAGTAAGGGAGCTCCACGTCGCCCTGCCAGCGCTCCCAGAGGCGGTGGTAGGGAAGGAGTTCCTGTGCATTTCCAATTCGATCGGTCAGGTAGCGGTACATCTCTCTAGAGGGCAGTACTAGAATTCCTCCGCAGATTCGCTTCTCAACCATCCCGAGGGCCATTCGGTTAATTGCCCGATGGCTGGATGCAATATTGCCAGTCTCCCACTCGATGGCAAAGGGTAAAAGGTCACTACTGGGAAAGGTGTAGTGACAGTCGAAGCGGTCAACTTCCATTGCCCATCCCTGGAGGGCGAGATAGTCAACGAAACCTTCTTTAATTGGTTTGACGCCGTTGCCCTTTTTGGTGGGGTTAAGCCTGAAGCCGCTTGCAGAGGGCGGCCAATGAACTGCGTCTACTGCTGCAGTCACGTGTTCCTTGATCGTCGAAAAAGCTTTGCTCTCGGTGAATGAGTCATTATCTACAAGGTGCTTCCATTCCACTAATCGCATTCTCGGACCGTATCAACCCGCGCGCCGGAGGTACCACGGAGGTACCGACTAACCCGTCAACGACGAAGGCCCTGGCTGCGCGATGCGCTGGCCAGGGCCTTCTGGAGAGCCGATGACGGGAATCGAACCCGCGTATTCAGCTTGGGAAGCTGATGTTCTACCATTGAACTACATCGGCACGCTGGGCTTTTGCCGGTTTTCACCGGCTCCGCTCAAGCTAGGAGCAAACTTTAGCAGACTCCCCGATCGGTCGCTGCACCCCTACACGAGGGTCTGTCCCTTCCTGATCCGCCGGCGCATATCGGCGAGAAGGACGCGGTACGGCAGTTCGCGCAGCGCGACCGGCAGTCGCTTGTTCAGCGCGCCGAGCGCCTTCATGAGCCGTTCGAAGCGCCGTTGATCGCGGGGCGTCCACGCCATGAGCATCTCGTCGCGGAACCGCTGCGGCAGGTAGCCCGCGGTGAAGAACAGGTTGAGCCGGCCGAACAGGAACGGGATCGGTTGGGGCAGGAATTCCATGCGCGCGATAGACAGCAGATGTTCCCGCACGACCGGATCGATGCGGACGTTCTCGAGCCCTTCCTTCCAGTACTGCTCGAAGGCGTCGCGGTCCTTCGGCCACTTCGACCGAGGGACCTGCAGCGTGGTCCCGAAGGCGGCCCCGCGCTGGTAGAAGTAGTCGACGGCGTCCTCGGGGATCGGCCCGTAGAGGGAACGGTGGACGTCTTCGAAGCCGCGGTAGATGCACGCGGCGACCCACAGTTGCAGTTCGTGGTCGAAGGCGTTGTATTTCACGGGACTGGCGGCGGTCGACCGGACCTGCGCGTGGGCCTTGTTCACGCCGTCGCGGAAGAGCCGCTTCTCGTCGTCGGTGCCTCGTGCCGCGACCGCCAGGTAGGTGAGGGTGGTGCGGGTGCGTTTGAGGGGGTGATCGAACAACCGCCCGGATTCGACGCGGCTCTCGAAGACGCCGTAGCCCACCTGGGGCCAGGAGAGTTGCATGATGATGTTCGCCGCACCCGCGGCGAGCCCGAGACCGTCCATGGTGTCGTCCAGACCTGCGGGTTTCTCGAGGATCGTCATCGTGCTCCTTGTCGGCCGACTCAACTGAACACGAATGTACTCAGATATGCGCGTCGCGTAAAGAGGTCTGAGAAGATGGGCGCATGGCAACAGGACGGCTCTACGGCGGACGCGCGGGTGAGGAACGGCAGGCCGATCGCCGGGCTCAGCTCATCGAAGCCGCGCTCGACATCCTCGGTGGAGCCGACGGCGAACCCGTTTTGTCGGTCCGCGGCGTCTGCAAGCGGGCAGCCTTGGCATCACGGTACTTCTACGAGAATTTCGCGGACCGCGACGAGCTCACCGGAGCGGTGTACGACTACGCGGTGCAGCGGATCGCGGAAAGCACTCTTGCCGCGGTCGTCGGTGCGCAGCCCGGCGACGACCGCGCGATCGTCCGCGCCTGCGTCGAGAACATCGTCCGCGAGATCGGCGAGGACCCGCGGCTCGGGCGGATGCTGTTCTCCGTGAGCCAGGCCAATCCCCAACTCGCCAAGCGACGCCTCGCTTCGACGCGAATGTTCGCCGGGCTCGTCACCGCCCAGGCCGAGAACATCTACTCGATCACTCACACACCCCGCCTCGACCTGGCCGCGCACTATGTCGTCGGGGGGCTCGCGCAGGCGATGACCGCGTGGCTCGACGGCACGGTTCCGCTGGACGCAGACGACGTGGTCGAGCAGTGCACCGAACTGTTGCTCACGATGTCTGCACAACTGCGGCAGGACGCCGAGAGCTGACGACGTCTTCGTCGCCGATCTTCGGTGGTTGTTAACCTTTACCCCGTGCTCCTCTCCGATCGTGACATCCGCGCCCAGGTCGCCTCCGGGCATCTCGGTATCGACCCCTACGATCCGGAGCTCGTGCAGCCGTCGAGTGTGGACGTCAAACTCGACAGCCTGTTCCGTGTCTTCAACAACACCCGCTACACCCACATCGACCCCGCCAAGCAGCAGGACGAGCTGACGACGCTCGTGCAGGTGCCGCAGGGAGAGTCGTTCGTGCTGCACCCCGGCGAGTTCGTGCTCGGATCCACCATGGAGCGGTGCACCCTGCCCGACGACCTCGCGGGCCGCCTCGAGGGCAAATCGTCACTCGGGCGTCTCGGGCTGCTGACCCACTCCACGGCCGGCTTCATCGACCCCGGATTCGACGGTCACATCACCCTCGAACTGTCGAACGTCGCGAACCTGCCGATCACGCTGTGGCCCGGGATGAAGATCGGACAGCTGTGCCTGTTCCGTTTGACGAGCCCCGCCGAGAATCCCTACGGCAGCGCAAAGGTCGGATCCAAGTATCAGGGGCAGCGTGGCCCGACGCCGTCGAAGGCGTATCTGAACTTCGTTCACGAACATCCCGACGCCCGTCCCAGCTGAGCGCGGCGCGGAATCGCCACGCCGCCGCTTCCCGTGGACGACAGGAATGCGATCGGAGAGGCGGGCTTCGCGGTCGGCCTTCGCCGCACCATGTCACGGCTGTAACGGGCAACCTCCCGATTTCGATGGCTCGATCGGGAGGGAACGGACGAAACGGAAGGTCGTGAGTGCGTGGGAGCACCGCTGAAAGCGCTGTTCGTGAACGAGAACATCGGTGGCCATGCAACTGTGCACCACTCCCTGCGCCGTGCCTTCGCCGAGCGCGACGATGTCGAGGTCGAATTCCTCGACGCGGGCGGGCCTTCTCTGCTCGGCCGGATCATGCGCGCGCCGATTCCCGGCCTCGGACGGCTCGATCTCGACCTGCAGGCGTTGCGGGGACAACTCGTGCATTCGCGCGGACTGCGCCGCCGGTTGCGGGAACGCCTTGCGGACGGCGACGTCGATGTTCTGCACGTCTACACACAAAACTGCATGCTCGGCTCTGCCGACATGGTGCGTGGACTCCCCACTGTGGTCACGACCGACAGCACCAACGAACTCAATGCCTACCTCCTGCCCTACCGCGCGGCGACCCGGTTCACCCGCCTCGCCGTTCGGGCGGCGGTGCGTTTCGAGCAACCCGTCCTCGACGCGGCGCTGACCGTTGTCGCGAACGGCCGTCGTACCGCGGCGTCGCTCACCGGGCCGACGTACGGCCTGTCGGACGACAAGGTCACGACGATGGCCCCGGGAATCTGGTCGCCGTTTCTCACCGGCGAGAGAGCGCTCCCCGATCGCACGGGGCGAGCGCGACCGACCATCGTCTTCATCGGCACCAGCATGGAACGAAAGGGTGGCAACACCCTGCTGCGCCTGCACCAGAAGCACCTCGCCGACGCGTGCGATCTGGTTCTCGTGACCAAGGATGCCGTGCCGGCCGGTCGCGCCGTGACCGTGATCGACGACCTCACCAGCGGTGACGACCGGTTGTGGGACATCCTCGCCGACGCCGACCTCATGTGTTTCCCGTCGGGAATGGATCAGGCTCCCAACGTGATTCTCGAAGCGGGCGCCGCTGGACTGCCCGTGATCGCCTCGACGGTGGGGTCGATTCCGGAAATGGTGGTCGACGGCGACACCGGCCTGCTCATCGACCACGACGACGAGGACGCGCTCCTCGCCGCGATGCGTCTGCTGCTGGCCGATGGAATCCGCCGTCGCGAGATGGGCGCTTCGGCCCACGAGCGCATCGCCGAGCACTTCGATATCCGGACCACGGCCCACCGTCTGACCGAACTGCTGTACGAGGCGCACGGGTCGGTCGCTGCGCGGTGACCGACCCGCTGCTTTTCGTCGCACACACCGGGCAGCGATCGGGCGCGGAGAAGGTCATGCTCGCGCTGATCGACCACGCACGGAACGAAGGACGACGCGTGATCGTGGCATGTCCCGACGGGCCTCTCGCCGACGCTCTGCCCGGCGAGGTGGCGCGACTGGTGGTACCGCCGCTCGGGATGCAGGGACAGCAAGGTGTCCGTCGTGTGCTCGGCCTGGCATCTCTTCCCGTGAGGTGGGCGAGGGCCGGAGCCCGGATCCGCCGCGCACAGTCCACGGAACATGCTCGAGTCGTGTGTAATTCGTTGTTCGCGCTGCCGGCGGTCTCCCTGGCCGTCGCCGGAACCCGGCGCGCCGGACGCGCGGCATGGCTCGTACACGACACCCTGTCGTCTCGACGTCAGATCCTCGTCGCCCGACTCGGCCGACCAGGCGTCGGCACCGCTGTCGCCGTGTCGCGTGCGACGGCAGAACCCGTCCGGGCACTGGGATTTCGCACGGTCGTCGCTCGTAACGGTGTATCCGTCGGCGAGCGTCGCCGCGACCCGGCGGGCCCAGGCGCATCGCGCGTGGGCATCCTGGCCTCGATCACCGAGTGGAAGGGGCACCGGATTCTTCTGGAAGCGGTCTCCCGCATTCCCGATGTCCGGCTGGATATCGCGGGCACGCCGTTTCCCGGCGACGAGGCATTCCTCGACGAGTTGCGCACCCGTGCTGCGATGCCCGATCTGCGTGGACGCGTCGTTTTCCTCGGGCATGTCCCTCCCGCGCAGGTGCTCGATACGTGGGACGTCCTGGTCTCGGCGAGCACGTCACCGGAAGCGGGGCCCCTCGGAGTGCTGGAGGCCATGGCGCACGGCGTGCCGGTACTGGGCACCGATCACGGCGGCACGGCGGAATACCTCGCAAACGGCGCCGGTGTGCTGGTGCGGCCCGGTGATCCGGAGGCTCTCGCCGAGGCGCTGACGCGCCTCCTCGACGACCCGGTAGCGCGACGCGAGATATCCGATATCGCCCGGCAGCGCGTCTTGTCACTGCACGATATCGACCGAACGCTGCCGGACATGGCGTCCGCGCTGTGGGCATGAGTGCGGCCCGGCGCTCCGAGCAGGGGCACCGGCTCACGGACGGCGCTCGCGCAGAGTGTCCTGAACGAGGCACTGTGCCGTCACACGCTGTTCCTGCCCTTTTCCGGTGTACTCGCGAGTAGCAATCGCATCGGGATAAAGTCTCTTCCGTTGCCCTCACATCCCATCGTGCGGGCGACTGCGCAGGCCGGTAACCCCCATCGCCGGCCTACGCAGAAGCCCCGGTCTACTCCACCAGAGTCGCCCGGGGCTTCACTATTCCCGCCGACATTTCCGGCATACCGAACGTCGAAACAAGTTCTGCCAGAACTGTTGTCGCGACAGCACAGCTCGGGCACGGTACCGTTTCCGGCGTACGTCGCCGACGCGACCGTCCGGCAGAGGCGGATCCGAGGCAGCAGGCCTTCGATCTGAGCGCGCCAGAGGTCGACCGCGGGACCGGGCGCGATCCCGGCGGTTCCGGGCTTCGAGTTGCCCAGCGGGGTCGTCGAGTTCCTTCGCGACCTGATCGGCAATCCTTCCTGACGTCCCCTTCCGTCGCACATCGGCGGCACCCTTCCAGGGGTGCCGCCGATGCGTGTGCGAGGTAGTGGACGATAACTTCATCTCGTACCGGTCGAACTCGGATGTGCCGAGAAGCAGGAGGATCACGAGTGACACCCGGCTCCATCTCAGGTACCACCGTGACGCTCGACGTCCTGCGCCGTGCCTACGGACGCAGTATGCGGCCGCTCACCGCTGCGGGGTCGTACCTGGACGGTGACGGATGGTGGGCCGGGATCACCGGAGCACCGGATCCCGACTACAACCTCGCGCTCGTCCACAACGGCGACGTCACCGCGCATGCGCAACACGTATACGACATCGTGACCGCAGCCGGCTTCCCGGCGATCGTGTTGCTCGCCGGACGAGGCCTCGCCGCCGCACAGGTGCTCGCCGACCGCGGCTGGGTGTGCGCGGGGGCTCTCGACCTGACGGTGTTCGTTCCGGTCCTCGCACCCGAGGACGACGCGTTGCGGGTCCTGGGGCGTGAGGACATGTCCGACGCGCGCGACCTGGCTGCGGGTGCGTTCGGGGTGTCGCCGGGGACCGCGGCGATTGCGTACGCCGACACCGTTCCGGAAGCACCCGGCCTGACGGCGACGGGCATCTTCGACGACGCTCGCTTACAGTCCTGCACACTGATTTCGGACGGCGGCGAGATCGAAACCGTGTGGTCGCTGGGGACGAGGAAGGGACGGCAGCGTCGTGGCTACGCGCGGCGTCTCGTGGATGCGGCGGCAGCCCGCACGTTCGCACTGCGTGGTCCGGTGCCGATGTGCGGTCTCACCAGCCCGCAGGTGACCCCGCTGTATGTCTCGGCCGGTGCGCAGGTGGTCGAGAACTGGCAGATGTGGTCGCGCCCTCGCTGGCTCCTCGGCGTGTAGCCGCGCGCTCCGGAGTGAGGTAACGTTCGGCCGGATTTTCGCGACCTAAAAGCGACATTTCCCCCCATACGGCAGTTCCGCGAAAGGGTCCGCGACGTGCTTGAAGGAAACATCCGCGACGCCGAGTTGCGTCGTGAACTCGGCGTCCCTCCGGCCGTCGATCTCCTCGGGCACGCTCGCGAACTGGCGCGGGTCGCGCTTCCGGCGGCCGTCGCGGCGGCGGTGGTGGCACTCGCGGTGTTCTTCGTCCGCGACAGCGGACCCGGCGTCTACGAGTCGACCGTCGTGGTGGAGATTCGCAGCAGCGCAGCGGTGTCGGGCTCGGACGCGTCCCTCGGGCAGCTGATCGCTCCCTACGTCGCGCTGTCGGAGGATTCCCGCGTGGTGGCCGCCATCGCGGCGGAGGTCGGTGAGGATCCGGCTGCGTTGTCCGGCAACATCTGGGTGGACTACGGAACGTCGCCGACACTGCTCACGGTGACGGCACGCGACGGGTCCCAGGAGGAAGCGGACCGGCTCGCTCAGGTGGTCGTTGCTGCGCTCGACCAGGCTCAGAGCACCCGGAACCGCACCGCACTCGAATCGCGCATCGCGGATCTCGACGGAATCGTCGCGGGTCTCCGTGCCGAACTCGCGGCCGGTGCCGACGACAGCACGGACGACGGCAGCCCGGACCCGGTGTTGCAGGCCGAACTGGATTCCCGCCTCGACCAGCTTCGTGCCGTGCGCTCCGGTGCCGGTGCCGAACACCTCCAGGTGCTGGCCGCGCCCGCCGGAAGCGGCACGAAGGTCTCGCCGAAACCGAAGGCAGAGGCTGCGGTCGCATTCCTGTTCACGCTGATCGTGGTCGCGGAGCTGCTGGTCGCCCTCAACGGCCGGTTCGGCAGGACCGTCACGCCGGCATGGGCGCGGCGGACTTCCCGCCGGTATCGCACGGCCCTGCAGGTCGATACCTCCGGCACCCCACGCCTGCCGCTCGACACGGTGGTGATGCTGCAGCAGCGCGCGTCGCTCGGCGAAGCGATTCTCGTTCTCGACGGTTCCGGGGTGGAGGCGGACCCGGACGTCTTCAGCGACGACGCCGCCGAACGCATCATCCGGTGCGGCTTGACCGATCAATGGTGGAAGCAACTGCGTCAGGAGAAGGTCGGGCTTGCCCTGATCGTCGTCACGACGGGTAGCGAAGACCGGGCTGCCGTGGAGAACAGTCTTCGTGCGCTGGCCGAGATCGAGGTCCCCACCAGGCTGGTCGTCTTGTCCGTCGAGAAGCCGCCGGCACCCGAGAAGGACGAGCCGGTGGCCGCCCCGACGGCGCCCGAGCCGAGCAGTGTTGCCCTCTCCCCGCAACCGCACTCGCAGCCGCAACCCCACCCGCGCCCGCAATCGCACCCGCAACAACCGCACGCGCGCTCGCAAGTGCCCGTGGACCCGCAGCGCCGGCCTCCCATGCCGACGCCTGTGCCTGTGCCCGACTGCGACCGGTCGTCCGGGCCCGTTCCGTTCGTCGATCCGGCACCGCCGACCCGGCCCATCGCGGCGCTCTCGAAGTCGCTCTTCGAGCCCCAGGAAAACACCCCTCATCCCCGCTACCGGAGCGGGGAGGGGCAGGTCGACACGCCGCAGGGGCACCCGCCGCATGCGGAGGAGACATATGCTCCGGTGAGCGAGTCGGTCAACCGCGAGTACGCCCAGGAGATCGTCCGGAACCGAGACGACCAGGGAAATCGGCCGCCGTCCAGCGATTCGGCTCCTGCACCGGACTCCACACCCCGAGCTTCGGACTAGGCCGAGTTGTATCCTCGCGGTCTCGCTATATAGTGATGGCGGTCACTCCGGGGGTGTGGGGTGGCCTGCGAGCCGAGCAACGTCGGCACATTACCTCGAAGGACTGCCTTGACTACCCGCATCGCCGGTACAACGCATGAGCACGTCGCGACACCGGGAAGTACAGAATGGATCAAAGCTCACCTTGCGCGCATGGACGATCTCTCGCCTGCCGATATCCGGAGTGACACCGAGCGCAAAGAAGTGAATCATCAGCCTGTGTAGAACGTGGGGGGACGGGCATTCAGCTTGTGGTGGCACCCACCGCAGCAGAATGGGACTTCCGCGCGCTACCGAGAGGAGTGCTGCATGAGGGAAGTGTTCAAGGGCGAACTGAACGAACTGCTCGAACGGCTGGGGGAACTCGGCGCTGTGGCCGCGGAGGGTCTCTCGTCGGCGACCGAGGCGCTGTTCCGCGGTGACCTGCTGGCGGCGCAGAGCACGCTCGACCTCGACGCCCGCCTCGACGAGCTGACCACGGACTGCGCCCATCGGGCCATGAAGATCCTCGCCTTGCAGGGGCCTGTCGCCGCGGACCTCCGACTCGTGTTCTCTGCAGTCAGGATCAGCGGTGATCTGAGCCGGATGGGGCAACTCACGCTCCACATCGCGCGCGTTGCACGCCGTCGCTTCCCGGACCTGCTCGTGCGAGGTGCCCTGCACGACGACCTCGCTGTGATGGCTGACGTCGCAGCCCGGATCGCAGCCGTGCTGCGCGATGTGTTCACTCATCTCGACCTCGAGGCGATTCAGAGTGTCCGTGCGCTCCAGCGCGAGTTGGACGCGGTGCACTCGCGGATCCTCGCCACCGTCGAAGGCAAGAACTGGGACGGTGACGTTCCGACGGCCGTGGACACCGTTCTCGTCGCGCGCTTCTACGGGCGGTTCGGAGACCAGGCCGCCGACGTGGCCGATCGGCTCATCTTCTTCGTCACCGGCGAAAGACCCGCGGAAGTCGCCTGAGTTCGCCGCGCGGATTTCCCCGAACCGTGTCATTCTCAGCTCACTCGAACATGAGGATGAACGGCGGTAGGGCGATGAAAACCGACGAGTACCTCTACTTCGTCGATCGTGCTTTCGACGGGATGCTGTCCGCGTCGACGAAGCTCGGCGACGCCGGCGCGAACACGGTACCGCCGCTGCCGGGCGCCAACTCGGTGTGGGCGATCACCTATCACTGCTGCGCGCTCGTCGAGTTCTGGGTGGGCCACATCGTCCTCGGCCGGGAGAGCAACCGCGACCGCGAGTCGGAGTTCGGTGCATCGGGCACCGTCGCGGAGTTGGCGCGGATGGTCGCCGAGCAGCGCACCCGGCTGGCCGAGGATCTCGCTGCGGTGGACCCGGCCGCCCGGCTGGCGCATGCTGTACCGGAGAAGTACCGGGGTGACGTGGTGTCGGTCGACGGGGTCCTGCTCCACGTCCTCGAAGAGCTTGCGCAGCATCACGGTCAGATCGAGATCACGCGCGATCTGCTGCTCTCCGCATCCGAGGAGGTCCGATGAGCAGGATTTCTTTCCCAGGATTCGATGACCTGGACATCGCCGAGTTGTCGGCTCGCGCGGGGGCGAAATGGGCTCGTGCCGTCGACGAAGGGCTGTTGCCCGCGTGGGTCGCCGACATGGACTTCCCCGTTGCGCCGGTCATCCGCAGTGCGCTCCACGAACAGATCGAGACCGACCTCGGCTACCCGAATTGGGTGCACGGCACCCCGCTGCGTGAAGAATTCGCGGCACGGATGCGCGACCGGTACGGATGGGAACCGGACCCGGGCTCGGTCCGCGAACAAACGGACTTGATCCAGGCCCTGCAACTGATCCTCCACTTGAGCACGCGGCGCGGTGACTCGGTCGTCGTTCAGACCCCGAACTATCCGCCGTTTCTCGCCTCCATCCGCCGGATGGGCCTGCAGCAGCTCGATTTCCCCTTCGTCGATCGGGGCGACGGGTGGGTGCTGGACATGGAAGCCTTCGAGCAGCGGGTTGCGCGCCACCGCCCCCGCGTACTGGTGCTCGTCAACCCGCACAATCCCACCGGCCGTGTTCACACCCGCGCGGAGCTCGAGCAGATCGCAGACATCGCCGAACGGTTCGACCTGCTGGTGGTCAGCGACGAAATCCATGCCGAACTGGTCTACGAACCCCATGTGCACATTCCGTTCGCGTCGCTCGGTCCTGACGCGGCGAGACGTACTGTCACGATCACATCCGCGGGAAAGTCCTTCAACCTGGCCGGGTTACGGTGCGCGGTCGTGCACTACGGATCGGAACGGCTACTGAGACGGCGTGATGCCGAACCGTTCGACCTCTACGGCGCTGTGTCCGTGCCCGGAGTGATCGCCACACTTGCCGCATGGCGGCACGGTGACGCATGGCAGCGCGACCTCATGCAGGTCCTGGAACGGAATCGCCGGCATGTCGACGCTGTGCTTCGAGAACGGATCCCCGCTGCACGGCACCACCTTCCGGAGGGAACGTATCTCACCTGGATCGACGCCGGACCGCTCGGATTCGATGATCCGGTCGAACGGGTGCGGGAGCGCGGCAGGATCCTCGTCGAGGGAGGGCTGCGGTTCGGTAGCGGATGCCGCAACTACGTGCGCATAAACTTCGCGACATCGGCTGAGCTTCTCGACATGATCCTCGAGGGCGTCACCTCGGCGCTCGGCAGCGGAGCAGATGTACCTGCGGCACCGTTCGCGGCGCCCCGAGTCCGGTAGACGCGCCGGCTCCGGCCGAGCGCCGGGAGGTAGCTCGGTGCGGACGACGTAACGGTGCGCCCTCCGCCTACGATCGTTCTCGGGGAGCGAGAGACGTCGCGTCCCTCGCGGCCGGGCGTCGCGGTGCTTTCCGGGAGAAGGAGCTGGGTACATGCGAGGCCGGCACACAGAGCACCGGCGGTCCGAGCCGGAGCGCGGACGCCGCCCCGGACAATGACCTTCGACATCGTCGAGGGCAGTGCAGTCGACGCCCTCGTCCCGGAATGGTCCGACCTCACGCGGCACGTGGGCACACGTGTCGCCGCGCGACCGTCGTACGCGCTGAACTGGCACCGGAACCTCGGGCGGGGACGACTGGCAGTGGGTACGGCACGCCGCGGTGGACGACTCGTGGCGGTGGCTCCGCTCCACCGGCGCAATCGACTCGGCGTACAGACCCTCCGCTTTCCGGGGCACGGCCTCGGCACGATCGGCACGTTCGTCGCAACCGACGGTGCTGCCCTCGCCGAGTTGGTGGACGGGATCGCCGAAACCGGGATGTCGCTGCAACTCACCCACATCGACGTAGCGGATCCCCTGGTGGAGGTGTTGCGTACGTCGCCGCTGTGGAACGTCGGCGTCGAGGTGGACGATCGATGCCTCACCATCGATCTGCCGAGCGGCGCCGGTGCGACGACGCTGCGCGGCAGTCGTACGCTCAAGACACTGCGCCGTGCCGAACGAGCACTCGAGGGTGCCGGTACACCCGCGCGAGTCGAGGTGATCCGCGATCCGGAACACCTCGAGCGACGCTGGGACGACATCGTCGCCGTCGCAGCGGCAGCCGACGAGCACACCGACCGCGACAATTTCTTCGGGCCGTCGTTCGCGGCGTTCACCAAACCTCTGCTCGAGGCCGAAGCGCGGGCGGGAACTCTGCTCGTGGTGGGCTTGGTCGTCGGAACACGGTGGTGCGCACACGAAATCATGTTCCGCACCGGCGACGTGGCCGAGATGTGGATGGCCCGCTTTCATCCCGATGTGCGCCGGTACCAACCCGGTCAGCTGTTGCAGCGATGGCTCGCCGACCATCACGACGCCCTCGGCATCGCGAGATTCGACTACATGGTCGGCGTCTCGGAATTCAAATCGCATTGGGCGAACGGCGAATACCGGGTCGGAACCGTCGTTGCCACACCCGTCCGCCGCCGCCGCGCCCGATGGATGCTCCAGCTCGCCGAGCGCGGCAGCGACTGGGTGAGGCCGGTGCGTCGCGCCGCACGCGACGTGCTCCGGCCCGCAGGTGAATCCGTCTGATCAGAGGCATCCGGGTGTCGTTGCCGCCGTGCGCATCACGTGCCAGGCGGGTTTCGGTGCAAGGGCATGGTCGACGACACCGAAATTCTGTTCGCGATCGGATTCGTCGGTGCCACGATCGACGAGGCTGTACACGAACAGCTTGTCCACGAAACCGAGGCGCCGCTGCTCGGTGATGCCGTCGCGCAGTATCTCTGCCTGCCGCTCCGCATCCACCGCATCGGTGCCGGTTCCGGTAGGAGATCCGAATTCGGTTGCCCATATCGGCTTTCCGTCGTCACCGTGCCCGATCATGATGTCGCGCATGTCGCGCATCCGGTAGAAGGAGTTCCAGCTCTCGGTCGAGGCGTCGGAGGGCAAGGCGGGGTAGCTGTACGGATGCATGCCCACCACATCGAAACTCTCCGCCACACCCAGTTCGTAGAGTTCCGAGAGGAAGGTCGTCGGAGCGATATCCGTCCCGTTGTCGGTCGCCGGGGACAATCCGCCGCTCACGACCACGGCGCCGGGCACCGCCGCACGGATACGACTCGAGGCGGACTCCAGTAGGGCCGCATACGCCACCGGGTCCGGCTGCGGTCCGAAGAACACCGCGAGGTTCGGCTCGTTCCAGATCTCCCAGTGGGAGACCCGGTCCCGGTACCGCTGCGCGACATCCGCGCCGAACCGCCCGAACTCGTCCGGATCGGCGGGCCGGCCGTGCGTATCGTTTGCGTCACCGGCGCGTGCCCACTCCGGGGTGTGGGTGAGCAATCCGAGGATCTGCAGTCCGTGCGCGCGGGCCGCATCGACGACCCGGTCGGTTCCGGACCAGTCGAATTCTCCCCGGCTCGGCTCGAGAATCGACCAGTCGAAGTCGAACCGGACCCACGCCGCACCGCTGTCCGCGGCGGCGCCGAAGTACCGGTCGAGATCCGCATCCCCGAGAGTGTCGAGCCCCGAACCCGTGGCCACACCGAGGCTGTCGGCCGACAGATCGGTGCGGCACCCGGCGGGCTCGGTGCTTCCGCACGCGACTGTACCGAGCACGACCAGCACCGCCACTGCGCTCAGCAGTCGTCTCCGTAGCACCGCTCTCCGTCTCACTGTTTCTCCGTACTGCTGTGCCCGGCGCGGACTCACCGAGACTTCACGAGCCCGACGAGTCCCAGCCCACCGGTGATGGGAAGGAAATGAACACCTGCGAACACACACAGGGGAGCAACGACGGCGGTGATCGGCCACGGCACGTCGAACTGCTCGGCGAGCAGCGACGCCCATACGGTCACTGCTACACCCAGCATGGCGATGGCCGACGCCTGGGCGAACGGGAACAGCCGCCGGACCGCAACCGTCCGGGCGACCACGACCCAGATCGCCACCACCATCACCGCCTCGGTGAGGACCGTCGCGAGGGCCGCGCCCTCGAACGACATCCGGGGGATCAGCACCAGGTTCATGGCGACGTTCGCGACGAGCGCGGCGAGCGCGACCCAGGGGTAGACGCGGTGCCGGCCGGTCGCAACGAGAACCATCAGGCCCAGTTCGGTGAGCATCGACAGTGCGCTGCCGGCCACGAGCATTCGGGAGGCATCGGCACCTTCGGCGAATCGCTCTCCGTAGAGCAACGCCAGCACACCGTCCGCGGTCGGCCAGAATGCGGCGGTCGCCGCCGCTCCGAGGACCGCGAGCAGCATCGCCGCTTCACGCGTCCGCTGCCGGAACTGCTCGCTCTGCGCCGGCCACGTCGCGACGAGCAGCGTGGTGACGGGCCCGACGACCGTGGAGGCGACCATCGACAACAGGTCGGCGAATTTGTACCCCACCGTGTAGAGGCCGACGGAGTCGAAGGTGTCCATCCGGCCGAGCATCAGCACGTCGACTTTCGACAGGACGGTGAGCAGCGCGAAACCGATCGTCAGTGGCACCGCCTCGATCAGCATTTCGCGCCAGCGCCACAACTGGGCACGCGCGGCCGGTAGCGGTCCGGCTTTGCCGGCGCGGACGCCACGAATCTTGAGTGCGGCCGCGACGACTTCGTTGATCACCGCGGGTGCGACGACCACCAGCAGGACCGGATGCCACAGGACAGCCGCAATGGTGCAGACCAATTGCGCGAGCTGGCCGAGTGTTTCGGCCGCGGCCACCGACGCCATACGCAGACGGCTCTGGTACATCACCGACAATGCGTTGCTGGGGGTCGCCACCACCACGACCAGCCCTGCCACGACCGTTGCCCACACCACGTCCGACGAATAGCCCAGCAGCACCACGTATCCGACCGCGAGGGCGTAGCCGATGAAGCCGAGCACCCCGCGCAGCGCGATGAACGCCGTCGTGACGTAGGAGACCTCCCACGGATTGCATTCGACGAGTTTGGCGAGCACGACGCGGCCCACGCCCAGATCCGTCACCACCGACAGCACTCCGAGCAAACCGAACACGAACGAGAACTTGCCGAAGTCGTCGGGGGCGAGCACCCGTGCCAAAATCATCGATCCGGCCCAGCCCATCGACGCGATGGCCAGACGGCTCCCGAGCATCGCCACGGTATTGCGCCGCGCCGCGCGTCCGTCCAGTTGCGGCTGTCGCGGTTCGTGCAGGGTGCCGTCGCGGTCCTCGTGGACCTTGGCGACGATCCGTTCCATCAGGACGGTTTCGGCGACGAGGTCGATGTGCAGTTGCCCCGTGTTGGTCATCGAGGGATGCGCGTAGCCCGACAGTGACGGGGAATCCCAGATCTTCGCGTGGCGACCCGAGGGAGCGAGGTCGGCGGGAATGTGGATGCTCTCGTCGTCGTCCACGTCGTCCGGACGTGAATGCCTACCCACCGGGAGTCACCTTCACAGTCGGAGGCCGGCGGTGCGGTAGGCGCCGACGGTGAGTTCCGCCGTCCGAGTCCACGTGAGGGTCGAGGCGACCTCCGGGGCGCGTCGCCTCAGTGCCTGGGCGGTGTCGAGGTCGAGGAGAGTGGCGCGCAACGCCGCCGTCCATGCCGGCACGGTGTGCTCGGTGACGAGCAGTGCCCCGTCGTCGGCGAAATCCGGCAATGCGCCGACGGCACTCGAGACGACAGCACCGCCGCACGCCATCGCTTCGAGGGGTGGGAGACCGAAGCCCTCGTAGCGCGAGGCGTATGCGACGACACTCGCGGCAGCGTAGAGGGCAGGCAGGTCCGCGGTGGCGACATAACCGAGCCCGTGGGCCCCGGACGGTGCGTCGCGCCCGGTCGAACCGGCGCCCGCGAGGACGAACGGCACGTCGAGGTTCCGGCACGCTTCGGCCACCAGCGCGACGGACTTGCGCGGTTCGACGGTGCCGACCTGCAGTACGAAGCGGTCGGGCAGTCCGTAGCGGGCGCGCACCTCGGCAACCTGGCCGGGCGACGGGGGCGTGGCCCACGGGGCCGGCGCCAGCGGGGTGACAACGGCATCGCGGCCCGACAACGCGTGGATGCGTTCGGCGGTGAACTCGGAGACGGCCACGAGGACATCGGCCCGGCGCATCGCGTCGCGCAGCAACCGGCGTTCCCCTGTCGCCCGGAACCGGCTGAACGCCCACGGTGCGTCGAAGACGGCCAGATCGTGAAACGTCGACACCGTCAGACTGCGCTGACCGAGAGGGAGATCGACGTCGAGGCTGTGGAACAGGTCTGTGGAGGGGAGGGGCACCGCGTTCCACAGGGCGCGGCGCACACCGCGTGCCACGGGGCGCCGCGAGGCAGAGACCTGTGGCGGCAACTCTGCCACCGCGTCGCGCTGAACTGTCGCGCACAACTCGGTCCCGGGGAGAAGCGCGGGCAGCGCCCTCAGCAGTTCACGGGCGTAGGTCTGGACTCCGCTGCCGGCAGGGCGGAGCGCCATGGCTCCGAACCCGATTCGGTATCCGGTCGATGAAGCTGCGAACGGTGCTGTGTGAGCGCACATCCCACGATTCCTAAGAGTAACCAGAAGTAGACGTCGAGCGGGAAGATCTCCAGATAGGTCGACACGGTGGACGCGACCGCCACCGCCACCACCGACGCACTCACACCGAGCGCGAGCGCGGCGTCCTGGCCGCGCATGACCCGCGAGGCGCGAAGGGTCGACACGGCGGCGCAGACCAGAACGAGGACGAACAACCACACTCCGATCGGTCCGAGTTCGACGGCGAGTTTGATGTAGTAGTTGTCGGGTTGGTACGGCATGAATCCGAAGGTCACCGCAGCCTGCAACGACATTTCCGAGAGCATGGGGTTGGTTTCGGAAGCGGCCTTGGCGGCGGCGGAACCGGTTGCGCCCAGTCCCTGACCGAACGGATGCACCCACAGCGAGGCAAGGGTCTCCGACCACCCGTCGCCGCGTTCACCGAGGCTCGACGACGACAAGAGCGGAGCAAGCAACGAGCCCGGTACGACGAGGAGAGCGATCGGCGCGGCGAGGGCGGCGGCACCGAATCCCAGCAGCAGCGCGCGGTGGCGGTGGACAGCGAGCCACAGCAGTGCGACCGCAAGACCGATATAACTGGCACGAACGATCGTCACGCCCATGCCCAGCAGCATGATCGGTGTCGCGCAGAGAAACAACCGGTTGCGGAGCCGGGTGGGATCGGCGAGGGCGATCGCGCCGCCGACGACGAGGCTGATCATCACGAACAACCCGAATGCGAACGGGGTCGTGAAGGTGCTGAAGCTACGGAGGATCCCGCCTGTGGTGCGGAGATGGTCGTCCCAGCGGTATCCGAGTGCCGCGAGACGCTCACCACCGATCACCTGCTGCGCCAATCCGACGACCGCTGTGAACACCCCCATGCCCATCAGGATCGTGACGAAGGTGTCGCGGTCGCGGGCGTCGAACGGTGCGCGCCACAGGATCACGGGAATGATGAGATAGAAGAAGGTGATCTTCAGCGGGGTAACGGCTCCCGGTCCCGACACGAGTATCGCCGACACGACACCCAGGACCACCCATGCCGCCACTGCCGGCCACCACGGAAACGCCGGCGCGGGAGTGCGTCTGCGGTAAGGGCTGACGAAGGTCGCCGCCAGGGTCAGCAGGAGGACCCCCTCTTTCCAGGGGGACAGCGCCGAACCGCCGGGCACGATCACGAGCAACCCGTGCAGAGGTGTGAGCGCGGCGATGAGAAGCAGTCCACGCTGCGGCCGCCGATAGAGAGCAAAACCCAGTGCGGCCGCGCACGGCAGCGCCAGGACGAGCAAGGCCGTCATGACACGCCCGGCTCGGCAACGGGTTCGCGTACCGGGTCGGTCCGGCCGAACGACGAGAGCACGGCCGCGGTGATCTCGGCGCGAAGGAACTCGCGCCCGTCACGCTGGTACGCGCCGTGGTCCCCGGTCACACCGGCGCGGATGCGTCCCGTGAATCCTCGTCGCTCGACTCGCCGCAGTCCTTCGTCGCCCCGCTGGTAGCGGAACGACGCGTAGTCCTGTGCGGAGAGCACGACGGTGACATCGACACCTGCGCGGCGCAGCGCTTCGAGGATCACCTCGGGGACCTGGGTGACGCCGAGCCGGCCCAGCAATCGCCATGCGGGGTAAGGCAAATGCTTCTGTGCGAACGGTTTGATGCGCGCGCGCAACGGAACCGAGGCGGGTTCCGGCTCGCGATCTCCGCCGCCGGGTGCAGCAGGTACCGGCGGGCGAAGCTGTTCACGCAGAGACTTACGCCGGTGGGTGGACCACAGGATCATGTTCACCAGGACCACTGCGCGGGTGCGTAACCGGAGAGCGACGTACGAGGAGTACCACGCACCGGAGCACAGTCCCGTCACGATCAGGTCGCCCGGTTCGGTCCCCAGCGCAGTGGCGGCGTCGATCGCGTCCCGGTCGGACACCTCGGAGTAGAGCGACGCGGGCCGGCCGGCGTCCACGGTTCCGGTGTCACCGACCCCGGTGCGGTCGAAACGGACGGAGGAGACGCCGTGCGCGGCCAGGCTGCGGGCGAGTTCCACCCAGAGCCGGCTCGGGCCGATGCGGTGCTCGTAGGCGGTCCCGAAGAACAGCACGGTGGGTCGGTGATCGTCGCTGCCCGCCGATTCGACCGCATGGGTCCGCACCGCGAACAGCGCATTGGGTCCGAGCGATTCCACCGATTCGTAGACGGGAGATCCGTCGGTCGTGGTGGCCACCGCCGCGCGATGCCGGAGCGACAGCACCACCTCGTGGGTGTCGGTGGGCGACCCTCCGGCGATCCAGTCGGCGATCTCCCGGATACCGCCGAACGGGATGTCGGCGTACAGAGCTGCGGGGGCGGTGAACGCCTCGTGGTCGACGAGGGGCAGTTCGTCGCACACCAGCGCGTCGGCGAGCGCGGACAGTGCCGGGGTGTCGCGCGCCGCGGGGCGCGTCGCGAGCATGGTCCTGATGGCGGTGAACACACTCGCGTCGATGCGGAGCGTGCCCAGCGCGTGCGCGGCGTCGGGGGAGAGGGCCCCGCCGATGATCGAGATGCGGGGATCGGCCGGATCGTCGGTCCCCTGGGTTACCCGGTACAGGGCGCGTTGTTCGCGCAGGGCGCTGCGGCCGGAAAGGAGGGGATCCCACAGCACCACGGCGTCGACCGGTCCGCAGCCGGGAAGCGCGGTGGCCGCGAGAAGTGCTCCGGCGCGCAGACCGACCACGGTGATGTGCGCTGCTCCGCATGCGCGCGCGAGTGCGGTCGCCGCGACGACGCTGCGCTGCCAGGCCGCTACCGCGTCAGGGGAATCCTGGTCGCCCGACGAGTCACCGGCACCGGAATAGTCGAACCGCACCGACGTCAGGCCGCGGTCCGCGAGCTGCTCGGCGAGTGCTTTCATGCCGCGGTAGGTGTCGAGGTGTTCCTTGCCCAGCGGTGGACAGAGCACCACGGCGCCGCGGGACCGGCCGTCGTCGGGAACGTGAATGTGCGCGAGGAGTGGTGCGTCGGCGGGCCCGAACCACGACGAGTGCTGCACGCCCACGTTCGAACCTCCAGATCATGCGGGTGACCCAAGGCGGCGGACGGCGCACCACGCGCCACCTCTTGAATCGGGTTGTTGCTACGACACATTCGAATCGGGCCGTCGACACCCGGCGGTACCGGTGCGCAACCTGTGCCATAAACTACCGTGCCCTACTGCTCGGGCGTTCGGAGGGATGGTCATGCCGGGAGTGCTCGTGCACGAGTGGATCGCACGTGACGGCGGTTCGGAGAAGGTGCTCGACGAGTTCGTGCGGTGCTATCCCGATGCCGACGTCCTCTGTTTGTGGGACGACGCCGAGCGTTACCCGACGCGGACGGTGCGCGAGAGCGGACTTGCGCGCACCCCCCTGCGGCGCCACAAGGCGCTCGCGCTCCCCGCGATGCCCTACGTGTGGCGGCGGAGGACCGGGGACTACGACTTCGCGCTGGTCAGTTCGCATTGCTTCGCCCACCACGTGTCGTTCCGCGGTGCCGCACGCGACTTCCGCAAGTTCGTCTACGTGCACACCCCCGCCCGCTACCTGTGGAACCCCGAACTCGACGATCGAGGTGCGTCGACGGCGGTCAAACTGGCATCGCCGCCGCTCCGGCGTCTCGACCGCCGGCGGGCGGCAGAAGGGGCACAGTTCGCTGCGAACAGCGATTTCGTTCGACGCCGGGTGGAACGGGCCTGGGGCGTGGAGGCCCGCGTGATCTTTCCTCCGGTCGACACGACACGGATCTCGTCGGTCCCGGAGTGGAGTGCGGAACTCTCGGAGCCGGAATCGGCGCTCCTCGAGAGCCTTCCGGACACGTTCGTCCTCGGGGCGTCGAGGTTCGTTCCGTACAAGCGGCTGGACTGGGTCATCCGTGCCGCTGATCTCGCGGGTCTGCCCGTCGTCGTCGCGGGGTCGGGTCCGGAGGAAGCGCGGCTGCGGAAGCTGGCCGACGAGGCCCGTGTGCCCGTGCGTGTGCTTGCGCGTCCGTCGGACGAGATGCTGTACGCCCTGTATCAGCGCGCGCATGTCTACGTCTTTCCCGCGATCGAGGACTTCGGGATCATGCCGGTCGAAGCGCGCGCTGCCGGCGCGCGGGTGATCGTCAACGAACTCGGCGGAGCTGGGGAGACCGTGGTGGAAGGGGTGGACGGCTTGCACTTTCGGGACGATTCCGTGGAGTCGCTCGCGGAGTGCATCGCGGCCGTCGACACGGTTCCCCGACGGGGCCGGAATTCGGTGGCGGAGTTGTCGTCGGAGAGATTCCGTGCGGACATCCGGAACTGGGTCTCCTCGTGAGCCGGAAACGGTGACGTACGACGGCTCCCGCCCTCGCTGAGTCGATCTTGTCTCGCTTCGTGCCCTGAGGTAGGTTCCACGCGGGTCGCGGGCCTGTTCGATGGGGGACAAGTGGGGGTTCGGCATGCACTTCGGTACGACGGTTGGCCTTCTTGTGGACCCGCTCCGGATGTTGGCGTCGCCCGAATCCTCTGCGCCCCTGGCACCGGAACGGCTGTAGGGTCGCCGGCCGTTCTACGGACGGAACCGGGTGTCGCCGCGGTTACGAGGGCCGAAACACGCCGCACGTGCACACAACGGATCGCACGCTTCCGGACGGTGCTGTCACCCCGCGGCCGGACATTCTCGCACGGACAGGCTTCCGTTCCGGTGTGACCTAGAGCACTGAAACACTTCTCGGCAGGAAAACGGTAATAGCGGCATAACGGTCATAGCAGTCGGGCAGGGCGAAACGGTCGGGACCGACCGAGCCGTCACACGGTCGGGGGGCGAGGGGTAAGCCGAAGCATGGGGCGTAAATGAGCATCGAAGCCGGGCGAGCGCGAAGACTGCGCGCCCTACCCGCCCCGAGCCCGGACACGACGCGGGAATCCACCGAGAGGCACGGCACCCGCAGGCAATGGCAGACCATCCATACCCGGCTGTTGTGCCTGACCGACGCCGCAGTCGTGTGTGCGGTTCTTGCACTTGCACAGTGGGTTCGGTTCGCTTTCGGTGAAGTTCCGGAGGCCGGTGTTCCGAACTCGATGCTGCTGGCGGTCGCCGTTGCCGGCTGCTGGCTCGCCGCGTTGTCGCTGGCTCGCACCCGCAAACCCACGGTAATCGGCAGGGGCGAAGAGGAATACCGTCTGGTCACCAGGGCGACGCTCCAGTGTTTCGGATTCATCGCGATCCTGTCGTTCCTGATCGAGTCGTTCGTGATCGACCTCGACGCGGTCCGCATCTATCTCGGAGTCGCCCTGCCCCTCGGGCTGGCCGGCCTTCTCCTCGGGCGGCATCGGTGGCGCCGGGAGATCGGCCGCAGGCGTGAACGCGGCGAGTTCCGCACCTCGGTACTCGTGATCGGCGGTGACCAGGCGGTCAAGGCGATGGTCGAATCCTTCACTCGTGACGCCGATTCCGGTTACCGGGTGGTGGGAGTGTGCACCCCGGGATACACCGGTGAGCAGATCCGGACGCTCACCGCGGGCGGGCTCGACATTCCGGTCCTCGGTGGCGAGAAGGATGTGCTGCACGCCGTCAAGCTCACGGGCGCAGACACCGTGGCGGTGGCCACGAATGCGCAGTGGGGCAATTCCGATCTCGCAGACCTCGCGTGGGACCTCGAGCCGTACCGGGTGGACCTTGTGGTCGCGCCGGGTGTCACCGAGATCGCGTCACCCCGGCTGTCGATGTACCCGGTGGGCGGTCTCCCTCTCGTCCACGTCGAGGAACCCCAGTACCGCGGGTCCAACCGGATGGCCAAGACCGTCTTCGACCTCGTGAGCGCGACTCTCGCTCTCCTCGCCTTCGCACCCGTCATGCTGTGTGTCGCGGCTCTGATCAAAGTTCAGGATCGGGGGCCCGTCTTTTATCGCCAGGAACGCGTCGGGCTGAACGGAGCGACCTTCCGCATGTGGAAGTTCCGGTCCATGGTGACGGACGCGGACACGATGATCGATGAGATGCGACGCGAAACGGACAGCAGTCGCTCGGTGTTCTACAAGTCGTCGTCCGACCCGCGGATCACCCCGGTCGGACGGTTCATTCGCCGAACCAGCATCGACGAACTGCCGCAGTTGTTCAACGTTCTGACGCGCGATATGAGTCTGGTCGGTCCGCGCCCCCTCACGGTGGGGGAAGGCCGGGAGATTCCGCGCTTCGTCGACCGCCGAATGCTGGTGCGCCCGGGCATGACCGGGCTGTGGCAGGTGTCGGGACGGTCGAATCTCTCGGAGGCCGACCGTGTTCGGCTCGACCTGTTCTATGTGGCGAACTGGTCGATGGTGCAGGATCTGCTGATCGTCGCGAAGACGGTGCGCGCTGTCCTCGCGAGCGACGGCGCCTACTGAGCCACGTTTCGGCCCGCCGGCTCAGGCTCCTCGCACCGCGTGTGCGAACGCCGTCATCAACTCCGCACTCTTGATCCCGCGACCGGACTCGATGCCGCTCGAGACGTCGACGCCCCAGGCTCCCGACGTGGCGACCGCTCGCGCCACATTGTCCGGGGTCAAGCCGCCGGCGAGGATCCAGCGCCCGTCGGGGACAGCGCTGCGATCCTGCCAGTCCCACGTGACCCCGGCACCCGCAACCGCACCGTCGACGAGCAGCAGATCGGCGCCCAAATCCTCGGACACCGACGCGGCGCCGCTCTTGTTCACCGCACGGACGACAGTCAGTCCCGCCTCGTGGAGCACCCGGACGTCGTCCGCGGAACGCAAGTCGTGCACCTGGACGTGGTCGAGGCCGGCCGCACGGGCTGTCGCGACGATCTCGTCGAGAGCCATCTTCACGTAGACCCCCACCGCGAGTGTTCCGTCGGGCACCCGCGACCGCAGTCGCGTCGCCTCTTCGGCAGACACCCGGCGCGGACTGTCGGCGAAGACGAAGCCCACCGCGTCGACACCCAGTTCGACGGCCAGGTCGACCGTGGCCTCGTCTCGAAGCCCGCACATCTTGATGAACGTCATCGCCTGCCTTCCGTCCTCATTCCCTACGAGGATATGGGTACGGCAGGGAGGCTTTTCGACCCGCTATGCGGCGAGGGAGAGGGCGACGCTGGCGCACCCGGGGCACAGCGCGGTGGGGTCCACGACCCAGCCGTTGGCGCGGGCTGCGAGCGCGGCGACGGTGTAGGTGTGTGCGACAGTCCGGTAGGAGTGGTCACATCGCTCGCACCGGAACGACCAGCGCTGGGCACCGAAATGCTCGGTGCCGCGTGTTGCGACGTCCTGCGTGGCGATGCCCTGCGTCGGGGTGACCATCCGAAGATCTGCCTTCTGGCGCACAGGTCTGCACCTTTCTCCTTCTGCGCGTCCCGCGCGGTGCGGACGCAACTTCCCACCGTCAGGTACCCGTTTCGGTGCCGGAAAACGTGAGATCTGCGTCACACGCCTGGTGTGTCGTCGGGTGGGGAGAGCGTTCCCACCCGTGGGGCCGGGTCGGAAGCTGCGCCCGGAAGACGCCCGAGTTCGGCACCGGACGCGGTGTCCTGACGCACTGTGTCCTGACGCAGCTGTGCGAGCCGGATCAGGAAGCCGACGCCGATCATCACGTACGCGCCGCCTACCAGGTGTTGCGGCAGCGCCCACGCGAGTTCGCGTCCGTCGCCCGCCGGCAGCAGGTGGTGCGGCCCGATGAGGAAGACCGCACCGATGGCGACAGCAACGGCGACGTTGCGCCGGCTGGGTGCACGCAGCACCTCGAGTGTCAGCACCATCAGTGCCGGAGCGACCCAGACCCAGTGGTGCGACCACGAGACCGGCGAGGCGAGAAGCACCGCAGTCGCAGTGGCGAGCAGCGCCGTCACGAGGTCTCCCCGCGAGAGAGCGAGGCGGATTGCGACGACCGCGACGATCAGCATGACGGCGACGGCACCGAGCCACAGCGCCGACTCGAGCGGGTCGGGCGGAGCGAACCGCGAGACGACGGCCTTGAAGGATTCGTTGGCCGCGTAGTACGCCGAGCCGATTCGCCCGGTGTCCGGAAGCGTGTGCAACCAGTACCGCGTGGACGCCTCGGGCAGGAGGACGAACGCCGCCGCAGAGAAACCGAGTGCGGAGACGACGATGCGGACGCTGGTCCGCCAATCGCGCGCGAGCAGGAACAACAGCAGGAAACCCGCGGGTGTCAGCTTGATGGCGGCGGCAAGACCGATCAGCACACCCCGGGGCCATTTGGGTTTGGAGGCGAGTACGTCGACGGCCACCAAGGCCATGAGCACCAAGTTGATCTGGCCGAAGCTGATGGTTTCGCGGACGGGTTCGAGTTGGAGTGCGACGGCGACGGTGACCGCTGTGACGACCCAGGATGTGCGGTTCTCCAGGTCGGGACGCACACGTCCGAGCACCATGCGCACTGTCACCACGAGGGCTGCGACGGACACCGCGGTGAACACGAACTTGGAGAGTGTGACGGGGATCAGTGCGAGCGGTACGAAGAGGATCGCGGAGAGCGGGGGGTAGGTGAACGGCAGTCCGAAGTCGTCGACGACCGGAGGGATCGCACCGTAGAGGTCTCCGCCGTCGAGCAGCACGTGTGCGCCCATGCGGTAGACCAGCAGGTCGATGTAGTCGTTACCGACCAGAAAGGCGATCGTCGCGGCGATCGAGAGACCGAAGATCACCGCGATCGCGGTGGTGTGTGCGCGGAGGTCGAGGGAGAGTTCGGTCGATGGGCGGTCGTCGTCTCGCTTCAGCCATAAATGTCGCACTCGATGACTTTACTGATCTTTCCTCGATCTTCGGGCAACCTCAGCTGTCGATCCGGATTCCGAGGTGTGCGGCGAACATGCCTGCGAGTGCGACGGCCTGATGGCCGCTGATGGTCGATCCCCTCAATCCGTCCAGATTTCTGATCACTCCGATCTCCGCGCCCCGGAAGTCGACGTGCGCGAGAGTTGCGCGGTTCACATCGAGGTCGCCGATTCGGCTGTCTTCGAACGCCACCCGCGTGAGGTTCGCTTCGGCGAGGTCGAGTTCGTCGATGATGCATCCCCGGAACAGCACGTCACGCAGGTTCCCTGCGCGCAGGTTGATCAGGCTGATCTTCGAATCGGTCACCACCACCGAGCGCAGTCCGGAGTCGTACAGGTCGAGCGCGCCGATCCGGCTGCCGACGATCCGCACGTTGTGCAGGGTGCTGCGGGAAGCGGAGAACTTCGGTGCGTGCATCCGCTCGATGCGGGTGTCGACCATTCGTGCGCTCGTGAAGTCCGTGCCGTCGACGGACACCCCGGTGAGCTCGCACTCGGACAGCGTCACACCCGCGAGATCGAGTCCGGACAGGTCGACGTCCGAATACCGCATTCGCTCGACGGTGGTGTGCGCCGCCAGGTCGCCGGCGTCCCCGTCGTCGAGTTCGACCGGCCGACGTCCGTCGATCTTCGGGGGCTTGGTGGTGGTCCGGGAGGCGCGAGTGGTCATGCGACCAGTGTCGCCCGTACGGGTGCCGCGCAGATCCGGACCCTCCGCGTGACCGGGCGACCGCAATCTGATCCTTCCCTCGCCGGAGGGGTCGAACAGGTCATGCATTCGAACATATGATCGAACGGTGAAGCTGTATCGAATCCCGTCCGGCTGGGCCGAACCTGCTCCCGCGCGCTGCCCCAACGGGCATCGGCTGGGACCGAACCGGACGCTGGTGGGATCGCAGGTATGCGACTGCGGCGTGATGCACCGGACACATGCGTGCCGCGTGTGCGACGCCGTGGTCTACAGCCCGCCGCTCGGCGACCGCTGTCGTGCGCGTGCTTTCGACGAGCGGTGATCAGTGAATCCTGACACAGCGTGGACAAATAGATTTATCGTGGGCGCGGGAGGAAGTGAAGTAGGCAGTTGTAGCGCGAGGGGTATCGCAACCGCGGGAGCGGGTGCGGTATTGCTACCGGTCACGCCGGACGCCGTCGCTGCGGAACCCGGCGGGGCGGGTCGAGTGCCGTCGGAGTAGCTGTGAACCCAGGAGTGACGTGAGCAGGGAAGCCCCGCCAGCGAAATGAGGGGGAGGAGCCGGCGGGGCCCTGCGCTGTATCTCCATGTGTGTCGGGGAGGACTTCTGGAGACACGGCCACCTGAATGTGGCCGTCGGGGAGTTTAGGTCAGGTACGCGCACCCGGTCCAGCATCGAGACGAAACCGATACCCAAATCGGTTGCGGGGATGTGGATCGCAGGGTCGGCAGCCTCGCCTAGTGCCGATTCCGAAGTCCGCGCGGGGGCACACTCACGTCCTGTTGCGCGGCCAGGATCTGCTGGGGCATCGCGCGTGTCTCGTCGACGTCGACGCTGCGGGGCGCGGGTCGTGGCCGACGCTCGCGTCTGCGCCGGTTGCGGGCGGTCGTCCGGAAACCCCAGGCCGAAATGGCGAGTGCCACCCCGGAAAGCAGGTCCGCTTCGGTGAGCCCGTGGTCGGGAGTGACGGAGTACAGCACCCGTCCTTCCAGCATTCCGTTCATGAGGAACCAGAGTGCGGCGGCTACCGCAGCGGCGAGGCTCGAGAGGGCGTGCGGCCTCGCCAGGCACCATGTCGATGCCGCGAACAGCGAGCACATGGCGACGAGCGAGCAGAACAGGGCGTGCTGCATGGGCTCCCTCTCGTTGCCGGCGGCGGTGCCCCACTGTACTGGGGAGGGCATCTGCCGATGCAACGACGGCGTGTCGGCGCCATGCCGGCAGCAACCGGAATGGCGCCGACCGCCGAGTCGTTCGGGCAGCGACGGTGATTCGCTGTGTCAGCAGCCCGGTACGGCGCTGCCGTCTCCCTGGATGGCCAGCAGCGCGCAGAACGTCGCGGCACTGACCTTCCACGTGCCGTCCTCCTCGATCGCCTCGCCGGACTGATCGGGAAGTACGGGGGCACCGTTCATGAGCAACGTCCACGAGACCGTGGCGGTGCCGTCATCCGCGACCGTCACACCCTCGACGGTTGCTGCCGTCGCGGAGGCCTGGGGGTCGGTGGCCATGCCCTCGAGGGCGGGAAGGAAGTTCTCGCCGTTCTCCACCACGCCGGCGCGCGTGGCCGCCGGGGTCGTCCCGTCGAAGAAGGTGACATAGGACGCGGTCACCGCCTCCGTGGTAGCAGTGTCGGCCGAGGCCGCTTCCGCAGTTGCAGTGGTAGTGGTGGCGACGCTGGACGTGGTGGAGGTGTCGTCGCCGGACGTGTCGTCGCTGGAATCGCTGCAGCCTGTGACGACTGCGGCGGCGACGGCCATCGAACCGCAGACGGCGAGCGCACGACGGGTGATCGAGACGCGCATGTGAGTCCTCTCCGGGTGCCGGACGTTTTCCGTCACCCTGTTCGGCCGGCAGTGGAATCCCGCTACCGGAGATGTGGTCGTGGTCGTGACGGAGACGCGGTCGCGACCTCGAGTTGTTACGGCGAACGGTGTTGTCTAGGAAGATCCGTCCCGGCGGGACAGACTGTCGGAGAGAACCGCCAGATCGAAGGCTTGGCGCGCCATCCAGAACCGGAGAAAGCCGGTGAGCGAGTACCGCAGGAACACGGCGGAGCCCACCACGGTCACGGCAACGCCGACGATCGCGAGTACGATCGCGTCGCGTTGCACGAGAGCGTCGGAGGTATTGTGCGACAGGAAGTACGACGCCACACCGAGCACGGGACCTGCCACCATCAGGATGAGGCCGAGGCGCAGCCAGAGGTCGTGTCGCCCGGCCGCCGGATCCGGGATCTTCAGTTGGGCGAGTTCGCGGGTGAACCTGTCGGCGCGGTCTTCGGTCGAGGTCATGGCGCACTTCCTAGGTAGAGGGATGCGAGTTCGGTGCGTAGGTCTTCCGGATGTCCCTGTTGCTGGATCCGCCCGCGGGTCAGCACCGCTGCGTGATCGGCGAAATCGAGTACCGCGTCGGCGAACTGCTCGACGACGAGCACGGCCACTCCGCTCCGGGCGATCTCCGAGACGTGGTCGTAGAGCTGGGCAACGATCATCGGTGCCAGACCCATGGACAGCTCGTCGAGCAGGAGCACGGCGGGGTCGGTGGCGAGACCGCGGGCGAGCGCCAGCATCTGCTGTTCGCCCCCCGACAGTGTTCCCGCGGTCTGCGCCGCTCGCTCGGCCAGAATGGGAAAGCGCGAGAACGCGATCTCCTCGACCTCGGCTCGTGGACGACCGGTGAAGGTCATCATCAGGAGGTTGTCCCGAACCGACATGTTGGGGAACACCCCTCGGCCTTCGGGGATGAGGCACACTCCCGCCCGTGCCAGATCCCTGGGCGCGACTCCCGTGGCGTCACGGCCGCCGAGTAGTAGCTGCCCGGACGAGACGGGATGAACGCCGGCCGCGACCCGCAGGGTGGTGGTCTTGCCGGCTCCGTTGGGGCCGAGCAACGCCACCACCTGGCCCGCAGCTACCTGCAGGTCGATTCCGTGAAGAACGGTGATGGCGTCGTATGCGGCTCGGGCACCGCGCATTTCGAGTATGGCGCTCATGACTTTCCCAGATAGGCTGCGAGCACGGTCTCGTCGCTGCGGATGACACCCGGTGGCCCGGACGTGATGATCTTCCCGAGATCGAGCACGTACACCGTGTCGCACACGCTCATGACGAGGTCCATGTCGTGCTCGACCAGCAGGACGGCGGTCCCGTCCGCGGCGAGCGCGCGCAGGAGTGCGGCGAACAGTGCGGTCTCCTGCGCATCCTGGCCTGCTGCCGGCTCGTCGAGGAGGATGAGAGACGGACGCACCGCAAGTGCCCGGGCTACCTCGACGAGGCGTCCCATGCCGGTGGACAGTGAGTCGGCGGTGGTGTCCGCGAGATGTTCGATAGCCAGTCGGGCAAGTATCTCGTCGGCGACGCGACCTGCATGTCGCCGCTCGGGTCCCAATTCTGCTGCTACGCGCAGGTTGTCGCGCACGCTGAGTCGGCCGAACAGTTCGAGGCGTTGAAATGTACGGGCGAGCCCGTGTCGTGCGCGGCGAGCCGGACCGGCGCGTGTCACGTCCCGGCCGTTGAGGGACACGGTGCCCGAGAGGGGTTTCCGGAGTCCGGAGACCACGTCGAACAGAGTGCTCTTGCCCGCACCGTTGGGGCCGATCAGTCCGGTCACCTCTCCGCGTTCCGCGGTCAGCGCGACCCCGTCGAGCGCGCGGTGGCCGCCGAACGCGACCGAGATGTCGTCAACTGCGAGTTGTGACGGCACGATCGAGCACCTCCTCGTCTTCCGCAGTCCATGGACGCTTCACGCCCCACCACTCCACGGGGATCTCCTCGGAGTGCGGAACCGGCCTGTGGCGGGCGGCAGCCCAGCTCCGTGCGGCCAGCGCTCCGGCGACGATCCCGGCGATCAGCACGTATCCGTTGATCACGTCGATCAGTCGCAGTAGCCAGAGCAACACCACCCAGGTGACGACGGCCGCGATCACGAGTGCATCGTGGAAAACCGGTTCCCAGCGCCGCCGCAGCGACGGGACCACACCGTCGTCCACCGCGCCGGACCCGTACGCGAGACCCGCGGCGGCCGGTGCGACCTGAACGAGGTTCTGCGCGGCGGGCCACAGTGCCACGATCGCGTTGAACGGTCCGGCGAGCATCGACCCGGTGAACAGTCCGTTACCCACCACCCCGAGGCCGCCTACGACCGCGATGAGGAAGATCGACAGTCCGGCAACGAAATTGAACTGGTCGGCCGCGACGGATTGCAGTTGCATCCCGTACAGTGCACCGCCGAGACCGGCGATCCCCGCGGAAATCGCGAAGACGACGATCTTCGTCAGAAGCAGGCTGCCGCCGAGCGTTGCGTATGCGGCTTCGCTGTCGCGCAAAGCGATCAAGCGCCTGCCGAGCCTGCCCCGGCGCAGTGCCGCGATGCCCGCGGTGACCAGCGCGAGGCAGACCGCCGAGAACACCGTCAGTTCGGCGGGGGTGTCGACCTGCATCCCGAACAGGGACGGGCCGACGAGTTCTACCGACCCCTGGTCGAACAGCGCGATGTCGATGCCGAAGAGTTCGAACGACGGCAGCGAGAAGATCCACCGGTCGAGCACGACGGCGATCGCGGCCGTGCCCAGTGCCAGGTACACCCCCGACAGCCGGAGGGCGGGTACCGCGACGACGGCTCCTGCGACGCCCGCGACCACCACCGCTGCGATCAGCGCCCACCACTGTCCGTCGCCGCCGAGGTGTGCGCACGCGATCGCACCGATGCCGGCCATGCTGAGCTGGCACAGCGAGACCTGGCCGGCGTACCCGACGAGCGGGACGAACGACAGCGCGATGACACCGAAGGCGAAGATCTGTCCGTAGGTGACGAGATCGCCCGCGCCGAGCACGGTGGCGAGGAGGAGCCCGAACGCCACGATGACGCCCGCGAACGCGAACGTTCCGCGCACCGACGGCAAGGGAACCGGGCTCAGGTGACGGTCTCGCCCGCGCAACCTTCCGTGCGGGAAGAGCAGCAGCGCGAGCAGCAACACGAGCGCGGGTGCGGCCAGCCGCAACCCCGGGAGGTACTCGTTCTGCGGCAGGTAACCGGCAAGGTAGGCCTCCATGCAGCCGATCACGATCGCGCCGACGAAGGTCATCGGCAAGCTCTTCAGCCGCCCGAATATCGCTGCGGCATAAGCACTGACGATCAACAGCGACAACTGGGTGGCATCGAGCGCCACCATCGGCGCGATGAGGATCCCGCCGAGGGCCGCCAAGGTGGTGCCCAGGATCCAGGCGACGCGGTTGGCGCGCACCGGGTCGGCGCCGGTGAGCCCGACGAGGGCCCGGTCGTCCACCGTCGCCCGCATTTCCGCGCCCGTGCGGGTGTTGAACATCAGCAACCGGAGCCCGAGCGCCACTGCGACCGCGACGACCATCGTCAGGGCCTGATGCCAGGAGACCGTGGCCGCGCCGATGTGGAAGGAGTCCTTCTCGGCGAAGAACGTCGGGAGCGAACGGGACTTGTTGGGATCCCAGATCCACCGGGCGACGGCGATCAGGCCGCTGAGCATCGCGATTGTCATGACGAGCCTCTCGGCTTCCCCGAGACGCTGTACGGGCCGCATCAGGTGCTCGACCAGTAGCCCGAACGCCGGTGCCAGCACGAACAGCACCGTGATCACCGACAGCCATACCGGCCAGCCCCAGCCGATGCTGAGTTGCCAGTACGCGAACGCGGCCATCATTCCGGTGGCGCCGTGCGCGAAGTTGAACACCCCGGTGGTCGTGTAGGTCACCACCAGCCCGCTGCTGATGATCGCGTAGATCGCAGCGGTGCTGAGGCCGACGATCCCGAAGGTGACGAACTGTTCCATTACTGGATGTCGCCCATGCTCTTGCCGACGTCGGCGAGTGTCATCGGCACGCCGTAGTCACCGGGGTACGCGAACGGCGGAGTGTTGCATCGATAGAGCCCGTTGTCGGCTCCGAAGTCGGCCGCGACCCAACCGTCGGGTGTGGCTGCCTCGACGTTGAAACACGGCTGCGGGGGAACAGGATTCGCGAGGTCACCGGCGGCGTGGAGGCCACCGCCGGTCCATGCGCCTTCCTGCAACGCAGCCTCGTAGACGCAAGAGCGGGTGAGGTCGTCGCCGCAACTCGTCGCGGCTTTCGCGAACAGCGCCCACGCGGACATCGCCCGTAGCGCCGGGAAGGTGATCTCGGCATCCGGCGCGTATTCGGCGTACATGTCGAGGACCTGCTGTACGGCGGGCTCGTCGTCGGCGCTGCTCAAGGGAGCGCTGCCGCCCAGATCGACGTAGTTGTTCTGGAATTCGGCCGACTTCCCGAGAAGTTCGATGAACGAATCGTTGTATGCGTTGTTGTTGGCGTCGATCCAGTCGAGCTTGTAGTTCATCCCCGTGAGCACTTCTTCGAGCTTGGCGAGTTGCTTGAAGTCACCGTAAAAGACCAGTCCGCGAACGTTTTTGCTCTTGATGGACTGTGCGTAGGGGGTCCAGTCGGCGACGCCCATCGCGGGGTAGAGGTCGTTGTAGGTGAGGGTGCCACCTGCTGCGGTGATGCTGTCGACCGCTTGTTGCCCGAGGTCGCGGGTGACAGGCGAATCACCGTTGATGATTCCCACCGAACCCGCGGACTCCGGGTACTTCTCGGTGATGAGCCATTCGCGGAAGCCGTAGTAGGGGTCGTAGCCCGGAACCCTGCTGGGGGAGGCGCTGATCTCGAGATCGGCGCCCACAGCCTGCGTCTGCGAGACCTGGGCGGGGTAGCTGGGCAGCAGGCACGACAACCGTTCTTTGACGCCGAGACCGTCGAGCGCGGCGCCGCCGCCGACGAGGGAGAAGTCCTCACGGCAGGCTTCGATCATCCGTTGCCGGACTTCCATCAGTTTCGCGTCGCGGGTTTCGGCCACGAGTGTGCGGCCGTTGATGCCGCCGGCGGCGTTGCACCATGAGGTGAACACATGTGCGGCATCGACGAATTCGGAGTTCTTGGTGAAGCCGACATCGGACAGGACGCCGACTCGGATCTCGTCGGCGGTCACGCCCTGCGCGGTCGCAGTCGTGGCGTCGCCCGGCCCGCAGAGACCGCTCAGGTCGCCGAAGTCGCCCGAAGCGGATTGCGCGGTACCGCCGCGCGATTCGTCGTCTCCGGACCTTTCACTCTCGCTGCGCCCGCTGCATCCTGCGGCGAGCACGGCGATCGCCGCCAGTGCGACGAGCGTCCGTTGTGCTTTCACGTCTGCCTCCTTCACCGGGCCGTTCGGCCAGCGCTGTGAACGGGTGACCCGGCGTCCGAAGCCCCCACTTCGCCGGTGTCGGGCATGATGCTTGCACAGGAGGGGAACCGACTTCTCGCTTTTGGAGAATCAGACAAAAGATTTTTCCGTGCTCGACGAGACACGCGTCGTGCGACGTGGTAAGGGTCGTTCTGTCCCGGAAGCAACGATCGTCACGGAACAGGTATTACGGAACTGTTCGGCCCGGTCACGCCCAGGATGGGTGAATACGGCGGACGGCCGTGTCGCTCCCGGCACGACCGGCGGTCTCGACGGCCGGCACGCGGCGCGGCGTGCTGTTATCCCGCGCGGTGCCGGTCGCGGCCGTTGCCGTCAGGCCAGTTGGGCCTGATGAAGATGCCCTCCGCTTCGACGCAGATCCCGTGCGGCCCCGCGATGTGTCCGGTGACGAATCCCTTACGCCCCTCGATCCGGTCGAGTTTTGCTTCCCCGTGCAGATCGCCGAGAGGGGTGGGCCTGCGATAGCGCAGCGTGAGCGTGCCCGTCATTCCGGGTGAGCCGCCCACCCGGGCCGCGTCACCGAGCAGCTGGTCCAGGATCAGCGCCGAGACTCCGCCGTGGGTATGTCCCGCGGGCCCTTCGAAGCCGACATGCAGATGGAAGTCGGCCCACACGCGACCGTCGGGATCCTGGTTGATGCGGGGAAGTGGGGCGATCGCGTTCCGCAGTCCCATGGCGGCGTTGCCCCACACCCGGAAGTTGCCGGCGTCGTTGAACCGGGTACCGAAGGGGTGGTCCTCCTTCCGGCGCCCGAGCAACTCCCTCGCGGCTGCCAGGTGCTCCCGGGCCCGTCGCACGTCGTCGTCATCGGCTCGGCTCTGCACGGCAAGCGGGATCAGTGCGCGGACATCGTCGGCGAGCGGACCGTACAACGCGGCCTGACGAGCGATTTCGTCTTCGGAAAGCCCGTCGTTGACGAAAAGGCGGGCGGCAGCGTCGAGAGCATCGGTCATCGCGGGGTCTCCGGGTTCGTGTGAGGGGCCACCGCTAGTCGACCGTGTCCGTGCCCGCGGGTCAAACGCCGGTGCCGACGTACGGGACGGAGGTGCCGGTCCGGCGTGCCTGGAGCGGCGGCGACCCCGTCGGCGAATTCGAGGGGAGGGGCCGACGGGGCCGACCGCAGCGCCGGAGGGGAGGAGGCGCGTGCAGCGTGTTGCCAGAAGCAACTCCGAAACACGCTATACATCCTTCAGGCACGCCGCCGGCGAAATGCAGGTGACCCGGGGGTGAATCGAGGACTCGGCGGCGGAGAAACGGCGTGTGTGCGACCCTCACCGGTCGGTCGAGTGCCGAAAGAGGACGGCGCCCCACGTCGAGCACGGGCGTCGTCCTCCGAGACAGACCCCCGTCGAGGGTGCAGGATGTACCGATACCCATCCGCCGAACTCTTGGGAGTAGGCATGTCGGCGACACCGCCCACCGAGTTCCGCGATCGCAACGGACTGGGAAACACTGCGCTGATCGCCGGCATCGTTGCCGCGCTGACTGCGTTCGTTCCTGTCGTCGGCGACTTCGTGTCCATCCCCGCCGGCCTGCTTGCCGTGGTGTGCGGTTGGATCGGACTTCTGAGGATCGAGAAGGGTCTCGCGACGAACTACGTCGAGACCGTCGTGGGCACGGTGCTCGGAACGGGTGCGCTGTTCGTGGTGTTCATCGTCTTCGCGGCCACTCACAGTTCGGGCTGACCCGACTCGGCCGCCCTCGCCGGCGGACGCTGCAGTGTCACCGTGGTCAGGGCGAGCAGCTGGTCGTCTGCGCCGGCATCGACGAGACGGACGTTGATCACCGAATGGTCGGCCCCGTCACGAACCACCATGCCGTACGACCGTGCCGGACCGACGCGCACCTGGGACAAGAAGTGCATCTGAATGTCGGTCGCCACAAGATCGGGTCGCATCGCGTGTGCGGCCGACTCTGCGAGGAGCGCTTGCGCACCGCCCTGAATGGTCCCGATCATGTTGGCTACGAAGGGCGTTCGGTCGAGCTCGAGAACCCCTTCGTCCGGATCGAGGATGCGCATGCCGAGTCGGGAGTAGATGGTCCCCTCGACCGGCACGACCGGGTACTCGCGGTCCACACCGACCCATTCGCCCGGCGTGTATTCGTCCGCCCTCGGCGCGGCGGCGCGCGGCAAGCGCGCGAACGTGACCAGCGCGCGGGCCGCGAGCACCGGACCACCCTCGCTGCCCGTATCGAGCGCGGCGATGAGCTCGTCGAGATCGGTTGTACCGCGCGCGTCGTACACGTCTGCCGACACGTGGATCATCTTCTTGCCGATGCGCACGAGCTGTGCGTCGATGACGACGGGACCTTCCGTCAGCGGGCCGGTCGCGTGGAGGGTGAGGTCCTGGGTGGCGACCCAGTCCTGCCCGCAGGCGGCGAGCGCCGGACTCGAGGTGACGATGTCGACCAGCGTCGTCAGCACTCCGAGCGATGCCGAGCCCGCGTCGGAGCGCAGTTTGTCGGTCAGGACCGAACGCATCACCGCGCGTTCTTTCGTGACGAGCCGTGAGAGCAGGCCGAAGTCGGACGAGAAGGTGTGCTGACTCATCACCAGCAGTGACGAACCGTCGCTAGAAATTCCATTCTCATTCATGAGAATCATATTGCCATCATCTCCCGGTCGAACGCTATTGCGCCATCCGTGGACGGGCGTACTCTGCAATTCTGCATCCCCGCGCGAGTGACATGACGGGAGCCGGAGTGGCCGGAAGCCTGCGTGCTCGGCCGAGCCGATCGGGACGAACACCCGAGCGACCGGCGTTCACATTGGTCGGTACCGTGCGCGTACCCCACGTCTTCGTGAGCCCGACGTGGGAGATCGCGCGCCGGATCGCCTACGCGATCGTGGTGCTCACGGCGGCGGTCGTGGTGGTGTACATCGGGCGGAGCGGTTTCCAGGACACTCAGGGCAATTCTCTCTCGTTGATGGACTGCATCTACTACGCCAGTGTGTCGCTGTCGACCACCGGCTACGGCGACATCTCGCCTGTCACCCCTGGTGCGCGCGCGCTCAACGCACTGGTGATCACACCATTGCGCATCCTCTTCCTCATCATCCTGGTCGGTACCACGCTCGCGGCCCTGACGGAGAACTCCCGTCAGGTCCATCGCATCCAGCGGTGGCGACGCCGCGTGCGCAACCACTACGTCGTGGTCGGCTACGGCACCAAGGGGCGCACGGCAGTCGACGCGATGATCAGCGACGGGATCGCGTTGTCGGAAATCGTGGTGGTGGATGTTGCCCGCTCTGTGATCGATGCTGCCGGCCGACAGGGCCTGGTGACGGTCCAGGGCACGGCGAGTCGCTCGGATGTGCTGCGCCTGGCCGGAGTCCAGCGAGCCTCGGCGGTTGTCATCGCGACCGACCGCGACGACACCGCGGTCCTGATCACCCTCACAGCCCGGCAACTGTCCGGCACCGCGCGCATCGTCGTGGCGGCCCGCGAGGTCGAGAACACCCACCTCCTGCGGCAGTCGGGCGCCGACACCGTGGTCGTCTCGGCCGAAACCGCCGGGCGGCTGCTCGGCGTCGCCAGAACCACCCCCAACGTGGTGGAAATGATCGACGACCTGCTCACACCCGAAGAGGGATTCGCCATGGCCGAACGGAACATCACGCCCGAGGAAGCAGGAGTGTCGCCTCGTAGCCTGACCGACCTCGTCGTCGGTATCGAACGCGACGGGCGGCTGCTGCGGGTCGGCACGGCCGACGTCGACGTCCTTCGCGGCGGCGACCGCCTGTTGTATCTGCGCAATGTCTCCGGCTGACCACGCCCGGAGTGCCGCGAACCTCCACGCCGCACCCTCCGGCACCACCAAGCGGGTACTCCTGGGACGGCCGCTACGCAGCGACGCCCTCGGTCACACGCTGTTGCCCAAGCGTATTGCGTTGCCGGTCTTCGCCTCCGACGCATTGTCCTCGGTCGCGTACGCGCCGGAGGAGATCTTCCTCGTCCTGTCCATCGCTGGGTTGTCGGCCTACGCGTTCTCGTCGTGGATCGGCATCGCGGTCGCAGTCGTGATGGCCGTGGTGGTCACCAGTTACCGGCAGAACGTGCACGCCTATCCCTCCGGGGGCGGCGACTACGAGGTTGCCACGAAGAACCTCGGGGTCGCGGCAGGCCTGACAGTGGGGAGCGCGCTGATCGTCGACTACGTGCTCACCGTTGCGGTCTCGATCTCGTCCGCCGCACAGAACATCGGTTCGGCCGTTCCCTTCATCGACCACCACAAGGTGCTGTTCGCGACGGCCGCCATCGTCATCCTCACCGCCGTCAACCTGCGAGGACTGCGGGAAGCCGGCGTGGCGTTCGCGATACCTGCCTACGCGTTCATCGTGTGTCTCGGCGCGATGGTCCTGTGGGGCCTGATCCGGATCTTCGTCCTCCACACCGACCTGCGCGCGCCGTCGTCGAACTTCGAATTGCACGCGGAACAGTCGCACCTCGCCGGCCTTGCGTTCGTGTTCCTGATCGCGCGGGCATTCTCGTCCGGGTGCGCCGCACTGACGGGTGTGGAGGCGATCAGCAACGGGGTCCCCGCGTTCCGGAAACCGAAGTCCCGCAACGCTGCGACGACCTTGCTGATGTTGGGCGCGATCGCGATCACGTTGTTCATGGGCATGATCGTGCTCGCGGAGCGGCTGGGCGTGGTGATCGCCGAGGACCCCGCGACCCAGCTCACCGGAGCACCGGAAGGCTACCGGCAGAAGACGATGGTCGCCCAGATCGCCGAGACGGTGTTCTCGGGGTTCCCGATCGGTTTCTACCTCGTCACCGGGGTCACGGCACTGATTCTGGTGCTCGCCGCCAACACCGCGTTCAACGGGTTCCCCGTGCTGGCGTCGGTGCTCGCGCAGGACCGTCACCTTCCGAGTCAGCTGCGCACCCGCGGGGACCGGCTCGCGTTCAGTAACGGCATCGTCCTGCTCGCCGCCGCGGCAATAGCCCTGGTGTGGGCATTCGACGCCGAGGTCACCAAGCTAGTCCAGCTCTACATCGTCGGGGTATTCGTCTCGTTCACGCTCAGCCAGATGGGCATGATCAAGCACTGGACCCGGCATCTGGCCACCGAAACCGATCCACAGGAACGACGCCACCTGCACCGTTCCCGGATCGTGAACTCGGTGGGTCTCGCGATGACCGCGACCGTGCTCGTGATCGTGCTGGTCACCAAGTTCGTGGCCGGCGCATGGATCGCCATCGTCGCGATGGTGGCCGTGTTCCTCGTGATGCGTGCGATCCACCGCCACTACGCGCGGGTCGCGGTGGAACTCGAGCGCGGTCAGTGGGACGGCGTGCTTCCCAGCCGAACTCATTCGATCGTGCTGGTGTCGAAACTTCATCGGCCCACCCTCCGCGCGCTCGCCTACGCCCGTGCGACGAACCCGGACACGCTCGAAGCGGTCACCGTCAACGTCGACGACGAGGAGACCCGCCGGCTCGTCCACGCCTGGGAGGAGAGCGACATCGATGTGCCGCTGAAGGTCATCGAGTCGCCGTACCGGGAGATCACCCGGCCCGTACTCGACTACGTCAAGCGACGGCGAGGCGATTCACCGCGGGAAGTGGTCACCGTCTTCGTTCCCGAATACGTCATGGGGTACTGGTGGGAACAGTTGCTGCACAACCAGAGCGCGCTGCGGATCAAGAGCCGGTTGCTGTTCCAGCCCGGCGTCATGGTCACCAGCGTGCCGTGGCAGCTGCGGTCGTCGTCCCGCCTGTCCGACGACCGCAACTGACGCAGAGCGCCTACACCCGAGCGGGCTGCAGTACCTCTCTGAGCACGGCGGCAAACCCCTCGGGTTCACCGGGCATTCCGTACTCGTCGCCGAGGAACCCACCGTGGTTTCCGGGGAACCACGTCACCTCCGTTCCGAGTCGTGCCGCGAGGGCTGCCCCACCCCGCCCTGCCATCTCCTCGGCGGACTCGCGCCCGGCTGCGGGGACGATCCGGGTGGACGCGGCGGAAAGAACATCGAAATCCGGTTCGTAGCCCGTGCACGAGAGGATGTTCTGACCTACCAGCGGGTCGTCACGCGTGCCGTCGTCCTCGGTGGGGAGACCGAAGGCGGACGGATCAGGGGCGGGCGCCTCGAAGTAGGCGTCCGACAGTTCACCTTTCCACCCGACCAGCGTGATGAACTTCGCCATCGCCGGCCCCATCCCGCTGCGCAGGTAGGTGTCGTGGATGTCGGCGCACGCCGCCACCAGCCCGTCGCGGTCGGGGAGGATGCCCGCAATCGGGGGTTCGTGTGCCACGAGGGTGCGCACGAGTTCGGGGTTGCCCGAGACCAGTTCCAGCGCGTTCACTGCGCCACCGCTGGTCGCGAACAGGTCGACCGGTCCGGTTCCCAGCGCGTCGATCAGCGCAACCAGATCGTCGGCGTGCAGCCGCGGCGTCGAGTCGACGGTGGTGTCGGTGCGCACGCCACGCCCGGTGCCGCGCGGGTCGTAGGTCACCACCGTCCGGTCGGGGAAGTACGAGGCCAAGGTGCCGAACGCACCGGCATCCATCGGCGATGCGGCGAGGATCAGGGTGGGAAACCGCTGCTCGCCGGACGCGGGTCGCACGTCGTAGACGAGCGATGCTCCGGGGACATCGAGCGTGCGGGTGTCGGGCTGGGTCATGGGAGGCTCCTTCGATCCGGATGTACCCGTGTCGACTCGGTGCCGCCCGGAAACTCATCGACGTGTCCGGTTCCGCTGTGCTGTGTGGTCGCCTGCCGGGGAAGTCGCTGCTGCGGCGAGGATATGCGCGAGATCGCCGGGGCGGCTCCACATGGGCCAATGCCCGGTCGGAAGGTCGACGACATCGACGTGGCCGAGCTTCGACACCTCGGCGAACATGGGATGACCCGCGTCGGCCAACTTCATTACCTGCGCGCTCGGGATCGAACAGCACACCAGAGTGGTCGGGACCGCCCGACGCGCATCGTTGGTGAGCGTCACCAGCCCGCGTAACACCGGACCGGGTTCCGGAACGGCCTTGGCCCGAAAGCGTTCGAGAACCTCGGCGGTCAGGCCCTCGAGGCTGGCCTGCTCCCCGAGCGAGGCGAAGGGGGGCAGGGGAAATTCGTCCGGACCCGCGGGCACATCCGGGGCGAACACACTGCCGGACGCGACCGGCCCACTGTCGACCCACACCACTCGGCGGACAAGCTCAGGATGCCGATCGAGCACCAGGCTTACCGGCGCGTTGGCTCCGCTGTGCGCCACGATCACCACCGGCTGCGCCTCGGAAGCCCCAGCCCGGATCATGGTCTGTTCGATCGCGACCGCCTGGTCGTCGAGCGTCCTGGACGCCCTGTCGGCGTCCCACTCATCGAGGCCGGGAAGCGTCATCGGGATGGATCGCAGGCCGTCGGCGTTCAGATGTTCCAGCACCTCGTCCCATGCCCAGGACCCCAGCCAATGGCCGGCGATCAGGATGATGGTCGGGCTACTCGCGTTGTTCGTCACACCACGATGCTCTCGCGCCGGCAGGACAACGGTGTGTCACCATTTTTGACATGATTTTCTGCCGGGGTAGGACGTGAAGAGGGCGGAGCGACTCCACGCTCTGTCCGAGATGCTGCGACGCAGCGGACCGCGTGGATGCACTGCCGACCGACTGGCACAGGAGTTCGGCGTATCCGTGCGGACGGTCAAGAGAGACCTCACCGCACTCGAGAACAGCGGCGCGCCGATCTGGTCGCGCCCGGGCCCCGGCGGCGGCTACGGGCTGGTCGCCCGAGGCACCCTGCCCCCGGTCAGCCTCACCCCCGTGCAGGCCGTCGCGCTCCTCGCGGCAGTCTCTGCCGCACCCGATGCCCCCTACGCCGATCTCGCCGCGGCGAGCGTTCGGAAGATCATGGACGTACTCGATCCGCAGACCCGGACGAAGGCCGATGCGCTGGCCGGTCGCGTCTGGGTCAACTCGCCTCCACCTCCTCTTCGCGCGGTCAAGTCGGCGCTCGAGGAAGCGATGGCCGAGCAACGGGTGGTGCGTATCCGCTACACCGCGCGTGACGGCGACACGACCACCCGGGATGTCGAGCCGGTCATGTTCGCCTCCACGAACGGCCAGTGGTACCTGATCGGGTGGTGCAGGCTGCGCAGCGCCATGCGGTGGTTCCTGGTGTCCCGTATCGAGCACGCTGCTGCAACCAGGATCGCCTGCAGCGGCCATCACCTCGACGAGATCGGCGTTCCCCCAGCGACAGCCAGGCCCGTGAACGGACGAGGCGAGACGACCGAGGGTTCCGGAGCGAACAGCTAGGGAGCGTTCTGGGCGCGCCCGCGTCCGATGACATCGTCGCGGCGCTCGGCAACACGTTCCGGCGTGAAGTTCTCCATCCACTGCCGCGACGTCTCGTTCTCCACCTGCAGTGCCGGAGAGGCGACATGCTCCTCCGCTCGGCGGTACGACGCGAGCAGTGTCCGCACGCCCACCCGGTCGTTGCCCGCGATGGTCGCGGCCAGATCCAGAGCGGCGCCGAGAAGCCGGTCGTGCTCCACCACCTCGGTCACCAATCCGACTCGCAGAGCTGTCTCGGCGTCGACGAAGTCTCCCGAGAGGCTCATGCGACGTGCGAACGCGCCGCCCACGGCGGCGGGAAGCCGGGAGGTCAGTCCCCAGCCGGGAAGCACCCCGACCCGCGCATGAGTGTCGGCGAACCGTGCGCGTTCGGAGGCAATGAGGAAATCGCACGCCAGTGCCATCTCGAGCCCGCCGGTGATGGCGGCACCGTTGATCGCGCCGATCACGGGTTTCGACAGTGGTCGCCACGGATGGCCGACGGGGATGCCGTCGTCCGACAGGCGGCCCAGGTTGCCGCCGGAGCCGCCGAGTTCGCGCAGATCCAGTCCCGCACAGAACGCGGGGTCGGTGCCGGTCAGGACGACGACGTCGGTCGCCTCGTCGGCGTCCGCCGCCGCGAGTTCCGTGCGCAGTACCTCGATGAGGGCGGAGCTCAGTGCGTTGCGCTGTTGCGGGCGGTGGAACGTGAGCACACGGGTGGACCCGTGTTGTGCGGTGAGCAGGATCGGCTCGGTCATGTTCGTTCCTTCGCGGAGACGAGTTCGGCTGGCCTGCGGAGCGTAACGATCGCCGGGTCGTCCCGTCACCGATGACGTCCTGCCCGGCGTGGCGTTCCACTGGGCTGAATCGATGTGGCCGCCGCCACAGCAGCCTTCCTACTCTCGCGGTATCCGAGGAAGGGAAACGCCTTGATGCAGTCGCTCGACTGTCGCGCCTGTGCGGCCCGCGTACACGTCGCGAAATACAGCCCCGCTCATACGAGCATCCAGTGGACCGACTCCGCCCGCGCGGCCTGCCACGAAATCGCGGCAGCTCGTGATCTCGATCCCGCCGCATACGTCATGCGGTGTGCAGCATTGGATTGCACGGTCGACGAGGCGGTGTCGGAGGGAAAGCTCCGCGCGACCATGAGGGTCGAACCGTCCGTCCGGCCCCTCGCTTCCGAGGACACCGTCACCGCAGCCCGGTGACCACCGTGTCTGTCAGATTCCGCTCGCTCCGCCCGTACACCTCTTGGAGACCAGAATGACCGTCCAGCAGGATCGTATCGAGATCCGCAATATCGACACCGGCACCAACCCCACCCGATTCGCGCGAGGATGGCACTGTATCGGCCTCGCCAAGTCGTTCCGCGACGGAAAGCCGCACCAGGTCAAGGTGTTCGGCACCGACCTGGTGGTCTTCGCCGACACCTCCGGAACACTTCACGTGCTGGACTCGTACTGCCGGCACATGGGCGGCAATCTCGCACGCGGCGAGATCAAGGGCGACACCATCGCCTGCCCGTTCCACGACTGGCGCTGGAACGGTGAAGGCCGCTGCGAGGCAGTGCCTTACGCGCGCCGCACCCCGAAGGTGGCGCGCACCAAGAAGTGGACGACGATGGAGCGCAACGGCGTGCTCTTCGTGTGGAACTGCCCGCAGGGCACCGAGCCGACGCCGGAACTCGCGATCCCCGAGATCGAAGGCTACGAGGACGGGCAGTGGTCCGACTGGACCTGGACGACGATCCACGTGGAGGGCTCGCACTGCCGTGAGATCGTCGACAACGTGGTCGACATGGCGCACTTCTTCTACGTGCACTTCCAGATGCCCGAGTACTTCAAGAACGTCTTCGACGGCCACATCGCCGGCCAGCACATGCGTTCGTACGGGCGCGACGACATCAAGACCGGCGTCCAGATGGATCTTCCCGAGGCACAGACGATCTCGGACGCCTTCTACTACGGTCCGTCCTTCATGCTGGACACGATCTACACCGTGTCCGAAGGTAAGACCATCGAGTCCAAGCTCATCAACTGCCACTACCCGGTGACGTCGAACTCCTTCGTCCTGCAGTTCGGCACGATCGTCAAGAAGATCGACGGTATGACCGACGAGCAGATGTCGGAGATGGCGACGCTGTTCACCGACGGTCTCGAAGAGCAGTTCCAGCAGGACATCGAGATCTGGAAGCACAAGACGCGTATCGAGAACCCGCTCCTGACCGAAGAAGACGGCCCGGTGTATCAGTTGCGGCGCTGGTACAGCCAGTTCTACGTCGATGTCGAGGAGGTCACTCCCGAGATGACCCAGCGCTTCGAGTTCGAGGTCGACACGAGTCGTGCCCTCGAGTCGTGGCACAAGGAAGTCGAGGAGAACCTCTCCGCCACAGGGGAGTAACAGCCGGAGCCGTCCCACCCGCCGGGTGGGACGGCTCAGTTGTGTCGACGTCGCAGGCCGTCGACGAATACCGAGATCACGGTGCGCGCCAGATCGGCTGTCGTCGCGTCGGGACCGGACCGGAACCAGCGCGACGCGTGCCAGACGGCGTCGTAGAGCAGTTCCCGGAACACTTCCGGGTCGATATCCGAACGGAACGTGCCGTCGGCGACGCCGTCGGCGATCGCCTCGCGCCACGCGACTTGCATGGCGTCGGCCGTCTCGACCATGTCGGCTTCGACGACGCGTTCGCGCATGTACTCGCCTTCGCGTCGCCAGATGGACGTCGCCCCGTGGTACTGCTCGCTGGTCGCCAGTGCGATCTCGGCGAGTGCTTCGAGTCGTTCGACGGGGGGCAGGTTGCGCTCCGTCACCTCGGCGCAGCGCGCCGTGAGGTCTTCCAGATACTCACGGATGAGTTCGGTGACGATCGCTTCCTTCGACGGGAAGTAGTGGTAGAGCGCCCCGGAGTACACACCGACAGCGTCGCCGATCTCGCGAATCGTGGTCGCCGTGACACCTTTCCGGGAGAAGATCTCGGCCGACCGGTCGAGGATCTGCCTTTTGCGTTCGTGTGGATCCACTTCGAGCCTCCTGCCGTCGGGCACCGGCGTACCTCGGCAGGCCATTGTGCCAGACCTCATTGATCAAACGATCAATGAGGTCCCATCCCTCACGCTCACCAGGAGTATGTATGACAACCTCGCAGACGGTCGCACCGGTCCCGAACACGGTTCTGGCCGGCGAAACAGCTCTCGTCACGGGTGCCGGGCAGGGCATCGGCCGCGGCATCGCCCTTGCACTCGCTGCCGCCGGTGCGCAGGTCGCCGTGGTCGGGCGCACGGCACGAACACTCGAATCGGTCGCCGACGACATCACCCGCCGGGGCGGTGTGGCGCAGCCCTACGTGTGCGACGTGACCGACGCCGAGGCGGTCGCGCGGCTCGTTCCGGCTGTCGCCGAACGTTTCGGCGGAATCACCGTGCTGGTCAACAATGCCCAGACCCCGGCGCCCGGGCCACTGCTCGACCTGGACGAAGCGACATACCGGGAGTGCATGGAGTCGGGTCCTACGGCGACGTGGCGGATGATGCGCACGTGCCACCCCTACCTGCGCGGGCACGGGGCCGTCGTCAACCTCGGGTCGGCGGCCGGAATCCGGTGGAACCCTTCGGGCACCGGCGGATACGCCGCGGCGAAAGAAGCCGTCCGGGTACTGACCCGCACCGCGGCGTGCGAATGGGCCGGCGACGGTATCCGCGTCAACGCGATTCTGCCGCTCGCGAATTCGCAGCCGATGGAAGAGTGGGCCCGCGCTGATCCCGACGCCGCCGCGGGGTACCTCGACACCGTGCCCCTCGGCCGGCTCGGCGACCCGGAAACCGACATCGGCCCGGCGGTGGTGTTTCTGTGCAGCGACGCCGCGCGATACATCACCGGTCACTCGCTGCCTGTCGACGGAGGGCAAGCGCTGGTGCGGTAACGGCGCGGTGTGCCTCGCATTCACCCCACGCGGCGTTGTGGGGTGGTGGTCCGGGAGAGGCTGCGCCAGATCGTGCGGGCAGCCACTCGAACCGGCGTCGTGAGGTGGACGGCGTCCACCTTGTCGGCGGCACCGGTGACGGACACGGCACCTATGTAGGTGCGCCCGTCGCCGATCGGTGCTGCGACGCACGCGATTCCGGGAATCGATTCGCCGCGCTCGTGGGCCACATGCCGCTCCCGGATCCACGCGATCTCGTTGCGCAGCCGTGCTGCGTCGATACCCACCGGCGGAGCGAGTTGCTCCGCGGTGGACGTCCCGGCGGGGTCGAACCGGGTGTGCGCGATGAGTGCCTTACCCAAGGCAGTCCGGAAAGCCGGTTGACGTCCCCCGATGCGCGACGGGACGGGTACCGATTCCCGGCCTACCTTGTCCAGGTAGCGCACTTCGCTGCCGTCGAGGACTGCGAGGTGGACCACCAGTCCCGTCACGGCGTGCAGTTCGTGGAGAACCGGGTGTGCGGCGCGGTGCAGTCCGTCGTGGTGCTGCGCGAGTGCGCCCCATTCGAAGACGGTGCGGCCGAGAGCATACGAGTGGCCCTCTCGCCGAACCCAGCCGAACTCCATCAACTGGGTGAGGAGCCGATGTGCCGACGACCTCGGTAGCCCTGTCCGAGAAGATAATTCGGACAGGGTGAGTTTGTTGTTGGTCTGGAACGCATCGAGCAGTCCGGCGACGCGGTCGACGACAGCCGCGGGGAAGCCGTCACAGTTCCTCACGAAACCTCCATATCGATAGGGCACGCCGGCCCACCGGTATTGATCGATCGATCAATCAACCGAAGAAGACAGTAGCAGGGCAGCATGTTCTCGTGAAGAGGTTTCTTCAGGTCAGGAGTGCCGACACCGCGTCGGCGGCGCTACGCACCAACCGGCTCGCACCCTCGGGAATGCGCCCCTGAGGGCCGGCCAGCGACAGTGCGGCAATCTCCCCGCAGCCCGCATCGAAGGCCGCGGCCACGCAGCGGACCGGATTCCCGCCGCGAACCACGCCCTCGGAGTACAGGAAGCATTCGGAGTGGATGTGGTCCGATGGTGCGCCGTCCCGGTGGCGCAGCAGGGCGATGCCCGCCGCCGTCTCGTGCGTCGGGCGACGTTGGCCGACGTGGGACGGTATTTCGGTGGCCCAGCGCCCGCCGATCTTCTCCAGATAGAGCAGGCTGTCGCCGTCCAGGACGGCCAAGTGGACCGCGAGGCCGGTCTGGGTCTGAAGGTCGTACATCGCGGGTAGAGCGGCTTTGTAGATCCGATCGCGTTCGCGGGCCTGGGCGCCGAGTTCGATCATCTTGGGGCCGAGGCGGTACGTGGTGCCGGTGCGGCTGATCCAGCCGACCTTCACCAGTTGCAGCAGCATCCGGTGGGTCGTCGAGCGCGGAAACCCTGTGCGCTGGGCCAACTCGGTGAGGGTCAGGCCCTCGGCGGTGCGGAACGGTTCGAGCAGAAGAGTGACTCGTCCCAGGACGGACTGGGGACTGTCGGATACGTCGGGCACAACGCCCTCCTCGGAACGGAATGCGGAGCGTGTTGATCGGTTGATCAATGGATGGGTACGACTGTAACGCGGAGGCGATCGGATGCACAGAAGCGGCGCGACGGATGTCGCGGCGCTTCTGAGCGAGTGTGCTTGCGGGGTACGTTGACCCGCGCTATCCGGCGGGCGGTGCGAACGCCTTCAGCGGCTCGGAGCCGGTTTGGTCGTGGCCCCAGTACGCGTCGGCGGTGATCTCCTCGGACGTGTAGAACCGTTCGTCGACCAGCATGCCTTCGGTACCGAACTCGAGATCCCATCCGCCCGGTGCGCGGACGTAGAACGAGATCATCTTGTCGTTGGTGTGGCGGCCCAGCGTCGAGGAGATCGAGAAGTCCATGCGGTTGACCCGATCGAGGGCCTGACCCACTGCGTCGAGGGTGTCGACCTCGGTCATCAGGTGCACGAGCCCGGGCTCCTCGTTCGGCGGTGCCGGGCACAGCGCGAGGCTGTGGTGGCGCTCGTTGATGCCGAGGAAGCGCACGCGGACGAGGCCGTCCTCGTCGAGACGGATCGAACCGCGCGGCAGGAACCCGAGTACCTGCGTGTAGAACTCGTACGTCTCGGCGAAGTTCGCCGAGGGCAGCACCACGTGACCGAGGCCGTGGCGTCCGGTGACCCAGCGTCCCGCGAATCGGGTGACCACGGGGCTGTGGTCGAGAACCGGGCCGAAGAACACCTCGAGGCGCGTACCGGACGGATCCTCGAACGCGATGGCACCTTCCGCGTCGATGTAGGTGGCCTCCTTGTGGGAGAGCACCTCCACCGTCCGGCCGGACTTCTCGACCGCTTCACGCACACGCTCGAGTGCGAACTCGTCACGTACTTCCCAGCCCACGGCCAGTGCCTTGTCCGAATCGCCGGGCAGCACCTGGATGCGGGAGCGACGCTCGTCGACGCGTGCGTAGAACCCGTCCTGCTCGGGACCGGAACCCTCGGCCATACCGAGGCCGTCGAGCAGCAGTTCGCGCCAGCGCGGCACGTCCTGTGTCTGAATCCTGAGGTAACCGAGACCCCGTAACTCTGTCATGTCAGTTGTTCCTCGAAAGTAGTAGGTGGATCAGATCATTGCGCGGTATGCGCCCTGCGGCTCGCCGCCGAGCTGGGTGAGGGCGGCCGAGTGGTAGATCATGCCGGGCACGTGAATGGCGTGGGTCAAGCCGACGTGCGCGTCGCGCCAGAAACGCTGCATCGGCGTCTTCAGGTGGACGGCCGCACCGCCGGCGCGGGCGAAGACCTCGTCCATCGCACGCACTGCACGCCACGCCGCCGAGATCTGGGTGCGCCGGCCGATTGCCCGCTCCTCGAAGCTGATCTCTTCACCGCGGTCGGTCTTGTCCCAGAAGCGGTCGACGGTCTCGAGCAGAGCCAGTCGCGAGGCGGAGATCTCGGATGCGGCCTCGCTGATCGCGAAGAGAACGTAGGGGTCTTCCTTGATCGGGACGCCGGTGACCTGGACCCGCTCCTTCTGGGCCGCGATGTAGCAGGCGAGCGCGCCTTCGGTCATGCCGATGAGCGACGACGTGATGCCGAGCGGGAAGATGTAGGAGAACGGGAACTTGTACAGCGGCTCGTCGCGCCCGGCGTGACGCCAGCCGTTGCCGCTGAGCACGATCTCCGCGTCGAGGGTGCGGTGCTCGGGGATGAAGGCGTCCTTGATGATCAGGTCCTTCGAGCCCGTGCCGCGCAGGCCGATGACGTTCCAGCTGTCCTGGTCGATCTCGTAATCGGAGCGGGGAAGCACGACATGGAGGACCTTGTCGGTGCGGTTGCCGTCCTTGTCTCCGACCGCCGCTCCGATCATGATCCATCCGCAGTGATCCGTGCCGGACGAGAATGCCCAGCGCCCGTTGAGGATGTAACCGCCGTCGACCGGCACCGCGACACCCATGGGCGCATACGGCGACGCCATCCACATGTCGTTGTCGGCACCCCAGATCTCCTCCTGGGCCTTCGGATCGAAGAATGCGAGCTCCCACGGGTGGACACCCACGATGCCGGCGACCCAGCCCGTCGCGCCGTCCAGCGCGCCGAGCGCCATCACGGTCTCGGCGGCCTCACGGGGGTGACCTTCGAATCCGCCGTACTCCTTGGGCTGGAACGTGCGGATGATGCCGGACTCGCGCAGGTGCTTCGCGGTCGTGTCGGTCAGGCGCATGAGCTTGTCGCCCTCGACGCCTTCGGCGCGGATCTCGTCCGCGTGCTGCATGATTCTGTCCAAAACGTGGCCCATGGCGTGACTCTTCCTGGGTATCGGCTGTGGAAGCCGAGCGGTGGGGTGGTGTCCCGATGAGGGGTGGGGACCGGCGCACACAGTGTGCCGATGCGCTACCCCGAACAGTGGCAGGGACCACACCCACCCGCATCGATGTTTCCGTTGAACGGGACAGCAACTGCGCGACCTGCGGGGTCGCGGTACAACGAGGACAACGCACCGGCCGTCCGTGCCCGCACCGTCCGAAGGAGCAAGATGACCGACACCGCAGCTCTGGTGGCTTCCCTGCTCGAGCGTGTCCAGGCACTCGAGGACAAGGCAGCGATCCAGGAGGTGCTGTCGGCGTACGGGCCCGCTGTCGACGCCGGTGACGCCGACGCCGTCGGTGAATTGTGGGCCGAAGATGCCGTCTACGACATCGACATCCGGGTGATGGAGGGCCGCGACGCGATTACCGAGATGGTCCGCACCCGTCCCCACCAGGACTACATCAACGAGGGCTGCGGCCACCTTCTCGATCCCGTCCACATCCGGGTCGACGGCGACACGGCCGTCGCGACCTGTCATTCACTGTTGCTGCGCCGCAACCTCGATGCCGATTCCTTCCGCGTCTGGCGCGTCACGGCCAACCGCTTCGAGCTGGCGCGCATCGACGGAACCTGGAAGATCACGCGCCGCACCGCCCGGCTGCTCGACGGTAGCGCCGCAGCACGCGAGTTGCTCGCGCGAGCATCCCGCTGACGCCCGACCGGAGGATATATCTTGTCGCAGAGCGAATCACAAAACCTCGCTTCGGAATCAGCAGGCCTCACCCTCGGTGCCGCAGAGCAGCTTCTCGCCATCCGGGAGATCGAGCGGGTCTTCGCCGCCCGGCTCCGTGTGATGGACAACAAGCAGTGGGAGTACTACCCCACCTTGCACACCGAGGATGTCGTCAGCGAAACGTGGCAGGGCCTGCCCGGCGACAAACGCCCCAGCACCGACGGTGAATCGGGCCGTGTGGTGGGGCGTACGGCACTGACGCGTGCCATCAGCACCCTGCTCGACGGCCCGGTGAAGGTGACCTCGGCGCATCACGGGCACTGCCCCGAGATCGTGCTGGAATCCGACACCACCGCCCGCGGTATCTGGGCGATGGAAGACCGGTTGTGGTGGGACAACGCCGGCACCGAGGAATCGCTGCACGGGTGGGGTCACTACCACGAGCGTTACACCAGAGTCGATGGTGTATGGCTGATTTCGTACCGCAAGCTCACCCGTCTCCGGCAGGTGCACACGCCGGGATTCTTCTCGTTCCTGAAACCGCTCTGAGCCTTTCGGCACTCCCGCGGCGCACCGGCGTCACGCGCGAGCAGCGGACCCCTTCTCTGCCGCCCGGGCATGGCCGACGATGTCGCCGGTGAGCTGTGGCCACAACTGTGGGGGCAGGTTGTGGCCCATGCCCGGAACCACCACCAGGCGGGCTCCCGGAACGGCGTCGGCAGTTGCGATTCCGCCGTCCACCTCGACGAGCGGATCGTCTTCGCCGTGGATGACCAAGGTCGGGATCGTCAGGTTGCGTAGTCCCGGAGTGCGGTCGGGGGAGACCAGGATCGCAGCGAACTGGCGCGCGACACCGGCGGCGTCGTGGCTCCGGAGGAACGATCGCCGCCCGAGGTCGGCGACACGTGATTCGTCGAGCGAGTATCCGGGCGAACCGATCACCCGGTACACCTGAAGGGAACGTTCGGCGGCGCTGTCCGGGTCGGTCGGCTGCGGAAGGAACAGCGCCGCTGACGCCTCCGGTCGCGTCCGACCCACCTCCCGCGACGGCGTGGACATGATCGATGTCAGGCTCCGTACCCGGCTGGGGTGATCGATCGCGAGTTGCTGGGCGATCATGCCCCCCCATCGACGCACCGACGATGTGCGCGGACTCGAGACCGAGCGCGTCGAGCAACCCTGCCGTGTCCTCGGCCATGTCCACCAGCGTGTACGGCGGTACAGGCGTGCCCTGTCCACCGAGCAGCGCACCCAGGTCGGGAACTCCGGCCTCGTCGAGGTGACCGGACAATCCGATGTCGCGGTTGTCGAAGCGGATCACGTGGAAGCCGTGGCCGGCCACAAGTCCGCAGAATTCGTCGTCCCACGCGAGCATCTGGGTGGCGAGACCCATGATGAGCACAAGGGGAGGGGCGTCCGCGTCGCCGAACGTCTCGTAGGCCAATTCGAGGTCGCCGACTGCTACGCGCTCGGTCCGGTCGGTCATGGGCATCCTTATCGCTCGCTACCGGTGTCTGTTCGTACCCTGCCATGTCGCGCGGTCGTCTTTACGCTTTCGAGGGGACGTTGGAGTGTTCCGGAGGAGACTCGGAACGGACTTCGGAGGGGCACATGACGGTCGACGGCAATCCCACGAACCTCCGCCGGGTGTCCAGGCTGCTCGCCGGCATCCGCGACGGCACCGATGACGACACGCTGGCGGCGGGATTCCTGCTCGCCGCCACGGTCGTGGCGCTCGTCTGGGCGAACCTGGGGGATTCCTACGAGGCGTTCTGGCGCACCCCGCTGAGCATCCGGATCGGGGACTACGGCATCACCCTCGACTTGAAGAATTGGGTGAACGACGGCCTGATGACGTTGTTCTTCTTCGTCGTCGGTCTGGAAGTGAAGCGGGAACTCACGATCGGAGAGCTCACCGATCGCACGCGGGCCGCCGTTCCCCTGGTAGCCGCCGTTGCCGGTCTCGCGTTGCCTGCCGTCCTATACCTGTCGCTCAATCCCAGCGGGGAGGCTGCGGGTGCGTGGGGCGTGGTGGTCTCCACCGACACGGCGTTCGTGCTGGGCGCGCTCGCGCTCGTCGGACCACGGTGCCCGGCCCGGTTGCGGGTGTTCATCCTGGCGCTCGCGGTGGCCGACGACATCGGCGCGCTCGCCATCATCGGGTTCTTCTACACCGAGCAACTGAGGCTCGGGTACCTGCTGCTCGGCTTCGTGGGTTTGCTGTTGATCATGCAGTTCCGCCGACTCGAAGTGTGGCGTGGCGTCGCCTACTTCCTCGTCGCGGCTGCAACGTGGGTGGCCTTCTACGAGTCGGGCGTGCATCCCACTCTTGCCGGTGTGCTGATCGCGCTGATCCTTCCCATCTATCCGCCGCGGCGCGCCGAGGTGGAACGGGCGGGTCAGCTCACGCGGGCGTTCCGTCAATCACCCAATCCCGACTACGCGCGCGCGGCGCAACTCGGTGTTCTCCGCGCGGTGTCCGTCAACGAGCGGTTGCTCCGGTTCTATCAGCCGTATACCGCCTTTCTCGTGGTGCCGATCTTCGCTCTCGCGAACGCCGGTGTGGCGATCACCGGTGAGACGATCGGCGACGCGCTCGTCTCACCGATCACGTGGGGGGTCGTCCTCGGTCTGGTGGTGGGCAAACTGGTCGGGATCACCGCAGCTACCGCAGTGTTCTCCCGTCTGCGGCCCGGGAGCCTGCCGCCGGGCCTGACTCTCTCTCAGGTCAGCGGTGGGGCAGCACTTGCGGGCATCGGATTCACCATCTCCCTGTTCATCGTGGACCTGGCGTTCGAATCGCCCGAGGCCGCCAACGATGCGCGCATCGGTGTACTCGTCGCAGCCGTGCTCGCGACCGGATCGGGCTGGGCGCTGTTCCGTTTGGCGGATCGACGCCGCCCCACCGACGGCGTCACCGGACTCGTGCTGTTACGTCCGGTCGATCCGAGCCGAGATCACGTGAGGGGACCGGACAACGCACCGCTCACGCTCGTGGAGTACGCCGATTTCGAGTGCCCGTTCTGCACCAGGGCCACCGGGGGCATCCAGGAAGTACGCACACACTTCGGTGACGACCTCCGGTACGTCTTCCGGCACTTCCCGCTCGATGCGGTGCATCCGCACGCGCGTTTCGCAGCCGAGGCTTCCGAGGCGGCCGCGGCGCAGGGCAAGTTCTGGGAGATGCACGACCTCCTCTTCGCCCGCAGCGACGCCCTGTCCGAAGAGGAGATCTACGACTACGCCGAGCGACTGGGCCTCGACATGGACCGATTCGACGAGGATCTGCGGTTGGACCGCTACCGGCACCGGGTCGACGACGACGATCTCGACGCCGCGACCAGCAACCTGTCCGGGACACCCACGTTCTACCTCGGAGCCACCGGCGCGGGTCTTCCCTTGCACACCGGGCCGTTCGACGCGGCGACCTTGATCAGCAGACTCGAAGAAGCGCGCGAGCCCTGACCGCTACCGGACCCACACCCAGGCGAGGTTTGGGTGCTCATACAGCGGGAAGCCGACGTGCAGAGCAGCACCCGACCAGTTCAGGAAGGCCCGATGGAGGGAGACATTGATGGCTGAAGAGGACGCCCACACAACGCGGACCGATCAACTCCGCTTCCAGGACCCCGTGACTCGCTACCCGTCGATCACACCCCCGGAGCAACATCAGCCGGAACCGGGGCACGAATCCGAACTCGAGCCACGAGCCGACATCGGTGAGTTCTCGTACCGCGGCACCGGTCGCCTAAAGGGGCGCAAAGCACTCGTGACCGGCGGTGATTCCGGAATCGGTGCCGCCGTGGCGATCGCGTTCGCGCGCGAGGGAGCCGACGTCGCGATCTCACATCTGCCCGAGGAAAAACCTGACGCGGAGAACGTCGCCCGCATCATCTCGGAGAGCGGCCGGAAGGCGGTGACGCTCAGTGGCGACCTGACGGACGCTCGTTTCTGCCGCAGCGTGGTGGATGACGCGGCCGAACATCTCGGCGGACTCGACATCCTCGTCAACAACGCGGGCAAGCAGATCGCGACGACCAGTCTCGAAGAGCTGCCCGACGAGCTACTCGAGGAGACGTTCGAAACGAATATCCTCGCGATGTTCCGGACCACTCGCGCCGCGCTGGCGCATCTGGAGGCCGGGAGCACCATCATCAACACCACGTCGATCGTCGCGTACATGCCGTCGCCGACGCTGATGGATTATGCCTCCACCAAGGCGGCGATCAACAACTTCACGAAGGGCCTGGCAAACCAGCTCGCCGGCAAGGGTATCCGCGTCAACGCCGTCGCACCAGGTCCGATCTGGACACCGCTGCAACCTTCCGATGGGCAGCCGAAAGAGGAACTTCCCGAGTTCGGGCAGAACACACCCCTGGGGCGTGCGGGGCAGCCCACCGAACTGGCGCCGGCGTATGTGTTCCTGGCGTCGCCCGAATCGAGTTACGTGGTGGGATCGACGATCCACGTCAACGGTGGGATGCCGTCCCCGTAGGGTCCGCCTTGGCGCGGAAATGCGGGGCAATCCATCCCCGTTCGGCCTCGCCTATGGGGGCGGACGTGTAGATAGTGCACGGGTCCGCTCGCACAAACTCGTGTACTTCCGCCGATCCGGTGGCCTCCCGTCCACCTCGATCGGCATCCGCCCCCAAGCGAGTCTCCTCCCCGAGACCGGCCGCATCGCGAAACCCCCTCGGATTCGCTTGCGACACAAGGAGTATCCGCTGCCTCCTTGGTCTCGTTACGATTCCGGCACATTGCGGACAAAGTTCATTCGTTCGGACTACATCACCCCAAAGATCACGATTCGTCGGTAGCGGACGATTCGTATGCGGCGATTTTGGGGGCAGTTACTCACCCCGAATGAGGTCCGGACGACGAACTTTTCCTCGGTCGACGACTTGACCGACACCGCCCCGATTCCCGTGTCCGTCCCGATTTCCCGGGACCTTCGCGCATCCTTCCTGCTCACGGGGCTGAGCAGGCCGGTTCGCTGGCCATCGTTCCTGTTCGCAGGCGGCGCACGGCTTTCGTGGAGAAGAGCACGCCGAGCCTCTGGTTCATCAGTGGTCTGATCGCCCTTCTCACTGCTGTCGGTGCTGCCATGGGCGCTGCGGTGATCAACCACGTGCGCCACGTTCCGGCATATGAATCGGTATACGTGCCTGTCAATCCCCTGGTCCCCTTCGGGTAAGCGAGGGCGCAGCTGTTGTGTGAGATGCCCGCAGTGGTAGTCCCGTGGTTCGGGGCCGGGTGCCCCTTTCCGGCAAATGTTTACGAGGGCATCACAACGCGCTGAAGGAATTCGAACGAATGGGCAGTAGGTGCGCAAACCAGGCAGCCGGACCGTTTGCGGGCACCCGAATTCGCCCGCCACCGATGCCGCGAGCGACACTGCGCCCGTGGGTGTTACAGGTGTGACACATGATTACGAGCGCGCGTCGCGGTTTGTACCATTAGCGAATAATGGGTGAATTTCGGACTCCAGAATGAACATTCCTCGACATGCCGTGCGCTGTAAGCGACGTTATAGTTGCCACTAGCGACAGCGTGAAAAGGAGGGGTTGGTCCACGCGCTTATCGTGGGGGTATCCGGGGAGGTCTACCCGACTCGTTCCCAGTCAATGTCTGTCTCGGACTCGAGTGGGGGTCGGGGGTTGTCTCGGGGAGGAGACACGTATGAGGACGAAGGCACGATGACCACGGTTCCCGAAAGGCGCCGGTCTACAGCTACTCTCGATCGGCACGGCGCGCGTCGGAAGCATGTGCGCAGCGAAAATGGCAAAGACGACTCAGAGGCCAAAGGGTGGAGTTGGCAACGAGCGTACGTGCGCTGGCTGTTCTGGACGGATGCCGTGATCGTGGTTCTCGCGGTGGTTCTGGCACACGTGGTCCGATTCGGTCAGGACAGTCTGGTGACCGTGGATACGGCTTACACCCTCAACTACACGCTGGTCTCGGTTGCGCTGGCAGCGGTCTGGCTCCTCATTCTCGCCGGGTTTCGCACGCGCTCCCGTCGCGTGATCGGTTCCGGGTTCAACGAGTACCAGCGCGTGATCGCAGCTACCCTCCGCTTGTTCGGTCTCGTGGCCATAGTGGCACTCGTCTTTCGGATGGAACTCGCCCGCGGGTACCTGGCAATCGCGCTGCCGGTGGGCTTGCTGACATTACTTCTCAGTAGATGGCTGTGGCGCAGGGCCATTGCGCGCAAACGCCGGGCTGGCGAGTTCAGCACTCCCGTGCTGGTCGTCGGTGGTGCCCAAGCTGTGCGGCACATGGCGCAGACATTCGAGCGCAAGAAAACCGACGGGTACGAGGTCGTCGGCGTGTGCGTTCCGCGGTATTCAGGCGTGCCGGGGGAGGACATCGATGTCGGTGGACGAAGGATTCCTATCTACGGCGACGAATCATCGGTGGTCGAGGCGTTGCGGATCTCCGGTGCCGACACCGTGGCGGTGACTGCCACCGAAACACTCGGGCACGAAGGTATTCAAGACCTCGTGTGGAAGCTCGAACCCCTCGACGCCGATCTCGTCGTCGCTACCGGGGTCGTGGACGTCTCGGGTCCGCGTCTGGAGATGCGCCCGGTCGCCGGCCTTCCGCTGATCCACGTCGAGAAGCCGCGCTATCACGGCGCGAAGCGAAGCGGAAAACGCTTGTTCGACCTAGCTTTCTCACTCGCGGCACTGACGGCGCTGGCACCCGTGTTCGCACTGGTGGCATTGGCGATCAGACTCGACGGCAAGGGACCGGTGTTCTACCGGGCCGAGCGCATCGGGTTGGACGGAGCACCATTCGGGATGATCAAGTTCAGGTCGATGGTGACCGAAGCGGACAAGCATGTCGACACATTGCTGGCCCAGAACGAGGGTGCCGGCCTGCTGTTCAAGATGCGAGAGGACCCGAGGGTCACGCGCGTGGGCCGAATCATTCGACGGTTCAGCATCGACGAACTGCCCCAATTCATCAACGTGGTGCGGGGTGAGATGAGCGTCGTCGGGCCACGACCGCCGTTGCGTCGCGAAGTAGAGGGTTACGACGGACGGGTCCGCCGGCGACTACTGGTGCGGCCGGGTCTGACGGGGCTGTGGCAGGTGAGCGGCCGATCGGACCTGTCGTGGGATGAGGCAGTGCGACTGGACCTTTCGTACGTCGAAAACTGGTCGATGGTCAGTGATGTGCTGATCATCGGGAAAACCGTCAAGGCTGTGCTGGCGAGCGAAGGCGCGTACTGAGGTATGCGAGCCATAAGGTCGGCGGAGCGTGAGCAAGTAGCTCTTAGGTTGGTCGACACCCGGGCCGAGCCAGGCAGTCGTCACGCGAAACGCGCGGCGATGCCGTGCCTCTCCGGACTTTCCGCTTCGTTAATCGCCGTTATCGAATCCAAGGCACGGAGGACGGATGCCAGTTAAACGCTATTTGACGGGGCTCTACTTGTTCGGTGCATTTATGATCGGAAGAGTCCCCATACACCGGCTGCGACTTCTTTGCTATCGTCGAATCTTCCGGGTAGGCATTGGCCGTAATTCATCGATGCATTGGCGGACGGTGTTCTTCCACCCTCCTGGGGTGGATATCGGGAATAACAGCATTATCGGAAACGATTGCTTCTTGGACGGCCGCAGGGGACTGAAAATCGGCGATAATGTCAATATTGGCGGCCACGTACACATCTTTACCCTAGAGCATAATCCGCACGCTTCCGACTTCGGAGTGCAAGGCGGCGCGGTGAACATCGGAGATTACGCGTACGTGGCCTCGCGGGCAACTATTCTTCCTGGGGTTACGGTCGGTAAAGGGGCCGTTGTAGCTGCCGGGGCGGTCGTCACCAAGGACGTCCAACCCTACAGAATAGTCGGCGGGACACCTGCGCGAGAGATCGGCGACCGTACATCCGATCTTCAATACGCGCTCAATTATCATCTCCCATTCCAATGAGAAGGTGGAATCAGTGAAGGTTCTCGTTGCGTGGGCAGATGATCGCTCGACAAACCTTGGCGTCCGAGCACTCGCAAAGGGCGCCGGCGACCTTGTCAAAAAGGCCTGGCCCGACGCGTCAGTTGACTATCAGAGCTTCGGAGTCGGGGCTGGTCCCGTGCCCATCAGTGACCGAGCACTGGCGACCGAGCGCATGCCTCGGCGTAACCAATTGCACGACTGGATCAAGGCATACGACCTCGTTCTCGATATGCGCGCAGGTGACAGCTTTACGGACATATATGGTGTTCGCCGCCTGATCTCTATGAACGAGTTTTCCGGGATCGCACGCCGTGCTGGTGTGCCCGTCGTGTTGGGGCCGCAGACGATAGGTCCATTTGGTAGTCCGTTAGGTCGCGCCTTGGGTGCCCGGGCTCTTCGGGGTGCGAGCGCTGTCATCGCGCGTGACTCGGTGAGTGCCCGGTACTCCTCAGATTTGGACAGATCTGTTGACGTTGTATCTACCGACGTCGTCTTCGGTATCGAGAAGCCGACGGTCAGCAAGACTGTGGACATTGCGCTTAATGTATCGGGACTTCTCTGGTCGCCTAATTCGCATGTGAATGCGGGGAGATACCGGGCAAGCATGATCGATTTATGTCGAGAATTGACGAATCGAGGTAGGGACGTGACGTTATTCGCTCACGTGCTCGATTCTAATGATCCGGACAACGATGTACCCGTTCTGGCAGCGATCGAACAGATCGAGGATCTTGACGTCACTCGTTTCGTGCCAAGTGACCTCGGCGACGTCCGGAGGTTTGTCGCCTCCGCGAATTTGGTTATTGGAGCTAGGATGCATGCGTGCCTCAACGCATTGTCGGCGGGTACGCCGGCTATCCCCCTAGCATACTCGAGGAAATTTGCGCCATTACTTGAAGATCTCAACTGGAATTGGACGCTGAGCATTGAGGATGAGGGGGACAGCCTCTCCACAAAGACCCTGAAGGTAATGGACCAGATCGAATCGGAAGGCGACCTGACCGCGCTGGAGGCTCGCGCCTTGGAAAAACTCGAATTCGCGGCCTCTGCACTCGAGCGGGTCATCGGATGAATCGCGGAGGTCTGGCAAAAGACATTGAGCAGGTTATCGAGTCCGGGAACTGTTCCGGGTGCGGTGCATGCGTACAGATCAACCCGGAAATATCGATGGTGATGAGTAACGATGGTTTTCTCAGGCCTGCTCTGGAAATCTCAGTGGGGAGGGAAGACGCCAGGCAGCGTCGAGAATTCGCAAAAGTATGTCCCGGACGTAGGGTAGTCGCGCCACCGAAGGGCCAGGCGGCGCGCCACCCGTCGCTAGGGCCGGTTATGCACGCTTGGGAAGCGTGGGCAAGCGACGAGCAGTTCCGATTCCGGGGCAGCAGTGGGGGCGCGCTATCTGCGCTGACGGGATGGCTGTTGGAAACCGGTCAAATATACAGCGTCACAGGTGCTTCAGGAAAAACCGAGAACCCCCGTCGAACAGTAGCGGTCGATCTGACGACCAGGGACGAGGTCCTGCGCGCTGCGGGTTCACGCTATGCGCCCGTGGCGAACGTCGCTCAGTACCGTCCAGTTGACCAGCCTGTGGGATTCATCGGCAAACCGTGTGAGGCCGCTGCTCTCCGTGCGCTAAGTAGAATTCGGAATGAGGAAAACCCACCCCTTATAATTTCCTTTTTCTGCGCGGGTGTGCCCAGTCAGACCGCGACCGACCGATTAGTGGACCGAATGGGTGTGGGTAAATCGTCTCCGCTCGTGGACCTCCGGTACCGAGGTTTCGGGTGGCCAGGAGATTTCTATGTGGCGGATGAGGATGGAAATGAAGGCCGAATGTCCTACGACGAGTCCTGGGGCAGGGTGCTGGGTCCGACAACCCAGTGGCGCTGCAAGATTTGTCCCGACGGGATAGGTGAGAGTGCCGACGTAGTGGCGGGGGACTACTGGAGCGCAGACGCCGCCGGATATCCGATCTTCGAGGATCGCAAGGGGACGAGTGTGCTGATAGCGAGGACGACGAGGGGGCAGGAGGTGGTGGAGGCAGCAGTGTCGGCGGGCATCTTATGTGTTCGCGAGATAGATCTCGACGACGTCGCCACGGTTCAACCCCTACAGGTTGAGCGCCGCATGACCATATCTGGACGATTGCTGGGCCGACTCCTATCAGGCCGACGCGTCCCTCTGTATCGCGGTTTCGGCACGGGGCGTTTTGCCTTGTCGTCGCCGTACCGAAACCTGCGGGCAGCTGCCGGCACTTACCTGCGTTCGGTCAAGGGGCTGAAGCAGAGCGAATCGAGCCTAGGGGAAACTGATGGATGAACCCGTATTCGTAAATGTGGGCGACGTACCGTTTGTTTCCACGAACCGTACGGCTGCTGCTTCCTGGATTGTGAATGCAGGCACGGATCGACTACCGATCTCTATAAGGTTGCCCAATTCCTATAGCGTGGCCCTTGCGTCGAAGGATGCGGACTATCGCGCTGTCCTGACGGGTCCCGGGGTCAATTTCCCGGATGGAGCTCCGGTCGCTTGGATCATGCGTCGCGGAAAGTCGGGCGACAGCAAAGCTCAACAGGTGCGCGGCCCTTCGCTGTTTGTCGATGTGTTGGACCGCGGTCGCGGCGCAGAAATCGGGCACTTCTTTCTGGGTGGGTCTCCGGACGCGCTCGCAAAACTGTTGGCAACGGCTCACGGGAGGTACCCGGGAATCAAAATCTCGGGGTCCTATTCACCGCCGTTTGGACCGTTGGACCACGAATTCTATGCCGAGGCCGTGCAGCGAATCCGAAAGGCAGACCCGGACATCGTCTGGATCGGCCTGGGTACACCTAAGCAGGACTACGCCGGAGCGACGATCACGCATAGGACGGGCAGGCCCACGGTAGCGGTTGGAGCCGCATTCGACTTCTTGGCTGGGACATCGAAGGAAGCCCCCCGATGGCTCCAAGAGACGGGTTTCGAATGGTTGTTCAGGCTTGCGACCGAGCCTAAGCGTCTCTGGCGCCGCTACCTGGTCGGCAATTTGAAGTTCATCTTCGCGGTCATTCAAATCCGCGACCGCGGCAGGAGAGCGAGAATTGACCAGTTCTAGTCGCATCCCGTTCGTATGCTGGGTCGGGCGGCATGGCCGCACCGAAGACTTAGCTGAAGTCTTCGGCTGGGAACCGATATACATTTCCGCTACGCCATCCGGTCCATTCAAACGACCACGCCGATACATTCGGTCTACCCTTGCGTCACGATCAATCCTCCGAGGCGCCACTGGGGACGTGGCAGTGATGCTGCCACCTCCCTTTCTTGCTTTTGCACACGGATTGCCCGATGGCAGGCGAGCGATATTTGACGTCCACAGCGGCCTTATTACCGATCGAAGATGGCGCCCGTTCTTGGCATTCACACTCGCCGCGTTCAGAACGGACGATATTCTGCTCGCTCACAACGAGGTCGATGCCGAGATCCTTCGCTCGCGCGTGTCGTCGAATATTGTGATTCTGCAGGACCCGGCGTTGACCGCTGCTGCGATGCGGGATAAGCGCCGAACCGTCCAACCCCAGAAGACTAGAACCGAGCGAGCCGTCCCTCTTGTGCTCTTTCCTTCGTCGGGGGATAGCGACGAGCCACTCGAGCTTTTTGCAGCGGTTGGCGCTGGTCTCGCTGCTCGGAAGCACGCGGAAGTCGTCGTCACGGGGCGCCGTGCAAAATCCACGATCACGACTGAATTGATTTGCACCCCAGGGTTCCTCCCGCAGGAGGATTATGACCAGTTGATGGAATCGGCTGACATCGTGGTCGCGCTGAGTACGAGGCCGAACATCATCCAACGGGCAGCATTCGAAGCCGTTCTTGTCGGAGCGCGACCGGTCGTAGCGGAGTCGATTCCGCTGCGGAGAATTCTGGGAGAATTCGCTGAGTATGTCGACCCAGCGTCGGAATCATCGGTGCTCGGGGGGATCGACCGAGCAATTGGAAGGGGCCGCCCTACGGAGGTTGAGTTGAAGTCGATTCGAGGGAAGATTGCTTGCCAGGAAAAGGAACAGATCAGTGCCGTTAGGGAGTTACTTTGAGCAGAGCTCCCGCGGTCTACGTTGTGATTGTCAACTATCGTTCGGCGAAGTTGGTTCGCCAATGTATAGACTCATTGGCGTCTCAGCCGATCGACAAAGTCCTGATCGTCGACAACGATTCGGGCGGCGGTGAAATCGCAGAATTGCAATCCATCGCCGCCTCCACCCGGAACGTCGAGATTGTACAGAATAGCAACAATTCGGGGTTCGGGGCAGGCGTGAACCTCGGCGTGGCGGCTGCCGACGGTCGAGACGGCGATTATTTGTGGGTGTTGAATCCCGATACCGTCATTCATGAGGGATGCGTTGCCGAGTTGATCCGCGTCCTGGAAAATGGGTCAGCAATCGCGTCGCCGATTATTCTGAACGGAAGAATTGGACACGAAAAGATTTGGTTTGCTGGAGGTGAAGTCGATACTAATGCTATGAAAACCCCCCACCGTCATTTCGGGACGCCTGTGGAGTACGCAGATTCGTTGCCGCCGGTTCTTCGAACCGGATTCATTACAGGCACCGCTCCGTTCCTGACGTTTGGGATTTGGAATCTGTTAGGGGGGCTGCGTGAAGACCTCTTCATGTATTGGGAAGACGCGGATTTCTCTGTTCGTGCCAATGCCGCTGGTATGCGCATGGACGTGGCAACCAGGGCCCGTGTATGGCACGCCGTAGGAGGTACCTCGGGTGAGCACGGACTCAGCCCGCTCTACTACCGCTTCATGCAGAGGAACCGCGTGAGGCTCGCTAGGGAATGGGGTGCTAGCCGGAACGTGTTCCGTGGCCGCGGCCTTGTTCAGACGCTGACGCTTCTATCGTCACCCCTATTTGAGCCGTCAAGAAGAATTGCGTCGGCGCGTGCTTCGCTCGGCGGTTTGCGCGAAGGGCTCAGGGAGAAATGAACTCCAGGGTGAGACGTCGACGAAACTGGGAGGGCGCACACGCCGCGGGTCCCGGTCCAACTATGCAGAAGCACTTTGCTTCGCAGTTTTTCCGAGCCATACCGAAATCTCCATCGATGATGGCGGTCGCCAGGCTCGCGACGATTTGTTTAACCCTACTGACGGCTCCTCTAATCGCTCGAGAGCTTGGACCCGACGGCCGGGGCCTATATGCAGCGTGTCTAGCGGCGATGACCTTCATGCCGAGCGTGTTCGGGATTGGCATACCGATGGCTGTGCGGAGGCTCGTGGTAACCGAGAGTCCAGCACCTTTGGTTCGCAGCGCATACCTTCTTGTGCCAATTCTAGCGGTGCCCTCTTTGGCCAGTGGGGTCGCGATCGCGCACTTTTTAATTCCCCATTTATCAAGTATCGAGCGATTCTGCTTTCTGGTAGGAGTCTTAGTATCAGCGCTATTCATTGGGACCCTGTCTGTGCAGAGCGTGCTGTTAGTTCGCGCTAGATACGCCGCGGTGTCTCTTTTGTTGACAGTACAGACCATAGTCGTCGCTTTATGTACATTCGGTACGTGGGCGCTCGGAATTCTGAATCTGTCTTGGCTGGTAGCCAGCTTTGCTGCTGGTACAGCTATCTCTGCACTTCTCGCGTTAGTGTTGGTCCGAGTGGGTCCAATAGGCCCACGCGCGCCTCTTGGCCGGCTTGTCCGGGAAGGGAGGCGATTCTCGGTAAGTCAGCTGGCCGAAGTTGCCTCCGCGACTGTCTACCCTATATTGGCGGTAACCGCAGTTGGTGCTTCGGGATCAGGGTACTTCGCTGTCGCAATGACCGTGGCGGGCTTGCCTATCGCGCTCGGACACGCGGTAGGTTCAATCGCTTTCCGGGAAATCGCGGTCGCGAGTGAGGCTGATCGTCAGAGACAAGCGGGGCGGTACGTACGGGTATCACTGCAGATCGGCATTATCTGCGCTGTGATGCTGGCAATCATTGCACCTACGGCGATCCCTATCATATTCGGCGAAGAATTCAGGCCGTCAATCTCCGTGACGTTGATTACTCTTCTCGGAAGCAGTGCACTGCTGTGCAATTACGTTTGCAACCAAATGCTGGCTGCAATGGGTAAGGGTCTTGCTATGACCGTTTCCCAGATAGCTGGGATCGGTGTCGGCGTGGGTGCGATGTATCTACTCGGGGCCTATTGGGGGGCGAACGGCGCAGCGTTCGCAGTGCTGGCGGCATGGTGCGTGACCGCGGTGTCCGCAGTTCTGTTTCTGAGGTTGCGGGCGCGGGATGTAATTCCGGCCCGGGGTGATTATCAAGCGATGCGGTCTATTCTCTTTCGGGGGAGTACCTGATGCGGCCACTGGAGGTCAGCATTATAGGTTGCACCTGTCTGGCACGGCGCAGCTCCGAAGGCGGTGTAGTGGTTCTTCGAAAAGCAGTCTTCGACTGACGATGGGATTCAAGAGTGGAAGCTACCGGTGTTGAGAGTCCGCCTGCTTGGGAGGGTGGCTCGATAGTGGTTAATGCATGCATCTACGTGCTCTGCCTGGTGCTGTATATTCCGGCCCTGGTGGTAAATTTCATGCCGGTCGGTTTGTCTGTGGTTTCGTCGATGTGTGTTCTCCTGGGCCTTCTGGCATTGCATAGATCTCCGATGGCCTCGTGGAAGTACGTCGCTGTTCCGTTCCTGGCCGCATGGGCATTGCTCTCCACGCTCGGTCTCGGTCTCACATCGTCCGAACTCCGCTATTTGGTGCTTTTCCCGGTAGCGGTATTGCTTGGGTATCTCCTCTATATAAGTGGATACACATTCCGTCTGGTTCGGATATTCCTGCGCGTTTCTCTGGTTATGGCGATACTAGCAACTTTTGAGTGGTCCTCTCGGAGGTCCATTATTGGCGACGACAGTCGTTTCGAGTTCTTTTCTAGAATGCGCACATTCCGTGCAGCGGTTGCATCCGACCACCCCCTCGTTTTGGCAATGTTTCTAGTTGCAGGGATATGCGCTGTATGTGCCCTAGAATTTTCCTTCCGAAAGCGCGCGGTGCTCGTAACTTTGCTATTGATGGGCGTGTGGTCCACAGATGGCAGGTTCCCGCTAGCTCTCGGTGTGATTTTGGGACTGGCAGTTGTTTTCGGCCCTCGGCGCCTTTTGGAAACATTCTCTGCCAGAAAGCGGTGGCTAATGGCTGGTTCGGTGGTTCTGTGGTTAGTGATTGCGCACCTGTCTGTGTATAGGTGGACAAACAGTGCTTTCGGGGGGACCGCGGCGGAGTCGAGTGCGGCGTATAGGCCCGCGATTTACTCGTTTATTCCGGACATAATCAAGTCCAACCCACTCGGGGTCGGATTCGATGACATTCCGCGTGGTGTGTGGCTCGTTCGAGGGCGTTCCGTTATCTACGATCTGGGGAATACGGTCGACTCGGAGTTGGTGCTTCTGGCTTTGAGATTCGGTGTTGTGGGTCTCGTCGCCTTCGCTGCCATCTGGATTATCTTCATTATGTGTCCGCGGCAAATTGCACCAATTGGTTTGATGGGCTCGGCCTTGATGGTGGGTGGGCTAACGACAGCACTGTCAGCTTGGAATACGCTGGGGTCCTTCCTGTTTATATTGCTCGGAATATCTCTCGGAAGTATCCGAAGGAGGGGTAAGCAGAAAGACGAAATTGCAGAGCGAGCAAATGTGGTACAGGCAGGAGCTTTGTGACCGGCCCCGACGCGCTCTAGCGACTTGGAGCGAGTCTGCCGACTGAGTGCGAAACGATTGAGGTGGGTACTTTGAGGACTGCTTTTATTACGGGGGTTACCGGCCAGGATGGTTCATATCTTGCCGAGTTTTTGCTCAGGAAGGGATACGAGGTGCACGGCCTGATCCGAAGGGCTTCGTCATTCAACACCTCTCGGATCGATCATTTGTATGTAGATCCGCACGAGCCGGGGGCTCGGTTGTTTCTGCATTACGGTGATTTGAGCGACGGTGCGAGGCTCGTGACGCTACTTTCTGAAGTGATGCCCGACGAGGTGTACAACCTGGGGGCGCAGTCCCATGTGCGAGTGAGCTTCGACGAGCCGGAACACACAGGCAACACGACGGGAGTCGGATCCATTAGGCTTCTGGAGGCGGTACGCCTGGCGGGAGTTGATTGCAGATATTACCAAGCTTCAAGCTCTGAGATGTTTGGAGCTACGCCGCCCCCGCAGAACGAGGCGACGCCGTTCTATCCCCGTTCTCCCTACGGGGCGGCGAAGGTCTACTCCTACTGGGTTACAAAAAACTACCGTGAGGCGTACGGCATGTTCGCAGTCAACGGTATCCTCTTCAACCATGAATCACCCCGCCGCGGTGAGACTTTCGTGACGCGGAAGATCACGCGTGCTGTTGCGCGAATCAAAGCGGGTGTTGAGAAGTCTCTGTATATGGGTAATCTCGACGCGGTACGGGATTGGGGTTATGCGCCTGAGTACGTCGAAGGCATGTGGCGGATGCTTCAGGTCGATGAGCCGGATGACTTCGTTTTGGCGACGGGAGAGGCGCATTCGGTTCGGGACTTCCTAGAGGTTGCTTTCGGTCACGCCGGGCTGAATTGGGAAGCGCACGTCGAGTTCGATGAGCGATACCTTCGTCCTACCGAGGTCGATGCGCTCATCGGCGACGCCTCGAAAGCGCATCAGCTACTCGGATGGAAGGCAAAGGTTCACACCCCCGAGTTGGCACGGATCATGGTCGACGCTGATATCGAGGCGCTTGCCCACGAAGGCCGGCCTTGGATCGATAAGCCCACCCACGGCGATTGGTTGGCGGTGTGATGACGGGCGAGGGCTTCGTTCCTACCGCGCTTGACAGAGAAGCACCGTTCTATGTTGCGGGCCACCGAGGGCTCGTGGGCGGAGCGATCTGGCGCCACCTCGAGGCGGAAGGGTTTCGGAACCTTCTAGGCAGTTCGTCGGCAGAACTCGACCTTAGAAACCGCGATGCAGTCTTCTCGTTCTTCGCGAAGTATCGTCCGGTCAACGTAGTGCTTGCTGCAGCCAAAGTCGGCGGAATCCTTGCGAATAGCACCTACCCCGTAGATTTTTTGTCGGAGAATTTGCGGATCCAGGTGAACGTGCTCGACGCCGCGGTCATGAACGGCACGCACAGGTTGTTGTTCCTGGGCTCGTCCTGCATCTACCCAAAGCTAGCTCCCCAGCCGATCAAGGAGGAGTATCTACTCACCGGTCATCTGGAGCCTACGAACGACGCATACGCGATTGCGAAGATTGCGGGGATCCTTCACGTGCAGGCCGTGCGGCGTCAGTACGGGCTCCCGTGGATTTCCGCGATGCCGACCAATCTCTACGGGCCCGGAGACAATTTCTCGCGCCAGGGCTCGCACGTGCTTCCGGCACTCATTCGCCGATTCGATGAAGCCCGGAGGGACGGAATAGGTACCGTGATCAACTGGGGGACGGGCTCACCACTCCGAGAGTTCCTTTACGTCGACGACATGGCCTCGGCATGCCTTCACTTGCTGGAACATTACGACGGTCCCGCTCAGGTGAATGTCGGCACGGGTAAGGATCAGACGATCCGAGAGATCGCGCAGATAGTCGCCGAAGAGGTGGGTTTCGAGGGACAGATCGACTGGGATACGAGCAAGCCTGACGGCACGCTGCGAAAGCTATTGGACATCAGCAAACTTCGCGAATCCGGGTGGGAGCCGAAGATTGACCTTCGGTCGGGCATTGCCTCAACGGTCGCCTGGTATCGCGAGAATATTGACTCTATCCGGACCTAGCGTGTCATTTGGGGTCCTGCGGCTCGGGTGAGAGGGTCCCTAACCGCACGCCGGCACAGCAGCCTCGATGATCGGTTTGTCGATGATCGGTTGGATCGGCACGCGAGGTTCACCTGGCGCAGTCGGTTCGGTCAGTTCGTAAACCAGCTCTGTCGTTTCACTCTGCGGCACCGGCACCTGCACATTGAACATCGGATGCCCGCGTTCCTTGCCATTGAAGGCGAACGCGGAAGTGCCGTTGACCGTGACCTTGTTCAACTTGGCACCTTGGGTGGCGAGTAGGCCCACGTCGGAAAGGTTGGTGCCCACCGGTGCTCCGATGGGATTGTCGAACATCCCGGCGACGTAGCTCGTGTAGTCACCCGGGGGCAGGGTGTTGGTAAGCCGCACCGTCACAGTCGAATCGCGTGTCTCGCCGTCACACGGGCCTGCCGCGTACTCGATTTCGCGCTCCAGGTAGTAGTCGAGTTTGTTGCCTCCGAGGTTGTTGACCACCACGCCGGCGTAGGGGGCCGGATCGTCGGGAACTACCTGTCCGAGATGAGTTCCGCCCAGTACATCTTGCTCCTCCGGTACGGAACTCCAGACTGCCAGGCGCCCTTCTCCCGCGGCGCGACCGAGTGCTTCGAGGAGTGCCTGCGGACGCGAAATGCTGCCCGTCAGTTTCTGTACAACTGTTTGCGCGACGGTCTCCAAGTACGTCTTACGCGCAGCCTGGTCGTCCCCGAACCGCGTGTACGCGGTCGATTCCGTCAACTCCACGACATTGTCCGACGTGATCGTCTCCCCGTCCGGCAACGTCACGTCGCCCACTACGTCGAGGACGTAGCTCAGCGCGACGGGGTCGGTGGCGATTGCACCGTCGACTCTCTCACCCGCTTCCTGCTGCCACATCGACTGCCATATTTGCCCGGCGTATGGGAAGTGACTGCTGATGTTGCTGTTTCGGAAGTCCTGCGTGGGTCGGCTGCGACCGTAGGCCTGTTGAAAATCGGGGCCGAGGTCGATAGGGGCGTAGTCGAACCGCAGCTGGCGGTTGCTAGCCAGATCGTCGACTTCGATCGCGCCGTCGTTCGCGCGCACGACACCGAAGCCACCCAGCAGGCCACCCGTACCGCGCGCCTCGGCATTGGTCTGGAAGCCGACGAAGTAGCTCCGCGGTCCGTCTGCGCCGAGCATGGCCGGCGCTATCTTGGCGGCGGTGGACGTATTGTTGAGCAGCCCAGACAATTCGGACATCTGGTCCTGGAGTTGCACGCGCGCGTCGTCGATCGGTCCGATGTAGGTGCTGTCGACCGCCTGGGCCTGCGCGTCCAGGTCGGTGATCGCGGCCGCGGTGGTCTCGAGGACGGGTGCAGCATCGCGCAGTGCCGCGAGGTTGATCCGGGCGCCGTCGAGAATCAACTGATCGGGTGACACCGCGCTGCCGGCGTCCACCGCCGGCAGCAGGACGTCCTGCGTCAAACCGGCCACGATCGTTGTCATCTGGCGGGTGGAATCGAGCGGATCTCCCAGAAGGGGGACCGCGGATGTAACTCGCCAGGGAAACGAATCGACGGAATTCTGGGCGTTTTGGGCATATCGATCGGCGTCATCGGCCGCTTGTGATGCCTTCTCGGTATCTCCCGACAGCAGTGCATCTTTGGCTTGCATCGCGAAGTCTTGGGCCTTCTCGAGGTCCGATTTCGCCTGGAGCCCCTCGTATCCGAGCCAGCCGACAAAGCTCCCGACAACGAGAAGTGCTGCGCCGCCGACGATCTGGAGTCGTCGGTGCTTCTTCCGTCGAGAAGCGATTGCGTCGTCGGGCGGGCGGCGGCGAACCCTGCGCCGACCTGCATCGGCCGAATCCGATTCATCGGTAGCATCGCTCACGATCGAACCCCCCCTCGTTGGTTCCGATGCTGACGATAACCTGACTTTCTCTTCGCCGTTCGTTTTGGCCGTTCGTTCGAGTGGTAGCCGTCGGTATCCGTAAGTACACTTCAGATATTCGATCGTGACAATAGGAGTTGGGAGGCTCCGGGCACGTTTCGAGCGGGGAGGACCACCGTGTAACTCGCTCGTGGATCAGTCGAATCTGTCATATCGGGCGAGGTGAGGGAGTGCGGTGCAACGTTTTCCGCTGTCCCCTAGCCAGCGAGGCCTCTGGTATGCGCAACAATTGAATTCGGACATTCCGTTCATTATCGCGCAATACGTAGAATTGTTCGGTGTCCTCGACCACGACCTTCTGCGCAAAGCGTGTGTGCAGGGTGGGCGCGACGTCGAATCCGGCTTCCTCTTTCTGGTTCCGGGGGACGGTCTTCCCGAACAGAGAATCGATATCGACTTCGAGGACGATGTCCCGTATCTCGACTTTCGTGCTGCCGACGACCCGGAGGACGCTGCTCATCGCTGGATGACTCAGCAGTTCGCGAAGCGTGTCGATCCCCTTCGGGACCGTCTGATCGCGACTGCTGTGTTGCACATCGGAGAGGATCGCTACATCCTCTCGAGCTACGTTCACCACATTGCCCTCGATGGGCACGGCGCGATGACTCTGATGCACCGCTGCGCGGACCTGTACACGGCGTGGAGCGCCGGCCTGGATACTCCGCCGGTCAGGTCGATGCCCCTCGCGAAGATCATCGAATGGGAAGCGGCCTACGCGGGTTCGTCGCGGCAGGCGGGCGACCGTGAGTACTGGTCGCAGCGACTGGCCGACCTGCCCGAGTCGCTGTCGCTCGCAGACGGTTCCGCACCGGCATCTGTCCCCGCTCGGCAGGCTGGTGCGGATGTTTCGCGTGAGGTGGTCGAAGCTGTCGCGGCGCTCGCTCACGACGCTAACTCCACCGATGTACCCGTCGTCGTCGCCGCATTCGCCGCGTTTCTCGCGCGCACCAACGGCAGTTCCGACGTAGTGCTCAGTCTTCCGGTGTCGGCCCGTACGACCGCACCGTTGCGCCGGTCGACCGGGGTGGTCTCGAATGTGGTGCCCCTACGGGTACGCGTCGAGCCGTCCGCGTCGGCCTCCGACCTCATTCGTGACGTGCAACTCGAACTCACCGGCGCGTTGCGGCATCAGCGCTACAGGTACGAAGACATGCTTGTGGACCTGCGGGAACTGGGCCGCGATTTCGGCGACACGCGCAGCGCATTCGGTCCCGTCGTGAACTTGATGATGTTCCATCCCCAGATCCGATTCGGCGATGTCGTGGGCGACTTCCACGTGCAGTCCACCGGTCCGATCGAGGATCTGTCCGTCAACGTGTATCCGGGTATCGCCGGGCGCTCCACCCGCATCGACTTCGAGGCGAACCCCGCTCTCTACAGCCCCGAACTCCTGAACCTGCAGCACATTCGGTTCCTCGCGTTTCTGTCCCATTTCGTCCAGGACCGGACGACTCCGCTCGGCGACTTGCCGCTCGCAGACGATACGGAACTCGAGGGGCTGACCCCGGCCCGCGGTGACGACGCACCCCCGTCGCAACTGCTACCCGACCTGATCTGCTCGCACGCCACCAGCGACGCGATTGCCGTCCGCGACGGTGGCCTGGCCGTCACGTACCGCGAACTGGACGCGCGCTCCGACCGCCTCGCACACCAACTCGTGTCAGCCGGCGCCGGATCCGAGGATCTCGTCGCGGTGGTGCTGCCGCGCTCGGTCGACTCGGTGGTGGCCTTGTGGGCGGTCGCGAAGACCGGTGCGGCCTACACCCCGCTCGACCCGGGAACACCTGCTCGTCGTCTCGCCGAGATGCTGTCCGAGGTAGGCGTGGCCGTCGCGCAGGACGGTGTCTCTCTGCCGGATCACGTTACGCGCATCGCCCCGCCTGCCGGCGATATCCCGTCCGACGAGTTCACGGCCCGAGACCGGTTGCGCCCACTGCATCCCGGCAATCCGGCCTGGGTGATCCACACGTCGGGGTCCACAGGTGTTCCGAAGGCGGTCACCGTCGGTCACGGCGGACTGTCCGCACTGGTCGCGGCCCTCCGCAGCCGCTACCGCGCCGACTCCGATTCGCGCGTGCTGCACCTGGCCGCGCCCACTGTCGATGCGTCGCTGCAAGAATTGCTTCTCGCGTTCGACGCCGGCGCCACCGTGGTCGTCTGCCCCGCCGAGGTCGTGGGCGGTCCGGCGCTCACCTCCCTACTTCGAGCGGAAGCGGTGACCCACGCCGTCACTGCGCCGGCCGTGCTGGCAGTGACATCCGAATCGGGGTTGCCGGACCTGCGGGTGGTCGACGCAGGTGGCGAAGCCCTTCCTCGGAACGTCGCCGACCGTTGGTCGGCGGACCGCACTCTGCTCAATGCGTACGGCCCCACCGAGGCCACCGTGCTCGCCACACTCAGCGATCCGCTGTCGCCGGGGGGCGGTGTACCCATCGGGCGGCCGATCGACGGGATGACGGCTGTCGTGCTCGACGCGCGCCTGCACCCGGTGCCACCCGGAGTGATCGGTGAGCTCTACCTGGGAGGACCGGGGCTCGCACGTGGTTACCGCGCCGCGCCGGCCCTCACTGCCGAGCGCTTCGTCGCCTCGCCGTTCGGCGGCCGGATGTACCGGACGGGCGACCGGGTCCGCTGGAACGAGAGCGGCGAACTCGAGTTCCTCGGCCGTGCCGACCAGCAGGTCAAGATTCGCGGTCGCCGCATCGAACCCGGCGAAATCGAAGCAGTGCTCGCCTCGTTCGCCTCGGTGAACTCTGCTGCCGTCGCAGTGCGCGGCGAGAACCTCTCGGCGTATGTGGTGGGCGACGTCGACCCGGCCGATCTCACCGCCCGCCTGGCAGAACAGTTGCCGGTATATCTGCGGCCCGCGTCCGTTACGGTCCTCGACGCGCTGCCTCTGACTCCCGGCGGCAAAGTCGACCGCCGCGCGCTGCCCGAACCTGCTCTCCCGGTGACTCTTTCGCGCCCGCCGGTCGGGGCCGTCGAGATCCTCATCGCCTCCTTGGTCTCCGGCCTGACCGGCACGACGGACGTCACGGCCGACGACGACTTCTTCGCCCTCGGCGGTCACTCCCTCGGTGCGACACAACTTGCTGCCCGGCTCAGCGCCGCCCTGGGGCGCGAGGTGAACCTCCGCGATGTGTTCGCGCATCCGACTGTTGCGAGGCTGGCCGCCGCTGCCGTCGAACGACCGGTCGCCGTGCCCGCCCCGGTCGCAACGGCGGACGATGGACCGGCACCACTGGCCCCGGCGCAACGTCGCCTGCTGCTCCTCGCCCGTGTGCACAGCGACTCTGCCGCCTACCACCTGCCGTGGGCGTTACATCTCGACGGTCGCCTCGCCCTCGAGGCGCTCCGGTCCGCGCTCACCGACGTCCTCGGCCGGCACGAGAGCCTGCGCACCGTATTCGTGCACACCGAAGAAGCAGCGTTCCAGCACGTGCTGCCACTACCGGAAGCGTGCGCCTTCGTCGATCTGGAACCCTCTGCAGCCCGAGAGAATGCGCTGGTCGAGACGATCAGGACGTGGTCGACCGAACCCTTCGACCTCACCACCGACATTCCCTTCCGCGTCCGCTTGTTCCGCGTCGCGGACGACCGCCACGTACTTGCCGTGGTCGCACACCACATCGCTCTCGACGGTGCCTCGTTCGCGCCGCTCACCCGAGATGTGGCGGCCGCCTACCTCGCTCGCACCCGCGGCGAGGTGCCGGCGTGGACACCGCTACCTCTGCACTATCGCGATTACGCCCGATGGCACCGCGACCGCCTCGGCGATCCCCACTCGGCCGACAGCCGGGCCGCTGTCGAACTCGGCTTCTGGCGTGCAACTCTGAAGGGACTGAGCGAAGCGGCACCGCTGCCCACCGACCGGCCCCGCACCCGCGGCCTCGGCCCCGCGTCGTCGGCCGACGTGACCGTCCCGTTGGAGACGGCCCGCGCGCTGCGTTCTCTCGCGCACGCCCACGATGCCACCACGTTCATGGCTGTTCACGCCGCGGTCTCGGTGTGGCTATCGGCCTGGACAGCGGAACGCGACATCGCCATCGGTACGGGGACCGCCGGACGTGATCATCCCGACCTGGAAGACCTGGTGGGAATGTTCGTCGGCACGGTCACGCTGCGCGTGGATGTGGATCCGGCGCAGCCCTTCACAGACCTGCTCGCCACCGCCCGCGCTGCCGACCTCGATGCCTTCGCGCACGCGACCGTGCCATTCGACGATGTCGTCGATGCTCTCGGATTCACTCCGTTCCGCGTGATGCTCGCCTACGACAACGTCGACGTTCCCGACCTCGAACTGCCGGATATGACGGTGCAGGCGCGCGAGATCGACCCCACGCAAGCGCGATTCGAGCTCGAGATCTCGCTGAGCGAACTGCGCGACGGAACACTGACCGGTCGTCTCGTCTACGACTCGTCGCTGTTCGACGACGTGACCATCTCCACGTGGTCGTCGCGCCTGACCTCGGTGCTCGAGCAGATCGTGCGCGACCCGTCACAACCCGTGGGCGACCTCGACCTGGGCCCTCACGATGTCGAGACTGCTGCCGAGGGGCACGAGACGACGTTCGCCGAACTCATCGACCGCTCACCCGCTCGGGTCGCCGATCCCGGCTCGGAACCGGTACACATCGCCACCGCCGCGCGCCCGCTGGCGTGGAACCTGATCGGGCTCGGACTCGGAACCGAAGACCGAGTGGCCGTGCTGCTGCCGCGCTCGACGCACTCGGTGGTGGCGGCGGCAGCCGTCGCGCTCGCCGGTGCCGCGTTCGTGCCCATCGATCCCCATCAGCCGCCGGTCCGTATCGCCGCGTTGCTCGCCGATTCCGGTGTCCGCCACGCCATCGCCGGACCGGGTGTAGCGCTTCCCGGCGACGTGCGCGCGGTACCGTTCACCACGACCGGGGATATCGGGGAGATCACCGACGCCGACCGGGTGCGCCCGATCCGTATCGGCAACACCGCCTACGTGGTCTACACGTCGGGATCGACGGGCAGCCCCAAGGGTGTCGTGGTGACACATCGCGGGCTGGGGCCGCTGGCACAGTCGTTCCACGACAGGTTCGCCCTGAGCAGCGATGCACGCGTGATGCATTTTGCATCGCCCGCATTCGACGCGGCCGTCCTGGAGTACGTCCTGGCTCTGGCGTCGGGCGGCACGCTCGTCGTGGCACCCGCGGACGTCTACGGCGGCGAGGAGTTGCTCGAGTTGCTCCGTTCCGAGCGCATCACGCACTGGTTCACCACACCGTCGGTGCCCGCGCGTCTGGACCCCACCGATCTGGACGACCTGAGCGTGGTCGCGATCGGCGGCGAGGCATGGCCGGTCGACACCGCGCAACGCTGGGCACAGGGACGCACGGTGCTCAACGTGTACGGCCCCAGTGAAACGACGGTCCTGGCAACCTCATCCGAGCCGTTCGAACCCGGACAGCCGCTCACCATCGGCTCCGGCCTCGTCGGCGTCACACCCGTCGTGCTCAACAACCGGTTGCGCCACGTCGCCGAGGGAGTAACCGGCGAACTGTATCTGCTGGGCCAAGGCGTGGCCCGGGGGTATCTCGACGCACCGGGACAGACCGCCGAGCGGTTCGTTGCCTCACCATTCGGTGTCGGCCGCATGTACCGCACCGGTGATTTTGTCCGCTGGACCCGGGTGGGCGACCGAGCCGCTCTCGAATTCGCGGGTCGCACCGACCACCAGGTGAAGATCCGGGGCTTCCGGATCGAACTCGGCGAGATCGACACCGTTCTGCAGGGCTACGCAGGCGTGAACACCGCCGTCACCGTCGTACGCGACGACGCGCTCGTCACCTACGTGCAGGCCCGCGACACCGACCTCGACCCGGACGACATCCGGGAATGGGCGGCAACCCGGCTTCCGAGGCACATGGTGCCCGCGACCGTCACCGTGCTCGATGCGCTGCCCCTGACCCCGACCGGCAAGATCGATCGCGCTGCGCTGCCCGCACCCACCCCCCGGTCCGGTCCGGACGACGGATATCGCGGTCCGGGCGAAGAACTGGCCGCGCGGATCGTCGCGGACCTGCTCTCGATCTCCGCAGTGAACCATCGCGACGATTTCTTTGCGATCGGCGGAAATTCTTTGATCGCAACACAACTCGCGACCCGGCTGAGTGCTGTAGCGGGACGCCGCATCGGGGTCCGGGACATCTTCGAACACCCCACGGTCGGCTCGCTCGCCCACCTTCTCGCCGAGCGTGGCGACGGTGACGAGACCCTCCCGATCGTCCACCTCGACGCCGACGACGAGACACCGCTCGCGCCCGCCCAGCAACGCATGTGGCTGCTGAACCGGTTCGACGTCGCCGGCGGTGCCGGGGGCGGCGACCACATCGCGTTCTCGGCCGAGTTCGACAGCCGACTCGACCCGGACGCGGTGCGTGCCGCAGCCCAGGACGTGGTGAGTCGCCACGACACACTGCGGACGGTCTTCCCCGACGGGCCGAACGGTCCGTATCAGCGGGTTCTCACATCCGTCGACATCGACCTCGCACCCGTCGAGGCGCAGGCGGAGGTCGAAACGGAGTTGCTCGGCTTCGCCCGCGAGAGCTTCGATCTCACCGTCGATCCACCGATCCGTATGCGTCTCTACCGGCGGGAAAGCGGGTACGTCCTCGCGGTGGTGCTGCACCACATCTGCGTCGACGGCCTGTCGCTGCTGCCACTGGGACGCGATGCCGCCACCGCCTACAACGCCCGCCGGGACGGTCACGCTCCCGTCTGGCCGGAACCGGCCGTCACCTACCGCGACTACGCACGCTGGCACCACCGCCTGCTGGGCGACGAAACCGACCCCGGCAGCCTCGCCGCACGGCAACTCGAGTACTGGAAGCACACCCTCGCCGCGGCGCCGCCGATGCTCGCCCTGCCCACCGACCGGCCCCGGCGAGCCTCCGGTGACGGCGCCGCGGCGCAGGTGAGCTTCTCGGTACCCGCCGAAATCCACACCGCTGTGGATAAACTCGCTCGCGCCCACGATGCCACGGCATTCATGGTGGTGCACGCGGCGCTCGCCACCCTGCTGGCCGCTCTCGCCGCAACGGACGATGTCACGATCGGTACGCCCGTGTCGGGACGCAGCGATGCCGCCCTGGACGACATGGTCGGCATGTTCGTCGGCACCGTGCCGTTGCGGTTGCCCGTCCGCCCCCGCACCACCTTCGCCGACCTGCTGGCCGAAACCCGGCGCGTGGATCTCGGCGCGTTCGCGCACGCGGACGTGCCGTTCGACCGGATCGTCGACGCGGTGGGCGCCGGCCCGTCCGGGCACCATCCGTTGTTCCAGACGATCCTCGCGTACGAGACGTTCGCCGTCGACATGCTCGACCTGCCCGGTGGGACGGCACGGATCCGGGACATCTCGGCCGTCCCCGCGCGCGTGGACCTCGAGGTGACGATCCGCGAACGGCGTTCCGAGACCGGAACACCCGCTGGGCTCGACGGCATCTTCACCTATGCCGCCGACCTGTTCGACGCCGACACCGTCGCGCAGTGGGGCACGTGGTTCGCGGGCATCCTGGACGCGGTCACCGCGGATCCGGGTGTGACCGTGGGCGGTATCGAGCCGGGGGGAACGGCCGACACCCCGGACTGTGCACCGCTGCCACTGGCCGCGCACTCGCTGCCCGGACTCGTGGCGCAGCGCGTGGCCGACGACGCCGAGGCCGTGGCCGTGCTCGCGGACGGAGAATCGCTGACCTACGGTCAGCTGTGGTCACGCTCGGGTGGTCTCGCAGCTGTTCTGGCCGAACAGGATGTCGGGCCCGACGACGTCGTGGCCGTCGCCCTGCCGCGGTCCGCAGAACTGCTTGTCGCGATCTTCGCCGTGACCCGCGTCGGTGCGGCCTACCTGCCGGTCGATGTCACACATCCGCCCGCTCGGCTGCGCGCTCTGTTCGACGACGCCCGACCGGCGCTGCTGATCGCTCGCCGCGGCTTCGACGCACGGGTGCCCGCCGTGTACCTCGACGACGACGCCGTGGCCGCACGGGTGGACGATGGCGCGGACTTCGACGCACCGGTGCTGCCCGATCAGGGCGCCTACCTGATCTACACGTCCGGCTCCACCGGGGTGCCGAAAGGCGTACTCGTCACCCACCGCAACGTGCTGGCACTGCTCGCCGCGACCACCGGCTTCGGCTTCGGACCTGCCGACGTATGGACCCTGTTCCACTCGCCGGCGTTCGACTTCTCCGTGTGGGAGATGTGGGGTCCGCTCACCACCGGCGGCCGTCTCGTGGTCGTGGATCACCTCACGGCCCGCGACCCGCAGGCCGTCGCAGCGCTGATCGACCGCGAACAGGTGACGGTGCTCAACCAGACACCGACCGCCTTCTCGCAACTCTCCACTGTTCAGGCGGACCTGACATCGTTGCGGCTGCTCATCTTCGGTGGCGAAGCGCTCGAACCCGACCGCGTCGTGCCGTGGGCCGATACGCACCCGCATGTGCGCACCGTCAACATGTTCGGCATCACCGAGACCACCGTGCACGTCACCGCCGGCGACGCCACCGTTGCCGGCATCGGCGTGCCTCTGCCGGGAGTGTCGGTCTCGATACTCGACGCCTCGCTGCGGCCTGCCCTGCCGCGTGCCGTCGGCGAACTGTATGTCACAGGGGCTCAGGTGGCTCGGGGATACCGAGACCGGCCCGCGCTCACCGCCGCCCGTTTCGTCGCCGCGCCCGGTGGTGCGCGCCGCTATCGCACCGGCGATCTCGGCCGCAGCGATCGCGCCGGAACGCTGCAGTATCTCGGGCGGGCCGATCAGCAGATCGAACTGCGCGGCTACCGGATCGAACCCGCCGAAGTCGAAGCCGCCCTGCTGCGGTGCGAGGGCGTCGCCCAGTCCGCGGTCGTCCTGCGGGACGGCATGCTGGTCGCGTACCTGGTCGGCGGCAGTGGCCCGGAGGTGTTGCGCGAGTTGCGCACTGTGCTGCCGGACTACCTCGTTCCGTCCGCTGCCGTCGTCGTCGACACGCTGCCCCGCACTGCCAACGGCAAGCTCGACCACGACGCGCTGCCAGCACCCGCGGTATCCGCCGGTGGCCGCACCGCTCCGCACGGTCCCGTCGAGGAACTCGTCGCCGAGGTCTACCGCGAACTGCTCGGTATCGAGGGGACAGTGGCGGCCGACGCCGACTTCTTCCACCTGGGCGGCCACTCGTTGCTCGCCACCCGGCTCGCGGGACGACTGTCCGCCGTGGCGGACGTCGACGTCACGATCCGCGACGTCTTCGAGGCGCGCACGGTATCCGCTCTGGCAGAACGGGTGTCGCTGCACCGGGGTGCCGGAAGCCGGGCGCCGATCGTCGCCGACGACACTGCTCCCGCGCCGCTGTCCGCCGCCCAGCAGCGCCTGTGGTTCGTGAACCGGCTCGACACCTCGTCGGCCGGCTACAACCTGCCCTTCGCAGTGCGGCTCGACGGCGCCCTCGACATCGCCGCGTTCGCCGCCGCCGTCGCGGATGTGACCGAGCGGCACCGCACGCTGCGCACGATCTATCCCGCGGCCGGCCGGTACACGGTGCTGCCCGCCCAGGCACCCGATCTCGGTCCCGTCGCCGTTCCCGCCGACGCGCTCGACGACTTCGTCCGAGACGTCGCCACCACCGGTTTCGATCTCACCGTCGACCGGCCGATGCGTGTGCGGCTGTACCGCACCGGCCCGGACCGGCACGTACTGGTCGTGGTGGTGCACCACATCGCGGCCGACGGCTGGTCGCTGACGCCGCTGGTGCGTGACCTGGCCGCGGCCTACGAGAGTCGTACCGTAGGTTCCGGCTCGGAACTTCCGCCACTTCCGTTGCACTACACCGACTTTGCTCGCTGGCAACGCGGTATCGCCGGCATCCAGGTGGCACCGTGGGCCGATCGCCTCGCCGGACTCCCCGACGAAGCGACGCTGCCCACGGATCGTCCCCGGCCCGCGCGGCCCACAGGCCGAGGCCGGAGCCACACGATCACGCTCGACGCCCGACTCGTGCGCGGACTGCACGACCTCGCGCGTGACCGCCACGCCACGGTGTTCATGGTCCTCCATGCGGCGCTCGCCGCCCTGCTCACCCGGCACGGCGCGGGGCGGGACATCCCCATCGGCACGGTGGTCTCCGGCCGCGGCGCGCCGGAACTCGACGAACTCGTCGGCATGTATGCAGGAACCCTGGTGTTGCGGACCGCGGTCGACCCCGATGGGTCCTTCGCGGACCTCCTTGCCGAGGCGCACGCCCGCGACCTCGATGCGTACATGCAGCCCGATGCGCCGTTCGAGACGCTGGTCGAGATGCTCAACCCCACCCGCGTGGAAGCCCGGCACCCGCTGTTCCAGGTCGCGCTGTCGCTCGCGCGCCCGGTGCCGACGACGATGGACCTGCCCGGACTGGCGGCGACGGTCCTGCCCGTCGACGCCGAATACGCCAACCACGACGTACAACTCACCGCAACCGAGACTCCGGCCGGCTTCGATCTCGAATTCTTCTACAGCACCGATCTGTACGACGACGAGACGATCGCGGTGTACGCGGACCGCTATCAGGCGATCCTCGACGCCGCTGTCGACGACCCGGCGGTGCGCGTCGGCGACATCGAACTCCCCGGGCCGGCCGTCGTACGGCACGTCGGACCCGTGGCCGGACCGGTGCGCTCGCTGCGCCGGTGGCTCACGGCAGGAGCAGAACTGGGAGGTGCGCACCAGGCAGCACGCGACGGTGATCGCGGCCTCACCTATCCCGAACTGCTGCACCGCGCCGACGCTCTCGCGGCACGCCTTCAGGCTGTGGGAGTCCGGCCGGGCGACGCGGTCGCCTGCGCGCTGCCCCGCTCGCTCGAATCGGTGGTCGCCGTGTGGGGAATCGTGCGGTGCGGCGCTGCGCCGATGCTCGTCGATCCGGACCAGCCCGCGGCGCGCCTCGAGACCATGATCGGGCATGTCACCGTCGGTGTGGGTGACGCCGCCACGCTGCCCGCCACGCTGGTGTGGCTCGACGTGGATGCCGACGAGGAGGAACCACTCGACCTCGCGGCCGAACCGGCGCCGGACTCGCCCGCCTACATCGTGTTCACCTCCGGAACATCCGGAAACCCGAAGGGCGTCACCATCACCCAGCGCGGCGTCAGCGCACTCGCCGAGGACGTCGGCGAATACTTCGGAGCGGTGCCGGGTGATCGGGTACTGCACGTCGCGGCACCGAGTTTCGACGCCGCGATGCTCGAACTTCTTGTCGCGGGCATCTCCGGCGCGACTCTCGTCATCGCAGACTCCGAGAGCTATGCCGGTGACGCGCTGGGCGGCCTTCTCGAACGCCACGCCGTCACGCACGCAGTGCTGACGCCCTCGACGCTCGCCACGATCCCCGTCCGCGACCTGCCGCACCTGCGCATGGTCATGCTCGGGGGTGACCGGGTAACTCCGGCGCTCGTCGAACGCTGGGGATCGCAGCGTGCGCTTCTCAACGGATACGGTCCCGCGGAGGGGACGGTCTTCGTCACCGCGTCGCAGCCGATGCGCGCCGGGGGCGGTCTCGGGATCGGTGTCCCCGTGCGCGGCGTCACCGCCGATGTCCTCGACGAGCGACTCCAGCCGGTACCCGTCGGGGTGATCGGCGAACTCTACGTCTCGGGCGGACGGATCGCCCACGGGTACCGCAACGCCCCCACCCGAACAGCCGAACGGTTCGTCGCAGGACCCCGTGGCACTCGGCGTTACCGCACCGGCGACCTCGTTCGGTGGCGGTACGACGGAACCCTGGACTTCGTCGGGCGCAGTGACGCTCAGATCAAACTCCGCGGTGTCCGCATCGAACCGGGGGAGGTGGACGCCGCGCTCAGCTCATTCGAGGGCATCGACCGCGCCGTCACCGTCGCGCGCGACGGCCGGCTCGTCTCGTACATCACTCCCGCGGCAGTCGAGACCGACGACGTACGCCGGCGTCTGCGGTCCGTGCTTCCGGCGCATCTCGTACCGGCGGTGGTGGTTCCGGTCGATGCCATCCCGCTGACGGCGCACGGCAAGGTCGACACCGCCGCGTTGCCCGAACCTCGTCCTGCCGGAGACCCGGCGGACGGGACCGTGCCACCGGCGACGCAGACCGAAGCGGTGATCGCCGGGATACTCGGCGAGATCCTCGGCGACGGTGCAGAGCCCGCGCGGGTGGGCCGGACCGACGACTTCTTCGCCATCGGCGGGAACTCGCTGCTCGCCACCGTGCTTGTCGGCCGGTTGCGGGAAGAGACGGGCGCCGCTGTGCCGCTGCGAACAGTGTTCGCCCACCCGACCGTGGACGCGCTCGCGGCCGCGCTCGAGGCCGGAGGGTTCGAGGAAGACGCCGGACCGGTGGCGGTGTCGCCGCGGCCCGAGCGCATCCCGCTCGGCCGCGCCCAGCGCCGCCTCTGGGGACTGAACGCCCTCGCGCCCGGTGCCTACCGGCTGCGCAGCGAGGTGCGCGTCGACGGACCACTCGACGTGGACGCGCTGCACTCCGCCCTCGCCGATGTCGCGCACCGGCACGACATCCTGCGCACCGAGTACGTCGTCACCGGCGACGACGTGTATCAGGTGATCGGGGACGAACCCCGCAGCACGCTGTGGCACGCGCATCTCGAACGCGTCGACACCCACCGCCACATCCTGCACTTCGACGTGGACCATTCGATAGCCGACGGCACGTCGCTGCGACCGTTGCTGCGGGATGTCGGCGTCGCCTACCTGGCGCGCACGGCCGGGCACAGCCCGCGGTGGGAGCCGCTGCCTCTGCAGTACGCCGACTACGCGCTGTGGGAAGCCGAACGTGGCGTCTCCGAAGCCGACATCGCACACTGGCGGCAGGCGCTGGACGGCCTGGTGGCCGCGGAACTCCCGGTCGAGCCCACCGGTGCCGGGCCCGCCGCCCGGGCCGTGGAGTTCAGGGTGCCCGCCGATGTTCGCGACGCCGTGTCCGAGATGGCGCGCGCTCACGGCGCCACCGAGTTCATGGTGCTGCACGCGGCCCTGTCGGTACTGCTCGCGCGCCTCGCCGCACACGATGACATCGCCGTGGCAGCAGTCGTCGGCGGCCGGCGCTGGTCGCAACTCGAAGACCTCATCGGGCCGTTCCTCACCACCCTCGTGCTGCGTGCCCGGGTGGCACCCGACATGCCGTTCAGCGGGTTGCTCGCACAGGTCCGGGACTTCGACGTCGCGGCCCTCGACCACGCATCGGTGCCGTTCGAACATGCCCTGGCGGAACTGAAGGTTCCGGCTCCCCAGGTTGCGCTCGCCCTCCAGGATTTCGGTACCGGCATCGCACCTCTCGGCGACCTCACCATCGAAGCTCGCGAGAGGATCGAGAGCGCAGCGCAATTCGACCTGCACTTCGCACTTGCACCGGAGTCGTCCGGATATGCGGGCACGGTGCTCTACGACCGATCACGATTCTCGGACCACACCGCAGGGCTTCTCGCGACCGGCTTCGTGGCACTGCTCGGCGTGCTGGTGAATACCCCGGACGCCCCGGTCGGCGACGCGGTGTTCGACGCGCCCGCCGATCCGCTGGTAGGGGACACCCCCGCACCCGTCCGCACCCTCGCCGACCTGCTGCGGGCGGCGGCCGCAGCGCATCCCGACCGAGAGGCGCTGCGCGGCGCCGATGCGGTCCTGACCTATCGCGAACTCGACGAGCAGTCCGACGAACTGGCCGACGAACTGCGGACACAGGGTGCCGGGCCGGGTGTCGTCGTGCCGATCGGCCTGCCTCGCAGTACCGGGTACATCAGGACACTCTGGGCGATCACCAAAACCGGTGCGGCCTTCACCGACTCGTCCGACGTCGGCCAGACGTGCCCGCCGGAGGTCGCATACGTCGTCACCACGTCCGGGTCGACCGGCGTTCCCAAGCAGGTCGCGGTGACGCACCGGGGGCTCGCGCCCCTCGCAGCCGAAGTGGCGTGCCGGTACCGGGTGGGGCCGGGTGACCGCGTACTGCACGGCTATTCCCCGGCGTTCGATGCCGCGCTGCTCGAACTGATGCTCGCGCACACCACCGGTGCCACACTCGTCGTCGCGCCCCCCGACGTGTACGCGGGACCCGACCTGCACCGGCTCCTCATTCGCGAGCACATCACCCACTACCTCTCGACACCGACGGTTCTGGGCACCCTCGACCCGGAAGGGCTGCCGGAGCTGAAAGTCGTTGCTTCCGGGGGTGAACCGCTGCCGGGTGCGCTGGCAGCGCGGTGGGCGGCCGGTCGCATGATGCTCGACGCCTACGGTCCCACCGAATCGACCATCGTCGCCACCCTCGTCGACATCGACGCAGACACCACATCCGGTGGACGCAGTGCCGGTATCGGACGGCCTGTGCCGGGGACCGTCGCCCACGTGCTCGACGCACGCCTGCACCCTGTGCCGAGCGGCGCCGTCGGCGAGTTGTACCTCGCCGGCGAGGGCCTCGCCGACGGGTACCTCGACGCACCGGCGCAGACCGCGGAACGATTCGTGGCGGCGATCGGCGGCACCCGTATGTACCGGACGGGCGACCGCGTGCACCGGCGCAGTGACGGCACATTGGCGTATCTCGGCCGAACCGACCGGCAACTCAAAGTGCGCGGTGTCCGTATCGAACCCGGAGAACTCGAGGCCACGCTGCTGGCCCAGCCCGGTATCCGGCAGGCTGCAGTGCTCACCACCGGCGACACGCTCGTCGCCTTCGCGGCGGGAACCGGGCTCACGGCAGAGGATGTCCACTCGCGCCTCGCGCTCGTCGTTCCGCCGCACCGCATGCCGTCCCGCGTGCACGTGATCGGCACGCTGCCCGTCACGCCCAACGGCAAACTCGACCGCCGTGTCCTCGAACAACTCGATGCCCTCGAACAACTCGATGCGCTCGCCGATACCTCACTCGTGAACGCAGACGATGCCCAGGCCGGCCTCCTGCTCTCCGACGCCGAAGAACTCGTCGTGACAGTGGCCGAGGACGTGCTCGGCGTGCGTCCTGCCGCGCACCGCGGGTTCTTCACGGCCGGTGGAGACTCGCTGTCCGCGGTGGTGTTCGCCGCCCGTCTCACCGAGGCGTTCGGGATGGATGTTCCGGTCCGGGAGATCCTCGCCGCGCCCACGCTCTCCGCGCTCGCCGCCCGGATCGGACACGACGACGCACAGCCTCTCCCGGTGCGCCGCTACGAGCGCGGGGGCCCGGCACCTCTCGCACCCGCACAACGGCGCCTCTGGCTGCTGGCACGCGCAGAACCCGGCACCACCGCGTACATCGTGCCCGTCGTACTCTCGCTCACCGGTGAACTCGATGCCGCAGCGCTCGGCGCAGCCTTCGGCGACGTCGTCGCCAGGCACGAGATCCTGCGGACGGTGTTCACGGACGAAGGACAGGTCCCGATCCGGCCCCCGGTGCTCGTACACCGCGCACCCGCCGACCTCACCGGGGCCGTGACCGAGACGGTCGCCACGCCGTTCGACCTCACCACCGAAGCGCCGTTGCGCATCCGGCTGTTCGATGTGGAGCCGGGCCGCTGGGTTCTCGCCGCGGCCGTGCACCACATCGCCTTCGACGGCGCATCCCTGGGGCCGCTGCTCGCCGACCTGTCGACCGCGTACACGGCGCGTCTGGGCGGGAGCGCCCCGCACTTCGAGCGCCTTCCCGTCACCTACCGCGATTACGCACACTGGCAGCACGAACTACTCGGCGATCCCGACGACCCCCACTCGCTCGCGGCGCGGCAACTGGACTACTGGTCGAACACACTCGCCGGTCTGCCCGACGCCCCGCTGCCGTTGCCGCTCGACCGGCCGCGTCCCGTGCGGCCGAGTTACCTCGGTGCGCAGATCGTCTCGCATCTCGACCCGTCCACGCACCTGCGTCTGCGTGCGCTCGCCCGCCGGCACGACGTGACGGTGTTCATGGTGGTCCACGCCGTGCTTGCCACGCTGCTCGCGCGCCGCAGCGGACGTGACGACATCGCGGTCGGCACGGCAGTTGCCGGTCGCGGCGATCCGGACCTCGAACGGCTCGTCGGGATGTTCGTCGGCACGGTGACGCTCCGCACCCCGGTCGACCGGGCCAGACCGTTCACCGACCTGCTTCGGGCGGTGCGGGCGGCGGATCTCGGTGCGGTAGGCCACGCCGACGTGCCGTTCGAACAGGTCGTCGCCCGACTCGCACCGCGCCGTGACCCGTCGCATCACCCGCTGTTCCAGGTGTTGCTCACCCACCGGGCCGAGAGCGGCCGCGATCCCGGCGCCCTGCTGCCGGGAGTCACCGTGGCCGATGTCACGGCCGGAGAACCCGCCGCGCAGTTCGACCTCGTCGTCGAAGTTGTAGAACACGCGGCGGGACCCGACGACGACGCGGGCATCGACCTGCGTCTGATCTACGCCACCGAACTGTTCGACGGCAGCACCGCCGACGGTCTGCTCACCGAGTTCGTCACCCTCCTGCACGGCGCCCTCGCCGAACCCGAACGGCCCGTCGGCGACCTCGCCTCGCCGGCACCGCAACCTCTCGCGACGCCCGGCGTCGAACCCCGCACGCTGTCCGAGATCTTCGCCGACACCGTCGCCCGGCACCCCGGGCAGATCGCCGTGCGCACCGGCACTGTGGCGTGGACGTACGCCGGACTCGACGCCCGGTCCGACGACATCGCCGGCGAACTCGCCCACCGTGGGGTACGTCGAGGTGATGTCGTCGCCATCGCGGTTCCGCGCGGCGAGTACTGGCCCCTCGCGGTGTGGGCGGTCGCCAAGGCCGGTGCGACGTGGGTGTCGCTCGACCTCGCACAACCGGCCGCCCGCGTGACCGCACTGCTCACCGACTCGGAAGCCGTCGTGGGCCTGACCGTGGGCGTCTCCGGCCTCGGTGGCCTCCCGTGGATCGACGCGAGCGCCGACCACGGCGATCATCGCGTTCGGAAACCGGCGGTCACCCCCGACGACATCGCCTATCTCGTCTACACGTCCGGCACCACCGGGCAGCCCAAGGGCGTCGACGTGCCGCACCGGGGTCTCGCCTCGTTGCTCGAGATCCAGCGCGGACGGCTCGGGCTGACGGCGGGCTCGCGCGTGCTGCACGCGTCGTCGCACACGTTCGACGCGGCGGTCTTCGAATTGCTCTCCGCGCATGCCCACGGGGCGACGCTCGTCGTGGCACCCGAGCACACCTTCGCGGGATCACCACTCGAGCACCTCGTTGCAGCCGAAGGCATCACGCATCTGTTCGCGACCCCCAGCGTTCTCGCCACCGTCGACCCCGGAGTGCGCGACAACCTGACCGTCCTCGCCGTGGGCGAGGCATTGCCGTCCGCACTCGCGCGGCGATGGTCGCGGCACCGTCTCTTCAACGGGTACGGCCCCACGGAATTCACGGTGGCCGTGTCGCTCGGTGGGCCGGTGGACGGCGCGGCGACGCCGGCGATCGGCACGCCGGTCGCGGGCGCGTGCGTCCACATCCTCGACGTGCGCCTGCATCCCGTCCCGCCGGGCACGGTCGGCGAACTGTACGTGAGCGGTGCGGGGCTGGCACAGGGCTACCACCACCGGTCCGGCCTCACCGCGTGTCATTTCGTGGCGAACCCGTTCGGTGTGCCGGGGGAGCGGCTCTATCGCACGGGTGACCTCGTGCGGGTGACGGCGGACGGGGTGCTCGAATACACGGCGCGTGTCGACGATCAGGTGCAGATCCGCGGAATCCGGGTCGAGCCCGCCGAGGTCGATGTTGCCCTGCTGGGCCGGCCGGGGGTCGAGGCCGCGGTGACCGTCGCGCGTCCGGGCCCCGCCGGCGAACTCGCCCTGGCCTCGTACGTCCAGGCAGGTCACACGAATATCGATGGCGCCGAGCTGAATCGGGATCTGCTCACCCTGTTGCCCCGGCACCTGCGGCCGTCTTCCGTGACCGTTGTCGACGCTCTGCCGCTGACATCCTCGGGCAAGGTCGATCGCGTCGCTCTTCCCGAACCCGACATGCATGTCGCCGCCGACGCCTACATCGCGCCCGAGGGTGAGGTCGCGACCGTCGTCGCAGCCCTCTTCGCGCGGCACCTCGGTCTGGCTGCGGAGTCGGTGTCCGCGGACCGCGGCTACTTCGACCTGGGAGGCAGTTCGATGGGAGCGGTGGCCGTGGCTACCGACCTGCGCACCGAACTCGGGCGGGAGGTGCCCGTCGAATGGCTGTTCACCACGTCGACGGTCGCGGAACTCGCCGATCGGATCGAGCACTGGCAGCACGGTGCCGCCGTCGATCCCCTCGGTACCCTCGTCACGCTGGCCGCCGGAGTCCGCACGCATCCACCGGTGTTCTGTGTGCACCCCGTGAGCGGACTGTCGTGGATGTACGCCGGGCTCGCGCCCTATCTCGGCGGGCGCCCCCTGTACGGGGTGCAGGCGACCGGGCTCGACGACGACCCGTCGCACCCGGGACTTCCGGATACCGTCCATGACTTCGCCGCCCGCTATGTCGAAGAGATCCGCCGGGTGCAGCCGGAAGGTCCGTATCACCTGCTCGGGTGGTCGGTCGGCGGCACGATAGCGCATGAGATGGCTGTGCAACTGAGAGCATCCGGCGACGGTGTCGGGGTGGTCGCGTTGCTCGATACCCTGACTCCGGAACTCGTACCGTCCCACCCCGAACCGCCGGCCGGCGACACGGGCAGAGGCGGCGACGCCGAAATCACCCCCGATCCGGGCGTAGTTCCCGAGGCTGTGGTCGCCGACGTGCGTCGACGCAGTCACGCCGCGTCCGAAGCGGTCGAAGCGGCCGCCCGGAACCACTCACCACAGCGTTACCGCGGCGACATCGAGTTGTTCGTCGCCGCAGCCGATCCCGGCCGGAACCCCGGCCTCGCTGCCTCCTGGCAACGATACGTCGACGGTCGCGTCGTCGAACATCCCGTGCCGTTCGGGCATTCCGAACTGGCCGCGCCGGACGCGCTTCGGGTGATCGGACCGCTACTCGACCGTGCGCTGTCGAGTTTCGAAAGCCTCCACACCGCGCCGCCGCCGGTAGGACGCGCACGCACTGCCACCGCAATGAGGGAGACGACCTGATGGAAGTACACGACTACATGCGGATTCTCCAGGCGCGCTGGAAGATCATCGCCGGGGTGACCGTCGTCGCGGTGCTCGCCGCACTTACCGTGTCTCTGCTGACGACGCCGCAGTACGAAGCGAAGACACGGCTGTTCGTGTCGACGTCGTCGGGCGCGTCGGTCCAGGAGATCTACCAGGGCAACCTCTTCTCGCAGCAGCGCGTGACCTCCTATACGGAACTGCTGGCCGGCACCACCGTCGCGTCGCGCGCGCTCGACAAGCTCGGTATCACCGACATCACGCCGGTCGAGCTCGCGGCCAACGTGACCGCGTCGTCCACACCGGACACAGTCCTCATCGACACGGCCGTGACCGACGAGTCGCCCGAGCGCGCACGTGACCTCTCGAACGCCCTGTCCGACGAATTCGTCGTGATGGCACGCGAACTCGAAACCCCCGAAGGGGGCGGGGAGCCGACCGCCCGAGTGGTCGTCGAGCAGTACGCCGCGACCCCGTCGACCCCGATCGCTCCGAAGACGACCCGCAACGTCGCGCTGGGGCTCGCGGTAGGGCTGTTGCTCGGCATCGCACTGGCCGTCTTGCGCGACCGCCTCGACAACACCGTCAAAGATCGCAACGCCATCGAGGAAATCGCGGGCACGGGCGTCGTGGGTGTCATTCCGCTCGAGAAGTTGCGTCACGAAGAGCCGGCCATCTCGTTCTCCGATTCCAGCAGCGGCGACGCCGAGGCATACCGGGAACTGCGCACCAACCTGCAGTTCCTCGAGGTGGACAACCCTCCGCGCGTGCTGGTGTTCACCAGTTCGGTGCCGTCCGAAGGCAAGACCACCACGGCCATCAACACAGCCCTCGTACTGGCGGAAGCGGGCAAGTCGGTGGTCCTCGTCGAGGCCGACCTCCGGCGTCCCCGGGTGTCGAAGTATCTCGGCGCTCTCGGTGAGGCAGGCCTGTCGACGGTCTTGGCGCACCAGGCGTCCCTGGACGACGTGCTGCAGTCCACGCGCTTCGATTCGCTGTGGGTGCTCGCCGCCGGCACGCTGCCGCCGAATCCGTCGGAACTGCTCGGCTCGGCACACGCCGAGGAGGTCGTCACCGAACTGCGGTCGCGGTTCGACTACGTCATCATCGACGCGCCGCCGCTGCTGCCCGTCACCGACGCGGCGATCCTCACACGCATCTCCGACGGTGCCCTGCTCATCGCCCGATACGGGAAGACCACCCGGGAGCAGTTCGCCCGCGCGGTGGGCAATCTGCAGGCGGTCAACGCGACGGTGCTCGGAACGATTCTCACGATGGTTCCCGCGAAGCGACGCGGTGCGTCGTACGAGTACCGGTACTACTACGACACCGAGAAGGCGCAACAGCAGGTCGAGGCGCCCACGCAGTCTGTGGAAAACCCTGCCGTCACCGGCGCACCCGTCGCGCCGCCCGGTCCGCCGAGCCCACCGAGCCCGCCGCGGTCGTCCCCGGGCAAAGGCCGGTCTCTGGGTGGTCAGTTCCCGCCGACCGTGCGGAACGGTGAGGGTCGTCACTCGTCGGAGCCGCGGCCCGTGGTCCACACACCGCGGCGTCCGACGGACGGCTCAGGCCCGGATGCGGGCGAGCAGGGGTAACAGCAGGTCGGCGATCTCCGATCCGACCGCGACGAATGTCTCCTCGTCGCGGCCGATCGGGTCGACGATGTCTTCCGGCCCGGACGCAGGAAACTGTGCCCGGGCCGCCGCCAGTTCCGCGACGGACGCGGCGCCCGAAGCCTGCTGCACGCGCGCGGCTTCCGGCAGCGAGAACGTCACGCGCATCATCCGTGGTGCGAGCGTGATCACGTCGCCCCGATGCTGTTCGCTCATCGTGAGGATGAGGTCGGCGTCCTCTGCGATATCCGGAGTCAGCCGTCTCGCGGCGAATCCTTCCGGGTCACCCCCGAGTTGCTGCAACACGAGCGCGGCGGTGGGCTCCATGCCGTGTCCCACCACGGCCCTGGTGCCCGCACTGTGGGCGTCGAGGTCCTCCCGCCCCGACTCGGCGGCAAATGCTGTGGTCAACCGTTCGGCGGTGGGCGAGCGACAGATGTTTCCGGTGCACACGAAGAGAATCCGCATCCGCCGATCGTAGGGGACGCCGCCGTGAAGGGCTGTCCCACGAACCGGCCCTGGCGTCGTATCCGGCATTGGGTAGCATCGGAGCGATTCGAAAGGCGCCGGGGAGACACAATGCGGCTGGCGCGACCAACTGTCGAAGGCGGCTCATGAGTTCGGTTCTCGGTGTAACCGTGGGGGAAAGCGCCGTCCGGATCGTGCGTCCGGTGGATCGGACCGCACCCTCTGCGGGTTTTCAATTCCAGGTCGTGGAGACCGGTAAGGACGATCCGGCGCGACTCGCGGCGAGCACACTCGGCGCGCTGTTCCAGGCAGGCGTGGCGGGGGATCCGATCGAGACGGTCGGGCTCGTCTACCGCGATCAGGCACAGGCCGAACGCCTGCGGGCCGCGCTGTCCGCCGAGAAGCTCGACCACTTCACGCTCGTGTCCGAGCCCGAAGCGGCCTTGACTTATCTGCAGGCGACCGGCGAGCTGGGCAGCAACACCGCGGTCTTCTACGACCTCGGCGACGCCGGTCTGACGGTCACCGTGGTCGACCTGCGCGCCGGTCAGGTCCTCGCCGAACGGACCGACTCGATCGGTGGCCGCGTCTTCGACAAAGCCATCCGCGAACATGCCCTCGATACCAACGGCGTGTGGCGTCCCGACGACCCGAGCACCGACAACGAATTGTCGGCGCAGTGCCGGCAGGCGAAAGAGAAGCTCTCCGAGAGCGATACCGTGGCGGTGCCCGGTGCGGCCGGTGTGGTGTTCCTGTCGCGGGACACCTTCGACCCGCTGATTTCCCAGTGCGTCGAGTCGTCCGCGCAGTTCGTGCACAACGTCATCGCTCGCTCGAACCGCAATCCCGAGGCCGTGGTGCTGCTCGGGGGCGGCGCGCACGTGCCGCTGGTCCAGGAAGTGCTGCGGTCCTGGCTGAAGCTGCCGCTGGTCGTACCTCACGAACCCGAACTCGTCCTGGCCAAGGGCGGTGCGATCGTCGCTGCGCGGCCGCCGTCGTCGCAGCCCATCAGTCCGCTCACCCGAATCGTGCCTCCGCGTCCCGCGCCGGTCAGCGAAGACACCGACCGCATTCCGGTGGTCAAGGCGGCGGTGTCCTCGCCGCCGCCGGAGAAGGCTGCGGAGAAGACGGACGACGACGCGAAGCCGTGGTGGGCCGCGCTGTCGTGGCGGGGACCTTCGGTCAGCGGCAAGCAGATCTCCGGTGCCGGACTGGCCGGGTCGGCGCTGGCTGTCGTCGCGGTGATCGGTATCGCCTTGAGCGCGGGGAACTCCGTGTTCGGGGCGCCCGCGGACGGTCGCGGGACGAGTCCTACGCAGTCGTTCGATCAGCCCACGACGTCCTCGACGCGGCCGCGGCCCGCGCCCGCTGTGTCACCGTCGACGGTCACTCCTACGACCACCACCGAGTCGCCCACGACCACCTACGAGCCGCGACCGGTACCGCCGCCTCCGTCGCCGGAACCGACTCCGGAACCGCAGATCCCGGGCCTGAACATTCCGGTACCGACGTTGCCGCCGCTCCCGACGATCGAACTGCCCCGGCTGCCGGAACTCCGCGTACCCGGTCTGTGACCTACCGGCCCGGCTGCCCGCTCCCGTTGGCGCGGGAGTGCCGGCCGGGCGCGACCGGCAGGCTTCCGGCACGGGACAGCACGGCGGCGATCGCCGTGGTGAGGGGAACCGAGAGCGCCAGCGCGATACCGCCCACGCACGCGCGCACGATCTCGACTGCCACCGCGTCACCGGTGACCACGTCGGAGATCGACCGGCCGGCGACGGAGAAGAGCAGCAGCAACGGCAGCGCGCCACCCGCGTAGGCGAGCACGAGCGTGTAGACGGTGCTGGCGATGTGGTCGCGGCCGACCCGCATCGCGGACGCGAAGATCTCCCGGCGCGACGCGCGCGGATCCAGGGATGCCAGTTCGAACGCCGACGACGCCTGAGTGATCGTGACGTCGTTGAGCACACCGAGCGAGCCGATGATGAAGCCTGCCAGCAGCAGTCCGCTGATCGACACGGTGCCGATGTACATCTGGACGTCGGTGTTCTGTTCTTCGGACAGACCTGTCAGGTGCGTCATCCGGATCGCGACGTACGAGAGCAGCGCGGCGAGGGCCATCGACGCGAGAGTGCCGAGCAACGCCGAACTGGTCCGGAGATTCACCCCGTGGGCGAGATACAGCACGGCGTAGAGGATCAGCGCTCCGCCGACCAGTGCGACCGGGACGGCCGGTTTTCCGTCGAGGAGGGCCGGGAGCATGAACATCACGAGCACCGCGAAGGCGACGCCGAGGCCGATGAGCGCCCGCAGGCCGCGCCAGCGGGCGACGGCGACGATGACGATCGCGAACGCCGCGATGATCAGGGTCAGTGGCAGGCCTCGCGCGAAGTCGTAGAACGAGTACTGGGTGGCACCGGTGGGGTCGGTCTGGCGGACGATCCGGATGTCGTCGCCGGTGCTCAATTCGGGCTGCCCGGGACCAGGGACCACCTCGAGCAAGGTGAACGCGCCGGCGTTGGGACCGGACTCGATCGCGATGATGCTGCGCTCGCACTCGTAGGCCCCGCCGACGGGAGGGGGCAGCGGGTCGCCGGGGAACACACGCCCGGACGACGGGCTCCCGCACGCACCCGGACCTTGCTCCACCACTGTTCCGGCTTCCGTGACCACTGCGTCACCGCCGGTGGTCTGGAACGGGGCCGGAACGTCGATGGATTGACTGCTCGGCCAGAGCAGCACCGTTCCGAAGAGGACGACGGCGCCGATGGCCACCAGCAATCCGATGACGATCTTCGCGGCGAGCGGGCCCAGTGGTGCAGGTCCGTCGAAGTGGCCGTGTCCGTGTCCGTGACTCACGGCCACAGGCTAACCACCCGCCGCGCGACACGCGCAGGCGGTGGCCGACCACGAGGAGTGAACCGAAGACAGTGGGCTGGGGGTGGCGGGGAGCAGGGGGGTGTCCCCGCCACCGTCACCTGACCTCGCACAGGGGGGATGGCGTCGGTCAGGGAGCCCGGCACTGAGTGCCGAAATCCAAGCTACTTGCTTTTGGGGGTCCGCGGGGCCCGCGATTCTGTGGCGCTCCTCACGAATCGGACGGACCGTCCAGGTCCGAACAGACTCCGAGGGCACCGAACAGGGACTTTCGCCTCTAGCGCCCCTGCGTCACCGTTCCGCAACGATCGCTTTCGCGGGCGTGCCGCTACTGCTTGTAGCTCGAGAGGAAGTTGCCGATCCGCTCGATGGCAACGGAGAGGTCCCGGGCCCACGGCAGCGTGACGATCCGGAAGTGATCCGGGGCGGGCCAGTTGAAGCCCGTGCCCTGCGTGACCAGGATGCGCTCCTGCAACAGCAGATCCTGGACCAGCTGCGCGTCGTCGTGGATGTCGTACACCTCGGGGTCGAGCCGGGGGAACGCGTACAGCGCGCCGCGCGGCTTGACGCAGCTCACGCCCGGAATCGCGTTCAGGCGCTCCCACGCGACGTCCCGCTGCTCGAGCAGGCGCCCGCCGGGCAGCACCAGATCGTCGATGCTCTGGTAGCCACCCAGGGCCACCTGGATGGCGTGCTGGGCCGGAACGTTCGGGCACAGGCGAGTGGATGCGAGCAGATCGATGCCCTCGAGGAATCCGGCGGCGTGGTCCTTCGGGCCGGTGATGACCATCCAGCCCGACCGGTAGCCGGCGACGCGATACGCCTTCGACAACCCGTTGTACGTGATGCACAGCAGGTCGGGGGCCAGCGTCGCGAGGGAGACGTGCTTGGCGTCGTCGTAGAGGATCTTGTCGTAGATCTCGTCGGCGAGCAGCAGCAGCTGGTGCTTGCGTGCCAGTCGCACGATCTGCTCGAGCACCTCGCGGGAGTACACCGCGCCGGTGGGGTTGTTCGGGTTGATCACCACGATCGCCTTGGTGCGCTCGGTGATCTTCGACTCGATGTCCTCGATGTCGGGATTCCAGCCGTTGGTCTCGTCGCACAGGTAGTGGACGGGTGTGCCGCCGCCGAGCGATGTCATCGCAGTCCACAGCGGGTAGTCCGGTGCGGGGATGAGCACTTCGTCGCCGTCGTCGAGCAGCGCCTGCATCGTCATGGTGATGAGTTCGGACACGCCGTTGCCGAGGTAGACGTCGTTGATGTCGAACTTGGGGAAGCCCGGGACCAGCTCGTAGCGGGTGACGATCGCGCGCCGGGCCGGCGCGATGCCCTTGGACTCCGAGTACCCCTGGGCATGCGGAAGCGACCCGATCATGTCCTGCACGATCGTGTCCGGCGCCTCGAACCCGAAGGGTGCGGGGTTGCCGATGTTGAGCTTGAGGATGCGATTGCCCTCCGCTTCGAGCCGTGCCGCATGCGCGTGCACCGGTCCGCGGATCTCGTACAGCACGTTCTGGAGCTTGGACGACTGCTCCAGACGGCGGCTCATGCGGTGGTGAAGCTGGCCCTGTTCCTCGTTAGTCACGCCTCTATGGTGCCACCGTCCCGCAAACCGATTTCATCCGCATTTTCCCGACACGCGGAATTAAGGCGGGATCCACCGCGACGAATGTCCGGATAAGTGCGATGATTGGGATTCCAGCAAGGCCGTACGTCGGGGTGACGTACGGGAAGATTAGGAGCAAGTGGTATGGCGCAGGGCACTGTCAAGTGGTTCAACGCAGAAAAGGGCTTCGGATTCATCGAGCAGGACGGTGGGGGCGCGGACGTTTTCGTTCATTACTCCGAGATCCAGGGCTCGGGATTCAAGTCGCTCGACGAGGGAGCACGCGTCGAGTTCGAGATCGGCCAGGGTCAGAAGGGCCCGCAGGCCCAGGGTGTGCGCGCTATCTGAAGCGCATCTCTGCTGACCGAGCGGCGGCGTCGCATCTCAGGGTGCGGCGCCGTCGCCGTGTCTGCTCCCGGTGCCGATCCGGGTCTCACCGCACATCTGGCCCCATGGATACTGTGTAGCCGATCCGGCGTGCGAGTCGCGTTGTGGTCGGTGGGGATTCGATAAGCCGTCGGAGACGGAACCGGTGTGAGGTGGGAATGAGCGTGGGGGGCGACACCGAGCGCGCAAGCTCGGGTGCGCGATGGCGGGATCCGAAGCGCTACCTCTGGTTGTACGGACTGGCGATCCCGTTGAGCCCGTTTCTCGCCTACGTTCTGGTGCAGCACTTCCACCTCGGGGTGTTCTGGGCGACCGGCGCCATCATCATCGCGGTGATCTGCCCGCTGATCGATGCGCTTGCCAAGGTCGACACCGGCAACCCGCCCGACGAGGTGATGAAACCCCTCGAGAACGACCGGTACTACCGGTACTGCACGTACCTCTACCTGCCGCTGCAGTACGCCGGGTTCGTCTTCGGCTGCTGGCTCTGGGTGTCGCAGCCCATGGGCGGCGCCGAAAAGTTCGCCCTGGCCGCGACCCTGGGCATCGTCGGCGGAGTCGGCATCAACGCAGCGCACGAGCTCGGGCACAAGCGCACGTCGATCGAAAGAAACCTTGCGAAAGTGGCGCTCGCCCAATCTTTCTACGGCCACTTCTACGTCGAGCACAATCACGGGCACCACATCAGGGTTGCCACACCGGAGGATCCTGCGACCGCACGCTTCGGTGAAGGGTACTGGCGATTCCTGCCGCGTTCGGTGTTCGGCAGTCTCGGTTCGGCGGTGCGGTACGAGAACGCGCGGCTGAAGCGACGTGGCCTCTCGTGGTGGAATGTGCGGCATAACAACGTGCTCAGTGCCTGGCTCATGAGCACAGTGCTGTACGCGGCGCTCATCGCGGTGTTCGGCTGGTCGATCGCGCCGTGGCTGGTAGTGCAGGCAGCCCTTGCCATCATGTTTCTCGAAGGCGCGAACTACATCGAGCACTACGGGTTGTTGCGGCGGAGCCGTCCCGGCGGCGGGTACGAACGGGTCGCTCCGGAGCACAGCTGGAACAGCAATCATGTCTGCTCGAACGTTTTCCTCTACAACCTCCAGCGGCACAGCGACCATCACGCGAACCCGCTGCGCCGCTACCAGACGCTGCGCTCCATGCCCGACGCGCCTCAGCTTCCCGCCGGATACGCGGTCCTGATCGTGTTGTCCCTGGTCCCGCCGCTCTGGCGACGGATCATGGATCAGCGGTTGCTGGAGCATTACGGCCGGGATTTGTCACGCATCAACATCCACCCCCCGAAGCGAGATTTGCTCCTTGCCAGATTCTCGGACTGACGCGAAGCTATATTACGGAACGATCTTGTCCGAATAACGATCCGGAATCTTTTTCACCAGCGTCGGGAGCCGAGTGGAACAGCAGTATGCGCGTGGACCGGTGCTCGTCGACGACGAGCCTCAGGTGGGCTTCCCACTCTCGACGGCGCAGCGCGGGATCTGGTTCGCCCAGCATCTGCTCGGCGACATTCCGCTCACCATTGCCCAGTACATCGACGTCCACGGTGATCTCGACGTCGAGGCGTTCGCGGACGCCGGTGCGGCCACCGGTCGCGAAATCGGCACCGGAATGCTCCGGTTGTTCGAGCACGACGGGCAGCCCTACCAGGTGATCGATCCCGATCTCAACGATCGGGCCACCGTCCTCGACCTGCGTGAGCGCCCCGATCCCGAGGCCGCTGCGATCGCGTGGATGCGGGCCGAGTACCGCACCCCGCTGGACATGCTCGAGGACCGGCTCATCGTGTGCGCGATTCTGCGCATCGCCGAGGCCCGGTACTTCGTCTACACCCGGATCCACCACGTCGCGCTGGACGGATTCGGCGCCACAACCTTCGTCAACCGGATCGCCGAGCGGTACACCGCCGTCAAGGAGGGCCGCGAACCCGCGTCGTTCCCCGTCAGCGCGCTCCACGAGATCGTCGACGACGAGAACCGCTACCGCGAATCGGGCCGGTTCGAGACCGACCGGGAGTACTGGGCCGCGCGGGCCCGCGACCTGCCGCACCCGATCGGCCTCTCCGGCCGGGCGGCGCCGGTCGGCCCCAATCCGGTCCGCTACAGCGCGCCGCTGCCCGACGAGGTGGCGGCGTCCATCGAACGGGTCATCGCCCGTGACGAGCAGGCCACCTTCACGAGCGTGGTCATCGCTGCCTTCGCTGCGTTCCTCGCCCGGGTCACAGGTGAATCCGACATCGTGCTCAGCCTGCCGGTCTCGGCACGCACGACCGTCAAGTTGCGACGATCCGGGGGCATGGTCTCCAACGTCGTGCCGATCCGAGTGGGCGTGGACCCCGCGGACACCGCTCCCGACATCACGTCCCGCGTGCAACTCGAACTCACCGGAGCGCTGCGTCATCAGCGGTACCGGCACGAGGACATGCGGCGCGACACCGGGAGGGGCGGAGCCGATCGCGGCTTCTTCGGTCCCGCCGTCAACATCATGATGTTCGGAACGGAGATCCGTCTCGGCGATCTCGTCGGCCGTCTCCACGTGGTCAGCACGGGACCGGTCGAAGACCTCTCGCTCAACATCTACCCGAGCAAACCCGGCGATCCGGCGCACATCGACCTCGAAGCCAACCCGAACCTGTACTCCATCGACGAATTACGCTCCCACCACAGCCGATTCATCGAGTTCCTTGCCGACTTCGCGGAATGCGACGGCACCGTGGGCGCGCTCGACGTGCTCCACGAGGACGAGCGGGACACGCTCGTCCCGTTCCGCGGCCGCCCGCCGCGCCCCGTCCGGATGCTGCCGGACCTTCTCGCGCAAGGGGTGCGGCGCAACCGCGACGGCATCGCCGTCCTCGACGGCGACCGGACGCTGACCTACCGCGCCCTCGACGAGCGCTCCGATCGGCTCGCCCGGGTACTCGCCGACGCCGGCGCCGTTCCCGAAACGTTCGTCGTGCTGAGCATGGAGCGCAGTGCCGAAGCGCTGGTCGCCCTCTGGGCCGTGGCGAAGAGCGGCGCCGCGTTCGTACCGATCGATCCGGCGCTGCCCGCGGAACGTCTCGCGTACATGATCCGGGACTCCGGGGCGCGACTCGGCATCAGCACGCGCGACCGGATACCCCACCTGCCCACGGGTCCGCGCTGGTTCGCCGCGGACGACGCGCATCCGGCTGTGGATGCGCCGCCGGTCGTCGCGGCCAGGCCCGAGCATCCCGCCTACATGATCTACACCTCCGGTTCGACCGGCACACCGAAGGGCGTGGTGGTCACCCACTCCGGGCTCGCCGCGTTCGACGCCGACGCCCGGCCGGAACTCGGCCTCACTCCCGAATCGAGGATGTTGCGTTTCTCGTCGGCGAGTTTCGACGCATCGATCTTCGAGATGCTGCAGGCGTTCAGCGCCGGCGCGGCGATGGTGGTCGCCCCGCCGCACATCCTCGGCGGGCAGGATCTCGCCGATCTGTTGCGTAGCAGCCGTGTCACCCACATCGTGTCGGCGCCGACCGTGCTCACCACCGTCGACCCCACCGGACTCGACGTTCTCGACGCCGTCGTGGTGGGCGGTGACGTCTGTACTCCCGACCTCGTCGAGCGTTTCGGTGCCGTCAGCCGGTTCACCAACAGCTACGGGCCGACCGAAACCACCATCGTGGTCACCGCGGGGAGCCCGCTGCACTCGGGTGACCGGATCACCATCGGGCGGCCGCTCGACGGTGTCGCAGCCGTGGTCCTCGACCGCAGATTGCGGCCCGTCCCAGTGGGATTCGTGGGTGAGCTGTATCTCGGGGGCCCTGCGCTGGCCCGGGGATACCACTCCCGGCCGGGACAGACCGCCGACCGGTTCGTCGCCAACCCGTTCGAGCCCGGTGGCCGCCTCTATCGCACCGGTGACGACGTGCGCTGGACCGTCGACCACGAACTCGAATTCCTGGGCCGCTCCGACTTCCAGGTGAAGATCCGCGGATTCCGCATCGAACTCGGTGAAATCGACACGGCGCTGCTCGAACAACCGGGTGTCGACTACGCGGCGTCCGTCGTCCACGACACCGGGCACTCGAGCGTGCCGATCTCGTACGTGCGGATGGAATCGGACCACCTCTTCGACGCAGCGACGCTCCTCGAGGGCGTCGGCCGGATGCTGCCGTCGCACATGATTCCCGCCGCGCTGATGGAACTGGACCACATTCCGGTGACGCCCGCGGGCAAGCTCGACCGCGCCGCCCTACCGGCACCACGGTTCGAGTCGGCCGAATTCCGCGCGCCCCGGACAGATTCGGAGATTGCGCTCGCCGAACTCGCGGTGGGGCTCCTCGACGTCGAACGGGTCGGTGTCGACGATTCGCTCTTCGCGCTCGGCGCCGACAGCATCGTGGCGATGCAGTTCGCCGCCCGCGCCAAGGATGCCGGGCTGCACATCACGGCACGGCAGATTTTCGAGCACAAGACGATTGCCGCGCTGGCTCGTGTCGCCACCGCGGTGTCGGCGACCACGGTCATGGCAGAACTGCCCGGTGGCGGTGCCGGCCAGATTCCGCTGACGCCCATCGTGCACGACATGCTCCGGCGCGGCGACTACTCCACGTTCGCGCAGGCGGTACTCGTCACCACCCCCGCCGGCCTCACCGCCGAACACCTGTCCGCAGCGCTCGGTGCCGTGCTCGACCGCCACGACATGCTGCGCTCGGTGATGCGCGGCGGCACCTGGGAGGTCCGTGCCGGCGCCGCCGATCCCGGAACCCTCGTCACGCGCGTTCCCGTCGCGGACCTCGACGACATCGAGGATCTGATCGCGTCCCGATGCGACAGTGCCGCAGCGGCGCTCGATCCTGCCGCGGGTGTGACGCTGCAGGCCGTGTGGTTCGACGTGGACGCAGCCGATACGCAGGGCAAACTCCTGCTCGTCGCGCACCACCTCGTCGTCGACGGGGTGTCCTGGCGGGTGCTGCTCCCCGACCTCGGACAGGCCTGGATGCAGGTCGCGGCGGCCCAGGAGCCTGTTCTCCCGCCGATCGGTACGTCCTTCCGCCGCTGGGCGCACGCCCTGCACGACGCCGCTCGCGACGGCGCGTTCGCCGACGAACTCGTCTACTGGCAGCGCACGCTGACCGGGGCCCGTCCGTTGCGCGGGATCGGCACCCTCGACCCGGACGTCGACACCCTCGCCGCCACCCGGCGCATCGACGTCGCACTCGACCCGGCGGTCACCGACGCCGTCCTGACCCGGCTGCCCGCGCTCTACGGCAGCGGCGCCGCCGACGGGTTGCTCACCGCCCTCGCGCTGGCGGCCGCACGCTGGGACGACGGTGCCGAGCGCTCGCTGCTGCTGACCCTCGAAGGCCACGGGCGCGATCTCGATACGCCGGACCCGGCAGACCTGGCGCGCACCGTCGGCTGGTTCACCAGTGCCTACCCGGTGCGTCTCGCCGTCACCGGCGACCTCGACGACGCCCTGGCCGGCCGATCCGCAGCGGCCGCCGCGGTCAAAGCGGTGAAGGAACAGCTTGCCGCCGTGCCGAACCACGGTATCGGCTACGGCATCCTGCGGTACCTCGACGACGAGACCGGAACGGTGCTCGCGGATCTGCCCGCATCCCAGCTCTCGTTCAACTACCTCGGCCGGCTCACCTCGGGTCACATCCCCGACGAGATCCGCGAGATCGGCTGGGTACCCGACGACCTCGATCTCGATCCGAACCGGACCTCCGGGCTCGCCGCCGCAGCGGCGATCGACATCAACGCCATGGTCGTCGACGGTCCCGACGGACCACACCTCACCGCGTCGTTCGCGTACGTGCCGCGCCTGGTCTCCTCCGAGGACGTCGCCGAACTGGCCGAACTGTGGCGCAGCGCCCTCACCGGTCTCGCCGCGCACCTCGATCGTCCCGACGCGGGTGGCCTGACCCCGTCCGACGTGCCGCTCGTCGCCGTGGGCCAGCGCCAGATCGAGCAGTGGGAAGCCGAGTACCCGGCCGTGCGCGACATCTGGCCCCTCCCGCCGCTCCAGGCAGGGTTGCTGTTCCACGCCCGGCTCGCCGCCGGCTCGCTCGACGTCTACGTCGCGCAACTGACCCTCGAACTGGCCGGTGCCGTGGACAGCGACCGGCTGCGCAGCGCCGTCGACGCGGTCGTCGCCCGGCACGCCGGCCTGCGCACCGCGTTCGTCCACGACGAGAACGGGGACCCGGTGCAACTCGTGCTCGATCGCGTCGCCGTGCCGTGGCGCGAGGTGCGGGCCGGTGCGGGTGGAGCCGCCGAGATACTCGACTCCGAGCGCGGAACACCCTTCGACCCCGCCCGGCCGCCCCTGCTGCGGGCAGTACTCGTCCGCACCGCCGACGACCGCGCGACGCTCGTACTGACCAACCACCACCTCGTGCTCGACGGGTGGTCGATGCCCCTTCTCGTGCGAGAGATCCTCACCCACTACATATCCCGGGACGCGCTGCCCGAGCCCGCGCCGTACCGGGACTATCTCCGATGGTGGCGCGAGCAGGACACGGACCGGTCGCTCCAGGCGTGGAGCGAGTTGCTCGCCGGCGTTACCGAGCCGACGCTCGTCGCGCCGAACGCCGAGACGTCCTTCGAGGACAACCCCGGCGAGATCGACATCGATCTGCCCGACGAGTTGCTCACCGCGCTCACCGAGCAGTCGCGTGAGACCGGGATCACCGTCAACACGGTCGTGCAGGTCGCGTGGGCGCTCGTCCTGGGCCGGATGCTCACGCGTTCGGATGTGGTCTTCGGCGCGACCGTGTCCGGTCGCCCCGCAGAACTGCCCGGTGTGGAGAACATGCTGGGCCTGTTCATCAACACGGTGCCGGTGCGCGTCGAGTTCGAGCCCGGGGACACCGTCGCCGACGTGCTGCGCAGCGTGCAGGACGCGCAGGTGTCGATGCTCGACCATCACCACGTGGGTCTGGGCAGCATCCAGCAGAACATCGGCGCCGGAACCCTGTTCGACACCCTCACCGTCTTCGAGTCGTACCCCGTCGACCGCGCCGGTTTCGACGAGACCACCGACTTCGCCGGCATGCGCGTCACGGGTATCGACGCCCGCGACGCCACGCACTACCCGCTCACCGTCATGGCGATCCTCGAACCGAGGTTGCGCCTGAGCGTGCGCTACCGCACCGACCTGTTCGACCGCGCCACCGTGGACCGCATCGCGAGGCGCCTCGTCGGAGTACTCGAGACCGCGGCGACCGGGCCCGACACGCACGTCGGGGACGTCGACGTCTTCCTGCCCGGCGAACGAGACACCGTCGCCGGATTCGAACGCGGCCCGGATCGGGATCTGCCACCCACCACGCTCGTGGACCTTCTTGCGCAGAAAGCGCAGCGGACTCCCGACACGCGGGCCGTCCTCGTCGAGGGCGCTCCCGCACTGCCGTATTCGGAATTCGCGTCGCGGGTCAACCGCCTCGCCCGTGCCCTCGTCGCCGACGGCATCGGCCCCGGCGGCCTGGTGGGCGTCGCGATGCCGCGGTCGCTCGACCAGTTCACCGCGATCCACGCCGTCGTCACCGCCGGCGCCGCCTACGTGCCGATCGACCCCGAACAACCCGCGTCGCGCACCGCACACGTACTCGATACGGCTGCCCCCGCCCGGGTGCTCAGCGCTCTGCCGGACACGGCCGGGTTCTCCGGCGCTCCGCTCACCGATCTCGACCGCCGTGCGCCGCTCCACCCCGACGACCTGGCCTACGTGCTGTTCACCTCCGGGTCCACCGGACGCCCCAAGGGTGTCGCCATCTCGCATCGCAGCATCGTCAACCGCCTGCTGTGGATGCAGGGCACCTATCCGCTCACGGTCGACGATGTGGTGCTGCAGAAGACTCCCGCGACATTCGATGTGTCGGTGTGGGAGCTGTTCTGGCCGTTGCTGACCGGTGCCTCGGTGGTGCTCGCGAGCCCGGACGGGCACCGCGACCCGCGCTACCTCTCTCGCGTGATCGACGAATACGGCGTCACCACACTGCATTTCGTGCCGTCGATGCTCGACGTCTTCCTCGCCGGTGCCGACCTCGGGCGCTGCGGCAGCATGCGGCAGGTGTTCACCAGTGGGGAGGCGCTGCCCGCCACCACCGTCTCACGGTTCGCCGAGAGCCTCGGCGTGCCCCTCCACAACCTGTACGGGCCGACGGAAGCCGCGGTCGACGTCACCGCTCATCCGACGGTGGCCGGGGAGAACCCGGTGCCCATCGGAGCACCGGTCTGGAACACGACTGTGCGCGTGCTGGACTCGCGCCTCCGTCCGGTCCCGGTGGGCGTCGAGGGCGAGCTGTATCTCGGGGGAGTGCAACTCGCTCGCGGATACCATGCGGCACCCGGCCTGACGGCAGCGCGGTTCGTCGCCGACCCGTCCGGCCCAGCACGTCTCTACCGCACCGGCGACGTGGTCCGGTGGCGCGCCGACGGCGTCCTCGAGTACGTGGGCCGCAGCGACTTCCAGGTGAAGCTCCGGGGTCAGCGCATCGAACTCGGAGAGATCGAGTCCGCGCTACTCGACCACGACGCCGTCGCTCAGGCCGTGGTCGCACTGCATCGCGACCACGCAGCCGGGGAACACCTGGTCGCGTACGTGGTCGGCGCCGTGGACAGCGAGGCCGTCCTCGCGCACGCCGCAGCGCGCCTCCCGCGGCACATGGTTCCCACCGTCGCGATGGTGCTCGACGCGCTCCCGGTGACCTCCAACGGCAAGCTCGACCGCAAAGCCCTCCCCGCACCGGAATTCGGCTCCGGCACCGAGTACGTCGCCCCGGCCACCGCAACCGAGGAGACAGTGGCGGCGATCGTGGCCGACGTGCTCGGACGCGACGGCCTCGGCGCGACGGCGAACTTCTTCGATCTCGGCGGTAACTCGCTGACCGCGACCAGGCTGCTCGCCCGCCTCGACGACACCTTCGACACCCGTCTGCAGATCCGCGATCTGTTCGACAACGCCACGGTGGCCGGACTGTCCGGTCTCATCGACGGACAACAAGACCGGCAGGCGGGTCCGCCGCTCGTCGCGGGGCCGCGCCCAGAACACATCCCGCTCTCACCGGCGCAGGCGCGCATGTGGTTCGTCAACCGCTTCGACCCGGCCTCGGGTGCCTACAACGTGGCGGTCGCGCTACGCCTGACCGGCACGCTCGACATCGACGCGCTGCGCGCCGCGGTCACCGACATCGTGGACCGGCACGAGACGCTGCGCACCCGCTACCCGGATACCGGCGACGGTCCCCGGCAGGAGATCCTGCCGGCCGCCGAGGTGATCGATGCACTCACACTCGACGCCGACGCCCTGCACGGGACGCTCGACGAATGGCTCCTCGAGGTCGTCGCCCGCGGCTTCGACGTCACCCGGGAGATTCCCCTCGCGCTGAACATCGTCCGCGAAGACGCCGACCGGCACGTCCTCGTGCTGGTCGTGCATCACATCGCGATCGACGGCTGGTCGATGCAAGCGCTCGCCCGCGATCTGGTCGCCGCCTACGGTGCACGCAGCGCCGGCAGCGCCCCGGCGTGGGAGCCGTTGCCGGTCGGGTACGCCGACTACGCACTCTGGCAGCAAGGACGACTCGGCAGCACCGACGACCCCGACTCGGTGGCGGCCCGTCAACTCGCCTTCTGGCGGGACGCCCTGGCCGATGCCCCCGAGGTCTTGGACCTGCGCGCTGACCGTCGTCGACCGGCGGTCCCTTCGTTCCGGGGCGGCACGGTCACCGTCGACGTGCCCGCACCGGTATATGGCCGCGCGGCAGAACTGGCGAGGGCGCACGACGCATCGCTGTTCATGGTGCTGCACACCGCCCTTGCGGTACTGCTCTCCCGAACCGGCGGGACCTACGACGTCACCGTCGGCACGCCCGTCGCCGGTCGCGGCCATCGTGACCTCGACGACGTGGTGGGCATGTTCGTCAACACCCTCCCGTTGCGCACCCGGTTCGATGCCTCGTTCTCGTTCGCAGCGGCCCTGACCGCGGTGCGCGACACCGACCTTGCCGCGTACTCCCACGCCGATCTCCCGTTCGAGCAACTCGTCGAGGCACTCGCCCCGGCGCGCTCGACGTCGCACCAACCGCTGTTCCAGACGGTGCTCGCGCTCGACGTGCCGCAGCCGGGTGCGGTGACGCTGCCCGGTCTCGACATCGAGGTGCTGCCCGTCGATTTCGGGATCGCCAAGTTCGACCTCGAATTCGCCGTTACCGAGCACGAGCGGCACGCGACCGTCACGCTGACCTTCGCCCGCGACCTGTTCGACGACACCACCGCCGCATTGCTGGTCGAGCGCTACGTGCGGGTGCTGGAGTCGGCCGTGGCAGCTCCGGATGCCTCCGTCGGCTCGCTGAACCTGCTCTCGCACGCCGAGCACGGCGAACTGCTGCGCCGCCCCGAATCCGTCGGCGTACGCACGCTCCCGCAGCTACTTGCCGAGGCTGCCGCCGATCCCGACGCACCCGCGCTCGTCTCCGGGACGCGCATCGTCACCTACGGCGAACTCGACCGCCGCTCCTCAGCGCTCGCACACACGCTGATCGAGGCCGGCGCAGGCCCCGAGACGGTCGTTGCCGTCGCCGTGGAACGTTCGGTGGAATCGGTACTCGCAGTCTGGGCGGTCGCCCGAACCGGCGCCGCATTCCTGCCCGTCGATCCGACCTATCCGGCGGCTCGCATCGAGCACATGCTCACCGACTCGGGTGTGCGCCTCGGTCTCACCACCGACGCACACCGCAAGGCCCTGCCCGACGAGGTGCGGTGGCTCGACGCTGCCGCGCAGACCGGCGACGACCGGCCCGTCCCTGCGCGCGAACCGCACCCCGACCATCCCGCCTACCTGATCTACACCTCCGGTTCCACAGGCGTGCCCAAAGGCGTGGTCGTCACCCACCGCGGCCTCGCCGCATTCGTCGCCGAGCAGCAACGCCACTACGGCGTGCGGCCCGGTGACCGCGTCGCGGCATTCGCGTCACCCAGCTTCGACGCGTCGCTGCTCGAACTGCTGATGGCGGTCGGTGGGGGAGCGACCCTCGTGCTCGTCCCCACCGGTATCTACGGCGGCACCGAACTCGGGACGGTGCTCGCCGACACCGGCGTGACCCACCTCTTCCTCACGCCCGCGGCACTGGCGACACTCGATCCCGAGACGCTGCCGCACGTCCGGGTGGTCGTCGTCGGCGGTGAGGCATGCGAACCGTCGCTGGTGGCACGATGGGCGCCGGGCCGGGCGATGTTCAACGCCTACGGCCCCACCGAGTCGACCATCATGGCAACGCATTTCGGTCCGATGACGCCGGGAGAACCGGTGCGCATCGGCCGTGCCGTGCTCGGCACGTCCGCGATGGTTCTCGACGACCGGCTGCAACCGGTGCCCATCGGAGTGCCCGGCGAACTGTACGTATCCGGCGCGGGGCTCGCGCGGGGTTACCACGATCGCGCCGAGCTCACCGCAACGCGGTTCGTCGCCGACCCCGTCGGTGGCGGACTCATGTACCGGACGGGCGACCGCGTCCGGAAGACCGCGGACGGGACACTGGAATACCTGGGACGCAACGACTTCCAGGTGAAGGTTCGCGGCCATCGAATCGAACTGTCCGAAATCGACGCCGTCCTGTCCGGGCATCCGTCCGTCGACGCCGCGGTGAGCGTGCCCCACGCCGCAACCGGCGCCGTGGTGGCCTACGTGGTGCCGGCACCCGGTCACGCGATCGTCGCCGCCGACGTGACCGCTCACGCTGCCCGCGCCCTGCCCGACTACATGGTGCCCTCGGCGATCACCGTCGTCGACGCCTTCCCCCTCACCGGTGCGGGCAAGGTCGATCTGCGGGCACTGCCCGAACCCGTCTTCGCCGCCGCACAGTTCGTCGCACCGCGTACCGACGCCGAAAGGCGGGTCGCGGCGGTGTACGCCGACGTGCTCGGTCTCGAGCAGGCAGGTGCGCACGACGACTTCTTCGCCCTCGGCGGTAACTCCCTGTCGGCGACCCGTGTGGTGGCGCGACTCGACGCGTCGCTCGGGGTGCGCGCGGTGTTCGAGAACCCGACCGTGGCCGCACTGGCCGCCGTCGTCGGTGACAGTGGGCCGGGCACGCGCCCGCCGCTCGTCGCCGGGCCCCGCCCCGACCGCATTCCGCTCTCGCCGGCGCAGCAGCGGATGTGGCTGATCAACCGGTTCGATCCCACGTCGCCGGTCTACAACGTCCCCGTCGCCGTGCGACTGCGCGGCCGACTCGACCACGACGCGCTGCGCGCCGCGGTGCACGACGTCGTGCAGCGGCACGAGACCCTGCGGACGGTCTTCCCCGACGCCGACGGTCCACACCAGGTGGTCCTCGACGACGCCCCGGTGAACCTGACGCCGCGCCCGATCACCGCCGATACCGAGCGTGACGAGATCCTCGCCGTGCTCTCGCGCGGATTCGACGTCACGACCGAGGTCCCGATTCGCGGCGCCCTGCTCCAGGCTTCAGCCGACGAGCACGTGCTCGTGGTGGTCGTGCACCACATCGCCGCCGATGGCGCCTCCACCGTGCCGCTGGCCCGCGACATCCTCGTCGCCTACAGCGCCCGGCTCGCCGGCGCCGCTCCGCAGTGGGCGCCGCTCGCTGTGCAGTACGCCGATTTCGCGGTGTGGCAGCGCGCCGTGCTGGGCGACCCCGCCGACGCCGGATCGCTTGCAGCGCGTCAGCTCGCCTACTGGACCGAGGCACTCGACGACGTCCCGGCCGTGCTCGAGGTGCCCGCCGACCGGCCCCGCCCGGCAGTCGCCTCGCAACGCGGCGCACGCACCGACTTCCGCATCGGTGCAGACACCGTGGACGCACTCGACGCCCTCGCCCGGGCACACGGCGCCACGCGCTTCATGGCACTCCACGCCGCCCTGTCCGTGCTGCTCGCGCGGCTCGGCAACACCGACGACGTCAGCGTCGGCACCCCCGTCGCCGGTCGCGGGGAGGCAGCGCTCGACGACGTCGTCGGCATGTTCGTCAACACCCTCGTGCTGCGCACCCGGTTCGACCCGGCCGCCGGCTTCGATCGGACCCTCGAGCAGACCCGCGACGCCGACCTCGCCGCGTTCGGGCACGCCGACGTGCCGTTCGAGCAGATCGTCGACGCCGTCGACCCTGTCCGCTCGCAAAGCCACGCGCCGCTGTTCCAGGTGACACTGTCGCTCCAGAACCAGGGCACGGGTGTCCTCGAACTACCCGGCCTCGAGATCGAACCCGTCGAGCCGGGTATCGATGTCGCGAAGGTGGACCTCGAATTCACCCTCCGCGACGACGACGGCGGCCTCGCCGGGTCGCTGACCTACGCGACCGACCTGTTCGATGCCGGTACCGCGGAATCCTTGACGCGGCGATGGCTGCGCCTGCTGGACGCCGTGACCGAGAACCCCGCGGTGCCGGTGGGCGAGGTGCCGCTCATGGAGGACGCCGATGCCGCCCGTGCGCTCCGGCACGCCGTGCCCGCGGATCTGCCGGTACGCGTGCTGCCGGAGATCTTCGCGGGGGGTGTCGCCGCGAACCCGGACGGCATCGCGGCCACCGACGGGGCCAGGCACCTGACGTACACCGAGCTGGATCGTGCGTCGAACCGTCTCGCCCGCATGCTCGCCGAGCACGGCGCAGCCCCGGAAACGTTCGTGGCGCTGTCGTTCCCGCGGTCGGTCGACGCGATCATCGCATTGTGGGCCGTGGCCAAGACCGGTGCGGCGTTCGTACCGGTCGACCCCGCGCTGCCCGCCGCGCGCATCGCGTATTTGCTGTCGGATTCCGGTGCGCTTCTCGGGCTCACACACGGTGACGCACCGTCGACCGACATCTCGTGGCTCCGCGTCGACGCCGCCGCCGGATACTCCGACGCGCCGATCCGGCGGACGACCTCGGCCGGGTCCGCCGCCTACATGATCTATACCTCCGGATCGACCGGCACCCCGAAGGGTGTCGTCGTCACCCACCGCGGGCTGGCGGCCTTCACCGGCGAACACCGCCCCGAACTCGGCCTGAGCTCCGGGTCGAGGATGCTCCGGTTCTCGTCGTCGAGCTTCGACGCCTCGGTGTTCGAGCAGATCGCCGCGTTCTCCGTCGGTGCCACGATGATCGTCGCGCCGCCGGAGATCGTCGGTGGCACAGAACTGTCCGATCTGCTGCGGCGAGAACGGGTTACGCACATCCTCACCGCGCCCGCCGCGCTCGGCACCGTCACACCCGACGACCTGCCCGACCTCGAAGCGGTCATGGTCGGCGGCGACGTCTGCCCTCCCGAACTGGTTGCCAAGTTCGGCTCCGTGTGCCGGTTCGTCAACTGCTACGGCCCCACCGAAACCACCATCATCATTACGGAGACCGCGCCGCTGACCGCGGGCGACATCATCACCATCGGCGCGCCGATCCGCGGTGCGGGGGCCGTCGTCCTCGACGACCGCCTGCACCCCGTGCCCGACGGTGTCGTCGGCGAGTTGTACCTGTCCGGTGCCGGACTGGCCCGCGGCTACCACCGTCGGCCCGAGCTGACGGCGTCCCGCTTCGTCGCCAACCCTTACACCGGTGGGCTCATGTACCGCACCGGAGACCTGGTGCGGCGCACGGCCGGTGGCGAGCTCGACTTCGTCGGCCGCCGCGACGCCCAGGTGCAGGTGCGGGGCCTGCGCATCGAACTCGGTGAAATCGAAGCCGTCCTCACCCGCACCGACGAGGTCGCGCAGGCTGTCGTGCTGGTGCACAACGACGCCCGCACCGGCGACCGGCTCATCGGCTACGTCGTCCCCACCGAAGGCAATACCGCCGACACGCACCTGCTCCGCAACCGGATCGCCGACGAACTGCCGTCCTACATGGTGCCCGCGCAGATCCTCGTGCTCGACACACTGCCGATCACCGCGAACGGCAAACTCGACCGGAAAGCGCTGCCGGTCCCGGCTTTCGAGACGCGAGCATTCCGCGCACCGGAAAACGCGGTCCAGCAGACCGTCGCCTCGGTCTACGCCGAACTGCTCGGCGCCGACCGGGTCGGGCTCGACGACGACTTCTTCGCCCTCGGCGGCAACTCCCTGATCGCCACGCGGGTCATGTCGCGGATCGGGTCGGAACTCGGAGCGGACATCCCCCTCCGCGTCCTGTTCGAACAGCCCACGGTGGGTGCGCTCGCCGCGGCAGCGCAGGAGTACATGGGACGGGTAGCGCTCCCGGCGCTGGTCGTGCAGGAGCGTCCCGCTCGCATTCCGCTGTCGCTCGCGCAGCAGCGGATGTGGTTCCTCAACCGGTTCGACCCCGGCGCCGCGACCTACAACATCCCGGTCGCGCTCCGGTTGTCGGGCGACCTGGACCACGCAGCACTGAAGGCAGCGGTCGAGGACCTGCTGCTGCGGCACGACATCCTGCGCACCGTGTACCCGGAGGCCGACGGCGCGGGTATCCAGCGGGTCGTGCCGTTGTCCGAGGTGGACGCGGATCCGACGCCTGTCCCGGTCGAACCGGACGACGTGTTCGCCGTCGTCGGAGAATTGATCTCGGCGGGGTTCGACGTGACGGCGGAGGTGCCGGTACGAGTGCGGCTGCTCCGCGCCGGGCCGGAGGAATACATCCTGGTCTTCGTGGTGCACCACATCGCGGGTGACGGATTCTCGATGGGACCGCTCACCCGGGATGTGATGACGGCGTACGCGTCGCGCGTCGGCGGTCAGCCGCCCACGTGGGCTCCGCTACCGGTGCAGTACGCGGACTACACCCTCTGGCAGCGGCAGATCCTCGGCTCCGAGGACGACCCGGACAGCGTGGTGTCGAAGCAGATCTCGTACTGGAGCGAGACTTTGGCGTCGCTGCCGGATCAGCTCGAATTGCCCTGGGATCGGCCGCGTCCCCCGGTGGCGTCCCATCGGGGTGCGTCGCACACGGTCGGTCTCGACGCGTCGCTCCACCGAGGTCTGCTCGGGCTCGCGCGAACACACCACGCCACGCTGTTCATGGTGCTGCACAGCGCCCTGGCGTCCGCTCTCGCCCGGCTCAGCGGCACCTCCGACATCGCGCTCGGTACGCCGGTTGCCGGTCGTGGTGAAGCCGAACTCGACGATCTGATCGGGATGTTCGTCAACACGCTGGTCCTGCGTACCGACATCGACCCGGGCCGGTCGTTCGCGGACCTGCTCCGCTCGGTGCGGGAAACGGATCTGCACGCGTTCGCGCACGCCGACGTGCCGTTCGAGCGCCTCGTCGAGGTCCTCGCACCGGCCCGTTCGCAGGCGCGTAACCCGCTCTTCCAGGTGATGCTGACGCTGCAGAACATGCAGCCCGTCGATTTCCGTCTCGGTGGCGTCGACATCGAACCCGTCGAGGCCGACCTGAACCAGGCGATGGTCGATCTCCAGGTCACCGCGCACGAAGCATTCTCGGAGGGCGGCACTCCGGACGGTATCGACCTGACGTGGACCTACGCCACGGACCTCTTCGACGCTTCCACCGTCGCGGGATTCGCCGATCGGTTCGTCCGCATCCTCACCGCAGCAGTGCGCGATCCCGAAACTCCCGTCGGCGACCTGGAATGGCTCGCGCCGCCGGAGCGTGCGGCCCTACACGAGATGGGCCTCCCCGCGGTGCGCACCGGCCCGGGCGGCGCCACCCTGCCGGATCGGTCGGCCGCGCAGGCCGCGACGACACCGCATGCCGTCGCCGTCGCCGACGAAGACACCTCGTACTCCTACGCGGAATTCGCTTCGAGAGTCAACAGTCTTGCCCGGCATCTTATTTCGCTGGGTGTGGGCCCTGAGACGAACGTTGCCATCGCGATGGAGCGATCGATCGACGCGGTGATCGCGGTCCACGCCGTGGTCGCCGCCGGCGGTGCCTACGTGCCCGTCGACCCCGGGCAACCGGCCGAGCGGATCTCCTACGTGTTCGAGATCGCCGATCCGATACTGGTGTTGTCGGACTCGCGCCACCACCTGGGCGCGGATCGGACGGTGTTCGATATCGGCACGTTCGATGCGACCGGTGTACCGGACGGGCCGATCTCGGATGCCGAGCGACGGGGCCCACTGCGCCCGGACAACACGGCGTACGTGCTGTTCACGTCGGGCTCGACGGGGCGCCCGAAGGGTGTGGCGGTCTCGCACGCGTCGGCTGTGAACCAGCTGGACTGGTTGCAGGAGGAGTTCGGCGCCGATGCTGCCGACACCGTTCTGCTCAAGACTCCGCTGACGTTCGACGCATCGGTGTGGGAGCTCTTCTGGCCCTTGCACAGTGGAGCGCGGATGGTCGTCGCGGCACCGGACGGTCACCGCGATCCGCAGTACCTCGCGCGTGCGCTGGTGGATTTCGAGGTGTCCGTGGCACAGTTCGTGCCCGTCGTGCTCGACGCGGTGCTCGACGTGCTGGAGGAACCCACTCCGTCGTTGCGGCTGGTATTTGCCGGCGGTGAGGCCCTGTCGGGTGCGACGGCCGACCGCGCGCGGAGGATGCTCGGGTGCGGGGTGCACAACCTGTACGGCCCGACCGAAACGACGATGCAGGCCACGCACCGCCGAAGCGATCCCGATTCCGGCGGTGGGCGCGTCCCCATCGGTACACCCGTTCGGAACACCGGTGCCCTGGTGCTCGACACACGTCTGCATCCCGTGCCGGTGGGAGTCGTGGGCGAGCTTTATCTCTCGGGTGTCCAGTTGGCCCGCGGCTATGCGGGACGCGCACACCTGACGGCCGACAGGTTCGTGGCGAACCCGTTCGACGGTGCGGGGACGAGGATGTACCGCACGGGAGATCTGGTGCGGTGGAACGCACATCACGAACTCGAATACGTAGGCCGCAACGACATGCAGGTCAAGCTGCGGGGCCAGCGGATCGAACTCGGGGAAATCGACTCGGTGCTGCGCGCACACGAGGATGTTGCGGCCGGGGTAGTGGTGGCGTGGCCGGAACAACTCGTCGGTTACGTCGTGCCCACCGGTGAACTCGATACGCAGCGACTGCGGGAGGCACTGGGCCGGGTGCTGCCGTCGTACATGGTGCCGGCGCAGTTCGTCGTGCTCGATGCGTTGCCGACGACACCCAACGGGAAGGTCGATCGGAAAGCGCTGCGACAGCCCGAGGTTCGGGCACGCGAGTTCCGGCGCCCGTCGGGCGACACCGAACGTGCTGTGGCCGACGCCTTCTCCGATATTCTCGGTGTCGCACAGGTGGGGGCGGACGACGACTTCTTCGCGCTCGGTGGCACTTCCCTGGTCGCGACCAGGCTCGTCGCGCAGTTGCGCGACGCGCTGGGCGTCGCGGTCCCGTTGCCGTCGTTGTTCTCGCATTCGACGGTGGAAGCGCTGGCTCGGAAGATCGCCGAGGGCGGGGGGTCCGGTCCGGAGTTCGGAACGCTGCTCCCGATCCGTGCGGAGGGCGACCTTCCCCCGGTCTTCTGCGTGCATCCGATCATCGGATTGTCGTGGTGCTACACCGCTCTCGCGCAGGAGATCGACCCGTCCGTACCCGTGTACGGAGTGCAGACCCCGCTCGAGGACCGGCCTGAATCCCTCGACGACCTGGCGGCGCTCTACGTCGACGAGATACGCCGGATCCAGCCGGAGGGCCCGTACCGGCTGCTCGGATGGTCGCTGGGAGGTGTCATCGCGCACGCCATGGCGGTGCAACTCCAGGCCGCCGGCAGCGCAGTGGAAACACTGGTGATGCTCGACAGTTTCGCGGACACCGACACCGACACCGACGCGTCCGAGGAGCCGGAAATGCCGATGAGCGACCTGCTCGCAGGACTCGGCGTTGTCGGAGACGGTGACGGACCGGCGGATCTCGCCGGGATCGTCCGGGTGGTCGCCGACGTCACCGGCACTCCGGCCGAGGACACCGAACGTCTCGTGCGGCAGCTGATGGACGCGGCCCGGCACAACGTTGTCCTGGCGGCCGGTCACCGGCCCGGACGGTTCGACGGTGACGTCGTGTATTTCACCGCAGCCGAGGACGACAGCCGCGGGGCGGCAGGCTGGGCCGATGCCGTGAGCGGGCGAATCCATGACCATTCAGTGCCGGTCACCCACTGGCGCATGACTTCGACCGAGGCACTTGCCGTGCTGGGGCCTCGCCTGCGTACTGTCTTCGCAACTCCATCCGACCACGACCGACAGGGCGAACAAGCAAGATGAACATGAACGTTCTGCGGCGAAGTAGCGCCTGCGTCATTGCGGCTTCGGCGCTCATCCTGGCGGGGGCACCCGCCACCGCCTTGCCCGGCGGGGAAGAGGTGCGGGTCGAGCAGGTCGAAGGAAACCGCTACGACATGCACGTCTACTCGGAGTCGATGGGCCGGGAGATCCCGTTCCAGCTGATCCGCCCGGCCGACACCAGCGTGCCGCGCCCGACGCTGTACCTGCTGAACGGGGCCGGCGGTGGCGAAGACGGCGCGAACTGGCTCAATCAGACGAAGATCCTCGACTTCCTCGCGGACAAGAACGTGAACGTCGTGATTCCCGCACAGGGCATGTTCACCTACTACACGGATTGGATGCGTGACGATCCGGTCGTGGGTATCGCGAAGTGGGAGACGTTTCTGACCCAGGAGCTTCCCCCGGCGGTCGACCGCGCACTCGGTACCACGGGTGTCAATGCAATCGCGGGACTGTCGATGGCAGGCACGTCGGTGCTCGACCTCGCGATCCAGGCGCCGGGACTGTACCGAGGAGTCGCCTCGTACAGCGGCTGTGCCCAAACCAGCGATCCTGTGGGCCAGGCGTATCTCCGGACCGTCGTCGAAGTGATGGGCGAGACCGACGCTCGCAACATGTGGGGTCCGTACGACGGCGACGAGTGGGCCCGGCACGACCCGACGGTCAACGCCGAAGGGCTGCGGGGGCTCTCTCTCTACATCTCGAACGGAAACGGGTTGCCCGGACCGCACGAGAACCCGGCACTGCCACGCACCCCTCAGGCACCGCCGCTGCACGAGCAGGTCGTGATCGGGGGGGTGATCGAGGCGGCAACGAACGTCTGTACCCAACGGCTGGCCGAGCGGCTGGAAGAACTCGATATCCCCGCCACCTTCCACTTCCGTGAGAACGGCACGCACTCATGGGGTTACTGGGAGGACGAACTCCACCGTTCGTGGCCGCAATTGGCGGCGTCACTCGAGCTTGGGAACTGACACGACGCGGGACGCCGAGACCGGCTGATCCCGCCCTCAACGAAAAAGCTCGCGGCCCTGGTGGTGTGTCCACCAGGGCCGCGAGCGTTTACTTCAGGGCTGCTTACCTGCGACCGGGGGGCTTGATGCCGCCCTTGATCTGCAGTCCGCCCGGCTTCGCCTTCGGCGGGGCCGGTGCGTCGGCAGCGGGTGCCTTCGGCGCTTCGGGCGTCGTCTCCGGCTCCGTAGCCGCCGACTCCGTTACCGGCTCGGTCGTCTCCGGCTCGGAGTCGACAGTCGGCTCGGGAGCAGATTCCGCAGCCGGCTCAGAGGTGGTCTCGGGTGCCGGCGCCGCTTTCTTCGCGCCCGGGCCCTTCAGTCCACTCTTGAGCTGCAATCCCCCCGGCTTCGCCTTCGGGATTGCCGTACCCTTCGGCTCCTCAGCTGGCGCAACCTTCGGCTCCTCGGCTGCAGGAGCCGCGGGCGTCTCGGGTGCGGGCGTTTCGGCTGAGGGGGCCTCCGGTGCAGCGTCTGCCTCGGGTGCGGCCGGTGCTGCTGCCTTCTTGGCTCCGGGAGCCTTGAGGCCGCCCTTCATCTGCAGTCCGCCGGGCTTCGCCTTGGGAGCCGCAGTGGCCTCAGTTGCCGGTGCGGCTGCTGCTGCCGGTGCGTCCGCGGCGGGAGCTGTCGGTGCAGCGTCTGCCTTGGGTGCGGCCGGTGCTGCTGCCTTCTTGGCTCCGGGTCCCTTGAGGCCGCCCTTCATCTGCAGTCCGCCGGGCTTGGCCTTCGGGATCGCGGGGGCATCCGCGGACGTTGTCTCGGCCGCGGGAGCATCTGCTGCCGGGGCGTCGGTCTTCGCGGTGGCTGCGGGAGCCGCTGCCTTCTTGGCTCCGGGTCCCTTGAGGCCGCCCTTCATCTGCAGTCCGCCCGGCTTGGCCTTCGGCGCTGCGGATGCTTCCGAAGCCGGTGCCTCGGCCGCCGGTGCCTCGGCCGCGGGGGCCGCTGCTGCGGGAGCCGCCGTCTTCTTGGCGCCCGGTCCCTTCAGACCGCCCTTCATCTGCAGACCGCCGGCCTTCGGAGCACCGGTGGTCTTAGGAGCCGCAGGTGCCGCGGCTGCCGCCTCGACCTCCTCGACGCGCTCTTTCTCGACCTCTTCGGCGGTCTCTTCGGCCTCGACCGCAGTCTTCGGCTGTTGGACGACCTTCAGGTTGTCGCTGAGCTTCGCGGCCTCGACGCGCGAGATGGACTCGAGCATGAGCTGCGCGACGTCGATGACCTCGACACCCTCGCCCTTGCCTTCTTCCTGCCGCGCGGTGACACCGTCGGTGAGCATGACGCGGCAGAAGGGGCAGCCCGTCGCGATCTTCGCCGGGTTCGTGCTGAGTGCCTCGTCGACGCGGTCGATGTTGATGCGCTTACCGATGCGCTCTTCCATCCACATGCGGGCACCACCGGCACCACAGCACATCGAGCGTTCGCCGTGACGCGGCATCTCGACGAGCTTTGCGCCCGAGGCTTCCATCAGCTCACGCGGTGCGTTGTACACCTTGTTGTGCCGGCCGAGGAAGCACGGATCGTGGTACGTGACGTCCTGGCTGACGGGCGCCACCTGCACGAGCTTCTTCGCACGGACCAGCCGGTTGAGCAGCTGCGTGTGGTGAACCACCTCGTAGGAGCCGCCGACCTGCGGGTACTCGTTGTTCAGAGTGTTGAAGCAGTGCGCACAGGTGACGACGATCTTGCGCTTGCTCTGCTCGACGCCGTCGAACACCCCGTTGAGGGTCTCGATGTTCTGCTGCGCCAACTGCTGGAACAGGAACTCGTTGCCCGCGCGACGAGCGGAGTCACCGCTGCAGGTCTCGTCGGCACCGAGCACCATGAACTTCACGCCGGCGGTCGCGAGCAACTCGGCGACAGCCTTCGTGGTCTTCTTCGCGCGGTCTTCGTAGGCACCGGCGCAACCGACCCAGAACAGGTAGTCGTAGCCCTCGAAGCTATCCGCATCCTGGCCGAAGACCGGGATGTCGAACTCCATCTCGTTGATCCAGTTGAGACGGTCCTTGGCGTTCTGGCCCCAGGGGTTGCCCTTGTTCTCGAGGTTCTTGAACAGACCCGCGAGTTCGGACGGGAAGTCCGACTCGATGAGTACCTGGTAGCGGCGCATGTCGATGATGTGGTCGACGTGCTCGATGTCCACGGGGCACTGCTCCACGCACGCACCACAGTTGGTGCAGCTCCACAGCGTTTCGGTGTCGATGATCGGCGCGAGTTCGCCCGCCTCGACCATCGCCTCGGTGTCACCGACGAGCTTGCGCTCCGCTTCCGTGCGTGCCCCCGCCGGAATCTTGGCGAGCGCAGCTTCGTCGGCGTTGCCCTCGGCGTCCACGAGCCCGACCTCGTCGCCGCCGATGTCCTTGCGGCCACCGGCCAGCAGGTACGGCGCCTTGGCGTTGCCGTGGTCGCGCAGCGACGTGATCAGAAGCTTCGGCGACAGCGGCTTACCGGTGTTCCAGGCGGGGCACTGCGATTGGCAGCGACCGCACTCGGTGCACGTGGTGAAGTCGAGCCAGCCCTTCCATGTGAAGTCCTCGATCCGTCCGGCACCGAAGGTGTCCTTGTCCGGGTCTGCTTCCTCCATGTCGATAGGCTTGCCACCCGACATCATCGGCTTCGCGGCACCGAGGGCGACGCCGCCGTCGTCTTCACGCTTGAAGTAGATGTTGAGGAAGGCCGAGAAGCGGTGCCATGCGACACCCCACGTGATGTTGCGGCCGACGATGTAGAGCCACACCATGCCGGACATCAGCTTGACGAATGCGAAGACCGAGACCAGTTCGGGGCTCTCGGGAAGGATCCGCGCGACCTGCATCGTGAAGAAGTCGGTGCTCATATGGCCACCGCCGTAGGTGGCGATCTTGCCGGCCTTCACCATGATCATGCCGAGACCCTCGAGGAGGACGACGGCCTCGACGAAGTAGGCGGCCTTGAAATTGGAGCCGCTGAAGCGCGACAACCGGCCGGGCTGACGCGGGTGATTGAGCTGGCGGATGGTGATCAGCGTCAGGATGCCGATCACCGTGCCGATGCCCAGAATCTCGTCGATGAAGTGGTAGACGGCCGTGTCGCCGATGATGGGCCAGTGGAAGTTCGGGTCGAACGTCTGGCCGTAGGCCTCGAACCAGACGATGGCACCGAGCAGGAAGCCGACCATGACCAGCCAGTGCGCCCAGCCGACGGTACGGAACTTGGTCATCTTCGTGTGCGCGATGAACTCGACGAGCATCTGCTTGAAGCGCGGGAAGAACGGCCGCCATCGGTCCGGGGCCGGTTGGCCGACCCGGATGGTCTTGACCATCGTCCACGCACCGCTGATGAACGCGAACCAACACACGAGGCTGAGCAGCACGCCGATCGTGCCCAACGTGATCGTCAGGGCATTCATACGTGGCCTTTCGTGTCGGGGCAGCACCGGGCCGCCTGGTATAAGCCACCGCATCGTAACGCAGGTTAAGTTACTGGCCGGTAACTTGGTGGAGAACAGGGACAGGTTACTAGCCGGTAACAACGTTCGTGCAGCGGGGATGTGTGTGCCCGGCCACGTTAGTGGTCAAACCTCCCACCTCTTCTAGCCAGGCTCCCCTAACTGCGCGTCATTCTGTCGCGGCAGCCTTCGGGGCAACCCCGACTCCGAGCGCGGTAGCGGCGAAACAACTCATATAACAAATGAGGTGTGACGTCGGTTATGATTCGCCCCGGACGTGGCATCCGGGCAGTGGGTTCATCGTCGGGGGGTCTGGATGTGCCACGCGAACAGGGAAAATGGGGGCGTCCCTCGGGCGTGCGCCATGTCACAGAACGGAATCACATGAAGCTCAAGAAGCTTGCCATCGTCGCGACGATGACAGCCGCCGCTATGGGGATCACGGCCGGCACTTCCTACGCAGCTCCGGCCGCCCCGTCGGCCGAAGACAAGATCAACTACGAGGTCCGGCCCGAGGGCGACTCGGTCGTGACCGTGATCGACGCGGGCTCGTTCGCCATCTCCGGTGACGGCACGCAGGTCGAACTGCAGGACAACGACGGAAACGCCGTCATCAGCCTGCCTCTCGCCGTCCAGCTGGGCGATCTCCAGCTTCCGTTCGAGCGTGAAATCAGCGAAGACGGCAAGACGCTGACCCTCACGCCGGTCATCGACCCGGCGAAGGCGACGCCGGTCGAGCCCGAAGACAAGGTCGCGATGGGGATCACGCCTGTCGGCCTGAAGCTGTCGGACGTTGCGTCGCCCGACGAGAACCTCAAGGCCCAGCAGAATTTCGTGTCGCAGCTGGGCATGGCGACCGCGATCGGCACCGTCACAGGCGCCATCATCGGGTGTGTTGTCGGAGCCATCCCCGGGAGCATCATTCCGGGTGCAGGCACCATCCTCGGGTGCGCGGGCGGCGCAGGCGTCGGCGGCACCATCGGAGCCTTCGTCGCAGGCGGTCCGACAGCAGTCTTCGCCGGTATCGGAGTCGTCGAGACGCTTCTGGCGGCTCCCGGCACTAGCCAGTGGGCGAAGTAGCACTCTGCACGCAGGCAACGGCCCCGTCACCGAGAGGTGACGGGGCCGCTGTCTTTCCGTGTCCGGAGTTGCGGGCGAGGGATCAGGTTCGACAACTGAGCGAGGCTGGTGACGAGTACTGCCAGGAACGCGGCAGGCCAGAAGAAACCCAGCAGATTGGTCGATGTCGGCGTCGACGAGAAGACGAGCGCGAAAAACCCCACGGCCGCAAGAACGAAAAGTGCGCCCGTTGTCAGCCAGGCAACACGCTGCCTCGGCATGAACACGGGAATCAGACACACGGCCACCGGCAGCGCAAGAACAGGCACGACCGCATTCCCGAAATAACTCCGGATCGAAGCATCGCAGGCCTCGCGATTGGGGACTTCCCGCGAAAACACGCCTATCTCGCAATCCACGATCTGCAACATCGGGCTGGTCGCTGCCCCGATTCCGAGCAACACGGCCACGACGGCCGAGAAGATCCAGCCCACACGCATCACGATCATCAAGAGATCATGGAGCATGGGAACCGTCGACGCGCGCCCCGGCCGATCGTTGCAGCGGCGACGAGGTCGTCACCGAGGGCTTCACCCCACTGGCGGGACGGTCGGTTGAAGGTGACCACCGGAAAGGCCCGTAGCGTGCCGCAGAGGAAAGAAAGAGAGGCCCTCCTTCCGAACCGGAAGGAGGGCCTCTTCTCGAGAGCGAGTGTTTACCAGGTGCGGACCTTCAGGCCCGGGTTCTCGGCCAGAACTGCGTTGATCGGTGTCGCGAACAACTCGGGCGTCTCGCCCAGCAGGCTGCTGACGAATCCGGCCACCTCGCACAGGCCGTACTGGCCCACGTTCGAGGCGCTGGAGATGCCGAGTGCCAGGGTGCCCGTGACGAGCGTTCCGCCGCTGTCACCCTGCAGTGCGCACAGGTTCGTGGAGAAACCGTTGCTGAGCACGCGCTCGCCGATCGCGACGTTCTGCTGCGCCGACGTCACGACACCGCAGCTGTAGCCGGTCCGCAGGCCCGACTTGCACACGGGCGTTCCGACGATCGGATCGGCGGTGCCGGTGATCGGCAGGGGTGCGGCGTTGGGAACACGCACGCCGTTGTTCTCGAACCTTCCTGCGGCATCGGCTGCCGGCCGGATGATGCCGTAGTCGTTGTTGTCGAGGCTGGTCTTCTCGAACGTTCCGAGACGCTGGCCGAGCGTGTCGCCCAGAAGCTGGTACACCTCGGACGCCCATCGCGTTCCGGCCTGTGAACGGTTCGGATCGCAATGACCGGCCGTGATGTTGACGGGGCTGCCCGAACCGTCCTCGGCGTTGAACCCGAGGGAGCAGCGAAGGCCTGCGCCGGCACCGAGCGCCGCGTAGGCGTCTCCGCCGAGCAGGGCGTCGGGCGCCGCGATGCCCGCGGTGAACTCGAACTCCGGAGTGGACTCCGGCGTCAACTCGGTCGGCGCGAAGAGAACACGAACGCCGTCGAGGAACGGCGGCAGTTCGAGTCCGGCGACGTTCTCGGCGCGCACCACGAGGTCGTTGTTCACCACGTCGATCGCAATGCCGCGAATGACGTCGGCGATCGCGGGCGGCTGAGTGTCGAGCCAGTCGTTGAGCTCGTTCAACCGGGCTTCGAGGGCGTTCTCGCTGTTCTCCGTCTTCTCGACGACGAAACCGGAGTCCTCGGCGGCCGTGCGGGCCTCGTCGAACTGCTCACCGTCGGCGAGGCCGACGATGGGCGTGCCCTGCTCGTCGAGCCAGACACCGGCGAACACGCTCTCGAACTGCTCGCGCGCCTTGTCGGCGAAGCGGGCCAGTTCCTGGCTGCGCTCTGCGTCGTTGAGGAAACGGTCGGGACTGATCTGGAGGTCTCGCTGCAACGCTTCCACCAGTTCGGCCGGCAGTGCGGTCGTCGGGGCCGGCGCAGGCTCGGCCTGAGCGACGGTGGCTGCGGTGCCGAGGAGCAACACGGCGGCTGAGCCGATGACGGCTGCCTGACGTGCGAAGGAGCGGCGCATGAAAACCTTTCTCGTTGTCCCTCCGCGGCTCGAGCGCGCAAAGGTAGCTGACCCGTGAGGACCGGCATTGGTCGATCCTAAGGGGTAACAGGTGTGACTCACAGCGGGTTGTGAGTGACCGGTGTGTCGGGTGTTGCTCCTGTGAACAGCCCCGGTGAGGCTACGCAGCGTTGATCGTGCGCACCGTGCTGCCGGTGGCGTTCTCGATGTCGCGGATGGAAATACCCAGGCTGGAGGTGCCTCCGTTGGGCGCGAGGACGAGGTTCGCTTCGACGCAGTTCGGTGCGCCCGCGCTGTTGGAGCCGCTGATCACGCCCAGAGCGAGCGTGCCCGTGACGATGGATCCGCCGCTGTCGCCGGACAAGGTGCAGGCCGTCGTGGCGAAGCCCCGGATGGTGCTGGAGAACCCGGAGTTGTACACGAGCTGGGTCTCGACACGCTCGGCGGCGACGACACCGCAGGTGAACGAGGAGGACTGCCCCGACTTGCAGACGGGCGCGCCGACGACCGGAACTGCGGTGCCGGTGATGGTCAGCGTGGAGCCGTTGCCACCGCGCACGACCGGGCGGTTCAGACCCGCGGCGACGCCGGCCTCGTCGAGGGAGATGACCCCGTAGTCGAGCGTGCTGTCCGTGCCCACCGTGGACTGGGTGAACGTGCCGATCTTGGTGCTGGCGTCGATGTCTTCCCGGTTGGGCAGGTAGACCGTGGAGCCACCCTGCTCACGGGCGACGGCGTCGCAGTGGCCGGCGGTGAGGTTGACCGGGTCGCCGTTCGCGTCGACACCGCTGAATCCGAACGAGCAGATACCGATCCGCTCGAGCGGCGTGGTCCGCACGTCGCCGTCGGCGGTGAGGTAGGTGTCGCCTCCGAGCGGAGCCGGATCGTTGGGGGGAAGGCCGGGGCTCAGCTGTACCTGCACGTTCGCGATGAGCGACGGGAGATTCAGGGCGCGTCCGACCGGCGAGTTCACGATGTCGACCACGAGCTGGTTGTTGAGGACGTCGATGGACGTCGAATTCACCTGGGACGACACCTCGCGCGGAAGTGCCGAGACCCACCGGTTCAGCTCCGCGAGGGCCTGCTCGAGGCCGTCGGCGGACAGGGGGGCGACCGTGGCCCGGTAGCCGTCCTTCTGTGCCTTCTCTGCCGCATCCCGATTGGTCACCGCGACGACGGGCTGTCCGTCTTCGCCGAGCCATGCACCCGCGTAGTCGTCCGGGCTCTCGGCGCGGAACGAACGGGCGTAGTCGCCCAGCGCCTGCGCGCGGGCGGCGCGATCGAGGTATTCCTCCGGTGAGATGCCCAGATCCCGGGTGATCGCATCCACCAGTTCGGCGGGCAGATCGGGAACCGGGAGTTGCTCTGCCGGGCTCGCGTGGGCGGCGGTGGTCAGCGGTCCCACCAGCAACACGGCCGACGCCGCTGCGACGGCGACACGGCGGGCGGTGGAACGAGCGGCGCGCGACGCCGGCAAGAGACGCATGAGGGCCCTTCTACATGGTGGATCAGCGGTCTGAACTGCAATTATGTCCACGAGCGCGGTACTTGCGGTACCGACCCGCGGGACAGCCTACGGCACAAACGTCAATGCAAAAAATGTGCCCTAGATCACGTACGGAATCAGCCGCCGGAAGAGCCGCTTTCCTCCGTGGTAGGAGTGGGCTCCACGGGCTCATCCGGCTCCGGATTAACGGTCGGTGTGGTCTCGGTGGGCGTCGAGGGCGACGTCGTCGACGGTGTCTCACCCGAGTCGTTGCCGCCTCCGCCTCCGCTCGACGGCGGATTACGGCGCGACCATCCCGTGCTCGTCGTCGTGTTGCTCGACGGCGCGCTCGACGACCCGGTATTCGACGACGAGGTCGCTGCGTCGCCGGTGGTGCTCGGATCGGTCCAGGCCGGTGCGCCGCCCGCCGGCGCGACCGCGGGAGCGACCGCCGCGGAGGTGTCGGACTCCGTGGACGACTCTGCCGTGGTTGTCGTCGGGGTACCGCCAGGCGGTTTCGTGGGGGACGGTGTCCGCGTGGTGTCGCCGAACGGCGCGACCGTCGTCTCCATTGGTGATGTATTGGCGGTCGCCGTCGAGGAGTCGCGCATCGTGAACACCCACGCGCCCACACCGACGAGCAGAGCGATCGCCGCTGCCGCAGCGCCGACGGTGAACAGTGAGGACCGGCGCTTGGTCTCGGACTCGTCTGCCGGTTCCGGCGCCGGCGAGCTGGCCCTGACCGTTCCGGTCGTTTCGGGAGGCGGAGTGGCCGTGATCTTGGCGATGACGGTGGTGGTCTCGGTGTCGAGTTCGCTGCGCTTGGGCCCGGTGAGACGCGCGACGGGCAGAATCTGGGTCGAGCCCAGCAGATCCACCGACCCCGCGGCGGCAGCGAGCGCCGCGCCGCGCACCATCGTCTGGTGCGGCTCGGGTGCGAGTGCGCTCCGCACTCCCAGGCCGGTCTTGAAGGACTGGGCAACCAGCTGGGCCGCGGTGGGATCGATGGCTTCGTCGACGGTGACGACGATGGCGTCGAGATTGCTGACGAGCCATCCGAACGCCCCGAGGGCGGCGGACAGCTGCGCTGTCACGGACGGCGCGTCCTCTTCGGCAAAGCGGAACGACTTACCTGCCGCGACACCGGAGCGGACCAGGGTGACCGTCGAGCCCAGCGGATCGATGTGGTGGACGGCGATGAGCCGGCCGGTCTGGTGGGCGACCTGCGACTCGTACCACGCGGCGGCTGCCTCGGCGTCCGAGATGAGCGACACGTACCGCAATCCCACGTAGTCGAGTGCGTTGCGCAGGACGGCGACGGTCGACGGCGGCCACTCGGTGGGATGGGTCGCGACCGCGGTGTACGGCTGGTCGCCGATGAGGCGGGCCGCGTCGGCGAGAAGGCATTCCATGGCCGTTGCCACGAGGTCTTCGGCGCGGGAGAGGGAGCCGTCGTTGGCGCGGACGCCGCCGGATCGGCCGATGCTGCTGACGAACTCGGTGAACGAACTGGTGGTTCCGTCGAAGAAGTCGTGGTCGCCGAGCGTCGCGGTGCCATCGGAGTGCAGGTGTACTGCTGTGCGCCGTTCGATGGGTGACGGGTCGGGTCGTCCGGGCGACGACGAGGTGACCGCAACCGACGACACGGAGTTGCCCACCCTCAGGCCTACGCCTACGGACATGCCGGAATTCCCCCAAATCTGGTCGGAGCTTGTGCAACGGGGACCGGCCGCGCCGGATCCGGGCGACGTGATGCTGCACAGTCTCCGCGGAAATGTACAGGCGTATGCGGACATAACGATAGGTGAATCTCGAAACCACCAGGTGGACCCGTCGGGCCGCCGCTTCAGGAGAGTATTCGGGCCCCGGCGGACGGAGCGCGGCGCCGACTTGGACTCCGTCGGACGAATGTGAAGACCATCACATCCGGGAACGATCCGGCCAGATCTTCGGTTGCATGTATCAGACAACTTGAGCTACCAAGGCTCAACTCCACTTGACTGAAGCGTCCGAAAGGGTGCAGTCTCGAGTTGGCGAAGCCAAGTTGAGTCGAACAGGCTCAGGTTGGGGAACTGAACGTTCCGCGGTGCGACTCGCGTCGCGGTGAAACATTTTGGAGGAAATCATGGCTCGTGCGGTCGGTATCGACCTCGGAACCACCAACTCGGTCGTTTCCGTTCTGGAGGGCGGCGAGCCCGTTGTGGTCGCCAACTCCGAAGGTTCACGCACCACCCCGTCCGTCGTCGCTTTCGCGAAGAACGGCGAGGTTCTGGTGGGTCAGCCTGCCAAGAACCAGGCGGTCACCAACGTCGACCGCACCATCCGTTCCGTCAAGCGGCACATCGGGTCCGACTGGAACGTCGACATCGACGGCAAGAAGTACACCCCCCAGGAGATCAGCGCCCGCACGCTGATGAAGCTCAAGCGAGACGCTGAGGCATACCTGGGCGAGGACATCACCGACGCCGTGATCACCGTTCCGGCCTACTTCAACGACGCGCAGCGTCAGGCGACGAAGGAAGCCGGCACCATCGCCGGCCTCAACGTCCTGCGCATCGTCAACGAGCCCACCGCTGCTGCCCTCGCATACGGCCTCGACAAGGGCAGCAAGGAACAGACCATCCTGGTCTTCGACCTCGGTGGCGGCACGTTCGACGTCTCGCTCCTCGAAATCGGTGACGGTGTCGTCGAGGTCCGCGCGACCTCCGGTGACAACCACCTCGGCGGCGACGACTGGGACGAACGCATCGTCAACTGGCTCGTCGACAAGTTCAAGGCACAGCACGGCGTCGACCTGACCAAGGACAAGATGGCCCTGCAGCGTCTGCGTGAGGCTGCGGAGAAGGCGAAGATCGAGCTGTCGAGCTCGCAGTCGACGTCGATCAACCTGCCCTACATCACGGTCGACGCGGACAAGAACCCGCTGTTCCTCGACGAGCAGCTCTCCCGCTCCGAGTTCCAGAAGATCACCGGCGACCTCCTCGAGCGCACCCGCGCTCCGTTCCAGCAGGTCGTCAAGGACGCAGGGATCTCGGTCGGCGACATCGACCACGTGGTCCTCGTCGGTGGCTCGACCCGTATGCCCGCCGTCACCGACCTCGTGCGCGAACTCACCGGTGGTCAGGAGCCCAACAAGGGCGTCAACCCCGACGAGGTCGTCGCCGTGGGTGCGGCACTGCAAGCCGGCGTCCTCAAGGGCGAGGTCAAGGACGTGCTGCTGCTCGACGTCACCCCGCTGTCCCTCGGTATCGAGACCAAGGGTGGCGTGATGACCAAGCTCATCGAGCGCAACACCACGATTCCGACGAAGCGTTCGGAGACCTTCACCACGGCCGACGACAACCAGCCGTCCGTGCAGATCCAGGTGTTCCAGGGTGAGCGTGAGATCGCGGCGCACAACAAGCTGCTCGGCTCGTTCGAGCTCGGCGGTATCGCCCCGGCTCCGCGCGGCGTCCCGCAGATTGAGGTCACCTTCGACATCGACGCCAACGGCATCGTGCACGTCACCGCCCGCGACAAGGGCACCGGCAAGGAGAACACGATCAAGATCCAGGAAGGCTCCGGCCTGTCCCAGGAGGAGATCGACCGGATGGTGAAGGACGCCGAGGCGCACGCCGAGGAAGACCGCGCCCGTCGCGAAGAGGCCGAGGTCCGCAACCAGGCCGAGTCGCTCGTGCACCAGACCGAGAAGTTCATCAAGGACAACGAGGACAAGGTGCCGGCCGACGTCAAGGAGAAGGTCGAGGCAGCCGTCAAGGATGCCAAGGACGCTCTGGCCGGTAGCGACATCGCCGCGGTGAAGTCCGCCGTCGAGAAGCTCGCGACCGAGTCGCAGGCTCTCGGCCAGGCCATCTACGAGTCGCAGGGCGGAGCCGACGGCGCAGCTGCCGGCGACGGTGCTGCGGCAGGCGCAGACGATGTCGTCGACGCCGAGGTCGTCGACGAGCCGACCGATTCGGAGAAGAAGTGACGTCGGGTAAGCCCGAGCAGGAACCGGTGACCGTCACCGACAAGCGTCGCATCGATCCCGAGACCTTCGAGGTACGGGACGCGGCCGAGTCGAGTGAGGGCACCGGTGCCCCTGCCGAGGGCACCGTAGAAAACGAGGGCACCGTGAACGAGGGCGTCGTCGAGAACGAGGACGGCGAGGAGGTCCGCGTCGAGGAGATCGTCTCCACCGAAGCGGAACTCGCGGAACGTACCGCGGATCTGCAGCGCGTCTCCGCGGAGTACACCAACTACCGTCGCCGGGCCGAACGCGAGAAGGCCGCCATCGGCGAGTCCGCGAAGGCCTCGGTGGTGGCGCAGTTCCTCGACGTCGTCGACGATCTGGATCGGGCCCGTGCCCACGGCGACCTCGAATCCGGACCGCTGAAGGCGGTGAGCGACAAGCTCACCCGCATTCTGACCGGACTCGGCCTCGTCGGCTTCGGCGACGAGGGCGACGTGTTCGATCCGGAACTGCACGAAGCGGTCCAGATGGAAGGCGACGGCAGCAACCCGGTGCTGGGCACGATCCTGCGCAAGGGTTACCGCGTCGGCGACCGGATTCTGCGGCATGCGATGGTGACTGTCACCGACGGCGATCCGGCGGACACGCCGGAGCAATCGCCGTCCGACAGCGCCGGCACAGAGTAAGAACAACAAGAGCGAGAGGAGGAGACGCCCGGTGAGCCAGCGGGAGTGGATCGAAAAGGACTTCTACAAGGACCTGGGCGTCTCGTCCGACGCTTCGCAAGAAGACATCAAGAAGGCCTACCGCAAGTTGGCTCGGGATCTGCATCCCGATGCCAACCCCGGCGATGCCGCGGCCGAGGAGCGGTTCAAGTCGGTCAGCGAGGCGAACGCCGTCCTGTCCGACCCGGCCAAGCGCAAGGAATACGACGAGACCCGCCGGATGTTCGCGTCCGGAGGTTTCGGCGGCGGCTTCCAGCCCAGCGGAGGCGGATTCTCCGGGGGCAGCACCACATTCGACCTCGGTGACCTCTTCGGGGGCGGCGGGGCCGGCGACGGTGGATTGGGCGACCTCTTCGGAGGGCTCTTCAACCGCGGTGCGACACCCGGGGGCGGTGCGAACCGGTCGCGGCCACGCCGCGGCGGCGACATCGAGACCGAGACGACCCTCGACTTCCGTGACGCCGTGCAAGGCGTCACCGTTCCGTTGCGTCTGACCAGTCCCGCGCCGTGCACCACCTGCCACGGCAGCGGCGCCGAGCCGGGCACCAGCCCGCGGGTGTGCCCGCAGTGCAACGGAAGCGGGATCGTCTCCCGCAACCAGGGCGCCTTCGGATTCTCCGAGCCGTGCGACGAATGCCGCGGTTCGGGCTCGATCATCGACAGCCCGTGCCGTGACTGCCGCGGCAGCGGCGTCCAGGAGCGCACCCGCACCATCACCGTGCGCGTACCTCCGGGCATCAAGGACGGTTCGCGCATCCGCCTCGCCGGGCAAGGCGAGGCCGGCCTGCGGGGTGCGCCGTCGGGCGACCTCTTCGTCGTCGTGCACGTCCGGCCCGACCGCGTGTTCGGCCGGGACGGCGACAACCTGACACTCGTATTGCCGGTCAGCTACGGAGAACTCGTGCTCGGCAGCACCGTGTCGGTTCCCACGCTCGACGGCCGGGTCGGTCTCAAGATCCCGGCGGGCACGGCCGACGGCCGGGTTCTGCGGGTGCGGGGCCGCGGCGTCCCCAAGCGCGGGGGCGGTGCGGGAGATCTGCTCGTGACCGTCAAGGTCGCCATCCCGCAGAAGCTCGACGAACAGGCGACGGAAGCGCTGCGCGATTATCTTCGTGCCGAAGAGGCCGGCGGATTCGACCCGCGTGAAGGATGGGCAGGTGCGTGATGAGCGATACGGGAACTCCCCGGAATCTCCCGCCGGATCCCGATGCGCGTGTCTATGTCATCTCGGTCGCCGCAGAACTCGCCGGGATGCACGCCCAGACACTGCGTAACTACGACCGGCTGGGACTGGTTACCCCGCACCGCACCAGCGGTGGCGGACGGCGTTATTCGCCGCGCGACGTCGAACTGCTCCGTGAGGTGCAGCGGCTTTCCCAGGACGAAGGTGTCAACCTCGCCGGGATCAAACGGATCATCGAGTTGACCAACCACGTCGAGGCACTGCAGCAGCGGGTCGCGGAACTGTCCACCGAGGTCGCGCAGTTGCGCTCCGCACGGCGTGATCTGGTGCCCGTGCCGCGCACCAACGCGCTGGTCGTGTGGAAGCCGAGGCACGCGCGCGAATCCTGACGCACAACAGTACAAACCCCCACGTCCGACAGGGCGCGGGGGTTTCGCTTTTCAGTTTCGCTTTTCAGGGGCGTGCGCCGCCCGGTAGCAGCGGTGTCGGGAACCGCGGTGTCAGGAACTGCCCCGACCGATCGTGTACGTAACGTTCATGAACGGAAAGCCGGCATCGACCTGCGCGGCAGCGGTGTACGCATGCCTGTTGGCGCCGTCGATCCGCGTGCCGTCGGCATTGGCGATCCCCGTGCCGTGGTTACTGGCCATGAGCACGGCGGTGGCCTCGCCCGGCATCGTGTAGGTGACCTGCATGCCGAATCCGCGTCGATCGGCACTTCCCGCAGTCACGACTTCCGTTGTGTGCGCGGGGACGATGGTCGCCGGTTCGTTCACCCACTGCCCGTAGGGAATGGTCGCCGCGCCGAGCACCATGGGCGCGTCGGTGTCGTTGGTGACCGTCAGCGTGATGGTCGGCGCGTCTGCGGGAAGGGTCTCGCTGCTCGCCGCTGCGGGAGCAGTGAGGGTGGCCGCCGCAGTCAGGGCGACGGCGGCACATACGCGGGTGCGGTACTTCATGGTGCTCCTGCGGTCGACGAGTCGAGGCCGCCGGTTCGGGACGGCCGGCAAAGTGTACCCACGAGTACGGAGCAAGGGTAAGAGCCGTCCGGGACCTGCTGTCAGGCCGGGACGAGATCGCTGACCTGGGCGACGAGTTCCAGCGACCGCAACCACGCGTCGCGTCCGGGAGCCGACGACACGACGATCAGTTCGTCGGCCTGCGCGCGCTCGGTAAAGCGGTCGAGGTAGTCGCGCACCTCGGCCGGGGTGCCCACCGCGGTGTTCTTCAGCATCGTGAGGACCTGGTAGCCGGCGGGGGAGTCGAGGAGCAGATCGATCTCCTCCTCGGTGAACGTGCGCCCTCGCCCGACCATCTGCACGACGCGTGAACGCTTGGTGGCTTCGAACATCGCTGCCGCTTCGTCGGCGGTATCCGCGGCAATGACACCTACACCGGCGATGACGTACGGCTCCGGGTGCTGCTCGGACGGCTGGTACTCGCGGCGGTACAGCGTGACTGCCTCCTCGAGAGCCTGCGGCGCGAAATGCGACGCGAACGCGTAGGGAAGACCCAGCAGGGCAGCAAGTTTCGCGCCGAAGAGCGACGACCCCAGAATGTACAGCGGCACATCGGTGCCCTTACCCGGAACCGCGTCGACGCCCGGGATGCGCGAGACACCCTTCAGATACCCCTGGAGTTCGAGGACGTCCTGGGGGAAGCTGTCGGCCGACGACGGGTCGCGTCGCAGCGCCCGCATCGTCTTCTGGTCGCTACCCGGTGCCCGGCCCAGCCCCAGATCGATGCGGCCGGGATGCAGCGTCGCGAGCGTGCCGAACTGCTCGGCGATCGTGAGCGGCGAATGATTCGGGAGCATGATGCCGCCGGCGCCGAGCCGGATCGACGACGTGTGCGCCGCGACGTGCGCGATCAGCACGCTCGTCGCAGACGACGCGATGGTCGGCATGTTGTGGTGCTCGGCGTACCAGATCCGGCGGTAACCCCACCGTTCGGCGAGCTGTGCCATCTTCACGCTGGCGTCGAAACTGTCGCGAGCGGTTTCACCCTCGCCGATATGGGCCAAATCGAGGATGGAGAGAGGAACAGTCACCGAGAATCCTTCGTCCGGGGCCCGCCACCGGCAGCTGGGCACACCCTGGGTGCAACCCGGGGTAGCCGCCCGCTATTCCGGGAGGCGGCCGTCACAGCCGGTCGAAGTGCCCATAGGTGCCGCGGTAGAACAGCAACGGGCCGTTGGACGGCAGCGCTGTCAGGCCGGTGACGCGTGCCACCACGATCGTATGGTCGCCGGCGTCGTGCTCCGTTTCCACGGTCGCCTCCACGCGGGCGAGCGCGCCGTCGAGGGCAGGGGCACCGTTGTCGCCGGGCACCCAGTCGACGCCGCGGAACTTGTTGCCACCGCTGACGGCGAACGCCGCGCACAACGTGCGCTGGCTCTCCGCGAGGACGTTGATGGCGAGAGTGCCGATCTCGCGGATGCGCGGCCACGTCGTGGACGTGCGAGCGGGGCAGAAGGAGACCAGCGGCGGGTCCAGCGACACCGAGGTGAACGACTGGCACGCGAAGCCGAGCGGCGCGTCGCCGTCGAGCGCGGTGATGACTGTGACTCCCGTGCAGAAGTTGCCCATCACGTTGCGCATCGTCCTCGGGTCGAGCACGGTGTGTTCCGCCGTCATCGATGTTCCTTTCCGTCCTGTTGCTCTCCAGTGTCCGTCATGTCGGGACGGCGGGTGTCCGGGGGAGTGCGGTGGTGTCCCCCCGGGACGCTAGCGGGGTCCTCGTCCATACGGCGACGGCTTCCCATCCAACGGGAGATCCACACAGTTCAACGATCTTCCCGCTGGACGGGACGCCGCCGATGCCCTCCGGGTACGTGCCCTAGCGTCGGCGGGGGCCTACCGTGTGCTGCCGATCACTATCGTCTCGTCCCCGAATGAAGGAGCATTTCCATGGCGTCGACTCCCGTTCCGCCTGTGACCCCTGCCCATGACACCGAGGTCGACCTGCTCGTCATCGGTTCGGGTACGGGCATGGCGGCTGCACTCGCCGCGCACGAACTCGGCTTGTCGGCGTTGATCGTGGAGAAATCTCCTCATGTCGGTGGATCGACCGCCCGTTCCGGCGGTGCGTTCTGGGTTCCGGCCAATCCGATTCTGACCGAGGCGGGGTCGGGTGACACCGTCGAGCGCGGTCACACCTACGTCCGGTCCGTGGTGGACGGCACGGCACCGGCCGAGCGCGGCGAGGCCTTCGTCGACAACGGTGTGGCGACGGTCGACATGCTCCGGCGCACGACGCCGATGAAGCTGTTCTGGGCGGAGGGCTATTCCGATTACCACCCCGAGTTGCCCGGTGGCTCCGCAGTGGGACGCAGTTGTGAATGCAAGCCGCTCGACCTGTCGGTGCTCGGTGAGGAACGTGGACGGCTGCGCCCGGGCCTGATGGAAGCGGGACTGCCCATGCCCACGACGGGCGCAGACTACAAGTGGATGAACCTCATGCTGCGCGTGCCGCACAAGGGCTTTCCGCGCATCTTCAAGCGACTGGCGCAGGGCGTCGCCGGGCTCGCCGTCAAACGGGAATACGTCGCCGGTGGTCAGGCGATCGCTGCGGGACTGTTCGCGGGTGTGCTGAAAGCCGGTGTGCCGGTCTGGACCGACACCTCGCTCGTGCGTCTGGTCACCGACGGCGACCGGGTCACCGGTGCCGTCCTCGAGCAGAACGGCCGGGAGGTGACGGTGACCGCGCGACGCGGAGTCGTGCTCGCCGCGGGCGGCTTCGACCACGACATGGCGATGCGCCGCAAGTTCCAGTCCGAGCGTCTGCTCGACCACGAGAGCCTCGGCGCGGAGAGCAACACGGGCGACGCGATCAAGGCGGCCCAGGAGGTCGGTGCCGGTCTCGATCTGATGGATCAGGCCTGGTGGTTCCCCGCTGTCGCACCGACCCGTCCGGGCAAGCCGCCGATGGTCATGCTCGCCGAGCGGTCGCTGCCGGGTTCGTTCATCGTCGATCAGACCGGACGCCGCTTCACCAACGAGTCGTCGGACTACATGTCGTTCGGGCAACTGGTGCTGGCGCGCGAACACGCCGGCGACCCGGTCGAGTCGATGTGGATCGTCTTCGACCAGAAGTACCGCAACAGCTACGTGTTCGCAGCCGGCGTCTTCCCGCGCCAGCCGCTCCCGGAGTCCTGGTACGAGGCGGGCATCGCCCACCGTGCCTCGACCGCCGAAGAACTCGCGGCGTCGATGGGAGTGCCCGTGGACACCTTCTCCGAGACCTTCGGCGCGTTCAACGAGGATGCCGCAGCCGGAACGGATTCCGAGTTCGGCCGTGGCGGCAGCGCCTACGACCGGTACTACGGTGATCCCACGGTCCGGCCCAACCCGAACATGCGGCCGCTGACGCACGGTCCGTTCTACGCCGTGAAGATGACCCTGAGCGATCTCGGCACGTGCGGTGGCGTGCGGGCCGACGAGCGGGCGCGGGTGCTCCGCGAGGACGGCAGCGTCATCGGCGGGCTCTACGCGGTCGGCAACACCGCGGCCAACGCGTTCGGGCACCGCTACCCCGGCGCCGGCGCGACCATCGGCCAGGGACTGGTGTTCGGATACATCGCTGCTCGCGACGCAGCGGGAACAGCCGCCGCGAAGTAGAGCGCGGTCGAGCCCTGAGTCCCCGGCGGCGCGGCCGCCGGGGACTCAGTACGAGTCGTAGCGGATGTTCTCGAGCGGAGTACCCGTCTCGAGCAGTCGCTGCACGGTGGAGCGCACCATCGCTGCGGAGCCACAGACCAGCACCTGGTGATCGCCGAACGCCCCGTACGACGTGACGATGTCGCCGAGCGTGCCTTCGAGGAACTCGTCGGGGTCGATGCCGAAATCGCCGACGTGCGAGACGATCCGGTCGTAGAACGGATCCTGAATCGCGGGGTCGTACAGCGACTCGGTCACCGGCACGATCGTCAGCCAGGGCAGTGCTTCCCCGAGCAGGGCCAGCATGTCCGCCGCGTAGAGGTCGCGGGGCGTGCGGGCACCGACGAAGAGGAAGGTGCGGGGCGGCTGTGGCCGCCGCGCGACGTCGAGGAGCAACGCGCGCAGCGGGGCCAGGCCGGTACCGCCGGCGATCATCACCACAATGCGTCCGGTGTCGTCGACGTGGAGGTCACCTCCGCGGGGGTTGCCGACGGTCCACACGTCCCCGGGACTGGTCGACTCGACGATCGTTTTGCTGACCCATCCGCCCGGCACGGTGCGGACGTGGAATTCGAGCTTGCCGTCCATCGACGGGGGGAGTGCGGGCGACAGGCGGCGCGGCAGGTTCGGACGCTGCGGCACGGTCACGTCGACGTACTGGCCGGCGCGGAACGGAACGATGTCGCTGTTGCATTCGAGCCGCACGACGGCCAGATCGGTTCGCAGGCGGTGGTGCTCGACCACGGTCGCGGAGACCGCGATGTCGGTGTCGGTCGATGACGGCGTAGCCGACTGCATACGTGACCCCCGGGTGGTGTGGCGCGGTGTTGCACAGACTCTAGGCGAGGAACACACACCCCGACAGAGTGGAACGTGTTTCAGTTTTGCCGGTGCAGCGGTTATCGTGGCGGGAACCGGGTGACGCCGACCACATCGGGAGCCCGTACCGCGGGCCGTCACACCCCCGGACCACGACACCGACCGGAAGGACGACATGATCGAGGAGTACGCGGACCTGCACCGGCCCGTCTTCACCCCGGACCTGCTCATCACGGCGCTCGACCGCAGCGCGGACCGTCCGGCGCTGTACCTCGGCGACGTCGTCCTCACCGGCGCCGAGATGCGTGGTGCCATCAGCAGGTTCCAGCAGGCCCTCGGGTCCGTGGGAATCGGCCAGGGGTCATCTGTCGCGATGCTGTCGAAGAACCGGCCGGAAGTCCTCATCTCGATGGGTGCGACGATGGTCGCCGGATGCCGCAACAGTGCGCTCAATCCGATGGGTTCGCTCGCCGATCACCTGTACATCACTTCCGATGCCGAGATCGAGACCCTCATCTTCGATCCGGATCACTTCGAGGAGCGGGCCGCCGAGCTGCACGCCCAGATCCCGACCTTGAAGAATCTGTTCTCCCTCGGTCCGTCGGCTGTGGGCACGGACATCCTCGCGCTCGCCGATCAGTTCACCGAGCAACGCCTCGTGGCTGCTCCGGTGTCGGCCGAGGACACGTCGTCGATGGTCTACACCGGGGGAACCACCGGAAAGCCGAAGGGCGTGATGGGGTCGTTCCGGTCCGGCGCGGCGCTCAACCAGATCCAGATGGCGGAGTGGCAGTGGCCCGACCAGCCGCGCTTTCTGATCTGCACCCCGCTGTCCCACGCCGGCGCCGCGTTCTTCGTGCCGACGCTGCTGCGCGGCGGCTGCCTCTACGTGCTGCCGTACTTCGAACCCGGCCTCGTCCTCGAGACCATCGAGAAGCACCGCATCAACGCCACGATGCTCGTACCCACGATGATCTATCTGCTGCTCGACCACCCCGACTTCGACGCGCGCGACCTGTCGAGCCTCGACACGCTCTTCTACGGCGCGTCGGCGATGTCACCCGCCCGGCTCCAGGAAGGGATCGAGCGCCTCGGGCAGGTGTTCTTCCAGTTCTACGGGCAGTCCGAGTGCGGCATGACGATCTCGGTGCTGCGCAAAGAGGAACACCTCGCCGACGATCCGGAACGACTCGCCTCGTGCGGACGTCCGGTGCCGTGGCTCGACGTACGCCTGCTCGACGACGACCTGCGCGAAGTGCCACAAGGGGAACTCGGCGAGATCTGCGTGCGCGGCCCGCTCGTCATGAAGGGGTACTGGAAGAAGCCCGACGAGACGGCAGAAGCGCTGCGCGGTGGGTGGCTGCACACGGGCGATGTCGCGCGTGCCGACAAGCACGGCTTCCTCACCATCGTCGACCGCAAGAAGGACATGATCGTCACCGGCGGCTTCAACGTGTTCCCCCGGGAGATCGAGGACGCGATCTCGTCCCACCCCGCCGTCGCCTCGGTGGCGGTCGTCGGTGTGCCCGACCAGAAGTGGGGTGAGGCGGTCAAAGCATGCGTCGTGCTGCGTGACGGTCGGAGCGTGACCGCGGAAGAACTGATCGAGAAGGTCCGTGCGGCCAAGGGATCCGTGCACGCTCCCAAGTCCGTGGACTTCCTCGATTCGCTGCCGCTCACGCCCCTCGGCAAGCTCGACAAGAAGACGCTCCGCGCGTCGTACCGCTAGATCTGCCGGCGCCGGAACGGCCGGCTTCCCTGCTCGATCGCTGCCTGACATACTCCGTCGCATGGCAAACGGGGGACCCCAGCGGGTCGAGGTGCGATTGGCCGTCGAGTATCCGGGGACAGGGACGGTGAATACGCGGGGTAGCGGGGCGATGAGGCCGGTCGAGCCGGTGCCGCCGATCTGTGCCCGCCACGGCGAACCCGAGGTCGACCGCGTGCGTGTCACCGTCTCGTCGGATGCGGTGCGCCCCCAGGAGAAGTCCGGTCGTATCGGCTCGGCCCTCGAAGCCGCGTACACCGTGCAGGTCGCTGCCGTGGAGTGGCCCACGTGCGCGCGGTGCGTCGCCGTCCGCGTGCGCTGGCAGATCGCCGCCGCCGCAACCTGTACGGTCCTCGGGATCGTCTTTCTGGCGTTGGTGTTCGCGCTCGTGCAGGGCGCGCCGAAGGTGTACGGGTTCGCGCTGCTCAGCGTGTTCGGGCTGTCGTTCCTGCCCATCTATGTAGCACTGCGCGTCATCGAACCGCGCCGGGCGGCTCTCGGTGTGACTATCGCGGACTGCGGTTCGGAACTCGTGGTGTCGCAGGCGCATCCGGAGTTCGCCCGCGCTGTCGCCGCGCAACGCGCCTGACGCAGTGCATCCAGACGCAGCGGTGACAGACTCGGTGGTTACAGCGGATCGAAGCTGATGTTCTGGCGGGGTGTGCCCGCCGCGGACAGCGCGTAGATGGTGGTCCGGATCATCGACGGTGAGCCGGAGATCTGAATCTGGCGGTCGGCCCACGATCCGAACTGCCCGACGACCTTACCGAGCTTGCCGTACATCGTGCTGTGGAGACCCTTGGGCGTTTCCCGTACCGGAACCGGGTGCCACCAAGGGTTCTCCCTCTCCTCCACGACGGGAACCACCGTGAGCCACGGGTTGGTCATCGCGATCTGCCACAGCGTCTCGAGGTCGTAGAGGTCGCACGGGTACTTGCCGCCGTAGAACAGGTGCACCCGCGGATTGGTGCCGCGCATCGCCATCTCCATGATCTGCGCGCGGAGCGGTGCCAGGCCGGTGCCCGACGCGATCATGAGCACGTCCTGGCCGCTGTCGCGATCGACGCGCAAGCCACCGAGCGGCGGTCCGATCAGCCAGCGGTCACCGACGCGCACCTCGTTGACGAGCGCGGGGCTGACCCAGCCGGAGGAGACGCGCCGCACGTGGAATTCGACCTGTCCGTGCGGGTTCGGCGGAATGGCGGCCGACAGGTAGCGCCACATGTGGGGCCGCTGGGGGATCTGCACGCTCATGTACTGCCCGGCGTAATGCGGGATCGGTGTGTCGGTCTCGAGGCGGATGATCGCCACGTCGGGAAGGACCCGCTCGTGGCCGACGACCGTCGCGCCCCAGACCGCGGGCAGATCGTCGGTGGCCGCAGCGACGGCCATCGTTTCCACGAGCCGGCCGATCACCTCTGCCCAGGTCCGTTCCAGAGTGGCGGTCCACAGGATGATCGGCGTGCACTCACGGATCGCGAAGAGCAGTGCGTAGCCCGCCGAGCGGAAGTGTTCCGGCTTGACGCCGTACTTCCGGTGGTCGCGTGCGAGCTGTCCGAGGAAGGCTTCGACGGCGCCGAAGTCGGTCAGGCGGTTGACGACCCATCCGATCGCGGTCGTGAACCGATGCCGCATGCTCTCCATGCCCGCCGGGAACAGTTCGCGAATGCCGGTCGATTCGGACCAGAGGGTGGTGTAGAACGCCGACGCGAACCGTTCGGGGCCGGTGGGGGTCGCCGCGATCGACGCGAAGCTCAATTGCACTCGCGCGATGGCGAAAGTCTCCAACGCCATCCTCCCACGTGCTGCGCCTGCTGGACGCCGCCACTGTAGTCGGTCACGGGGCGGTCGGCTACACCGTGCGCCCCGATCTGTGGCTATGGTGTGAATCACAGCCGCAAGAAACTTGAGCGGAACAAACTCAATCTTGTATCCGTTGTGCATAGCGAACCTCGTGGACACCGGTCCGCAGGTATAGGAATCAGCAGTTTTCGAAGTGAAAGGGGCGTGCGGTGGATTCGTTCAACCCGACGACCAAGACTCAGGCCGCATTGACGGCCGCTCTCCAGGCGGCGTCCACCGCGGGCAACCCGGACATCCGGCCGGCACACCTTCTGGTGGCCCTGCTCGACCAGCCCGACGGCATCGCCGCTCCGCTCCTCGAAGCGGTGGGCGTGAACCCCGCCGCAGTGCGGAGCGAAGCCGAACGGCTCGTCGGTGCACTACCGCAGACCACCGGGGCGACCACCACACCCCAGCTCGGTCGCGAAGCGATCGCAGCGCTCTCCGCGGCGCAGAAGCTCGCGACCGAGCTCACCGACGAATTCGTCTCCACGGAGCACGTTCTCGTCGGTCTCGCCAGTGGTGACTCCGACGTCGCCAAGCTTCTCGTTGGTCAGGGCGCGACGCCCACGGCCCTGCGGGATGCCTTCACAGCCGTGCGCGGAAACCGCCGGGTGACCAACGCGGACCCGGAAGCCACCTACCAGGCACTCGAGAAGTACTCGACCGACCTCACGGCACGTGCTCGCGAGGGAAAGCTCGACCCGGTCATCGGCCGCGACAACGAGATTCGCCGCGTGGTGCAGGTGCTCTCGCGCCGCACCAAGAACAACCCGGTGCTCATCGGTGAACCCGGCGTCGGCAAGACCGCGATCGTCGAAGGGCTCGCCCAGCGCGTCGTCGCGGGCGACGTGCCCGAATCGCTGCGCGGCAAGACCGTCGTCGCCCTGGACCTCGGCGCGATGGTGGCCGGCGCGAAGTACCGCGGCGAGTTCGAAGAGCGTCTCAAGGCCGTTCTCGACGAGATCAAGGACTCCGCCGGTGAGATCATCACCTTCATCGACGAACTGCACACCATCGTCGGTGCCGGTGCGACCGGTGAGTCCGCGATGGACGCGGGCAACATGATCAAGCCGATGCTCGCGCGTGGTGAACTCCGCCTCGTCGGTGCGACCACCCTCGAGGAGTACCGCAAGTACATCGAGAAGGACGCCGCCCTCGAGCGGCGCTTCCAGCAGGTCTTCGTGGGGGAGCCGAGCGTCGAAGACACCGTCGGCATCCTGCGTGGCCTCAAGGAGCGGTACGAAGTGCACCACGGTGTGCGCATCACCGACTCTGCTCTCGTTGCCGCGGCGACGCTCTCGGACCGGTACATCACCTCGCGGTTCCTTCCCGACAAGGCCATCGACCTCGTCGACGAGGCAGCGTCGCGCCTGCGCATGGAGATCGACTCGCGTCCCGAGGAGATCGACACGGTCGAACGGATCGTCCGTCGCCTCGAGATCGAGGAGATGGCGCTGGAGAAGGAAACCGACGCCGCCTCCAAGGACCGCCTCGAAAAGCTGCGCGCCGAACTCGCGGACGAACGGGAACGGCTGAACCAGCTCACCACGCGCTGGCAGAACGAGAAGACCGCGATCGACTCCGTACGCCAGGTCAAGGAGCAGCTCGAAGCGCTGCGCGGCGAGGAGGAACGGGCAGAGCGCGACGGCGACCTGGGCAAGGTTGCCGAACTGCGGTACGGCCGCATCCCCGAACTGGAGAAGCAGCTCGAGGCAGCCGCTGCCGCGTCGGGGACCGCAACCGGTGACGACGTGATGCTCAAGGAGGAAGTCGGGCCCGACGACGTCGCCGATGTCGTCGCCGCATGGACCGGTATCCCCGCCGGACGCATGCTCGAGGGCGAGACCGCGAAGCTCCTCCGGATGGAGGACGAACTCGGCAAGCGTGTCGTGGGACAGGACCGGGCGGTGCAGTCGGTATCCGATGCGGTGCGTCGTGCCCGCGCCGGTGTCTCCGACCCGAACCGTCCGACCGGATCGTTCCTGTTCCTCGGCCCGACCGGTGTCGGTAAGACCGAGCTGGCCAAGGCACTCGCCGATTTCCTGTTCGACGACGAGCGCGCCATGGTGCGCATCGACATGTCGGAGTACAGCGAGAAGCATTCGGTCGCGCGTCTGGTCGGTGCGCCTCCGGGGTACGTCGGCTACGAGTCGGGTGGCCAGCTCACCGAAGCCGTGCGCCGTCGCCCCTATTCGGTGGTGCTGTTCGACGAGGTCGAGAAGGCTCACCCGGACGTGTTCGACACGCTGCTCCAGGTGCTCGACGACGGTCGGCTCACCGACGGGCAGGGACGCACCGTCGACTTCCGCAACACGATCCTGATCCTCACGTCCAACCTGGGCGCCGGGGGCGACAAGGAACACGTGATGGCGGCGGTGCGGTCGGCGTTCAAGCCCGAATTCATCAACCGGCTCGACGACGTGGTCGTGTTCGATCCGCTCTCGGAGGAGCAGCTCGCGCAGATCGTCGACATCCAGCTCGCACAGCTGGCCGACCGGCTCCAGGCACGGCGGCTCACGCTCGACGTCAAATCCAGCGCGCGGCTGTGGCTGGCGGTGCGCGGATACGACCCGCAGTACGGTGCCCGTCCGCTGCGCCGGCTCATCCAGCAGGCGATCGGCGACCAGCTCGCCAAGAAACTGCTGGCCGGAGAGATCCGGGACGGCGACACGGTCCCGGTGGGCGTCAGCGAGGACGGCGACCACCTCGTGATCGGTAGCTGACCCACCCGCGTGCGCGTTTCCGGTAGCACTCGCTACCGGAAACGCGCACGCCTACTGTGGGAGGGGTTATGACACAGCCGCATGATCCGCGCACGCCGCAGGAGCGGGCCTACGCACTCGACGAGTCGCAAAACGGTGCAGCCCCCGAGTCGCAAGATGCTGCGCCGCACGACGAGTCGCAGCAGGACCGGGCGCCCGAGAATGCAGCACACGACGACACCCGTGTGCTGCACACCGACGATCCCACCGCCGCGTACGGGACGCCTGTCACCAACCCGACCCTCGTGTATCCGGAACCCGGTCCGTATGCCGAGACCGCACAGGCCTACCAGCCGACACAGGGTTATCCGCCGATGCAGGGATACCAGCCGACGCAGAGCTATCCGCCGGTGCAGGGTTACCCACCCTCGCAGCCGTACCAGCCGACGCAGGCGTTCGCGCAACCTCAGCACCAGCCGCCCGGCGGCTACCCGCCGAACGTGTCGCCTCCCGACGGTCCGTACGCACCCGCGGAACCGCCGAAGTCACCCCGGGGCCCGCGCTGGGGGCTCCTGCTCCTCGCTGCTGCGGTCCTCATCGTGCTCGGCGGCACCGCGGGGTTCCTCCTCAGCCGTAGCGAGACGTCCGATTCGGCCACCGGCACCCGCCCGTTCACCACTCCCGCGCCTACCGCGCCGGTATCGCCGGGCCCGTCTCCGGACGCGACGCCTTCACAACCGCTCGACGAGCTTCCCGGTGGTCTCGGTGAGATCATCGGTGACTCCGGCGCAGTGGTCGGTACGGTCACCGCGAACGACGGTGGGAGCATCACGATCAGTGGCATCGGCGGATCACTCGTCACGGTGCTGCTCACTCCGGACACCGAGATCATCACGCTCTCGGGAGACGACCCGTCCGCGCTGGTGGTCGGCTCGGCCGTGATCGCGACCGGCACGCCCGTCGAATCCGGCCGGATGACCGCCGACACCGTCGTCAGCGCGTCGATACCGTCGTTCGACGGTCCGGGTCGCTGACACGCTAGGCTTTCGTGTCGATGACGTTCATGTGGTTTGCTCTCGCCGCGGTCGCGCTGCTCGGTGCGCTCGCGCTGCTCTACGTCGACCGGACCCGGCGCGAGCAGTCCGGGCGCGTACGCGAAATCTGGGCACGGGCGCAGGGCTACAAGTACAGCTCCTCGGACGACCAGTTGCCGTCGCACTGGCACCGTGCCGCGCTCGCCAAGCAGGAATACCTCGGCGCCATCGATGTGGTGCGCGGCGTCCGGCGCGGCGAGAACTTCACCTTGTTCGACATCGAAGAAACCGCGACGATCATCGCGGTGCGCCGCAAGGTGGGTTCGGACGTCGACATCGATCTGCGGCTGAAGTCGACGCCGCCCCCGAAAGACGCGGACATGAACCTGCTCGGTTCGATCGGACCCCGCATCGTGTTCGCCACCGATCTGGAGATCGCGCGGCGCGTGTGCGACCAGCGCATGGTCTCGTTCACGCAGTCCATCCCCGACCACGTGCAGATGCTGTGGAGCGAAGGCGAGTGGACCCTGGGATCCATTCCCGTGGGCAGCACCGGACGCGAATGGGACTCGGCCATCGAGACCGTCGCCCGGTTGTCGGGGATTCTGCACGTGCTTCCGCCCCCTGCCGGACCGTCGGAATCCGGGGAGCCTGCGCGCAGCGAGCACGACCCGGGCCGCCCGTCCACCCATCGCTGACATCTCTCGGCAGCCGGTGCCGCCGCGACGACACGCCGCATCTGTGCAGCACTGACTCGTGCCGTACCGGCCGGACCAGGGCCTTGGTGCGCTGGGACGATCGACGGCTCGCCAGGGTGCGGGGACACACAGGGTTCGGGGACACAGCGGGACGCGATTCAGCTCACATCCGGTGACGAATGTTGCATGATGACAGCACCGGGGGGCGTCTCGATCAGGAGGTCCACGTGACCGACAGTTCCCCCACGGATGACACCCCGAACACGACCGCGAGCGCCGACGCGGCCGCAGCGCCGGCCGGCTCACCGGCAACCGACGGCCACCTCCACGACGTGATCATCATCGGGGCGGGACTGTCGGGCATCGACTGCGCCTACCGGATCCTCGAGCACAATCCCGGCTGCGACTACCTGGTCCTCGAGCGCAGGCAGCGCGTCGGCGGGACCTGGGATCTGTTCCGTTATCCAGGCGTGCGGTCCGACAGTGACATCTACTCGCTCAGTTATCCGTTCGAGCCGTGGGCGAAGCCGGGCGCACTGGCCGAAGGTGCCGACATCAGGGACTACATCGAGCAGACCGCTCGCAAGTTCGGCATCGCCGACCACATCCGCTTCGAGCACCACGTGCTGACCGCCGACTGGGACTCGGGCACCGACACCTGGACGTTGGGCGTCGAGGTCGGTGAGGGTGCCGAGAAGTGTCACGAGACCTACCGGTGCCGGTTCGTCGTCTTCGCGACCGGCTACTACGACTACGACCAGCCGTACACCCCGAGGTTCGCCGGGACAGAAGACTTCACGGGTCCGATCGTGCATCCACAGCACTGGCCGGAGGACCTCGACTACCGGGGCAAGCGCATCGTCGTGATCGGCAGCGGCGCGACCGCGGTGAGTCTGATTCCCAACCTCACCGACCAGGCGGCGCACGTGACGATGCTGCAGCGCTCGCCCTCCTACATCTTCTCGGCCAAGCAGAAGCAATACCTCGTGCCCGTTGTCCGGAAGCTCCTGCCACCCGCGGCGGCGCACCGGGTGATCCGGTGGCGTTATGCGACGCAGACCGCGGCGATCGTGCACCTCACGCACCGTTTCCCGAAACTGGGCCGCAAGATGATCCGCGCGAACGTGGCGGCCAACCTGCCCGAGGACTATCCGGTCGACGTGCACTTCAACCCGAGCTACAACCCGTGGGACCAGCGCATGTGCATGGTTCCCGACGCCGACCTGTTCAACGGCATCACGGACGGCTCCATCGAGATGGTCACCGACCACATCGAACGCTTCGACGAGACCGGCGTGCGACTGACCTCCGGCCGGCACCTCGACGCCGACATCATCGTGACCGCAACCGGCCTGCAACTGCTCGGCTTCGGCGGGACGCGACTGGTGGTCGACGGCGACGAGCTGAAACCGCACGACCGTTTCGTTTTCAAGAGCCACCTGCTCGAGGACGTCCCCAATATCGCGTGGTCCGTCGGCTACACCAACGCCTCGTGGACACTGCGCGTGGATATGACCGCGCGTTCGGTCGCGAACCTCATCAGATACATGCGTGAGAACGGCTACACCCATGCCTATCCCCACCTGGGTGCCGAGCCGATGACCGCGCAACCACTGTGGGACCTCGAGGCCGGATACGTGGAACGCTCGCCGGACGCGCTGCCGAAGTCGGGAACTCGAGGGCATTGGCGGGTCCGTCACAATTACTACCGCGACGCCATCGACCACCGGATCAGTAGGGTCGAGGACTCGATGGTCTTCGGTTCGGTCGAACACTCGCAGGATCTCGTCGGGTGATCGATCCCCGCGGTCTGGCGGCGCGCTCATTCTTGCGCTCGCCGCTATTGTGGCGGCCATGACTTCAGCTTCGCGTCCCGTCGCGCTCGTGACCGGCCCCACCTCGGGAATCGGTGCAGGATTCGCGAGGACCCTCGCCGAACGTGGATACGACCTCGTCCTCGTCGCCCGTAACCGGTCCGCTCTCGACGACCTCGCTGCCGAACTGCAGCGCACCTCCGGCGCGTCCTCGGAAGTGCTGCCTGCCGACCTCGCGACGACGGAGGGGCGCGCTGCGGTAGCGGAGCGACTCGCCCGCGGAGTCGACATGCTGGTCAACAACGCCGGCTTCGGAACCACGGGCGAATTCTGGACCGCCGATCCTCAGTTGCTGCAGGCGCAACTCGACGTGAACGTCACCGCGGTCGTCCAGCTCACGCGTGCGGCGTTGCCGCCCATGATCGCCGCGGGCAGGGGCGATGTCATCAACGTCGCGAGTGTCGCGGGCCTGGTGCCCGGGCGCGGGTCCACCTATTCGGGGAGCAAGGCGTACGTCGTCTCGTTCACCGAAGGGCTCGCCGGGGGACTTCTCGGCACGGGCGTACGGGCACAGGCGCTGTGCCCCGGGTTCGTGCGTACCGAGTTCCATCAGCGCGCGGGGATCGACATGTCGTCCACCCCGGGTGTGCTGTGGCTGGACGTGGACAAGGTGGTGCGCACGTCGCTCGCCGACCTCGAATCCGGCAAGGTGCGGAGCATCCCGGGCATCCAGTACAAGGCCCTCGCCACCGCCGGGCGACTCGTGCCGCAGAACCTGGTGCGCAAGATCGCCGCGCGTCTGGGCAACGGCCGCGGGCGGACGTAGCCGGCCTACTCCCGCCGGGCGGAAACAGACCCGGGAAGATCACGGTACGGACACGCGGGGGATGACACGCGGGATCCCTCTGTCGCACCACCCACCCACGTCGGTACATTCCTCGACGTGACCTCTGTGGCTCTGGTGATTGTTGTGGCTTCTGTGGCAGCACTGCTGCTCTGGATACGCGCAGGTGTGCAGCGCCTCCGCACGCTGTTCGCCCGTTATCGCGACAGCCTGCGTCTGCTCCGCGACGAACTCGACGACCGCTACGACCTCATCCCCACCCTCATCGCCGCGTCGGCAGGAGCGGGCGTCGACCGCGCACTGCTCCGGCCCGTCGTCGGTGCCCGTTCGCTCGCCATCGAGATGCGCGACCAGCGTCTCGGGCTCGCCGAGCGTGCCGCCGCCGAGAACACGCTGTCTGCGGCGCTGCACGACCTGCTCGGCGGTCTCGACGGCGTCACCCACTGGCCGTTCGTGCGCGTCGCCCGCGAACTGGACGTGCGGGAGCAACGCATCACCGGCGCCGTGCGCGTCTTCAACGACATCGGCACCACCTTGAACGACGCGGTCGGCCGGTTCCCCACGTCGATCTACGCCAAGATCGGGGCCGTCGGTCCCGTCCCGCTCTTCGAAGCACCCGCTCCGGTCGCGGCTCCGGAAACCGACGGCTCGGCCGTCGAGGCCGGAGTGCTCGCACCGAAGCCCGGCACCGGTTCCGATCCCGTCGCCGCCTGACCGCCGGGCGGGCGACTAGGCTCGTTGCCGACGCAGCGCTGCCAACCGGGCGGCCGCGCAGACGCGGACGCGACGAACGGCCGCGCGAGACGACGATGAGGAACGCGAATGAGTGACCGTGACGAACTGGCAGCACTGGTACGTGAGCTGGCGGTGGTGCACGGCCGGGTGACGTTGTCGTCCGGCAAGGAAGCCGATTACTACGTCGATCTGCGTCGCGCGACTCTCCATCACCGCGCGGCTCCGCTGATCGGCACGCTGCTGCGTGAACTCGTCGCCGACTGGGACTTCGACGCCGTCGGTGGGCTGACCATGGGCGCCGACCCCATCGCGATGGCCGTCATGCACGCCCCGGGGCGCCCCATCGACGCGTTCGTGGTCCGTAAGGCCGCAAAGGCACACGGGATGCAGCGTCAGATCGAAGGACCGGATGTGACCGGAAAGCGCGTCCTCGTCGTGGAAGACACCACCACCACCGGTAACTCCCCGCTCACGGCGGTCAAGGCTCTGCGCGACGCCGGCGCGGTGGTAGTGGGCGTCGCGACCGTTGTCGATCGTGCGACCGGCGCCGACCAGGTCATCGCCGCCGAGGGCGTCGAGTACCGGTCGCTGCTCGGACTCGCCGACCTGGGTCTGGCCGACGGGTAACCCCGTGGCGGCGCGGGTCCGGCAGACCGTGACGCGGCTCGCGGACGGCCGCGAGCTGATCTACTTCGACGACACCGAGCCGTTCGTATCCGGGGCCGCGACCCGCGAAACCCGGGACAGGCGAGTGCTTCCGGCGGTCGCGGCGACGTCGGAGTTGCGCCGCGACCCGCTCACCGGCGAGTGGGTCACCTTCGCCGCTCATCGCATGGACCGCACCTTTCTTCCGGCGGTCGCCGAATGCCCGCTGTGCCCGAGCAGGCCCGGAACGGCCACCGAGATCCCCGCAGACGACTACGACGTCGTCGTGTTCGAAAACCGTTTCCCCGCGCTCGGAGCCGACAGCGAACTGCCGGGCACCGAATCGTCCGGCGCCGATGCAGACGGCACCGATGCAGACGGTGCCGACCGACTGTGGTCGCGCCGGCCCGCGGGTGGGCGCTGCGAGGTCGTGGCGTTCACCGCCGACCACGACGCCACCTTCGCCGGCCTGGACGCCGAGCGCGCCCGCACCGTCGTCGATGTGCTCGCTGCGCGGACTGCCACCCTGTCGGCCCTATCGGGAGTGCGGCAGGTGTTCTGTTTCGAGAACCGCGGCGCCGAAATCGGTGTGACACTCCAGCACCCACACGGCCAGATCTACGCCTACCCCTTCCTGCCACCCCGCACCACAACGCTCGTCGCGCGTGCCCGGGAACACCGCGCGCGAACGGGGCGGTCATTGCAGCGCGACGTGCTCGACGCCGAACGTCGTGTGGGTACGCGCGTGGTGTGGTCGGGCACCGCATGGACCGCGTATGTGCCTGCCGCGGCGCGCTGGCCGATCGAAGTGCACCTCGCGCCGCACCGCGACGTCCCGGACCTCACTGCGCTCGACGAGACCGAACGCGACGAACTCGCGGTGCTGCTGCGCGACATGCTCGGTCGCGTCGACCGCTTCTTCGACGGTGTCGACCGCGTTCCGTATATCGCCGCGTGGCACCAGGCACCGATCGGTGACGACCGTGAACACGGCCGGCTGTTCTGCCAGATCTTCTCGGTGCGCCGCGCTGCCGACAAGCTCAAGTACCTGGCGGGGTCGGAGTCTGCGATGGGGGCGTGGATCAGTGACACGACGCCGGAGCGCATCGCGGCGCGACTGCGGGAGGTGGGCCCGTGACGGTGTGTGACGACGCGGCACGCGCATTCACCGAGTCGTTCGGAGGTGAACCGGACGGTGTGTGGTGCGCGCCGGGCCGGGTCAACATCATCGGCGAGCATGTCGATTACGCGGGTGGGCTGTGCCTTCCCATCGCGCTGCTGCAGATCACCGCGGCTGCGGTACGCCGCCGCACCGACGGCCGGGTACGCATGGTCAGCGCGGGGTTCGATCGGGTCGAGATCGACCTGGCGCCGCTGCACGGGAGCACGCGGGTGGCGGGATGGGCCGCATATGTGGTGGGTGTCGTGTACGCACTCGACCCGCCGGGATGCGAGGGACTCGACATCGCGATCGCGTCGAATGTGCCTGTGGGCGCGGGGTTGTCGTCGTCCGCGGCTCTCGAGGCCTCAGTGGCGCTGGCGGCCGCCGAGCTCTTCGGGCTGCCCACCGACGACGCGGGCCGCGACCGGCTTGCCCGCGCGTGCGTGGTCGCGGAGAACGACTATGCCGGAGCGCCGACAGGCGGGATGGACCAGCAGATCGCGCTGCGTGGACGCGCGGGCCATGCCTTGCTGCTGGACTGCGCGGACGGCACCGTCGAACATGTTCCGTTCGATCCCGAGGCGCAAGGGATGACGATTCTCGTCGTCGACACCCGCACCGCGCACCGTCTCGTCGACGGGCAGTACGGCGATCGTCGCCGGGCCGTGGACGACGCCGCACGGATGCTGGGAAGCGCCTTGCGTGACGCTCCCTCCGTCGACGGACTCGAGGACCCGGTACTGCGCCGGCGTGCCCGGCATGTCGTCACGGAGATCGGCCGGGTACGCGGCGCCGCCGACGCTCTGCGGGCCGGGCGGGTCCAGGATCTCGGAGCTGTGCTCGATGCGTCGCACCGGTCGTTGCGCGACGACTTCGAGGTCAGTTGCCTCGAACTCGACACCACGGTCGAGGCCGCGCGACGCGCAGGCGCACTGGGAGCGCGGATGGTCGGTGGAGGATTCGGCGGGTCGGCGATCGTGCTGTGTGAACTCACGCGCGTCGCGGCGATCGAAGCGGCGGTCACCGAGGCCGCGGCCCGACACGGGTTCCCCGCCCCGGGTTTCCTGCGGGCCGCACCGGCCGGCGCCGCACACCGCTGCCGCTGAGGCACGCGGGACGCGACACGGACGAGCAGTCGCCGGCAGGTACTGTGCCGCCCATGAGTTGGTTCAGTCGCCGCCCGTGGGGCGCAGAGCACGTGGTTCTCGCGGCGGCGACCGCCGTCACCGTCGCCGGCGCGGTACTCGACCGGGAAAGCCTGCAACGCGTCGCGAAACCGCTGATCGGACCGGCCCTCGCGGTGCGCGTGCTGCGGCGTGCCCGCGACACCGAGCGTGTCGACACCGCGTTGCTGCTCACGGGTCTGGCCGCCGCAACCCTCGGCGACGTGTTCATGATCCGCTCCGATGAGGATCGCCGGATCCTGCGTGGTGCGGGCTCGTTCGCGGTGATGCAGGCGGCGTACTCGACGGTGCTCGCACGGCACGGTGCCCGGGTGACCAAGAGCGTCGCGTTGCAGCGGGCGGGTGCCTTGACCGGTGCCGCAGGACTGCTGGGCACCCGCAGCCGCGGGGTCGCTGTACCGCTGACCGGTTACGGCGCGGTACTCGGCACCACCGCGACCCTCGCCGGCGATCCGTCTCTGGCTCCGGGGGCGCCGCGGCGGGCGGGGCTACCGGTGCCGGGTTCCGACCGCCGCAGCTGGCTCGGGCTGGGCGGACTGGTCTTCACGGTGTCCGACGGGACGATCGTGCTGCGTCGCACGGTGCTGTCGGGCGAGCGGGCACGGACCGCTGCAGAGGGCGTCGTGCTGGTGACGTACGTGGCCGCTCAGGTGTTGCTCGTCGAGGGAATGCTCGCGCTCGCGCGCCGAACTTCCGCTTACTGACCGTTTCAGAATGACTTCCGTAGTCGTCTCAAACAGATGATGCTGCAAGCAAGTTCGAGTAGTCCCTGGTGGAGGTCCGCACGTACCTCGGAGCGGACGCGCAGGCGTTTGAACTGGTGCAGCCAGGCGAAAGTGCGCTCGACCACCCAGCGGACCTTGCCCAGACCGGACCCGTGCGCGACGCCGCGGCGCGCGATCTTCGGCGTGATCCCGTGCCGGTGCAGCAGAGCGCGGTACTTGTCGTAGTCGTAGCCACGGTCGGCGAACAACCGGCGCGGGCGACGCCGCGGTCTGCCTCGTCGGCCGCGGATGTGGGGGATCGCCTCGACGAGCGGCAACAGTTGGGTGACGTCGTGCCGGTTTCCGCCAGTCAGCGTCACCGCCAGGGGTGTGCCGTGCCGGTCGACGAGGACGTGATGTTTGCTGCCCGGACGGCCCCGATCGACCGGTGACGGACCCGTATGAGCCCCCCTTTGAGGGCTCGCACGTGCGAGCCGTCGACCGCGACGTCGTCCATGTCCAGCAGCTTCGCGGTGCGAAGCTCGGAGAGCAGCAGAGTGTGCAGCCGCGGCCACACCCCGGCCTCGGTCCATTCCCGCAGCCTGCGCCAGCAGGTGATGCCGCTGCATCCGATCTTCTCTGCCGGCACATCGCGCCAGCTCACATTGGTGCGCAGGACGAACAGGATGCCATCGAGTGCGACACGATCGTCGATGGGTTTGCGTCCCGGGAAGCGGGAACGGCGCGCAGGGCGAGGCGGCAGCAAGGGCGCTATTCGCTCCCACAGATCGTCAGCAACAAGATCATCAGCCACATGGGCACTCTGCCCGACGTAGATGGTGCATACATCGCCGACCCACACCATAGGCTGCTCGTCGTGAGCCACCACGACCTCGACCCGCACACGCTCCGGCGGATCCTGCCCGCCGCGGACAGCGACGACGTGCACCGGCTGGCGACCTCGACTCCACCCACCTCCATAGAGCGTCAGTGGAATCGACTGCGCCCGCTACTGACGCGGCGGACGTCCGCACTCTGGCCGACGGGTGGGCCTACGCACGCTTTTACGAATCAACCGCGCGCCGCAACGCTGCCCTGCCCGGCTGGCTGCACTTCTACAATCACCACCGAGCCCTTTCCGCCATCGGCGGCCAGCCGCTAGTCACCAGACAACGTCGCTGGACATCGTATGATGGACGCCGTCAGCTCCGTGGGTGTGTCGTCCGGGACGAGGTAGCCCGCGCCAGGGATGGTCTCGAAGCGTGCTACGGGGATCTGTGCCGCAAGCTGCGCCCCTTGGCTGCAGGCATCAGATGTCATCGCCGGCTCGTCTGCGCATACGCAGGCGAGCCCCGGACGGTAGACCGGGCATCAACACATCGGATGATTCGGGCGTCGGATGTGTCTCAGCCGAGCTCGTGCCGGCGTAGATACGCGAGGACGGCCAGCACCCGACGATTCGTGTCGTCGGTCGGCGGCAGCACCAGTTTGTTAAAGATGTTGCCGACATGCTTGCCGACCGCCGATTCGGTGATGAACAACTGTGCGGCGATCGCCGCATTCGAATGTCCCTCTGCGATCGAGGCGAGCACCTCGCGTTCGCGCGGCGACAACTGCGCCAACGGATCCCGCCGGCGACGGAACAACTGCTGTATGACCATCGGATCGATCACAGTGCCACCGGCAACCACTTGACGCAGAGTGGAGACGAACTCCTCGACATCGACGATGCGATCCTTCAGCAGATAGCCGACCCGCCCACCTTCCGCACCCATGAGTTCGTCGGCGTAACTCAATTCGACATACTGGCTCAACGCCACCACGGCAAGCCCCGGATAGGTTCGTCGCAGTGCCACTGCTGCGCGCAACCCCTCGTCGGTGAAACCCGGCGGCATCCGCACATCGGTCACGACGAGGTCCGGACGGTTCTCGGCGACAGCCGATTCCAAGTTCACGGCATCGGGGACCGCAGCCACGACCTCGAACCCGAATCGTTCGAGCATCGCGGCGAGGCTTTCGCGCAGCAGTGCACCATCCTCGGCGAGGACCACTCGCACGGCAGTCAGTTCTCGATCCACGGCAACTCCACACGGACAACGGTGGGCCCGCCAGGCGGGCTGGACAGCAGCATTCTGCCGTCGACCGCCGCGACCCGGTCGGCCAGGCCCGTCAGACCGCTCCCTCGTTCCGGATCCGCACCACCGCAGCCGTCGTCCACGATCTCAACGACCAGCAGATTCCCGGCGCGTCGGACAGCCACTGCGACGGCCGTCGCATCCGCATGCTTGGCGACGTTGTTGAGCGCCTCGACCACGACGAAGTACGCTGCGACCTCGACATCCCGGGCGGGGCGGGATGGGATGTCCGCGGTGACGCCGACCGGGGCCATGAAGTCTTCGGCCAGCGCACGCAACGCGTCGGGCAGGCCACGGTCGGTGAGGACCCTCGGGTGGATTCCCCGAATGAGTTGCCGCAGTTCCGCCATCAATTCCTTGGCCTGGTCATGCGCCTGCGACACGCTTTTCGCGGCTGCGGAATCTGGTGGGAGGTCGAGTTTGGCCATGCCCAACTGCAAGGTGAGGTTGACGAGCAGCGACTGTGCGCCGTCGTGCAGGTCGCGCTCGATCCTGCGACGTTCCGCCTCGAAGGCATCGACCAACCGGGCCCGGGACCGGGACACCTCCACAAGTCGTGCACGAAGCGCGTCCGGGTCGTCGCCGCACAACAACGACCGGGCGAGCGCACCGTGCAGTCCCGCGATCAGAGCACTCACATACGGGATCGCGGGCAGCAGAAGCACACCTGCGATCGCGTAGGGGACGGCCTGGTCGACCGCCGTGATCTGGCTGAAGCCGAGCGCCACCGCTTCGTCACCGTCACCCACCACCAGGGGGCTGATCACCATCACCACGATGAGCCCGGTGATCACCGCAGCCAGGAACAACAACGCGGGCACCAGCGTGAGCAGCAGGAACGCATAGCCGAGCCCCCTCCATGTCGCGGACTCGGTGTAGCGGGTGCGCACCCAGGGCCACAGGCCCGCGGAGGGAGGAGCGCGGTGCGCCGAGAGCGCCCGATCCCTGCTCACCAGACGCAGCCGCATCCGTTCCAGGGTCGCCAGCGGTATCGCCACCAGCGGGCCGAGCCCGAACACCAGCGCCGCGCCGAGAACACCGAGGAACAGCACCCGGCCGAGCGGCTGCGGATACATGCCGTCGCCCGCCCACACGATCAGGACGAGCCACGGGACGCAGAACGCCGCGAACGGCAACGCGACCATGCACACCACCGGGACGGTGGTCAGCACGTGACCCAGCGACCGCCACGGCCACTCGGTCAGCAGAAAGCGCCGCCGTGTGATCGCGGTGAGCACCGTGGTCGGTTCATTGGAGGACACCGAGTGAGCCTACCGACGCGGCCGCTGCTTCGGGATGAGGTGGAGTGCAGCCGAAAGGTGGTGCTGGCACCACCTTCGATCCGCGGCGTGGACCCAGTGACCGCACCACCGGTCGAATGGTCAGCTGAAGTCATGCAACTGGAGCTGAACCACGTCACCAAAACCTATCGGGGTAAACAGGCTGTCACCGACGTCAGCCTGCGGGTCGGGCCCGGGGTTCTCGGCCTCCTCGGCCCCAACGGAGCCGGTAAGTCGTCGCTGCTACGCATTCTCTCCACAATCACCCGCCCGACCACCGGTACGGTCATGTGGAACGGGACCGACATCGTCGCTCGGCCGGAGCCGCTCCGACGCGTCCTCGGTTACCTCCCGCAGGATTTCGGCGTCTACCCGAATCTCAGTGCCGGAGAGTTCCTCCGGTATCTCGCCGCAGTGAAAGGTCTGACTTCGCGGTCGGCCAAGGAGCGGGTCGACGAGCTGCTCGAACTCGTCAACCTGACGGAGACGGGATCGCGGCCGGTGGGTACGTTTTCCGGCGGAATGCGCCAGCGTGTCGGTATCGCGCAGGCACTCCTGGGTGACCCCGAGCTTCTCATCGTCGACGAACCGACGGTCGGGCTGGACCCCGAGGAACGCATGCGGTTCCGCAACCTGCTCGGGGATCTGGCGAACGACCGGATCGTCATCCTGTCCACTCACATCGTGTCAGACATCGAATCGATCGCCGACGACATCGCGATCCTCACCGCCGGCGAACTACGTAGGCGCGGCACCCCCGAGGAGCTTCTCCGTTCCGCGGACGGTCTGGTGTGGGAAGCGATGGTTCCCGTCGATGCCGTGACCGAGATCCGGCAACGAGCGACGATAACCCGCACGGTCCGAACAGCACAGGGCGTGCGTGTCCGTGCGGTCGCCCATACACCTCCGATGCCGGGGGCTCGTCCTGTCGAACCCGATCTCGAAGACGCGTACGTCAACGCGGTCCACAGCCCGATGGCGCCCGCCGGGGTGATCCGATGACAGGCGCTGTCGCTGCCGTCGCGATGGCAGACTTCCGGGATCGTTCGCGGCGTCCCGCGTTCCTGGTGACGGTGCTCGGCGCTGTCGCACTCGGCTATGTGGCCGTCCCGCCTGTCTCTGCAACGTACGCGATGGTCAAGGTCGGATCGTTCCGGGGACTGTACGACAGCGCGTACATCGGCATGTTGCTCGCCATGATCGGCAGTTTGTGGTTGCCGCTGTTCGGGTTCTACGTCGTCCGCAGCAGCATCGCGCGCGACATTTTGACCAGCGTAGGCGAAACGCTTTCCGCCTCCCCGTTGCGCACGTCGATGTATCTGCTAGGCAAGTATCTGAGCAACCTGGCGGTGCTCGCGGCGATGGCTGCCGCACTCGCTCTGATCGCACCCGTGATGCAGCTTCTCCGCGGGGAATCCACTAGCCTCGACATGACGGCGCTCTGGCTTCCGATCGTGCTGTTCTGTCTTCCTGTCCTGACCGTGGCCGCAGCAGCCGCCGTCGTCTTCGAAACGGTCCCGCTCTTGCGAGGTGGTGCGGGAAACATACTGTGGTTCTTCGTGTATCCGTCGATGTTCCTCGCCGGGATTCCGCTGGTCTACGGATCAATTACCGCAGGGTTCCAGGCAGACCTGGCGACGCAGCACCCCGGCATGGATGACGAGATCTCAATCGGGTTCACCGCGGAACCGGGCGCACTCGGGCAGTTCACGTGGTCCGGGATGGACATCGACACGACTCTCGTCGCCGCGAGTGCGGGGTTGATTGCCGCCTCGACGATCGTCGCCATCCTTCCCTCCCTCTGGTTCGGCCGGTTCGATCCCGCACGGTGGCAACGCACTCCCTCGCATGTGTCTGCCGCACCTGCAACCGAAGCTCCCGTTGCGCCGGCGTTCTCGCAGAGCCCGCGAACGCTGTCGCCGGCCGAGCGTGGACAGTCGTTCCCGGGGTTGCTGCTCGGCGAGGTGCGCATTCATCTCGGAAGCGTGTCGCGGTGGTGGTGGCTCACACTCGCGATCGTGACGATCACAGCCCTCGCCGTTCCCGCTGATCGCGTCGGCACCGCACTGCTCTTCGCATGGTTGTTGCCGGTGCTGCTGTGGTCACGTCTCGGGACACTCACCTACGAACAAGGCGTCGCTCCCCTTGTGCAGTGCGGTGTCTCGTCTCGCATCAGACTCATCGCCGAGTGGGGTGCAGGCGTGCTTATTGCGGTCATCGCGGGTGTCGGCCCGCTGGTGAAGATGCTGCTTGCAGCGGACGCGACCGGAGTCGCCGCGTGGGTTGCGGGTGCGACGGTGATTCCTGCCCTTGCGCTTCTGATCGGGTCGATCGGCCGGACTGCACGCGTGTTCCAGGCCGTCTACCTGTTGATCTGGTACGCCGTACTCAACGGGGTCGCAGCGGTCGACGTCATGGGCGTGCTCCGCACCGATGGGTCACTCGGCGGCCCGTCCCCACTGTTGTCCTTCGGCGTCAGCGCCGTGCTGATCGCCGCCACAGTACTCGTTCAGGAGATTCGCCATGCCCGTCGTTGAAACCGCACCCCGGAAGTTCCGCGTCTCCGTCGGCGTTGCGGCACTGGCACTCTTGTCTGTAGCACTCACCGGCTGCACTGCCGATTCCACGAGTCACGAACAGCGGAATGACAGCTACAGCGGCGCCACGTCCGTCACACTCGATTTCGATGATGCGGGTGCCAAACAGTTCGGTGTCACCACCGCGGCCCTGAGCGCCCAGGTGATCGGCTCCGACCGCGACGACATCGAGATCCGACGTTCCTTCGAGTTCACCGACGGCGACAAGCCCGATGAACGCATCGACACCGACGGGTCCGGTCTGATTATCAGCGCGAGTTGCCCCGATAGATTTGCCGTCGGCAGCCCCACCTGCGTCGCCCGATACGAGATCGCCGTACCGTACGGGACTGTTGTCCAAGGGAATTCGAAGTTCGGCGATCTGACGGTGACCGACACCCGTGCCGCCGTCGATCTGAACTCCCGCTACGGTGACGTCACGCTGGTCACGGGCCCGGGCGGTTACGCGGTGGACGCCGTCTCGGCGACGGGCACAAGCACCATCGAGGTGCCGCAGGATCCCGCCGGGATCCCGGTGCGCCTACGGTCCGGAGATGGCGCCGTCTCCGCAATGACGGACCCTCGCTGAGACGAGAGCGAAGTACCCAGAGTGAATGCACACCTCGCAGGGACGGTTACTACCAGGCAGCCACTCGAGGTGTGTGTTATTCGTCGTCGTCGATCTCGCCGCGGGCCAACCACTGTGGGAGGAGCTGCTCAGGAGTATCGGCGTGAGGATGGGGTGGCTGTGGTGTCCGGGCGAGTAGTCGAATGACGGCAATCACCGCCAGGACGATTAACACCCAGAACGCGATCATCGCGAAGATCATGAGCGCGTAGCCCCACCCGTTCATGCTGTTGGCGTACCAGAACATCATCGGTGTGCCTCTGCATTGCGCCAGATTCGTCGCTCTTCAGGCAGCCCGCGCGATCGCGATTTTCACCCGGGTCCGGCGCACGAGTTCGGCGCGGCCGGCGACGGTGCCGCGAGACGGCCCACACCTGCTGCCTCAGCGATCGCATCGGGTGGCACGTCACTCGCGCCCGCTCTGCTTTCTGTTGATTGGCGTCCAAGTATGCCGAGGCGCTCTTTCAAGAACGCGATGTCGTTGTCCTGCTCGAACACCTGCTTGCGGAGACGGGCGAGCTCGGTGCCCACACGGGCGATGCTGCTGCAGCTCGGAGAGCATCTCGACATACCGCTTCGTGATCGGAACACGCTGTCGGCGTTGGTGACGAAGCGGACATCTCACCTGTCCCCGTACAGATGTCGTGGGAATCTGCGATAGGAGGCGCACACAGCCAATGGGCACACCGACCAGCACCAAAATATCGAAACGACCTGCAAAACAAGATGAAACACCTGATGAGTATCCAGACGCACCCTGACGAACCGTTGCGGGCAGATTCAATCGTCCTCGACGGTGATCGTTGGGGGACTGGGAATTACCGCGGTGGTCAAGGCGATGCGAGTGCGGTCCCCGCCGGAGTCGGTTTGGTACGGCGCGAGTAGCTCGGCGAGCCGTGTCTGGATCTGCGCGAGGTCGTCGGTGGTGACGTAGAGCGGTGTGGTGCCGAAACCCAAGTAATTCCGCAGGTTTCGATCCTCGTTCTCGATGAACGTGTCGAAACTCTCGCCGAGTGCGCTCAGGAAGGTCAGGAAGGCGTTTCGGAGTTCTGCGTCGCTCATCGCATTGAGATCGTCGTGCCCGACGTGTGCCATGCGTTCCCCGAGCGCGAGTGTTCGTTCAATGGTCCCGCGCACGCGGCGCTCGTCGACGACGGTGACGATCTCCGCGTCGATCAGTGCCGCCACGTGCCGGTAGAGCGTGGCCTGGGTGACGCTCGGCAGTGCCGCCCGGAGTTCGCCGGTCGTCAGCTGGCGACCTCCGAGCTGCTGCACAATCCGCAACCGAACAGGATGCAGTACGACGTCGGCAATTGTCGATTTGCTCGCCATCGCGACCTTTCGCCGTTGTTATCACTCTGATAATGTTCTCAACATCGATACGAGCTTACCGTCGACAGGAGACTTGACGCTATGGCGCAACCGATCTACGACGAAGCAGCCCTGCATCTGACCTTTTCTCGATGGGAAGCCCCGGTGGTCCGCTATTCCGCCATGGCTGTACCGCTGAACTCGATCTCGAGCGTCGAGGTGTTGCCGAGATGGACCTCGGAAACTCTCGGCATCAGATCCGGCCTGACAGTCTCCGGCTACCTGAAAGTCGGCACCTTCTTGCACCCCCGCGGCACCACTCGGCTGGTCTCGATGAAGCGTGGCCACCCGATATTGCGTGTCGGACTTCGTGGGCGCAAGGCCGATGAGAAGTTCGACGAATTGCTTCTCAGCAGCCCGGACGCATACGAGATCGCCGAAGCCCTCCGACTGGCCGGTGTGCGATGAAGGGCGTCTCCATCCAAGTCGACAGCCTCACAAAACGATTCGGTCGGGTAGAGGCAGTCGGCGACGTCACCTTCACGGCCCAACCGGGTCGGGTGACGGGTTTTCTCGGACCGAACGGCGCCGGCAAATCCACGACTTTAAGGATGCTGCTCGGACTGACCCGTCCGGACCGCGGTATTGCGCTGTTCGCCGGCATCGCCTACGGCGACCTTCCGTCCCCCACGCGAACCGTGGGCGCTGTACTGGACATCGCGTCGGCGCATCCTGCTACCACCGCCCGCAATCACCTCCGTACCTTCTGCGCCCTCGGCGGTCACCCGTCGGATCGAGTCGACGAGGTAATCGGAACGGTCGAACTGGACCGGTTCTCCGACCGACGCGTAGGCGGTTACTCCACGGGCATGCGACAGCGCCTCTCCCTCGCTACCGCGCTGCTGGGCGACCCGGACGTGCTCGTTCTCGACGAACCGTCCAACGGCCTCGACCCGGCGGGAATTGTGTGGCTACGTAACTTCCTTCGGGATTTCGCTGTCTCCGGCGGTACCGTCCTGATCTCCAGCCACGCCCTCGGTGAACTGCAGAACAGTATCGACGACGTGGTGCTCATCGACCACGGACAGATCGTCTGGACGGGCACCCTGCTCGAACTCACGACGCGAGGCGACACATTGGAAGAGGCATACCTCAGACTCATCGCCCGGGAGAGTGCGATATGAAGCGTGCCGTCCGCGGTGAACTCACGCGACTGTTCTCCACCCGTCTCCCCATGTGGGCACTGATTGCGGCCGTCGCGAGCGGCGCCGGACTCACAGGGCTGCTCGGTTTAGTGGGCCCGGAGAACGCATCGCCTCCGATGCCCGCTCTCGACACCTCGGAAGGTGTGGGAATCGCTATCGGCCTCGCTGGGCTGCTGCTGTTCGTACCCGCACTGTTCGGCACGGTAGCCATCACGAGCGAGTACCGCCACCAGACCATCGGCTCGACGTTCCTTGCGGTGCCTCGTCGCGGCAGGGTGCTCGGCGCAAAGCTGGCTGTCTACAGCGTATTTGGACTCGCTTACGGACTGCTGATGTCGTTGTCGTCGGCAATCGCCTTGTGGTCCGTCGCCACCATGCGCGGAATCACCCTCGGCGCCTCCGCCGGCGACCTGGTGACACTCCTTGCCCGCCTGGCTGTGGCCGCCGCAATCTACACGATGCTCGGCATGGGTATCGGTGCGCTGGCACGCAACCAGCTCGTGGCCGTGGGAGTCGCGCTCGGGTATTTCTATCTTGTTGAGCCTGCGCTCATGATCGTCCCGGGACTCGGTGCCTTCTATCCGTTCCTTCCTGGAGGCGCGACTGCTTCACTGATGGACTTCACGTTCCTCGCCGATACCGTCGCCCAGGAATCTTCGCTGGGAGTGCCCGCATTGCTCTCGCCGCTCGTGGGCGTGCTCGTGCTCCTCGGCTACGCGGCGGCTGCCTCGGTGGTAGCAGTGGTGTCGCCGCTTCGGCGGGATCTCGCGTAGCGTTGCCGCGCTGAGCAGTGCTGCGCGCGGTCCGGCGGGTCGGATACCGCCGGATTTACGCAGAACCGACCGATCTGGGGAACGCCCTCCCCGAGGACTCGCCCCGACTCGCTCAGCAAATCACCTCGATGCTGGCAACGGGCGGGCGGAAATGTGGGGAGTTCCAACCGAAAGCGGGCAGAAACCGTCGCGCTGCAGGGACAGTGTCCGGTGCAGCGCCGCCGCCAGAGGCCAGTTCACGGCTTCAACGTACAAGGCACGAGCGTGGACCGCTGTGAGCTGGGTGGATCCGGGGGGACTGCTGCACGATCCGGTGACAGATTCGGTCACGCAGCCTGTGTGGCTGGTGTGGTCATGATGGTCTCGAACTCGACAGGCGTCAATCTGCCGAGCCGGAGCTGACGTCGCCGGCGGTGATAGGTCCGCTCGATCCAAGTCACGATCGCGATGCGCAACTGCTCGCGTGTGGCCCATCTCTGCCGGTCGAGGACGTTCTTCTGGAGCAGCGCAAAGAACGATTCCATCGCGGCATTGTCGCCGGCCGCACCCACCCGACCCATCGATCCGACCAGGTCGTGGCGGGCGAGGGCGCGGACAAATTTCCGGCTGCGAAATTGCGATCCACGGTCGGAATGAACCACACATCCGGCAACCGAGTCCCGCCGTGCCACTGCCGATTCGAGGGCCGTGACAGCCAGACGGGATTTCATCCGATCGCTGATCGAGTAGCCGACGATCCGGTTCGAGTACACGTCCTTGACCGCACACAGGTAGAGCTTGCCTTCCTCGGTTCTGTGTTCGGTGATATCGGTGAGCCACAAAGTGTTTGGAGCATCCGCGGTGAAGACGCGGCCGACGAGATCATCGTGCACCGGCGGCCCGGAGCGGCCCTTCTTCGAGCCACGTTTCTTGCCGAACACACTCCACCACCTGTTGGTCGAACAGATCCGCCACGCCGTGCGGTCCGACATCGACTCGCCGCATCGCGGGCTTCGTCGGCGAGGAACCGGTAGCCGAACTCCGGGTCCTCGCGGTGGGCGTCGAACAGGGCGTTCGCCCGGTACGCCTCCTCGAGTTCGGCGTCGGTGACCGGGTCGGCGAGCCACCGGTAGTACGGCTGGCGCGCGATCCCCAGAACCCGGCACGTCACCGCGACGGGAATCCCGCCGGCGGCCAGCTCGCGGACGAGCGGGTACATCATTTTCCCGGAAGATTCGCCTGTGATAGATACGCCGCGGCCCGCCGCAGCACTTCGTTCTCCTGCTCAAGCAACCGGATCCGCTTTCTCAGCTCGCGGTTCTCTCTGGACTCCTCGTTCGTCGTCCCTGGCTTGGTGCCGTCCTCGACGTCGGCATTCCTGAGCCAGTTGGTCAGGCAGGATTCGCTGATGCCGAAGTCGGCGGCGATCTGCCGCAGGTGCTGACCTGGTTCGCGGTTGCGGGCCACGCGGACGACGTCGTCGCGGAACTCTTTCGGATAGGGCTTGGGCACGGGGTCCATCCTTCCAGCAGTGCCTCACGGCACCACAGTTCAGATGTCACCTATCCGTGCAGCAGTCCCGGTGGCGGCTGGCCCGCTTCTGCCAGTCGAAGTCCGGTGGGGCCTCGATCTGGATGTTTTCGGCCGAGAAGAACACCGCCACCTCGAAACGTCGATCCGCGCTGTTGGGATCGGGGGCGTAGAGGTAGAGCGGTCCGCGGCTCACCGGTGCCGTGGACCGAACCACATGAACGGCCTTGAGCGGCAGCAGTGCTGTGCCGAAGACATGGAACCGCACCATGCGGTTTTTGTGTGCGGGGATGAAGGTTCCGTCGTCGTCGACGAACCGGTAGTCCACCCACATCGTCACCGGACCGCCCTCGACCTCGACCGCATACCCGTATGTCGGCGGAGTGAGACGACCATCGAGAATCGCGTGCACATCGATTCCGTCGTCCCCGACCGGGATAGGTCCCCGCTCAGCCATGACTGAGACGCCGGCAGCAGCAGGGACAATTCGTCGAGGCCCCGGACAATCGTGTGGTCATAGGTCATCAGTCCTGCAGGACTCCGCACCGGGCGAAGAGATTGACGCTACACCAGTATTTTCACGCAGCCCGCAAATTCTTGACGTAATGCGCACATCCTGGTGGCTGGCCGCGGTCTCCTCCGTGGCCACGCTGCGGGCAGGGGATCTGCCGTGTGGGCGGGGCTCGGGTGCCGGGAGCGCAACGTCGAGACGCGTGGTGGTCGGGCTCACCCCAGGTGTGGTGGATCCGACCCGTGGTGGGGGAGTTCGGCGAGAGGAATGGGTGGTGGGAGGGCGCCGGTGGGGGTGTGTACGGCGATGATGTTGGTGTTGTCGGTGATCCAGACGGTGCCGTGACCGTCGATGGTGACATCGGGTGTGGGGGTGCGGGTTTCGGTTCGGGCGATGACTTGTCCGGTGATGTCGGTGAGACTGAGGAGCCAGTATTCACGGTCGTCATAAAGGTCGCGGTCGGGGTCGTGGTGTTCGATCCAGACGTGGTCGCCGACGGTGCCACCGGACAGGCCGGGCAGCGGCCAACGTGTCGGGGGGTCGGTGTGCAGGTCGGGCCGGATAGTGCGGAGGGTGCCGCGCAGGTCGATCACGCCGGCGGCGGGGGCGGGGATCAGGACGGCGTGGTTGTCGATGCCGTCGAGGGGTGGTCCGACGGTGATGTGTCCGCCGAGGGTGATGGCGACGACGACGGTGGTAACCGGCCACGTGTCCCGCTGGCGTAGGAGAATGCGGAAACCGTCGTCATAGGCGGTGACTGCGGTGACGGTGCCGGCGGGGAGGGTGGTGTCGTCGTGATGGGTCTGCCCGTCGGGGTGCCACAGGCCGATGCGTGTGGCGGTCTTCTCGTGGGTGCAGGTCAGCAGTGTTCCCTCGTGTGCGGCCGAGGCGTCGACCCGGCGGTCGTCGCGACGCTGCACCGCACCGGTGTCGGTGGCCCGGAAGATGCCGTACCAGCCGGCGATCCAGCATCCTTCCGGGTCGGCGTGCAGCCGCCAGGGGGTACTACCGGGTTGCGGGGCGATCGGGGCGGGCAGCACGAACGGGCGCGCCTCGGTGGGATGGTCGAGGTCGACTCGCACTATCAGGGGGAATTGTTCGTCGGCGGCCCACAGCATGCGTCCGGAGGTGGAGATCGCCCGCGGGATGATCGAGGGGCGGATCGGGAGCGGTGGCACATCGTCGAGGTCGAGGTCGGCGAGGATGCCGGGTTCGTGCCGCCTGGCACTGGCCGCCTCGTTCATGTTCCGTGCCGCGGTGACGCGTCCGCGGACCGAGCCGCCGGTGGCGTAGGCGAAGTCGCCGACGAACCGGCCGGTGAGGCGGACACGGCCGGTGGCGGGACGTCGGCTGTACCAGGTCGCCGACCAGCCGTCGCCGCGCAGCAGGATCGGCCACATCCACGCCCGCGGCATCGTTGCGGGTGCGTCGACGGCGGGTTCGAGGCGTGGGGGTGCGAGCGGTTCGGCGTCGGCGTCGATCGTCGACAGGGTCGGGTCGTGGGGGTCGGCGGGTACTTCGTCGAACAGCAGCCAGAACACTCCGACCTGCCCGACGGTGGGCTGGGGGATCTGGCCGTCGAGGATGGCGTCCTGGCCTGCGAGCAGCCGCACCTGCCGGTGAGGACGCATCTGCGCGGGGTGTTCGGTCATCGGCATAGCTCCCGGGTACTCCGCCGCGTGAGACGAAGAGAGCCAGCCTACCGTTGCTCGTGCAAGGCAGTGGGGGATTCGCAACGTCGACACGCAGACGCCGGCGCGGGTGTCGATGAGCCCCACGAGTGTCGACGATCTGCCTCGGATGCGGCGGCGACGGGCCGAGACACCCACCGGCCGGTAGCGTTCGCGGAATGTGTCGTGCGCTGTGGAAGAAGGCCGGGTTGGTTGGGCTGCTGCTGGTTGCGGCGGCATGCGGGGGAAGTGATGTGGAGCCGGCAGGGGCCGTATCGCGCGACAGTCTCCTTCTGACGGTCGAGGATCTTCCTGCCGGTACGCAGGTTGCTCGGTTCACCGAGCCGGAACAGTTGGTGATGAACCTGCTGTTGGATACGCCGAGTGATGTCGGGTTGCCGAGGGACATCGGGTACGACCCTGTGGAGTGCGGTGAGCAGTCGAGTTACGCCGACGAAGCCCGTTTGACGTTGAGCGATGTGGATTCGACGTCGATGATGGGCGCCTACCTCGATGACGAGCGTTCCTATCTCACGTTGGTCAGTGACGTGCCGCTCGATGTCGCGCGGGTCGCCGATGCGCACACCGGATCGTGTTCGATGTACAGGATGAACTCGCGCACGATCACCACCTCGCGACTCGATCTGCCCCCGGCGATCGCCACCGAGAACGCGGCCATCCTCTACGAGGTCTCCGATCCCGATAATCCGGACTGGGCCAACAACGAGGTCTTCTACGGCTACGCCTCTGTCGACGAGTACACCGTTGCTGTCGTGAGCATGAACGGCAAAGAGTTCGAAAGCGAGTTCACCGAGTTCTTCACCAACGCCGTGCTGAAGGTACGCAATCGCTAGCCGCCGGGGACGAACCGAGCACGGTCCCCGGCCTGTGGTCTGTGCCGGCGGGGTGGCGGTGCGACGGGACGGATCCTCACCGCTGTTGTGCGACAGTAGAGCTCGCGCCGATCTGGGATCCTGACGATGCGGAGCAGTTGACGTGGCGTTTCAAGGTCGTTGGTGACGTTGTCGATTTCTATGACACGCCTGGGGCGCAGCTCGACGCTCCGCAGGCGTGGGTCGAGGCGGTTGTGGCCACCGCGCGGGATTTGCGGTGTCTGCGCTACGGCCGGGACGTCGATCCTGACCGGCTGATGTGGGAACTGTCCATCGGCCGGACCTATGCCGTCACCATCGGATGGCACGGCACTGCGGGTATCAGTGGATTCGGATTGTGTCAGGGACTGTCGATGAACACCTCGTTCGCCGAAGCCGCAGTCTGGGTCGCCGATACCGCCCAGGGCGAACTGACGGGCTACGACTTCGTGCAGTGGCCTTCGCGTGGTGGGCATCTGCTGTTGCCGCGGCAGGTCGATGACGCAGCGGTCTGGATCGACCCCCACGAGGATCGGGTGGTGTCGTTGATCGGCGACTTGTGCTGCCACGTCTCCTCGTGGGCGGGCTGACGCGCTGATGGTTCCCCCGCGGTCGTTGCCCGCGAGGGCGCTTCTTAGTGCGCGCGGCCGGAGTCAGGGAAACAGCAGGATGCGGTCGCGGTCCTCGGGGTCGACGAAGATGGTGACGATCTGACCGGGGGTGTAGCGCGGCAGGTGCTTGTGTGAGACCTCGTAGAAGACTTTTCCGTGGTAGGGCTCGGAACCCGGCACGGTCAGATCGAGGTCGAGTTCGGTGAGCTGGCCGCCGCGCGTGACGCGGACGGGCTTCGCGGACCGGACGGTCGCCCAGCCTTCGAACCCTTCCCTCTCGATCCGGCGCTGAACCTTGGACGAGCGATCACTGAACACCATCGCCAGCCCCAGCACGGTGCCGTACAGGCACACGAGGAACATGATCTGGAATCCCACCGTCCCCGGTTCGGACTTCGGGAGGAACAGGTTCAGCCACAGGGAGAACACGATGAGGTACGCCGTCGTGACGAACGCGACGGTGCACACGATGCGACGGTGGTGGTGCATGTCTCCCTCCGCGTCCAAGGGTAAACCCGGGAGCCGGGGCCGCGGTCACGGTTCCGGCGATGCGCCCGGCGAAAATCAGGCGCGCACGGCGGGTGGCCGGCTGCCCGTCCCGGATCGCTAGAGTGAGGCCCGCACATCGTCGGGAGGGTGTTACGTGAGAAGTCGGTTGTTCTCCATTGCGGTGGCCGGGTGCGCCGCACTGGTCGTTGCCGGATGTGGTTCGTCCACCGCCGACGAGCCCCCTGCCGAAACGTCCGCGACGGTGTCGTCGGCGGCTCCGCCTGCCACGACGACCGAGCAGGTCGCAGCGCCGACCACCACCTCGGAGTTGCCGGAGACCACTACGCCGCCGGAACCCACTCCGAGCGCGCCCACCACCACGCTCGTCGACGTGGAGTACGAGCGCAACGAGTCGTACTACTTCGCGAGCCCGGACGGAACCTTCCAGTGCGGCATCGTCCGGCTGCCGAGCCGCACCGAGGCCGGTTGCGAGGGCGTCACCGACCCCGTGCCCCCGCGCCCGGAGAGCTGCGTCGTCAACTGGGGACACGGCATCCGGGTCCAGGACACCGGTCCCGGCGAGTTCGTGTGCTCGGGCGGTCCCGTCTACCTGTCGCCGGAAGGCGCGAGCCCGGCACTGCCGCCCGGGTCCACGCTGTCGGAACTGGGTTACACGTGTAGCACCACGGCTGTCGACGTGACGTGCACGAACGACACCACCGGGCACGGCTTCACCGTCGCGTCCAGCTCGAACGAAACGTTCTGACGATGTCGACCGACGAGCACGCCCCGGCCGAAGAGCTCCCCGGACCGACCGAATGGGGAGAGCATCCGCACGGTGTCGGACCGTGGATCGACGAATACGGGACCGAGCCGCCCACCGACCCGCGGTACGACCCCGAACTGCTCGCGCACGGCGACCGGCGCAACGTCGTCGACGCCTACCGCTACTGGACGCGCGAGGCGATCGTCGCGGACATCGATCGGCGCCGGCACCCTCTGCACGTCGCCATCGAGAACTTCGGGCACGACGCCAACATCGGCACCGTGGTACGCACGGCCAACGCGTTCGCGGTGAACACCGTGCACATCGTCGGACGACGTCGCTGGAACCGCCGCGGGGCGATGGTGACCGACCGCTACCAGCACCTGATGCATCATCCCGATGTCGATGCGTTGCTTCACTGGGCGGCAGCCCAGGACCTCACGATCGTCGCGGTGGACAACACCCCCGGGTCGGTTCCCCTCGAGACGGTCGAGTTGCCCCGGAACTGTCTGCTGCTGTTCGGGCAGGAAGGGCCCGGCGTCACCGAGCGTGCCCGCGACGTGGCATCGATGACGGTGTCCATCGCCCAGTTCGGTTCGACTCGCTCGGTGAACGCCGGAGTCGCTGCCGGGATCGCGATGCACGCATGGATCCGGCAGCACGCCGATCTCGCCGACGCGTGGTAGCGATCTCGCCACCGTGAGGTAACACCGACGGCCCGAACGCGGATGAAGAGTCGGGCACCTCGCGGTGCCGTTGCGGGGGCTATGCAGGCAGTGTGGGATGAGGATGATGAACGTTGTGCCCGAGCAGTGGTCGGAGCGTGCAGACGCTGCGGAGACTGCTGTGATGTCACGCCACGTACGCAGGCTGTGGGCACTGCCGGGAACGGCGCTGGGCGTGGTCGGATGGCCCGCCGCACGTCGTGAACGGCTCTTCGGAACGTGGCACTACTGGTGGCAGGCGCACCTGATCGACCTGGCTGTCGACGCCGCCGAACGCGACGCCACGCCGCGTCGACGGCGTCGTGTCGTCCGGCTCACCCGTGCCCACCGCATTCGCAACCTGTCGGGCTGGACCAACAACTACTTCGACGACATGGCCTGGCTCGGCCTCTCGCTCGAGCGAGCCCAGCGTCACGTGTACGTCGACCACCGCTCGGCGATCACGACGCTGGTCGGGGAGTTGTCCGGCGCGTGGGCTCCCGAGCAGGGCGGCGGCATCCCGTGGCGCCGTCGTGACGACTTCTTCAACGCTCCGGCGAATGCTCCCGCGGCGCTCCTGCTCGCTCGCGCCGGCAAGGTGTGGCGTGCTCAGGAAATGGCGGACTGGATCGACGAGACGCTCGTGGATCCCGAGACCGGCCTCGTCCTCGACGGCATCCGTAACGGCGTGCACGAGCGCGCGGTGTACAGCTACTGCCAGGGCGCCACTCTCGGCCTCGAGACCGAACTTGCCGTGCAACTCGGTGACGCCCGGCACCGGGAACGCGTGCATCGTCTCGTCGAGGCGGTCGACGACAACCTCACCGAACGAAGCGTGGTCACGGGGGGCGGTGGAGGCGACGGCGGACTGTTCAACGGGATTCTCACTCGGTACCTCGCGATGGTCGCGACGACGCTGCCCGTGCACGACAACGACGATGTGCGCGCTCGCAACACCGCGGCGCGGATCGTGCTGGCGTCGGCGGAAGCCGCGTGGGAGAACCGGTTGCAGGTCGAGGAACTCCCGCTGTTCGGCGAAGACTGGACGCGGCAGGCCCGTCTTCCCGGATTCGGTGCGGCCATCGCGCAGTTCTCCCACGGCTCGGTGCGCGGGTCGGCGGTCGCCGAGCGCGATCTGTCGGTGCAACTCGGTGGCTGGATGCTGATGGAGGCCGCCCATGCCGTCGCCGCCGAGCGGGCGTCGAAGCCCGCGGGTTCGTAGATCCCGGCCGCACAGACGCGAAAGGTGGTTTCCGGCCCCGGTGCTCGGGGACGGAAACCACCTTTCTCGGTCTCTGGGGGTTACTTGCCCGGGGTGGTACGCGGGATGGGCATCGTGGCCGGCTCGGAATCGTCGACCGCGGCCGCGGCAGCGGGACTGCGACGCGACGCGAGGAAGCGCTTGACGACCTCGTTGAGGATCGGCAGCACCGACACGAACACGATCAGCAGGAAGATGTAGTCGACGTTGTCGGCGATGAACGTGATCTGGCCGAGCAGGTAACCCAGCAGGGTCACGCCCGCGCCCCACACGATGCCGCCGATGACGTTGTAGGTGATGAACACCCGGTACGGCATCTTCGCGGCACCGGCGACGAGCGGGGCGTAGGTGCGCACGATCGGCACGAAGCGTGCCAGGAAGATCATCGCCGGGCCGTGCCGCAGGAAGAAGCGGTGCGACTCGTCGAGATAGCTCTTCTTGAAGAGCTTCGCGTCGTCGCTCTTGAACAGCTTGGCGCCGCCCTTGGTGCCGATGAGGTACCCGACCTGGTCGCCGAGGACCGCTGCGATCGGAATCGTCACCATCAGCACCCACAGCGGCGCGAAGGGCTCCACCTCCGCGGACTTCGCCGCCGCGATCAGACCCGCGGTGAACAACAGGGAGTCGCCGGGGAGCAGCGGGAACAGCAGACCCGACTCGATGAACACCACGACCAGAAGGCCGATGAGCATCCAGGTGCCGAACGAATTCAGGAGGTTGACGGGGTCCAGAAACCCGGGCAACAGGGCCAGATTGGTCACAGATTCCGAGGCTTCTACCAAAGTCACGTTCGCCAGGGTACCGCTGCGGGAGTGGCGGCCCGAATCGCAACACGTCGGCCGGGATCGGGCGGAACCCGGCCCGGGTATGAACCGGGCGTGTCAGTTGACATACTGCAAGGACAACAAGGGCACCTGCCACACCCCGGCGGGGTGCCGATCGACTTCTCACTGGAGGACAGCCGCTGTGCCTATCGCGACTCCCGAGATCTACGCCGAGATGCTTGCGCGCGCCAAGGAGCATTCCTTTGCGTTCCCGGCGATCAACTGCACCTCGTCCGAAACCATCAACGCCGCGATCAAGGGCTTCGCGGACGCCGGTAGCGACGGCATCATCCAGTTCTCCACCGGTGGCGCCGAGTTCGGCTCGGGCCTGGGCGTCAAGGACATGGTGACGGGTGCCGTGGCACTCGCCGAGTTCGCTCACGTCGTTGCCGACAAGTACGACGTCACCATCGCGCTCCACACCGATCACTGCCCTAAGGACAAGCTCGACAGCTATGTCCGTCCGCTGATCGCGATCTCGAAGGAGCGAGTCGACGCCGGCAAGAACCCGCTGTTCCAGTCGCACATGTGGGACGGCTCGGCCATCCCGATCGACGAGAACCTGGAGATCGCGCAGCAGCTCCTGGCCGACGCCGCCGCAGCGAAGATCATCCTGGAAATCGAGATCGGCGTGGTCGGTGGTGAAGAGGACGGCGTCGAGAACGCCATCAACGACAAGCTCTACACGACCGTCGAGGATTTCGAGAAGACCGTCGATGCGCTGGGCGCGGGCGACAAGGGCCACTACCTTCTTGCCGCGACCTTCGGCAACGTGCACGGGGTCTACAAGCCCGGCAACGTCAAGCTCAAGCCGGCTGTCCTGGCCGAGGGCCAGGCTGTTGCCACGTCGAAGCTGGGTCTCCCCGAGGGCTCGAAGCCGTTCGACCTGGTGTTCCACGGCGGTTCCGGTTCGCTGAAGTCGGAAATCGACGAAGCCCTCGGCTACGGCGTGGTGAAGATGAACGTGGACACCGACACGCAGTACGCGTTCACCCGTCCGATCGCCGGCCACATGTTCTCGAACTACGACGGCGTTCTGAAGATCGACGGCGAGGTCGGCAACAAGAAGGTCTACGACCCGCGTAGCTACCTGAAGAAGGCCGAGGCATCGATGACGGAGCGTGTCATCGAGGCGTGCAACGACCTGCGGTCCGCCGGACGTTCGGTGTCCGCGAAGTAGTCGCGAATACCGGTTCGCACCATCCGGTGCAACGCGAACGGGGCGCCGACACTCTGTCGGCGCCCCGTTCGCGTTGTACCCGGGATTACTCGCTGCAGACCTTCCACTCGTCGCCGACGAGCGCGAGATCGAAGGTGCGGTCGGTGACATCCGCCGGGCTGCGTGTCGTGTGCGCGGTGACCTGGGCGATCGCTGTGCTGTCCGTGATCTGGATGCGGTCGACGCTCGTCACCACCGGGATCGAGCCGTCCTGCACCGCAAGGTCGTGGATGCTGTCGAACTCCGCCGGGTCGACCGACGAATAGAAGTCGGCGAGCGACCCGCAAGTGGACGCGCGCAGCGTCTCGAGATCCCCGTCGGCAAGGCCCTCGACGAACGTGCCGATGCTCGCCCGGATGCGGCTTTCGGGACTGTTGTCCGAACGGTTCTGCAGGAAGACGGCGAGCGCGACGGCTGCCACCACCGCCACGAGAACGATCACCCCGATGCCGGCAGCGATCCTCCTGCGCCTGCGATCGTTGTCGTGGGACGGAGGAATCCGCGTCGGGGAGGGCTGCAGTTCGATGGGTGCCGGTTCGGGACGGACAGGCTGGGGCTGAGCGCTTCGGGGCGGAATGCGCGCCGGAGGCGGCTTCGGGATGTGTGAGGTGACCGGGATCTGCACCGTGGGGGCATCCGCCGCGTCGGGTGCCGGCGCGGGATCCGGTGCCGTCGCGGGATCCGGTGCCGGCCGCGAGGGTGTCTCGACGTCGCCGGCGCCCGGCGCGCGGCCGCGCTCCGGTACAACCTGGGAGAACCGCTCGGTCGGCGGGTCTTCGACAGCCGGCTTTTGCTCGACGGGAGACTGTTGCTCGGCGGGAGACTTTTGCTCGGCGGGAGGCGTGTGCTCGGTCGAAGGCGTCTGCTCTGCGGCCGGGGTTTCCTCGACGGCTGGGGTTTCCTCGGCGGCCGGGATCTGCGCGGCGGGGGCTTTGTCGACGGGCGGTGTTTCCTCGACGGCCGACGGCTTCTCGGCCGGCGTGGGCTTTTCGGGGACCGTCGGCTCGTCCGCCGCTGCCGTGTCGTCTGCCGCTGCCGCTGCTGTGTCGTCCGCCCCTGCCTTCTCGGACGTGGGGACCTCGGCGGTCTCGGCTTCGGGGGTCGTACCGGGCTCGGCTGGTCCGTCGGCGGTGTCGCCGCGACGCGTCGAGGAATTGTCGTGCGTGGTCGCGGATCCGGCGTCGGTGGACGTCGGCTTGTCGGTCGGTTTCTGGTCGGTGGGGTCTTCGTTGTTCGGATCGGGCACGCGCCTGCACCTCGTTCGACGGATGGGTTTCCCGGGCAGCCTATCGACCGCGGAGATGAGACGGGCAGAATGGGCCCATGACGTCATTCGGTGATCTTCTCGGACCCCAGCCCACCCTCCTTCCCGGCGACGACGAGGCGGAGTCGGCGCTGCTCAACGGTGAGGACCCGGCGAAGGTCGCGGCCGAGCACCCCACTGCCTCGATCGCATGGGCATATCTGGCGGAAGCCGCACACGAACGCGGCGACACCATTGCCGCCTACGCGTACGCCCGCACCGGTTACCACCGTGGTCTCGACCAACTCCGCCGGAACGGATGGAAGGGTTACGGTCCCGTTCCCTACAGCCACGAACAGAACCGCGGCTTCCTGCGGTGCGTCGCCGCTCTCGCCACGGCCGCGAAGGAGATCGGGGAGACGGACGAGCACGCACGCTGCCTCGATCTTCTCGAGGACTGCGATCCCCGCGCGGCGGAAGCACTTGGCGTCGAGTAGGCGCTTCCCCTCTCGCGCCGGTGCGCGTGAGCGCCTGAAGTCGTCCGGGCAACGCCTGCGGTCTTCCGCGCTGCCGATCGTGCAGTGCGCTCTCGCCGCGGGTCTGGCGTGGTGGGTGGCCAAGGACGTCATCCATCACGGGACACCCTTCTTCGCGCCGATCGCGGCGGTGGTGTCACTCGGCTTGTCGCTCGGCGCACGGCTGCGCCGCAGCGTCGAATTGGTGTGCGGTGTCACCGTGGGGATCGGTGTCGGTGACCTGATCGTCTCGCTCATCGGATCCGGGCCCTGGCAGATCGCGCTGGTCGTCGCCATGGCGATGGCCACCGCGGTCGCGCTCAACAGCGGCCCGATCTTTGCGATCCAGGCGGGCAACTCGGCCGTGCTGGTCGCGACGCTCCTCCCGCCCGGTGAAGCAGGCGGGTTCGATCGAATGGTCGACGCGCTCGTGGGTGGTCTGGTGGGGGTCGCGGTAGTTGCACTGGTCCCCACCCACCCGGTGCGCCGCGCGCGTCGCAACGCCGCCGAGATTCTCGGGACCGCCGCGGATGTTCTGCGCAAAGTAGAAGCCGGACTGGTCGAAAACAATCCGAAACCGATCGAAGAAGCGCTTCGACAGGCCCGCGCCACCCAGCAGGCCATCGACACGATGCGGACGCATCTCAAGGGCGGCCGGGAGATCAGCCGGATTTCACCGTTGTACTGGAACAGCCGGAAGCGCCTCGCGGTGCTGACGGCCGCGGCAGACCCGATCGACCACGCGATGCGCAACGTCCGGGTGCTCACCCGGCGGTCGCTCACCCTCGTGCGCGACGACGAGATCCTCGATCCCCGGCTGGTATCGCAGTTCGATCAACTGGCCGACGCGGTCGACGTGCTCCGCGAGATGGTTCTCGCAGAGCCGGGGGACCAGCCCGACCAAGCTGCGGCCGCGCGAGTGCTGCGCCGTGCGGCGAAGCGGATGAGCCCCGACCTCGTCGAGGGAGCGGGTGTGTCGGCGACGGTCGTCTTCGCGCAGATGCGTTCGTTGCTCGTCGACTTGCTGCAGGTCGCCGGGCTCAAACGCATCTCGGCGATCGCGACATTGCCGCCGACGGTCGAGCGGCCCGCCTACGAACCGGAGTCCTGACTCACCCCGGTGGACCTAGCCGTTGAATACATGCGCATTCATGCATACGATGGCCGGGACCCTGGAAGGAGGGCCATGGGCTCCGGGCACGGACATTCACACGGCGTAGGCCACGGACACGGCGGCAGCGCAGGGCCGTCTCCGACGATCATCAAGCGGATGGCGATCGCACTCGGCATCCTGCTGGCCTTCCTCGTGCTCGAGGCCGGTGTCGGACTGTGGATCGGGTCGCTCGCACTGCTCGCCGATGCGGGGCACATGCTCACCGACGTCGTCGGTGTCGCGATGGGGCTGGTCGCGCTGGTGCTCGCGCGCCGGGGGAGCGCCGCTGCGGCCCGCACCTTCGGGTGGCACCGTGCCGAGGTACTCACCGCGATGGTCAACGCCGTCCTGCTGCTCGGCGTTGCGGGCTGGGTCTTCTACGAGGCGATCGGCCGTATCGGCGACTCGCCCGAAGTGCCGGGACTGCCGATGATCCTCACCGCGCTGGCAGGTCTTATCGCGAACCTCGTCGTGATGGCGATGCTGCGCACCGATGTCGAGGACAGCCTCGCCGTGCGCGGCGCCTACACGGAGGTGCTCGCCGATACGGTCGGCAGCGTCGGCGTTCTCGTCGCGGGAGGTCTGGTACTCGTGTTCGGGTGGACCCTCGCCGACGTCGTCGTCGGCGTCCTGATTTCCCTGTGGGTGATCCCTCGCGCGTTGCGTCTCGCGGCGGCATCGCTGCGGATCCTCACCCAGGCCTCGCCCGCCCACCTCGATGTCGAGGCGCTGCGCCTGGATCTCGCGGCGCTGCCGGGGGTGTGCGGAGTGCACGACCTGCATGTCTGGACGCTGACCACCGGCATGGACGTCGCGACTGTGCACCTCGTGAGCGACCACGATCCCCAGTGGATCCTCGATTCGGCGCGCACCACCTTGTCGTCGCACGGCCTCGAGCACGCGACCGTGCAGGTCGAGGGAACGGTCGACGGCCGGCGCTGTGAGCAGGACGTGACCTGGTAGCGATTCATCCCAACCGCAGGTTCCAGCGACCGTCCCTCCCGTCGAGGCGGGTTACAGCGAGGGGACGGACATCGACGCGCCAGAACGCCGACGCGGGCGCACCGAGCGCGCACAGCGTCGCTGCCCGCACCACAGCGGCGTGCGTCACCGCGACGATGCGTTCCGGCGAATCCATCAGTGACGTGAGCCAGGTGCCCGCACGCACGATCAGGTCGTGGATGGACTCTCCTCCGTGCGGGGCGGATTCCGGATCGCCGAGCCATACAGCGAGACCCGATTCCGGGACCTCTTCCATCGTCCTGCCGGTCCACCGCCCGAAATCCAGGTCGCGTAGTAGTGGTTCCACGGCTGCGGACAGGCCCAGTGCTGCCGCCGTTTCGATTGTCCGTAGTTCCGGCGCAGTGAGTGCGCGGTCGGTGACCGGCGCAGTTGCCCTCGTCAGTTCCCGTCGTCCTCGGTCGGAGACGGGCTCGTCGCTGGGAAAGGCAACGACGCGTTGAGCCTCGGTGGACGCATGGGAGATCAGAAACAGGCGGGGCACGAGAGCCATTCTCGCGCACTCTTGACAGGATGTGTCGGTGATGCCAAGGTACCCCGGTACGCATGTGCCGAGGTGTAGGCAATCCGGTGGGATACCGGAGCGGTCGCGCCACTGTAACCGAGAGCATTACCTCTTTCGGAAGCCAGAAAACTCCCTCGGCGCATGGCTTTCGGATGGGACGCGAAATCCCAGGAGGTTGCCGTGGTTGTTCTTACCCATGCCCGGGTGACATGTTGAACTCGCGTTCTCGTGCGGTCGCCGCGATCATCGTGGTCACGTTCCGGACGGCACTCGGACGGGTTTTCACGTTCCTGACCGAGCGCGCGCCGCGCCGCCTCGTGGTCACGGCGTGGTGAGCACGGCGTACGGCCTGCTGGTCGCCGGGACCACCTCGGACGCCGGAAAGTCGGTGGTCACCGCCGGGATCTGCCGGGCACTGTCGCGGCGCGGTCTGACGGTCGCGCCGTACAAAGCGCAGAACATGTCCAACAACTCCATGGTGACGATCGATCCCGACACCGGTGCGGGTGCCGAAATCGGCCGCGCGCAATGGGTTCAGGCGATCGCCGCCCGCGCGACTCCGGAACCGGCCATGAATCCGGTACTCCTCAAACCCGGCAGCGACCGTCGCAGCCACGTAGTGGTGCTGGGACAACCGGCGGGGACTCTCGAAGCCGGTGAATTCGCTGGTGGCCGTCAATACCTCGCCGACGCGGCATTCTCGGCACTGGACGACCTCCGCGCCAGGTTCGACGTGGTCGTGTGCGAGGGTGCGGGCAGTGCCGCCGAGATAAATCTCCGTGCGCACGATTACGTCAATATGGGTCTGGCGCAACACGGCTCACTTCCGACGATTCTCGTCGGTGACATCGACCGCGGTGGGGTCTTCGCGTCGATGTACGGCACGCTCGCGCTCCTCGATGCCGCCGATCAGCAGCTGGTACGCGGCTTCGTGATCAACAAGTTCCGCGGCGATGCCGCTCTGCTGAAACCGGGCCTGGACTCGTTGTCGGCGCTGACCGGACGGCCGGTGCTCGGGGTGCTGCCGTGGCAGCGCGATCTGTGGCTGGACTCCGAGGATTCCCTCGCATTGACATCGCGTCCGAGCCACCCCGGCGACGGTGCGCTCACCATCGCTGTCGTGATGTTGCCGCGCATCAGTAATTTCACCGATGTCGACGCCTTGTGCCTCGAACCGGATGTACGAGTGCGGTTCGTCGACGATCCGCGCACGCTCGCGGGCGCGGATGTCGTGATCGTGCCCGGTACTCGCGCGACACTCGCAGACCTTGCCTGGCTGCGTGCGCGTGGCCTCGACAGGGCCATCGTCGACCATGCACAGCGGGGCGGCTCGGTTCTGGGCATCTGTGGGGGATTCCAGATGCTCGGCCATGACATCGTCGACCCCCACGGCATCGAAGGAACGCCGGGTGCGCGGGCCCGAGGGCTCGGACTACTCGCTGTGAGAACGGAATTCGGCCGCCGTAAAGTGCTGCGGCTACCGGCCGGCTCGGCGCTCGGAGCAGAGGCGACGGGCTACGAGATCCATCACGGACGCATCTGTGCCGGTGGCGACGACGAGTTCCTCGGTGGTGCCCGGCGAGGCAACGTGTTCGGCACCATGTGGCACGGCACCCTGGAGGGCGACGCACTGCGCGCGGCGTGGTTACACGAGGTTGCCGCCGCGGCAGGCCGCGAGGTGCACACGGGCGCAGTGAATTTCGCCGCACAACGCGAGGCGCGGCTCGACGTCCTCGCCGACATGATCGACGAGCACATCGACGTCGATGGGCTGCTCTCGATGATGAGGGACCGCCCCACGCTGCCGACCTTGACGGGAGCATTGGCATGACGGTGCTTGTCCTCGGTGGCACCGGCGAGGCCCGTGCACTCGCACAGCTGTTGTGCGACAACGGAGTCGATGTCGTGTCCTCGCTCGCCGGGCGAGTGCGCAACCCACGCCTGCCTGCCGGAGCAGTGCGTATCGGCGGGTTCGGCGGGGCCTCCGGGCTCGAAGCGTACCTGCGCACCCACGGTGTCGACGCGGTCGTCGACGCGACCCATCCTTTCGCGGAGGGTATCAGCGCCAACGCGGCCGAAGCCTGCCGCGCCGCGAGAATCCCGTTGGTGCGCTTGCAGCGTCCTGGATGGACCGACGACACCGGTGGATGGATCCGGGTGGCCTGCCACGACGAGGCCGCTCGAGTCGCGGCCGGTGGATCCGGTGTCTTTCTGACTACGGGCCGTCAGACGCTCGATCGTTTCGTCGAACCGCTCGGGAAGCACCGGGTGGTGGTGCGGATCGTCGACCCGCTCGACGGCGAGTTCCCTCCCGACTGGACAGTGGTGCACGCTCGCGGCCCGTACACCTTCGACAGTGAACGCACGCTGATGCGGGAATACGACGTGGATACGCTGGTCACCAAGGATTCCGGGGGCGATCTCACGCGAGCGAAGCTCGACGCAGCTGCTGACCTCGGCGTGCGGGTGATCATGGTGAACCGGCCCGTGGGGCCGCCCGGCGTGCGCACCGTGGCGACCGTGGGCGACGCGGTCGCTTGGGTCCTCGAACCGCCGGTCTCTCGGATCTGAGTTCCCGGACTTTTCTTCCCTTCCGCGGCGTGGCTCGCGTCGGGTGCGTGGGCCTGTTGCCGTGGCGTGCACCGCTGCGCAATGCCGCTGCCCGGAACGTCCCGTGGGACGAGTTCCGGCCGCGACCGTCAACGACGTCTGCACACCGCGACCCGCACGGCGACGGCCGGTGCAACGGTCGAGACGAGTGCTCCCGCACCTACCCGTGCTGCGAGACGCGCGGTTCTCGCGATATCCGCCGGGGCGGGTGCCGGGCCGTCGCCCAGGGTCCCGCGATCCTCGACGACCCCGTGATAGACGTTCGCTCCCCCGAGCGTGATTCCGAGCGCCCCGGCAAAAGCCGCCTCGACGGGACCCGCGTTCGGACTCGGATGCTTGTGCGCGTCGCGCCGCCATGCTCGGAGTGCCGCGACGGGACGCCCGCCCAGCGCCGCGGCCAGCAGTGCGGTCAGCCGAGCCGGGACGAGGTTGAGTACATCGTCGAACCGCGCCGATGCCCACCCGAATCGTTCCAGGCGGGGAGTGCGGTGCCCGACCCGGGCGTCCAGCGTATTCGCGGCGCGATAGCCGAGCAGCCCGGCCGGACCGAGAACCGCTCCCCACACGAGCGGTGCCACGACGGCGTCCGAGGTGTTCTCGGCGACGGATTCGATTGTCGCGCGGGCGATGTCGTCAGCGTCGAGCTGGGAGGGGTCGCGGCCGACGAGATGCGTGACCTGCACCCGTGCCGCGGCGAGGTCGCCGCGGCTCAACTGGTCGTCCAGGGCGCCCGCCTCGGCACCGAGGGATCGGCCCCCGAGCACCACCCATGTGGCGACGGCGACGACCGCGGTGTTGAGCAGAGGGCGCGAGCGGGTCACCCGGTCGGCCGTCCAGCCCAGTAGCCCGGTGGAGCCGACGAGCACCATCGTGAATGCGACTCCGGCGCTGCGGTTGTCGGCATACATTGTGCGTTCGACCGACCGCGCGACTTTTCCGAACCCGCTCACGGGATGCCACCGCCGCGGATCACCGAAAACCTGGTCGGCGAGGTACCCCAGCACCAGCCCTGCTGCCCTCATCGGATCGATCTCCACGCATCGAGCAGTGCGGCGGTGGTGGCGCGGTCGCGTACGGCGATCCGCACCCACTGCTCGCCGAGCCCGGGGAATGTGTCGCCGCGACGCACGGCGAAGCCCCTCGCGCGCAACTGCTCCCGAGTATCGGTGGGCACGGGTACCAGCACGAACGGCCCGGCGGGAGCGCCGGACACCGTCAGGCCCGCGTCGCCCAGCGCCTCGACGAGTGCGGCTCGGTCGGCGGCGACCTCCCGCGCGATCGTCTCGGCCTCCGACGTGGCGCGTGCCGACGCGCACGCGATCATCGCCGCCGCGGCAGGGGTCGACACCGACCACGGAGGTTGCTGCGCCGCGAGATCCGCGATCACGTCGGAGGCTCCGACGACATACCCCGCCCGGATGCCGGGAATCGCCCAGGTTTTCGTCAGCGAACGGATCACCAGCAAACCGGAATCCCGCTCGCCCACAAGCGACTCTGGCTCTCCGGCAACAGCGTCCATGAAAGCTTCGTCGACCACCACGACACGTCCCGGCCGGAGCAGTGCCCGCAACGTCCCGGCGGGGTGCAGTACCGACGTCGGGTTCGTGGGGTTGCCGACCACGACGAGATCCGCATCGTCGGGCACGGCACGGGGATCGAGGACGAAGCCGTCGCCGGCGCGCAGGATCACCCGCCGCACGTCGTGCCCGGCCGCGGCGAGGGCCGCCTCCGGCTCGGTGAACTGCGGATGCACGACCACCGGGGCACGCCATGTCCGTGCACGTGCGATGAGAGTGAAGGCTTCGGCACCGCCCGCGGTGGGCAGTACCTCGTCGACGGTTCGGCCGTGCCGGTCGGCGAGCGCGGACCGGGCGGCCCCCGGGTCCGGGTAGCGGTCCAGATCCTCGAGGGACGCGCGCAGTGCATCGTCCAGCCACGCGGGACGAGGCCGTGTCGAGACGTTGACGGCGAGGTCGACAAGTCCCGGGGTTGCTTCGCGATCGCCGTGGTGGTGCAGGTCGGGGGCGCGCAGGCGAGGTCGCGGCGGCGGTGCCGGCACAGGTGTCGCGACGCGAGCAGCCTCGGCGAACCGCTGCGCGAGTTGCGGGTGACCCGCCCAGTGGGTGTGCAGGTAGGAGGCGTGCAGCGTGGCAGTCGCGACACCGTCGGGCCGCCCGTTGAGCAACCAGCCGGGGGCAGTGCCGGGCTCGACGACGGTGCGATGGAACTCGTGTCCGGTGACGCGGGTGCCGGCGGTGGCCAGCAGGCTGTCGGTCGTGGCGATCGCGGTGCGGTAGCCCAGGGTCAGTCGGGAGGTCATCCGCGCGGACGCATCGAGCGCACCGACCATCTCGGCGCCGTCGACGTCGCGGCACAAGTACAGCAGACCGGCGCATTCGGCGACGGTCGGTACACCGGCGGTGATCGCAGACAGGAGATGGTCACGCAGAGGCGCATTCGCGGAGAGATCCGCGGCGTGGACCTCCGGGAATCCGCCACCCAGATAGATTCCGGTGGTGCCGTCCGGAAGCTTCTCGTCGCGCAAGGGATCGAAGGTGACGGTGCGGCATCCGGCGGCCCGCAGCAGTTCTTCGGTTTCGGTGTAGCGGAAGGTGAAGGCGCGGCCCCCCGCAATCGCGACGACCGGACCGGCCTCGCCGTGGGACACCGACGTGCCGCTGGACACCGACTCGCCGGGCTCCCACGACCGGCCGTGCACATCCGGTGCCGTCCGCGCGATCCGCACGAGTTCGGCAAGGTCGATGTATTCCGCGATCCGGTCGGCGAGCCGATCGAGTTGCCCGGCCGCCTCCGCGCGCTCGTCGGCGGGGATCAGGCCCAGGTGCCGGGAGGGAGCCGAGATTCCGTCGTCGCGGTGCAGTACCCCGAGCACCGGGATGCCGGTGGGCTCCAGCGCCGCGATCACCTCGTCCGAATGACGCTGGGAGCCGGCCTTGTTCAAGATCACCCCCGCGATGCGGGTCCCGCGGTCGTACGACGCCATGCCGTGCACGATCGCCGCGATCGACCGCGATGCGTGCGACACGTCGACGACGAGGATCACCGGCGCGGTCAGCAACGACGCGACGTGTGAGGTCGACGCGAAACCGTCGGTGCCGAGCATTCCGTCGTACAACCCCATGACGCCCTCGACCACCGCGATGTCGGCGCCTGCAGCACCGTGCAGGAGCAGCGGTGCCACGAGATCTTCGCCGACGAGATGCGGATCGAGGTTGCGGCCGGGACGTCCCGTCGCCAGTGCGTGGTAGCCGGGGTCGATGTAGTCGGGGCCGATCTTGTGTCCCGAGACCACCATTCCGGTGCGCCGCAGGGCGGCCATCAGCCCTGCGGACACGGTGGTCTTACCGTGCCCGGAGGCCGGCGCGGCGACGACGAGGCGGGGAAGGGCTACCACTGGTTTGCTCTCACCACTCGATTCCCCGCTGGCCCTTCTGGCCCGCGTCCATGGGGTGCTTGATCTTCGTCATCTCCGTGACGAGGTCGGCGATGTCGAGCAGTTTCGGGTCGGCGCGACGTCCCGTGATCATGACGTGCTGGTGCCCGGTGCGGTGGGAGAGGGTATCGACGACCTCGTCGAGGTCGATCCAGCCCCAGTTGATCGGATAGGTGAACTCGTCGAGCACATACAATCCGTGCTGCTCCGCGGCCAGACGTCGCTGGATCTCGCGCCACCCTGCGAGTGCATCGGCGGCATGGTCCTCGTCGCTGCCCTCCTTGCGCGACCACGACCAGCCCGAGCCCATCTTGTGCCATTCGATCGGACCGCCCGTGCCACGCTCGGTGTGCAATTCGCCGAGGGTTTCGAACGCGGTCTGCTCACCGAGTCGCCACTTGGCGGACTTGACGAACTGGAACACCGCGACCGACCAGCCCTGGTTCCAGCCGCGCAGGGCAAGCCCGAATGCAGCCGTCGACTTCCCTTTGCCGTCACCGGTGTTGACCATGAGCAGTGGACGGTTGCGCCGTTGGCGGGTGGTGAGCCCGTCGTCGGGCACGATGTCGGGTTGTCCCTTCGGCATCAGGCGGCCCTTCCTCGAACGATTCCGGTGAGTGCGTCGGCGTGCACATCGCCGACATGCACGTATTCGGCTCCGAGTCGCTCGGCGAGCCGCCCCGCCAGTCCCATGCGGAACCGGCCCGTTTCGGAGTCGACGACTACCGCGGAGATTCTCTGTGCTGCAATCACATCTGCCGCCGCGAGGGACCTGTTCACGGCATTCTCGCCGGACGTGGCGCGACCGTCGGTGACGACGACGAGCAACGCGCGCCGATCCGGGTCGCGCAACCGGTGCCGCCGAACGGTCTCGGCGGATTCGATCAACCCCTCCGCGAGCGGTGTGCGTCCGCCGGCGGGAAGGTCGCGAAGGCGTGCGGCGGCCACGTCCACCGAACTCGTGGGAGGGAGAGCGAGACTCGCGGCGGACCCCCGGAAGGTGACCAGGCCGACGGTGTCGCGGCGGCGGTACGCGTCGAGCAGCAACGACAGGATCGCGGTCTTCACCTGGGTCATACGCTGTTTCGCGGCCATCGACCCGGAGGCGTCGACGCACAGGAGCACCAGGTTTGCCTCGCGACCCTCGATCACCTTGCGTCGCAGTTCCCGAAGCCCGCCCGGCCCGGCTTCCTGCCCGCCCGAACGGGAGCGGGCATTCGCGCGGATAGTCGCGGGGAGATGGATCGGGCCGGAATCGCCGCGATGCTCACCGACCGTGCGCCCGGTGGTGGTGCGTGCCCGTGAACGCCGGCCCGGCGCGCCGCGCCCGGTGCCGTTCGCGGTGAACAGCCGGGTGCGGTACGGATCGCCGGGGGCGGACACCGCGGTGGGTGCGGGGGCGGACTTCCGCTCCGACTTCGTCTCGGGGGCCGCGGAATCTGCTTCGGAGGATGCAGTATCCGCGTCGCCGCCCGCCGGACCGGACGGATCGGGTGCGCCGCCACCGTCGGGTCCGCGACCGTCGGGTCCGCGACCGTCGGGTCCGCCATCGTCGGGACCGCCGTCGGGATCTTCGTCGGGCGCGGTGTTGCCGAGTAGTTCGTCGAGCAGATCCTCGTCCATCCCCGGCGAGTCGAAGGGAGTGCGGCGGCGGCGGTGCGGCAGCGCGAGTTTCGCCGCGACCGCGATGTCCTCGCGGGTCACCTCACTGCGGCCTTCCCAGGCTGCGTGCGCCACGGCAGTTTTCGCGGTCACCAGATCGGCACGCATGCCGTCGACGTCGAACGCAGCGCACACCTCCGCGATCGCGACCAGCGCAGCATCACCGAGCTGAACCTGCGGCATCCTGTGGCGCGCATCGACGATGCGCTCGGAAAGCGCGGCTTCGGCATCGGCCCACTGCGCGGTGAATGCGGCGGGGTCGGCGTCGAATGACAGGCGACGGCGGATGATCTCGGCACGCAACTGCGGATCACGTGGCGCCGCCACGTCGACCGTCAGGCCGAACCGGTCCAGTAGCTGCGGTCGCAGTTCGCCTTCCTCGGGATTCATGGTGCCGACCAGCACGAATCGTGCGGCATGGGTGACGGACACCCCGTCGCGTTCGACTGTGGAACGCCCCATCGCAGCGGCATCGAGCAGCAGATCGACGAGATGGTCGTGCAGGAGGTTCACTTCGTCGACGTACAGCACGCCGCGATGCGCGAGCGCGAGGAGGCCGGGTTCGTATTCCGCAGTGCCCGCCGACAACGCTTTCTGCAGGTGCAGCGAACCGGTCACCCGGTCCTCGGTGGCGCCCACCGGCAGTTCGACGAGGCGCGCCGGACGACGCCGTACGGGCGCGTCCGTCGGGTGCGGTCCGTCGGGGCAGGCTGGGTCGACCGACCGGGGATCACACGCGAAGCGGCAGCCCTCGACCTCGCCTACCGGCGGCAACAGTGCGGCCTGCGCCCGGACCATCGTCGATTTCGCGGTGCCCTTCTCGCCGCGCACGAGCACGCCGCCGATCTCCGGCGACACTGCGCACAGCGTCAGGGCGAGCGCCAGATCGTCTGAACCGACGACGGCGCTGAACGGATACACGTGCACTACTCGACCCTCCACAGGCTCCCGCTGGGACGTACTCTTCGGCAGCTGAATCGAAGGCCGGTATTCGGACTTCCCGGTCGGACATCGTGCGATCGCCTTCCCGGACCGATGGTCCAGTGGCTGCGCGTACGCGCATGATCGACGACTCCCGGGTCACCGCAGCGGGCCTGTGCCGGATTCTCACCGGCTTCCCGATTATCCCCGTGAGGGGCACCTTCGATTGTCTTGCCGTGGCCGAGTGTATCCACACCGCCCTGCACTATGGTTCACCGCCATGGGTTCTTCGATCACCGTGGTCGGCATCGGCGCCGACGGCTGGGCCGGCGTCGTGCCGGCCGCGCGGGCACACGTTCTGGGCGCCGACGTCCTGCTCGGCGGACGTCGGCATCTTGCGTCGGTGCCGGTCTCCGGCGCGATCCGCGAGCCGTGGCCGTCCCCGCTGCTCGCGGGTCTCGACGACGTGCTCGCCCGCTATGCCGGGCGGTCGATCGTTGCGCTCGCGTCGGGTGATCCGCTGGTGTCCGGAATCGGATCGACGTTGATCCGGAGGCTCGGCCGCGACGCGGTGCACGTGATTCCGGCGGTGTCGTCGGTCGCACTGGCCCGTGCCCGGATGGGATGGGTTGCGGAGGATTGCGAGACCGTCACTCTCGTCGGCCGGAACGTCGACACGTTGCGCCGGTACCTGTCTCGTGATCGACGGCTGATCGTGCTGACCTCGGATGCATCGAGCCTCGATGTGGTTGCGCGACTGCTCGTCGACGAAGGATTCGGTGCCGCACGGGTGACGATCCTGTCGAATCTCGGTAGCGAGGCCGACGAGTCGCGCCGGGCGGGCACGGCGCGGGAGTTCGTCGGTGTGCCGGGCGGTGATCTGAGTCTTCTGTGCATCGAATGTGCGGGAGCCGAGGGCAACTCGACGATCCCTGGGCTTCCCGACGAGTGTTTCGAACACGACGGTCAGCTCAGCAAACGACCCATCCGGGTCGCAGCGGTCTGCGCGCTCGCGCCGAAACCCGGACAGTTGTTGTGGGACGTCGGAGCCGGTGCCGGATCGGTGGGAATCGAATGGGCGCGCACCGATCCGAGTTGCCGGACGATCGCGCTCGAGCGGAACCCCTCCCGCGCGAAGACGGTCGAGCGCAACGCCTCCCGGCTCGGGGTACCGACCTCGGTGCGTGTACTGCTCGGTGGGGCACCGGAGGCGTTGTCGGGACTCGAGACGCCGGACGCGATCTTCGTCGGTGGCGGTGGTAGTCGAGCCGGAGTGCTCGACGCGTGCTGGAATGCGCTGCGCGAGGGTGGTCGTCTCGTGGCTCACTCCGTGACCCTCGAGACGGAGGCCGTGCTCGTGGAGTGGTGGAAGACGTACGGCGGTGAGCTGACCCGGTTGTCGGTCGAACAGGCCGCGCCTATAGGAACATTCACCGGGTGGCAAGCACTGCGCCCGGTGGTGCAGTGGTCCATTGTGAAAGGTGGAAAATGACCGTCCATTTCGTAGGATCCGGGCCCGGTGCGGCCGACCTGCTGACGCTGCGTGCGGCCGAGCTGCTGCGGCACGCGCCGGTGGTGTTGTACGCGGGTACCTACCTCGACGACGAGATCCTCGCGCACTGCGCCGACGATGCCGAACTCGTGGACACCCAGCACCTGGACCTCGATCGAATCACCGAGCATCTCGTCGATGCACACCGCCGCGGCCTCGACGCGGTGCGGTTGTGTTCGGGCGACCCGTCGCTGTACTCGGCGCTCACCGAGCAGACCCGGCGGCTCGACGCGGCCGGAGTGCCGTGGGACGTCACTCCGGGCGTGCCCGCGTATGCGGCGGCAGCGGCCACCCTCGGTGTTGAACTCACGGTGCCGGAACTGGCGCAGACCGTCGTGCTCACCCGTACGCAGGCGCGGTCGACCGCGATGCCCGACACCGAGACCCTCGCCCGTGTCGCGGGTCTGCGCGCCAGTCTGGTTCTGCACCTGGCGATCACCAGGGTGCGGGTTCTCGCGGAGGAGCTGGGTGCGGAGTACGGAACCGACTGCCCGGCTGCTGTCGTGGCCTTCGCGTCACGCCCCGACGAGTTGGTGCTCCGCGGCACGCTCGCGGACATCGCGGACCGGGTCGAGCAGGCCGGGTTGAAGCACACCGCGGTGATTCTCGTGGGTAGGGCGCTCGGTGTCCGGGAGCAGTCCGACGTGGCGTGCTCGCATCTCTACGACCCGGCGCGCCCTCGCCACGTGTAGCGGTCGTCACCGAACCGATCGTGCGGTCCACACCGCCCCGGCTGCCGTCACCGTGGTTCCCGCAGCACCGATGATGAGCAGGCACTTCATGTCGATGCTCGCCGGATCGAGCTTCTCGAGCGTGGTGACATCGAGCGATTCTCCCGAGCGGCCCACGTCGCGTCCCACCACGACGACAGTGTCGCCCGGGCGGTGCCGCAGCAGTACGGCCTTGGCGTCGGCGACCTGCGTCGTGCGTGAGCGAGACGCCGGGTTGTATATACCCAGCACGAGGTCGGCTTCGGCGACAGCGACCAGACGGCGTTCGATCACCTCCCACGGCTTGAGCCGGTCGGACAGGCTCATCACCGCGAAATCCGCTCCGATCGGTGCACCGGCGCGGGCCGCGACCGCCTGCACCGCGGATACACCGGGAAGTACCCGGATCGGTACGGAGTCGTATTTGTCGTCGCGAGCGGCCTCGAACACTGCCGACGCCATGCCGAAGATCCCGGCGTCGCCACCGGAGACCACGGCAACCTTCTCTCCGGCCAGCGCGAGATCGAGAGCGAACCGGGCGCGATCGATCTCCACAGTATTTCCGGTCGAATGCCGTTGCAGGCCTGCACGAACCGGTACCCGGTCCACGTACGGCCCGTATCCGACGACGTGGTCCACGGACGCGAGCGCATCGGACGCTTCCGGTGTCAGCCACTTCTCGCCGGCGGGACCCAAACCGATCACCAGAACCTCGTGGGCGCACACAGGTTCCGGTCTCGTGTCGATTGCCGGACGGGACCGGTCCGCGATGCCGACGTTTCGGGGCGCCCGGTCGCCGGGTGCCAGGATCACCGAGAAGTACGGCACGTCGGCCGGATCGACATCGGTAACAGGTGCGATCCGCTGACCGTCCATCGACGCGCGCTCGACGTATACGGCGTCGGCGAGCCGACCCGACTGCGCGAGCGCGTTGCGGACTGCGGGAAAGGTGCGGCCCAGCTTCATGATCACGGCGCCGTCGGTGTCGGCGAGCCGACGTGCCAGTTCCGGTTCCGGCAGCGTTCCCGGCAGAATCGTCAGGACATCGGTACGTCGCACCAGCGGTTCCGCCGCCGCGGCCGCCGCTGCGGAGAACGATGTCACTCCCGGCACCACCTCGGCGTCGTAGCGGGTCGCGAGTCGATCGTGGAGGTACATGTAGGAGCCGTAGAACAACGGGTCGCCCTCGCACAGCACCACCACGGTCCGGCCCGCATCGAGGTGCACGGCCAATCGGGCCGCCGACTCGTCGTAGAAGTCGGCGATCGCGCCGTCGTATCCGCCCGGGTGGTCGACGGTGCCGGTCGTCACCGGGTACACCAGACGTTCCTCGAGCGCACCGTCCGGGATGAGGTCGGCCGCAATCGCACGCGCAATCGACCGGCCGTGTGTTCCCGAGTAGTAGGCGACCACGTCGGCGTCGCCGATCAGTCGCGCAGCCTTGCGGGTGATGAGTTCGGGATCGCCGGGGCCCAGGCCTACGCCGAAGATTCTTCCGGGAGTGTCCGCTGTAGAGGTCATTCCGCTTCCTGAGCCAGTGCGTTGAGTGCGGACGATGCCATCGCCGAGCCGCCGCGTCGTCCCCGAACCACCAGGTGCGGGATCTGCAGACCGTGTTCGATCAGCGCGTCCTTGGATTCGGCGGCACCGATGAAACCGACCGGCACCCCGACGATTGCGGCGGGTCGGGGCGCGCCGGCATCGAGCATCTCCAGCAGGTGGAAGAGGGCGGTGGGAGCGTTGCCGATCGCGACGACGGCGCCGTCGAGCCGGTCGGCCCACAGTGACACCGCCGCCGCAGACCGAGTGGTACCCCAGCGTTCGGCGAGACCCGGAACCCGCGGATCACGCAACAGGCACAGCACCTCGTTGTCGGCGGGCAGGCGGGTGCGGGTGACACCGGAGGCAACCATGTTCGCGTCGGTGAGAACAGGCGCCCCGGCGTCGAGTGCCCGACGGGCTGCCGAGACCAGATCGGGATGGATCACCAGATCTCGGGCGAGATCGGTCTGCCCACTCGCGTGGATCATCCGTACCGCGACCTTCTCCGCGTCCGCGGGAATCGCGGCGAGATCGGACTCGGCCCGGATCGTCGCGAACGAACGTACGTAGATTGCGGCACCGTCGGTTTCGTACTCGTACCGACGGGGTGGTGGGGATTCGATCACGGCTGGCTCCTGTTACGTCGGACTGCAGGCGAAGACGAGGGAGTGAGGGGAGTGCGGTGCGCCGCAGGAGCGTTCGCAGCCGACGACATGCACAGCGCGATCCGGGAGGGGTGACGCAGCGACGCGGTGTGCGAGTGCTCGGGTGTTTCCACCGGCGAGGTTACACCCGGGTGCCCCCGTGCACGCGGTGACCCGTCTCCACGGCGAATCGTCGTCGAGCACGAACCCGACGGCGGCCAGGTCGGCCGGATCGCTGTCACCGGGGAGGACGAGTCCACGCCACGGTGTGACGATCACGCCTCGGGCCGGCAGCGCGGCGACCATCGGCGGGGTGAGTATCCCCAGCGGAACAAGCACCGACACCGCGGTACCGAGGACGCCGTACGGCATCGCGGCAGGCGGTGCCGGGGGAGCGGTTGAACCGCCGCCGATTTCGCGTCCGGCCCCGGGAAGTTGCCGCACGTGCCACCGCGTCGCCCGTACCTCGACGAACCGCAGTGCCGTCTCGATCATGGCGTCGACGACGTCCGGCAGCGGCAGGGTCGGACCGGACAGATCTCCGACGGTGAGCCGTGCGCTGCGGGCATCGACCGCGACCGCGGCGAGGTCGCACCGTAGCGCCGCAACATCGCCGCGGCCGTCGTCGAGGCCGAACAGGAACCTGCCGGGCAGGTCGGTGAGCGCAGGTTCCCGGCACAGTGCCTCGTCGAGCGCACCGATGAGCGGCCGGATGTCGGCGAGCCCGCCGAACCGTCCGGACAGCGGCGACGCGACGATGTTCCGCACGCGTTCGTGGGACGCCGACGGCAGGAACCCGGCACCGGAGACCGCCTGCACGAGTCCTTCCGGAACGGCCCCGTTTTCGTCGATAGAAATGCCTCTGATCTGCACGTTTCCGCGCGAGGTGAGGTGAAGGTCGCCGTCCGCGAACTGCCCGGCCGCGGCCGACAACCGGTGCACACCACCGTCCGGCACCCGGCCGCCCGGCGAACGCAGTCGCACCAGCGCACCGTCGGCTGCGAGATGCGGACGCAGCACCCCGGGGCACCGATCCGGTGCGAAGGTTTCGGGAGGAAGGTCGGCCATGAGCGCACATGGTTGCACACGCGGAGAAAACCGTGCGCTACTCTCGGTTTGCCGTGGTGCTCGGGAAGTCGGTGAAAAACCGACGCGGCCCTCGCCACTGTGAGCGGGTAGTTGTTCGCCCTCGTCCGTACCGGTCCGCCGGTGCGGAGACCACTGGAGCCAGCTCCGGGAAGGTCGGCCGAGCAGCGTCGATCCGTCAGCCAGGAGACCGGCCACGGCACGCGAGGTCCACGAGGGTTTTGGAGACTGAACATGGCTTCTGTTGTGCTGCTTCGGGTTGCGTTGTGACGCGGCTCGCGCTGTTGTCGACGTCGGACACCGACCTGCTGTCGGCGCGTTCGAGCGGCGTCGATTGGGTGGTAGGCAACCCGTCCCGGCTCGACCTGACCGGCGGGGATCCCCGAGCGCTGCCTGCGCTGCTGGCCGGAACAGACCTGGTGATCGTCCGAATCCTCGGATCTGCCCGCTCCTGGCAGGCGGGACTGGACCTGGTTCTCGCCCACGGGGTTCCCGTCATCGTCCTCGGTGGCGAGCAGACCCCCGACGCGGAGCTGATGGGTTGGTCGACGGTGCCGATCGGTACCGCCGCAGAGGCCCACCGCTATCTCGCCTACGGCGGTCCGGCGAACCTCGCTCAACTGCACGCGTTCCTGTCCGACACGGTGCTTCTCGGCGGTGAAGGTTTCGAACCCCCGCTCGAGCTGCCCGAATGGGGCATTCTCGACCGTCCCGCAACCCCTGACGCGGCGCTCCCGCGAGTCGGCGTGTTGTTCTACCGCGCGCACCACACCAGCGGAAACGTCCAATTCGCACACGATCTCGCCGATGCGATCGACGCGACCGGCAAGGCGCGCGGCGTCGCAATCCACTGTGCGTCGTTGCGCGGTGCCCCGGATGATCTTCTGCGCGAACTCGGCACCCTCGATGCCCTGGTCGTCACGGTCCTCGCCGCGGGTGGCACCAAACCCGCGACAGTGAGCGCCGGTGGCGAGGACGAGGCGTGGGACGTAGCGGCGCTGGCCGCACTCGACATCCCGATCCTCCAGGCGCTGTGCCTGACTTGGAGCCGCGACAGCTGGGCCGACTCCGACGACGGTGTGTCCCCGCTGGATTCGGCCACTCAGATCGCAGTTCCCGAATTCGACGGGCGCATCATCACGGTGCCGTTCTCGTTCAAGGAACTCGATGCCGACGGACTGCCGCGTTATGTCACCGACCCCGAACGTTGCCGTAGGGTCGCGGGTATCGCGGTGGCACATACCCGGTTACGGCGTGTCCCGCCACAGCAGCGCCGGATCGCCCTCATGCTGTCGGCATATCCGACGAAACACTCCCGGGTCGGCAACGCCGTGGGCCTGGACACCCCGGTATCGGCGATCCGGCTCCTGCGGACCATGCGTGAACAGGGTTACGACCTGGGCGACGGCTTTCCGGGCATGGATCTCGACGACGACGCAGAAGCCGGAAACGCCCTGATCCACGCGCTCATCGATGCGGGGGGACAAGACGAGGAATGGCTCACCGCGGAGCACTTGTCCGGTAACCCTGTGCGCGTCACCACCGCTCAGTACCGCGAGTGGACGAAGAATCTGCCCGCGGAACTGACCGATGCGATGACGGAAACCTGGGGCGAGGCCCCCGGCTCCTTGTTCGTCGACGGTGACGGCGACGACAAGTCCGTAATCCTCGCGACGTTGCAGGCCGGCAATGTGGTGCTGATGATCCAGCCGCCCCGCGGTTTCGGTGAGAACCCCGTCGCGATCTATCACGATCCCGATATGGCGCCGTCACACCACTATCTCGCCGCGTACCGGTGGGTGGAGAACGGTTTCCGCGCCGACGCAGTCGTGCATCTCGGTAAGCACGGCTCGATGGAGTGGCTGCCCGGCAAGAACGCGGGCCTGTCCGCGTCGTGTGCGACGGACGCCGCGATCGGCAACATGCCGCTCATCTACCCGTTCCTCGTCAACGATCCGGGCGAGGGCGCGCAGGCCAAGCGGCGCGCGCACGCGACGATCATCGATCACTTGATTCCGCCGATGGCGCGCGCCGAATCCTACGGCGACATCGCGCGTTTGGAGCAGTTGCTCGACGAGTACTCGAACATCGCGGCGATGGACCCGGCCAAGCTCCCGGCGATCCGCGCGCAGATCTGGACGTTGATCCAGGCCGCGAAACTCGACCACGACCTCGGCCTGGACGATCGCCCGCACGACGCGGAGTTCGACGACTTCCTGCTGCACGTCGACGGCTGGCTGTGCGAGGTGAAGGATGCGCAGATCCGCGACGGCCTGCACGTGCTCGGTGGTGCCCCCGAGGGGGACGCGCGCGTGAACCTGGTGCTGTCCATCCTGCGTGCAGCCCAGGTGTGGGGAGGGAAATCGCACGCGGTGCCCGGGCTTCGCACCGCATTGGGTTTGAAGCCCGACGCGCCGCTCACCGAGGTCGACGCGGTCGAGTCCCAGGCCCGTGCGCTTGTCCGTGCAATGGAAGACTGCGGCTGGACTTGCGGATCTGGCGCAGCCACAGTCGAATCCGTACTCGGGCGTGCCGACCATGAGGTCGCACGAGTGCTGGAGTTCGCTGCTGAGCAAGTGGTGCCCCGCCTGGCGCGGACCACCGACGAACTCGATGCGGTGCTGCATGCTCTCGACGGCGGCTACATCCCCGCCGGGCCCTCCGGATCGCCGTTGCGGGGCCTGGTCAACGTGCTGCCCACCGGCCGCAACTTCTACACCGTCGATCCCAAGGCGGTCCCGAGCCGACTCGCCTACGACACCGGCGTGGCCCTCGCGAATGCCCTGATCGAGCGATACCTGGCCGATGTCGGCGAGTATCCGCGGTCGGTGGGGCTCTCGGTGTGGGGAACGTCCGCGATGCGCACCGCGGGGGACGACGTGGCCGAGGTCCTCGCGCTGATCGGCGTGCGTCCCGAATGGGACCCCGAATCGCGCCGGGTCCGAGAGCTGACCGTAGTGCCGCTCGAGGAGCTCGGCCGGCCACGCATCGACGTCACCGTCCGCATCTCCGGCTTCTTCCGCGACGCGTTTCCGCATGTCATCGGAATGCTCGACGACGCGGTCCGCATGGTTGCGGCACTCGACGAACCCGCCGACCGGAACTACGTTCGCGCTCACGCGCAGCGGGACGAGGCGGAACACGGGGACGCGGACCGCGCGGTGCGGCGGATCTTCGGTTCCAAGCCCGGCTCCTACGGGGCGGGCATCCTGCAACTCATCGACACCGGCAACTGGCGGACCGACGCGGATCTCGCCGAGGTGTACACGGCATGGGGAGGGTTCGCGTACGGGCGTGGCCTGCACGGCGAGCCCGCAGCCGACGAGATGCACGCCAACTATCGACGTATCGCTGTGGCGGCGAAGAACACCGACACCCGCGAGCACGACATCGCCGACTCCGACGACTACTTCCAGTACCACGGCGGCATGATCGCGACCGTGCGCGCGCTCACCGGTGGCGATCCGAAGGCGTACATCGGGGACTCCACGACCCCCGACGCGGTCCGCACCCGGTCGTTGACGGAGGAGACCGCGCGCGTGTTCCGGGCGCGGGTCGTGAACCCGCGCTGGCTCGCCGCGATGCGCCGGCACGGTTACAAGGGCGCGTTCGAACTCGCGGCCACCGTCGACTACCTCTACGGGTACGACGCCACGGCCGGTGTCGTCGCCGACTGGATGTACGAAACCCTCGCGCAGACATACGCTCTCGATCCCGAGAATCAGCAATTCCTCCGCGAGGCGAACCCGTGGGCGTTGCGCGGGATCGTCGAGCGACTCACCGAGGCCGCCGACCGTGGTCTGTGGGCCGAGCCGGATCCCGACACCGTGCAGGCGCTGCAGCAGGCCTACCTCGACGCAGAAGGCGATCTCGAGGACCGCGGGTGACGGTTCGGCGGCTGCGGCTCATCGGTATCGGCCCGGGTGGCCCCGACGACCTGACCGTGGCCGCCGTGCACGCGTTGAACAGCGTCGACGTGTTCCTCGTCGCCGACAAGGAAGCCGAAGCCGGACGTGCCGGTACCGGTGATCTCGTCGCTGTGCGGCAAGAGATCTGCCGGCGTCACAGCACGGGGGACTACCGCGTCATCGCGGTGCCCGATCCGCCACGCGACCGGACCCCCGAAGCATACGGCGCCGAGGTGCGCGACTGGCACGCCGCACGCGCCGAAGCCTACGAGATCGCTCTCCTCGAACAGGTTCTCGACGGCGAGACCGTCGGGCTCCTCGTGTGGGGAGATCCGAGCCTGTACGACAGCACTATCCGTGTCGTCGAACGCATTCGCACTCGTGGACTGCTCGACATCGACTACGACGTGATCCCGGGAGTCAGCAGTGTGCAAATGCTCGCGGCACGGCACAGGCTGGTGCTCAACGTGATCGGAGGCCCGATCACCATCACGACGGGCCGGCGGCTCGCCGAGGAGGTGGCCGGAGGAGCGGAGAACATCGTGGTCATGCTCGACGGGCAGCTCGCGTGCTCGGAATTACCCGGCGTGTGGGATATCTGGTGGGGCGCACAGCTGGGAACGACCGACGAAGAACTCGTGGCCGGACGCCTCTCCGACGTACTTCCCGAGATCGAGAAGGCGCGGGCACGGGCGAAGGTCGCGCGAGGCTGGGTAATGGATACGTATCTGCTTCGCCGCGCCCCCGGTGACCGTTCACCACGTCGGTCCAGGGCGTGACTCCACCACCGTCCCGCCTGACGTGAGCCTGTCCGCCCACCCGCTGCTATGTCCATGTTCGCGACGGTCTTGTACGCTTCGATACGACGTAGGGAACACCGGTGCGAATCCGGGGCTGTCCCGCAACTGTCACCGAGGAGCGATCCCCCACTCGTACGGCCACGACCCATCACGGTTGGAAGGCCGGGGGAGAGCGTCGATCCGGGAGCCAGGACACCTGCGCCGACCGAAGTGACACCACGAGGATGGACATGAACAACTCGATATTCACCGCCCGGCAGGGGCGGCACCCGATGCTGCGCACAGGCATCGCAGTCGTCGCCGCGACCCTCGCGGTCGCAGGCTGTTCGACGAACGACACCGAGCGAGCCGCCGAACAGGACGTCGACGTCTCGTCGTCCGCGACGAACTATCCACTGACGATCGACAATTGCGGTTATTCCGTCACGATCGATGCGCCCCCGCAGCGGGCCGTCTCGCTCAACCAGGGCTCCACGGAGATCCTGTTGTCGCTCGGACTCGCCGATCGGATCGTCGGCACCGCGACGTGGACGGACCCGGTGCGCGACAACCTCGCAGCCGCGAACGAGACCGTTCCGCGTCTCGCCGACAACAAACCGTCGTTCGAAGTGGTCCTCGATACCGAACCCGACTTCGTGTCGGCGTCGTTCGGCGGCACGCTGGGCGAGGGCGGTGTCGCCGACCGGGATCAGTTCGACCGGCTCGGGGTGCCGTCGTACCTGTCGCCCACCGACTGCGAAGGTAAGAACGACGAGAGTGTCAACGCCGACGGCAACCGGACCGAACCGCTCACGATGGACTCGGTCTACAGGGAGATCCGCGATCTCGCAGCTATTTTCGACGTGCGGGAGCGCGGTGAGGAGTTCGTCGCGGAACTCGAGCAGCGATACGAGAACGCTGCTGGTGAGGTCGATGCGTCGGAGGTGTCGCTGGCGTTCTGGTTCGCCGATATCAACACGCCGTATGTGGCGGGCTGCTGTGGCTCGTCGGGCATCATCACGAATTCCGTCGGGGCGAAGAACGTCTTCGACGACACCACCAACGAGTGGCCGCAGGTCAGCTGGGAGTCGGTTCTGGACCGGGACCCGACCGCACTGGTGCTCGGGGATCTGAGTCGCCGCAGCATCGACGGTGACGCCCTCGACAGCAAGATCGCGTTCCTCGAGTCGAATCCGGTCACACAGCGACTGTCCGCTGTACAGAACAAGCGTTACATCGTGGTCAACGGCGCCGACATGAACCCGTCCATCCGCACGGTCGACGGAATCGAGAAGGTCGCCGCCGCAGTGCGGGAATGGAACCTCGGCAACCGGTGACGGCCGAGATGAAGACCCGGTTGCCCGTCAGGGGCCACCGGGTCCCGGTTGTCGCTGTGATCACCGTGGGAGTGGTGGCGCTTGCTCTGTCGATCGCCGTCACCGTCACCATAGGGCCCGCGAATCTCTCTGTCGGGGACGTCTATTCGGTGATCTTCGACAAGCTGGGTATGAGTGGGTCGACGGTGAGTGCAATCCGGGAGGGCATCGTCTGGGAACTGCGGCTACCTCGAACGTTGCTCGCGGCGGTGTGCGGGGCCGGCCTGGCCGTGTGCGGCGTGATCATGCAGTCGCTGCTGCGAAATCCGCTCGCCGACCCGTTCGTGCTGGGTATCTCGTCCGGTGCCTCCACCGGCGCCGTGATGATCGCGGTCCTCGGCATCGGAGGCGGTGCGATCTCGTTGTCCGGTGGTGCCTTTCTCGGCGCGCTGGTGTCGTTCGGGCTGGTGCTGCTGCTTGCGACGGGCGCGGGCGGCGGAACCTCCCGTGTGGTCCTCGCCGGTGTCGCGGGTACGCAATTGTTCTCGGCGCTCACCTCTTTCATCGTCATCTCGTCGGCCGACGCGGAACGCACCCGTGGTGTGCTGTTCTGGCTGCTCGGCTCGCTCGCGGGCGCAACCTGGAGCGACGTGATCCTGTGTGGCGGGGTGTGCGCACTGGGGGTTGCGGTGTGTCTGCTGAAGGCGTCCGCGCTCGATGCCTTCACCTTCGGATCGTCCACCGCCGCGACGCTCGGAATCGCGGTGGGACGCACCCGCCTGATGTTCCTGGTGGTGACGGCACTCATCACCGCGGTGCTGGTCAGTGCGGCAGGTGCCATCGGATTCGTGGGTCTGGTACTTCCGCATGCCGCCCGATTCCTGGTCGGCCCCAGGCACAGTCGTCTCGTGCCGGTCGCAGCAGTGGTGGGTGCGGTGTTCATGGTGTGGGTCGACGCGGTGGCGCGCACGGTGTTCGCGCCGCAGGAAGTACCGGTCGGTGTGGTGACAGCGCTGATCGGTGTGCCCGCCTTCGCCCTGATTCTCTTCCGTATGAGGAGCACGCAGTGACGAGGAAAACAGAGACACTGGCGGCAACATCGCTGAGGTGGAGCCGGGGCGGCAACCTCGTAGTCGACGACGTGACGATCGACCCGCGGCCCGGCGAGACAATCGGGCTGCTCGGCCCCAACGGTTCCGGCAAGTCGTCACTCCTGCGTCTGCTTGCCGGCGTCGACCGTCCGGACGCGGGCACTGTGACGCTCGATGGTGCCGACATCCGGTCGCTCGGCCGCCGCGTCCTGGCCAGGCGGGTCGCGATGGTGGGACAGCACTCGCACACCGAGGTCGACATCAGGGTCCGGGATGTGGTTCGGCTGGGCCGAGTTCCACACGCGGACGTCTTCGGCCGCGACGACGGAGGCGACGCCGCGATAGAACGGGCGCTCGTGGCCACCGGTATGTCCGAGCACGCCGACCGCCTGTGGCGGGCCATGTCGGGCGGAGAACGCCAGCGCGCCCAGATCGCGCGGGCGCTCGCCCAGGATCCGCAGGAACTCCTGCTCGACGAACCGACCAATCACCTCGACGTCCAGCATCAGCTCGACATCCTGGAACGGGTGGTGGCATTGCCGGTGACCAGTTACGTCGCACTGCACGATCTCAACCTCGCGGCGATGTTCTGTGACCGGGTCGTCGTTCTCTCGAAGGGACGGATCGTCGCCCAGGGCCCACCTATCGAGGCACTGACGTCCGACATGATCGAGCACGTATACGGGGTGCGTGCCTCCGTCGTCGACGACGGAGGCACGCCGGTGATCCGGTATCACCGTGTCCGTGACCGGGAGTTCGCCGGGCCGGGGTGACCGTCGATCAGGAGTGACGGAAACCTTGGCCGCTGCGGTCGCGGGGATCGGGTTCGAGTCCGAGGAGCTCGGCCCGAATCCGATCCCACGCCTCGAGGTGCTCCCACACGGGTTCGTCCGTGAGGCGCTGAGTGTTGGTGAGGAACGGCGTGGGAAGCATGACGGTCATCATCTGCTCGTCGCGACCGTTGAACAGGCGCAGGCCCCACGACGAGACGGTGTCGTCCGCGCCGATCCGGCGATAAAGCTCGGCGCGGCTGCAACGACGGATACGGCCGAGTTCCGGTCCGCTCGCGGTGTGCTCACCGATGCACAGATGAAAATGCCACCGCCCGAAGTCGACCGTCGCGTACCCGTCGTACATCGAAATCTTTTTCGGCGCATTGGGAGCCGCAACCTCGAGCGCCGAACCTTCGATGAGGAGACCGAACCACATGTCGTTCCAATACTCGTCGAACAGCATCCGGATCAGGCGGAGAAGGCTGTCCTCGTCGACGGGCAGCGCCCAACGCTGCTCGCGTCCGCCGTCTTCGGTTTCGAGGATCTCAGGGCTGAAAGTGGACGTCACGATCTCTCCTTCGAGGACATGGCAGGAGGGGTGGGAAAAGGACAGTCGCCGCACACGCCGCCGTTCGGGGTGCGATAGAACAAGCAGCAGCTGCGACGACGACCCGTGGACCGATCGAGTGCGGTGCGGAGCCGCGGGTCGCCCAGCAGGGCTTCGACGTACGGCGTTGCCGCGGGCCCGAGCACGCGACCCGCGCCGATCAACGCCGACGCGGTATTGCCCCACATGAGGCCCGGGGCCACGACATCCGCCCACGCCTCGATGAGCGGTTCGAGTTGGGCATCGAGGACCTCGGCCGCGACGGAACCACCGAAGCGTGGATCGGCGAGGTGCAACTGCATGCCGCCGTCCGTCCGCCACAGCAACATCCCCGGATCGAGCCGGATGCATCGACCCGACGTCGTCACCGATCCGAGCGCGACGGACCACATCCTCGCGGCGTACCCGAAGAACACGGTCGAGGCGGCGACCCGCGGCTCGCTCGTAACCATCCGGTCGGCCGTCGTGGACACGAGCGCGTCCCGTATTGCGCACTCGCGCAGGGCGGTCGTGGGCTGCCAGGGGCCGGGCGCCGGTCCGGTGCCGACCGCGAAATACGGACTCTGCGTGGCGATTTCCTCGAGCACTTCTGTTGGGTCAGGCACGGCTGTCATCCCCCGTGAGATCGAAGACCAGTGTCTGCGGATCGAATCGCATGCGTCCGCGGTCGAATGCCGCCCCGATCCGTCCGGATTCCGCGAGGGCCGCCGGGGTGTCGCACGTCAGCGTCCGATCGGCGTCGAGCAACCACATCCGGTCCGACACTCGCAACGCGAGTTCGAGTTCGTGGGTGGACATGATCACGGCAAGGTTCTGCTCCCGGGCGAGGCGGCCCAGAACGTCGACGAGTTCGACCCGGGACGGTACATCGAGGAACGACGTCGGCTCGTCGAGGACGAGCAGCGACGGTTGTTGCGCGAGTGCGCGGGCGGTGAGGGACCGTTGCCGCTGGCCGTCGGACAGTTCGGTGAACTGTCGTGCGGCCAGGTGTGTCGCCCCGACGGCGTCGAGTGCCCAATCCACCACGGCCCGGTCCTCGGGGGAGAGCCGGGCGCTCGCGGGCAGATGTGGGGTGCGACCGAGTGCGACGAGTTCCCGCACGGTGAGTAGGCCGGGGTCGATGCGCTCGGTGAGCACCACCGAGATGCGGGTGGCGAGGTCGGCGGGCCGGACCGACGACAGGTCGTCGCCGTCGATCAGGACCTGTCCGTGCAGCACCGGTTGCAGTCCGCACAGCGTACGAAGGAGCGTGGATTTACCGGCCCCGTTGGGGCCCACCAGAGCGGTGAGTTCGCCGCGTCGCGCGACAGCGTCGAGACCGGTCGCGACGGTGGTGACACTCCGTCGGCGAAGAGCGCACCGGCGGTTGTAACCAATTGTCACATCACGTAATTCGATGCCGTTGGGATCGGCCGTGGATACGTCGGTTCGGGTCACAGCGCGGATCCCAACGCCCCGCGACGGCTGCGCACGAGGACGGTGATGACGACCGGCGCACCGACCAGGGCGGTAACGGCATTGAGTGGGAACACCGTGTCCGTGCCGGGCATCTGGCTCACCAGCCCGCAGACGAGTGCGACCACCGCGCCCAGTAGGGCGACGCCGGGCAGCAGGACGCGGTGGTCGGAAGTTCCGAATGCCATGCGGGCCAGATGCGGGACGATGAGTCCGAGGAATCCGATCGGCCCGCAGAACGCGGTGGTGGCACCGGCGAGCAGTGCTGCCGAGACGACCGTCGTCAGGCGCACGGCGCGGATGTCGATACCCATGGAGCGGGCGTACCCCTCGCCGAGCAGCAACGCGTTGAGGGCACGCACCGTGAGAAGCGCGGCGGCGATTCCGGTCAGGACGATCGGGACCAGCAACGCCAGATCGGACCACGTGGTCGCGGTGAAACTGCCCAGACCCCACACGAGGAACTGTTGGCTGCGTTGGGGATCGGCATAGACGAGCAGGACCGAGACCACCGCGGTGGTCGCCGAACCGAGCATGACCCCGATCAGGAGGAGCGTGACCGCCGAACGCACCCACCGCGACAACAGCATGATCAGCATGAGCACCGCTGCGGCCCCGAGTGCGGCGGCGATGACCACGCCGGCCCGCCCGAGTCCGGCGAGATTCGCGGTGAACCCGCTCGCACCTCCACCGCCGGCCACCACGACGAGCGCGACGCCGAGACTCGCGCCGGAACTGGCACCGAGGATGTAGGGGTCGGCGAGCGCATTGCGGAACAGCGTCTGCATCTGCAGGCCCGCGATGCCCAACGCGGCACCCACCACGATCGCGGTGATCGTGCGGGGCAGGCGCAAATCGCGGACCACTGTGCCCCATCGGGGATCGGACGCGTCCTGGCCCGTGAGGATACGAAGGGTCTCGCCGATGGGCACGGTCACCGACCCCAGGGTCACCGACAACACGACGGCGAGGGCGAGCGCCGCGGCCAACGCAGCGAGCGCCACCGCGACGCGCCCGGTGCGAGGAGGAGGCGACGTGACGCCGTCCTGCGTCCGGGGTGCCGGGTCGAGCGTGGTTGTCACGCCGGCAGTTGCCGGTAGAACGTGAACTCGTGATCCGGCAGGATTTCGGGGTGCAGGATTGCCACCAGATCGGACAGGATCAGGTCGGGGCGGAGCACACCGCGTTCGTAGAAGTCGTTACCGCCGGTCTCGTTCGTGGCCTTGTTCGCGTTCCATACCTCGCCCGTCCCGATCGCGGCGAGACTTCCGTAGCGCTCGTCGTCGGCCAGGGCATCGGCGATGGAGGTCCAGCTGTTGACGACCAGCCACGTCGGCGCGTCCGAGGCCTGGGCAATCACCGACTCGAAGTCGAGGGGCAGGGATCCCGTGGTGGTGACGTCGTCCCACGGCCACTGTGCACCGGCATCGCCGAAGAACTTGCCCATGAAACTGCCGCCCGAGGACATGTACCAAGTGCCCTGGGACATCCCGCCGAGAAGTACCGGAGCGGGGTCCGCGGCGGCGGCCTTCTCCGCCACATCGAGGTAACGCGTACGGATGTCGCCGTACACCTCGGCGGCCCGCTCTTCGGTGCCGGTCAGCGCCGCCATGACTTTGATCCATTCGGCGCGGCCCAGCGGTGTGGCCTCGAGCCACTCGGCGTTCGCGACCACGCCGATGCCGGACTCCCGCAACTGCGTGTACGCGGGGTCGTCCGAACCGCCGGTCATCAGGACATCAGGTGCGGCCAGGACCACGGCCTCGGTGTCGACGGTGCCGCCCGCTGCGTACTCGACGACGTCCCCGGAGGCGATGCGATCGCGCGCGGCGGCGTCGGAGACGAAAGAGCCGCTGGAGACGCCGGTGAGAGTGTCGAGGACTCCGAGTTCCGTCACGAGGGGCAGATGGGTGGTCGACGCCGAGTACAGGCTCGTGATGGGCACCGTGATCTGCTGCGCGTCGGCCAGCTCACCCGAGAGCTCCGGAGCAGGCGCACCGCACTTGACCAGCACGTACGACTCGGGTTCGGCGCCGGAGAACGGTTCGTCGACGGTGAGGATCTGGTAGCTGTTCTCGTAGGTGAGCGAGAAGTTCTCCGCGTCGGTGATCTCCGACTTGGCCGGGAAGTAGTCGACCGTTGCATCGAAGTCCGTGATGCACCCCGCGTCGGCGCCGGTATCGGCGCCGATCGAGCTGCCGGTGGCGGACGAACACCCGCTCATGGTCAGGCCTACTACGGCAACGGTGAGGAGAACTCCAGGGAAAACCGCGCGTGAGCGCATGGCGAAGACGCCCTCTCTCGGGGAAATCCGCCCCGGACAGTGAGGTACGACAACGGGAGTCTCCTGGCTCTCGGATCGTCGCTCGCCTCCGCCTTACGACCCTGACGGATCGCGGCCGAAATGGAGGTCTGCTCCCCGATTACAGTGGCGGGACCGCGCCGGACTCACACCGGCTTCCTCGTTCGTCGTCGTAATGACGTCGGCAATTTAACACACCTTGCGACTACGAAAATGTGGGCCTGCGCCCGCCGACTATCGGAACTCACGGCGCTGACCGCACTGCTCCTCGGAATCTCGGTTGCAACTCTCCGAGATCACCGGTTCGGGCTCAGGTCGCTCTCTCGTCGCACGGCCTCGAACGCGCGACGACCCCCACGTCTCTACCCGGATGTCATCGGATGTCGCCGTTCGGACCGTAGAGGCGGGCGATGTCGGGGGAGTCGAGCCATCCCGAGTAGGTGGGCGATTGCGGCCAGCCCTCGGGAGAATCCTGCCATTCTTCCTGGCGTCCCCACGGCAGGATGTCGACCAAGGGGAAGGTGTAGCTGAGCTGTTCGGTGCCGCGGCCGGTGGTGTGCCAGGTGCGGTAGACCGTGTCTCCGTCGCGGAGGAACACGTTGACCGCGAAGCCACCCCCGGGCGGTGCGTCGACGTCCGCTCCGAACGAACTCTCCGAAGACGAGTACCAGTCCATCATGTTGCCGGTCTTCGCCTTGTATGCCAGAGCTTCGCCGATGGGCCCGTTGGTGACGATGACGAAGCGGGCGTCGTAGTTGTCGAGGATGCCCAGCCGGGTCCACTGCGAGGTGAGGCCGGTGCAGCCACCGCACTGCCATTCCTCGCCGTCGGACCACATGTGGTTGTAGACGATCAGTTGTGAGCGGCCGTCGAACACGTCGGCCAGCCGGATCGGACCGTCCGGTCCGATCAGTGTGTAGTCGGGCAGTTCGACCATCGGGAGTCTGCGCCGCTGCGCGGCGATGGCGTCGAGTTCGCGGGTGGCGGCCTTTTCGCGTCTGCGTAAGTCGTCCAGCGCGGTCTGCCAGGTCTGCCGGTCGACGACCGGGGGTAGGGCGCTCGAGGTTTGCTGGGTCATGATGCCTCCGAGGTCGATGGATCTGGTCTGCAGTTGTGACCCGGCAGCCACCCGGAAGTCATCGCGCTCGTTTCGGCTCGGCCGATGGATGGTTAACGGACATAGCGAATCCGCTTGTCTCGCTAGTCGCGTCGTCGCGTCGTCGCGTGATGTAGCGAGTGGATCGTCAGATCTGAGGACCCTCGGATCGGAGATCGTCGACCCTTTTCATCGCCTCACGCAGTTCGGTGAGCCACTCCTCCGAGTGCTGCCCGGCGAGCCGGACCGCCCACTTCAGAGCGTCGGCGCGAGACCGGGCGACGCCCGCGTCGACGAGCGTGTCCAGTACCTTCCGTTCGGGCTGCCTCAGCCGCGTCATCACCGGGACTGCGAGGTGGGTGAACAGGACGTGGCGTTCACCGACCGTGACTCCCCAGGCGACCTTGCGCCCGTAGCGGGCCTCGGCTTCGTCGGCGATACGCATTCGGTCGGGGCGGGTGCTTTCGCGGAAGCGGGAGATGCGGCCGTCTACGGCAGCGGCCGATGTGTCGTCGGGTGCGGGAAGTTCCCCGATCACGGTGATCTCCTCGCGGTCGACCTCGACGGTGGCGGGACCGGTGAACCAGTCGTCGGGCAGTCGTCCGGCGAACCATTCGGTGGCGTCCCCCGCGTCGGGCACATGTGCCTGCTGCCAGCCGCCTGGTCGCCCGAAGCCGGGTGAATTCATGTGGTGATGTCGCATGATCGTCCTCCTCGGACGCATCGACGTGCAGATTTGCTGTGATTACAGTATTACTCCGTTGTTGTGACGGGCGCCGCTATCGGGCGTTCGGATCCTGGGTTGTCAGTGCTCCCGAGTTGACATGCGAGGGGTGAACACCGTTCACTCTTGCGGGGTGAACAACGTTCACCCCGGAGGGAGGAGAACGGAATGCGAAGTGCGGAAAACGAGGCACGCAGACAGCCCGCCTCGAGCGGCACGATCACCGCGCTGCTGAGCCTGGCAGGACTGGTTGCCGCATTACAGACCACGCTGGTCATTCCGTTGTTGCCGGACTTCCCGGAGCTTCTCGACGTGTCCGCCGGGGACGCCACCTGGCTGGTCACCATCACCTTGCTGACCGGAGCTGTGGCCACACCGATCGTCTCTCGGCTGGCCGACATGTTCGGCAAGCGCCGAATGATGGTGCTGGCGCTGTCGATGATGGTCGTCGGATCATTGATCGCAGCGCTCGGCGGAACCTTTCTCGCAGTCCTGATCGGCCGTGCCCTGCAGGGATTCTCGTCCGCGCTCATCCCGGTGGCGATGGCTGTGCTCCGTGATGTGCTCCCGCGGGAGAAAGTCGCCGGCGCCGTGGCGCTCACTAGCGCCACGATGGGGATCGGGGGCGCGCTGGGCCTGCCCACCGCAGGTGTGCTCTACGGCAGTTTCGGCTGGTCGTCGGTTTTCTGGGTCTCTGCAGCCGCCGGATGTCTGCTCCTGCTGGGGATTCTGCTCGTCGTCCCGGCAAGCGCCACCGGCACCCGGGGGCGATTCGACATCGTCGGAGCGCTGCTGCTGTCCGCCGCGCTGACTGCGCTGCTCCTCGGAATCTCGAAAGGGCCCGCGTGGGGTTGGTCGAGCCCGCAGACCGTCGCGAGCCTGGTCGTTGCCGTCCTCGTCCTCGCCGTCTGGGTGCCGTACGAATTGCGGGTCCCCGCACCGATGGTCGACCTCCGCGTGTCCATGCGCAGGACGGTGCTGCTGACCAACATCGCTGGGCTGTTCGTCGGATTCGCCGCTTACGCGAACACTCTTTCGACTACCCAGCAACTGCAGCTCCCCGAGATCACCGGCTTCGGGTTCGGGCTCAGTGCGGCAGCGGCCGGGCTGTGCATGGTGCCGGGAGGTATCGCCATGCTGCTCTTCTCGCCGCTGTCGGCACGAGTGGCCTCTCGGTTCGGCGGGCGTGCCACCCTCATCACCGCGACACTCGTCATGACGGCGTCCTACGCGTTCCGCATCGCGTTCGACGACACCGTCGTCCTCATCATCGTCGGTGCCGTTTTCGTCAGCATCGGCAACGCGATGGCCTACGCGACGATGCCCGCGTTGATCATGGCAGCCGTTCCGCTCACAGAGACGGCCGCCGCCAACGGGCTCAACAGTCTGCTCCGCACGATCGGAGCGTCGAGCATGAGCGCGGTCGTCGCCGCGCTCCTGACCGGGTTGACGGTCGAACTGGGGGGACGCGCGTTCCCCGCGCACGGGGCCATCGTCGCGATGTTCGCGATCGCGGGCGCCGCCACGTTCTTGGCTACGCTGGCTGCCATGTTCCTTCCGAAACAGCGACCCGCGCAGCCTTCCCCGGTGGGCCCGGCGACGACGACCGCGGTGACGGCACCGGCCGGATCATGACGCCCGCGCATGCCGGAGTTCCTCGGGCCGGGTGCCGACGTGGGTGAACCGAGCACCCGCGAGATCATCCTCGATGCCGCCAGAACGTTGTTCGCCGAACGTGGTTTCAGCGGAACCACGATCAGAGATGTCGCCGAGGCTGCGGGCGTATCGCCCGCCCTCGTGATGAAACTGACCGGCAGCAAGGCCCAACTGTTCCAGGCCGCTGCGCCCGACGCGCCGGGTCTCGCCGATATCGAGCGCCCGGACGAGTCGATCGGTTGCCGGATGGTGCGTGCCCTCGTCGAGCGACGAGACACGGGAGACTACGAATTCTGGGCCATGGCACCATTTCTCGTTCAAGAGGCACCCGACCCGGAGATCGCCCGGCAGAAGATGGTGACGCGTGTCGTGCCGCGGATCGCGGCAACGATCGGTGAGCAGTCGGAAGGCTTGGTGCGTTCGCGGATCATCGTGACGCTCCTGCTCGGACTCGCCGGTGGGCTGCGCACCTTCGAGGTGCTCACAGCGGATGACGTCGGGAACGAGGAACTCATCGAGACCTACGGCGGACTCATCCAGCAAGTCATAGATTCCGGCCGGTGAGGTGCAGCAACAGTAGCGAGATGGGCTCGCGCACCTCTTCGCCCGCGCCGGCAGCCCAATCGACGTCGGTGGCAACGAGCCTGTAGCCCCGAAGTTTTCGCTGCGCACGGTACGGAAAACCCATCGACCAGACGTGGTCGGCACCGGCACGCGCCGCGTCGAGCGGCATCGGGCGGTCGATTCCGAGTGGTCTCGCGATGTCCTGTTCGTGTACGAGTACGTCGACGAGGGTGTTCTTGTAGTTGGTCGGTGCGGGGAGCCGGCGCGACTCGGCGTTGTCGTGCAACTCGTCGGCGAGCTGGGAATTTCTGCGTGTCTCGGCGTAGCGCACGGCCGTGTCGTGGTTCATCCGGTCGAAACTGCCCCACGCGAGCAACAGGTCGCGGAGGAGTGCCGGCACGGAGGGTGGCTGCGATGCCAGTGCCAGATGTGCTGCGACGTCCCGGACGAGCCACCCCTCGGCGAGTGACGGTGTACGCCATTGTTCTTCGGTGAGAGTCGCGAGGAGATCCGCGGTGGCGCGGCGTTCGGCGGCGATGATTGTCCAATATTGTTCGGCGTCCATGGCACACCTCGAATTGGTAAGATTCTCGTACTATTGTGCGTCTGCCGGAACGATGCGTCAAGGGATTCGATGAACGAAGAAACAGCCGTAAGAGCACCCGGCGTCAATCTAGGTCTGCTGCTGTTCATTCCGTACCGGGCGCTCGAGAATCGCGTCCTCGAAGTCCTTCGGGAGGACGGCTTCGACGATCTGTCGCTTGCTCAGGCGCGAGTGTTCCAGCGACTGCACCCGGAAGGCTCGAGGATCACCGATCTTGCGGTCGCCGCGCAGATCACGAAGCAGACCGCCGGCTTTCTCGTAGACGGACTCGAACGGGCGGGTTATGTCATGAGGGCGCCCGATCCGCGAGATGCCCGCGCAAAACTCGTACAGATCACCGAGCGGGGACGCCGCGCCGTCGAGGCCGCCGCGCGTGTCGTGGCCGACGTCGAGGCGGAATGGGCCGTCCACCTCGGTGCACGCCGAACGGCGCAACTGCGCGAGATCCTGACGGATCTCCGCGAGATCACCGACCTCCGAAATCGGTGACGCACCGGTCGGCGAGACGAATCGCGGTGACGGCACCGTCACGGTGCGCTGGGAGCCTGGGCGGCCTTGGCGCGGCCCGTGAGGTCGTCGAGCGTCAACCGGTGACGCGGTTCGTGCTCCGCGATCATCGTTCGTGACACCTCGTGACGAGGTCCGACGTGAAGGAGTTCTCCCGACGCCAGCGACTCCCAGTCCGGGTCCTCGTCCATCCGCTCGGTGGCCACCACAACGGCCGGCCGGCTGGACAGATCGCCCGAGCGAGCACGCACCGTTCCGGCGGCACTCGCGTGCTCGAGATGACGGCTTCCGCTCGGTCCGCCGGAACGCCGCTGCAGGACCATGAGGTCGTGGGTGTCCGGGTAACGGAACGCCCACAACTCCTCGGCGGTCACGAGCACGAAGTTCAGCGACAGTATTCTCAGCCGGTCGGCGACCCATCCGACGGCCGCCGCGATTCCGGCACCGACATCACCGCCCTGCTCGTCGATGTGGCGGGTGATCAGCGCGAAGAATCGCTCCGAATCCGTATCGCCGTGCACGAGAGTGCGGTAGTCGCCGAGTTCGGCTTCCAGCAGCGGAAGGTCTTCGATCACCCCGTTGTGGGCGAACAACCTGCCGTTCTGTTCGAACGGATGGGTGTTCGCGAGGACGGTGCCTCCCGTGGTCGCGTACCGGACGTGGGCGACGAAGGTCCGGGACTCCCGCTCCCTGGCCTCGAGCGCGAATTGACGGTCCTCGTATGCCGCGATCGGTTGCTTCTCGAGCAGTGGGGTGCCGTCGGCGGAGAAGGACCCCAGACCGGTTCCGTCGGGCATTCGGCGACTCTGCTCGGCGAGGCTGTCTTCGGCGTCGAGGAGCCAGAATGTGGCGTGCACTCGATGGGGTGCTGCGGACATCCCGAACAATCGGCACATTGCCGTCGTCCTCTCGCTCGAGGCCGGATCATCACCAGTATGACCACGCCCGAGGTCGCTCCGGGCCGGTTCCACACCCGAGACCGGGTTGTGCCCGTGAGTGCGATCCGCCCCGAATGGTCCTCGCGCGGAAGACGAGAGTTCCCGATCGGGGCTACCGTGAGGAAAACGAAAGGGAGCATATGCGGATACGCGACAAGGTATTCGTCGTCACCGGCGGCGGCAACGGAATCGGGCGCGACGTCGTCCTCGAACTTCTCGTGCGCGGCGCACGGGTTGCAGCCGTCGACCTTCGCAGTGAAGCGCTCGACGGTACGCGCGCACTGGCGCCCGCCGCCGGCGACAGGCTGACAACCCACACCGCGGACGTATCGGATCGCACCGCCGTCGAGTCGCTCGTCGGCGAGGTCGTCGCTGCTCACGGGCAGGTGGACGGCATCGCGAACGTCGCCGGGATCATCCAGCACTTCGTGCCGTTCGCCGAACTGTCGTACGACGAGATGTCGAAGGTGATGGATGTCAACTACTGGGGCGTCGTGCACATGTGCAAGGCGTTCCTTCCCGAGCTCACGAAGCGTCCGGAGGCCAGCCTGCTCAACGTCTCCAGCATGGGCGGCCTCGCACCGGTGCCGGGTCAGTCCGTGTACGGCGCCAGCAAGGCCGCAGTAAAGCTTCTGACCGAAGGGCTGTTCGCGGAGCTTCGCACCACGAACGTCGCCGTGACGCTCGTCTTCCCCGGCGCGATCCGCACCGGCATCGCCGAGAATTCGGGGGCGTCCATTCCGGGCCGCGACACCGATGCGGGCGCTGCGAAGATCACCTCGTCCGCCGAGGCGGCGCTGCGCATCGCCAACGCGATCGAAAAGGGCACGTTCCGTATGTGTATCGGCAAGGACGCCACGATGATCGACCTGCTCTCGCGGCTCATGCCGCGCCGCACGATCGACATGGTGGCGAAGAAAATGGGATCGCTCGTCGATCGCTGAGCCCACGGCGACCCGTGGCGCCGAGCCCACGGCGGCCGGCGGGGCCCCGTGCTTACGAGTTCTTCTCCTCGGAGTTCTCCGTCTCGGTGGCCGGACCCGCAGGCGTAGCTCCGCCTTCGGTGGTCCACTCGGTCGACTCGCCTTCGGTGGAGCGGGCGGGGTCGGACACGACATCGGGCGCCGCGTCCTCGCTCCCGTGTTCGGTCGACGTGGTTTCGGGGTCTTTGTGGTCGGCCACTGACATGCTCCTCCGTTGCGACGTTCCGGTCGGAATACCCATATCGGTGGCGCTCAACCGCCGGTGTGGAAGACCTCCCTGCGGGGTACCGGGAAACACAGGCCGACGACCGAGGGAGGCAACCGTGTCCGACGAGGCCCAGAACCGGATGCAACACCCCGGAGAGCAACACCCTGTTCCCCCGTTGGAGCAGCAACCCGAGATCACCTACCCCGGCGCGACCGACGAACTCGTCACTGCTCCGGACCACGGCGAACTGACGTATCGGGGCTCCGGAAAACTTCTCGACCGGCGTGCACTGATCACCGGTGGTGATTCCGGTATCGGGCGCGCCGTGGCGCTCGCCTTCGCGCGGGAAGGAGCAGACGTCGTCCTCTGCCATCTCCCGGAAGAAGGCGAGGACGGCAGACGGACCGCCGAACTCGTCGAAGCGGCGGGACGGAGCGCCGTGCTCGTGCCCGGAGACATCCGGGAAGAAGACTTCTGCCGACACCTCGTCGCCACGACCGTCTCGGAGTTCGGTGGTATCGACATCCTGGTCAACAACGCTGCCTACCAGCACCTGGTTCCCGGTGGGATCGCCGACATGACCACGGACGGGTTCGATCGCGTCATGAAGACGAATCTCTATGCCCTGTTCTGGTTGTCGAAATTCGCAGTGGCCCGGATGGAACCGGGATCGGCGATCGTCAACACCACCTCGATCCAGGCGGTGAACCCCTCACCTGGTCTCCTCGATTACGCCACCACGAAGGCCGGCATCGTCGACTTCACCAAAGGGCTTGCCGCAGACGTCGCGAGTAAGGGTGTTCGCGTCAATGCTGTTGCACCCGGCCCTATCTGGACGCCGTTGATTCCTGCGACCATGCCGAAGGATGCGTACGAGAATTTCGGTAAGGATGTGCCGCTCGGCCGTCCCGGACAGCCGGCGGAACTCGCTCCCGCGTACGTGTTCCTCGCCTCGCAGGACTCGAGTTACATCACCGGGGAGACCATCGCGGTCACCGGCGGGGTGCCCTTCACCTGACGAGCAGGTACCCCGGGGTGCCCGGGGTACCTGCTGCCTATCCGGTGATGCTCGGAGTGTCGGTCGACGCGGGCCGGGAATCGTCGGCGTGCATCTCGCCGACCTCGGACTTCAGGATCCGAAGTGATCTGCCCAGCCCTCGCGCAGCTTCGGGGAGCTTCTTCGACCCGAACAGAACGAGCAGGACCACCGCGACGACCGCCCAATGTGCCGGGCTCATCGCGCCCATCAGCCCGCCATCCCGTCCGTCGGGTACACCGCGTCGACCTCGACCTCGACGAGCCAGCCCGGAACGGGAAGGCTGCCGACCTCCAGCGCGAACCGCGTGGGCCGTGCGGCATTGCGTTCGAGCGGTGCGGCCGGCTCTGCGGTTCCCAGGGGCACCAGTTCGGTGTCCCCGGTGTCGAGATTCGTGTTCGCGAAGAACTGACGATAGGCGCGGTTCCAGCCGGCGTAGTCCGCTCTGTCGGTGCCGGGCGCGTTGTCGAGGAACACCCGCATGGTGGTGACATCGGCAAGAGTCAGTCCCTGCGCTTCGAGGTTCGCGCGAATGTTCTTGAGGACGTTGATCCCTTGGGCTTCGGTTACGGTGACACCGTCGGGCAGCTCACCGTCGGCGAACTGTGAGTCGATGTACGACTCCGGGGTGCCCTGAGGTGCTGCCGTATTCGCCGCAGTCGGCCCCAGACCGCTGGATTTGTATACCCTCGCACCGGAACTGATCGTCACGCCCTGCGCGATCATCGGGTTCGCCTCGCCGGGCTCGAGAACCGCCTGCGCCACGGCAGTCGTCTCGCTGGGTGGCGCGCCGGGGTCGTCGTCGGACGAGCAGGAAGTCAGGATGGCGGTGGTGGTGGCCAGGCTCGCGGCCAACGCCGCGGCGCGGAGGGTGGTGCGCTTCATGAGTGCTCCTGGAGATCGAAGGTGGTCAGGCTGCGGCGACGCGCTGGTGCAGCGCCGTGACGACATCGCGGGCAGAGGTGAAGGCGCCGTGCTGCCAGGCGATTGCGTTGGAGAGGTGGTCCCCTGCGAAGTAGATGCGGTCAACGGGTTCGAGCAACAGTTCGTACTCGGGGGTGGCGGCACCCCCGTGCGAGTCACCGGCGCCCTTCCAGTTCGTCCAGGCGCCTTCCGAGTACTTCATGCGACGCCAGCTACCCGAGAAGGACGAGGCGATGTCCCGGCCGTATTTCTCGCCGTGGATCGACATGCCCTCTGCCACGGCTTTGTCCAGACGCTGCTTGTGAGTGAGGGATTCGAACGCGAGGTGCCGCCGTCCGCTGGTGTAGTACCCGACGACGACTCCTCGGTCCGAGCCGTAGTGGTCGTACGGGAACATGATCTGGGTGATGTCCTTGTCCGTGTTCGAAGCGCCGCCGTAGATGCGGTCTTCCGTTTCCCACCAGCGCCGGGTGTATTCGATGCCGAGCTTGCCGGCCGAGGCGGGAACGGCGGCGGACAGCGCTTTGAGTACTTCCGCGGGCAAGTTGTTGTCGAAACGGCCGACCAGATTCGGCGGAACGGTGCAGATGCAGTAGTCGGCGGTGATCGACTTCCGTGCGCCGTCCTGCGTGTAGGTCACGGCGACGCCGTCGGGAACGTTCTTCATCGAGGTCACTTCGGCACCGAAGTGGATCCGGTCGGTACCGATCTTGTCCCGCAAGGCGTAGTAGATCCGGTCCATACCGCCGACGGGGGTCATCATCGTCGTCGCCTGGTCGTAGCCGAACTCGAAGCTGAAGTTGCGGCCGAGGCCGGACCGGATGACGTCGCTCATCGGGAACGGTTCGGTCTCGGTGCCGAAGTTCAGGCCGGCACCGGGTTCGCCCGAGTAGCCGCGTCGGGTGGAGCCGAGGTAACGGCCGTCGCTGGACAGGTCACCGAAGTCGCTGAGGAACTCCGACAACGCCTCCTTGTCGTCGGGGGAGAGGACGTCGTCGAGCGCACCCCTCGACGCGGCTTTGTGGAGGAGTTCGGACATGTAGCCGTAGGTGTCCGCCTTCGCGGCGCGGTACTGGACCGACTGTCCCGAGATAGCGGTGTCACTACTGTAATGGACGAGCGTGTTCGCATTCTGATTGCCGAACGGCTGGACCTCGACGCCGAGTTCGTGGCAGTAATCGAGGGTGATGTGGCTCTGCGGGATGCGGGTGGCCCCGAGGTTGTAGTAATGGCCGTCGGCGAAGGTGCAGGTCTGAGTGTCTCCGCCGATCTCGGTTTCCGTGGTGCCGCCGCGCACCGAGTAGACGCGTCCGCCCGGCCGGGTGCGAGCCTCGAGTACCGTGACGTCGTAGCCGCCCTTACGGAGTTCGTACGCAGCGCACAGACCTGCGGGACCGCCGCCGAGCACGACGACCGACTGCTTTCCCGGGGCCTTGCCGATGAGGTCGCCCATCGCGGGAGGCTGGAACCTGTTCGGTGAGGTGGCTGCCGCGGGGGCGAGACCTATGGTCGACATCGCCCCGTAGGCGAGTCCGACGCCTCCGGTCATGCCGAGGCCCCGCATGAATGATCTTCTGGTGACACTCACTTCATGGCTCCCATCGCGCTCACGACGTCTGCTCCAGGCCGCGGACGTCCTGTGCCCGCGCCGTCGTTCGGAGCAATCGTGGAGGCGGTGTGCTTCCCGCCGGATACGGCGAAGAAACGGTTCGGCAGCGGCGAGTGAGAAACGTCGCGAGCAATCCCTCTCACTCGGAAGACCTCATACGACTTGCCGAAGAAACCGTGGGGTAACACGATGCGCGTACGGTCTGCGCGGCCGGCACGAGCACGCCGGCGGGTGGGGAGGCATCATGACCGAAACGTCTGCGCTGGCCGATGCGATCGCACGGTCGTTCGCGCACCGGGAACCGGAACGCCCGGCAGTGTCGCCACTGCGAGCTTTGGGGCGCAGGCAACTGTCGGGATGGGAGGTGCTCGCTCAATCGGTCGCGACGACCGCCCCGGCGGCATCGATGGTCCTGCTGCCCGCCGCGATGCTCACCCACCACGCGCTGATGTCCGGTCTGATCGCCGTGGTGGCTGCAACTGTGCTGGTCACTCTGATTGCTTGTTGCACAGCGCTGTTCACCCGCCGCATGGTTGCTTCGGGCGGGCTGTACGCGTTCGTCGCAAAAGGTCTGGGCCCACGTGCGGCTCTGACGACGGGCATCGCGATGGCGGTGAAGTATCTCGGGAGCGGTGCGCTGACGCTGTACCACGGAGGGCACGCGGTGATCGCGATCGCCGCACAGTGCGGCATCGGCATCCGGGGGCCGGCGACCGCCGTGGTGTATTTCCTGATCGCCGCGGCGATCCTTGCGGCGTTGTTGCGTGGTGTCCGGTTCGCGGCGCTGGCGATCCTTGTGATCGAATCCTGTTCCTTGATTTTCATCGTCGGCCTGATGGTGATGCCCGGTGCGGAATCGGTGCCGGTGCAGCCTTTTCCGGGAGCCGGGACCGGTCTTCTGCTTCCTGTAGTTCTGTCCGCGCTCTTCGCCCTCGCAGGATTCGAGAGCGCGACGTTCGTCGCGCCCGAGGCGCGCCGTCCGATGATCACCGTAACCCGCACCGTGATCGCCACACCGGCACTGTGTGGAGCGCTGTTCGTATTCGCCGGTTGGGCCGCGTGGAGCGGCCACGCCGACACCCTCGTGGGGGCTTATCTGTACGGCACCTCGACAGGAGTCAGTCCGGTGGTGGTGGCCTTGCTGCACCTCGGGATGGCCTGCTCGTGGCTCGCGTCGGCGATGGCGTCCTCCAACGCCGCGTCCAGGCTGCTGTATTCGATGGGGGTCGAAGGCGTTCTGCCGGCTGGGCTGGGCTCGGTACACCGGAGACTCCGCACACCCTGGGTTGCGCTCGTCTCCGCGGTGTCCTGTCTCGCGATCGGTGCGACGGTCCTCGCGGTCCGGGGTGAGGTGCCCGACTGGGCCGGTGTCACGCTGCGCGTCGTTCTTCTGTTCGCGTACGTCCTGGTCGCGGTCGCGGCGGTGGTGTTCCTCGCTCGTATCCAGGAGTCGACGCCGGCAATCACCTGGACATGTCGCGTCGCTGCGACTCTCGGTGGGGTGGTCACCGGGTACATCGTGATCGGCCACGCGCTGGACGGCCGGTTCGGCGCTCTGACGGCGTTGCTCGTCGTGCTCGCGGTTCCGGTCCTGTGGTACCGGCACCTGCGACGAACGCGACCGGCGACCCTCGCCGACATCGGCGTGTTCGACAGCCCCGAATCGAAGGATGTGCTTCCCGGGGCCGGCGCCTTCGCCGAGACCGGCCGCGGCCGCGTCGCCCTCGTCGGATCCGATCATCCGAACGCGGTACGGCGGTGAGCGTCCGGGCCGGGCAGGGTGGGCACGAACCCCGGGCCGTTCAGCGTGCGCTCGCCCTCCTCGAAGCCGTTGCAACCCTGGGTGCCGGCGCATCGGCTCGTGACGTCGCGGCGCTGACAGCGATCCCGCCCGCGACTGCCTACCGTCTGCTCAATCTCCTCGTGGCAGACGGTTACCTTGTTCGGGTCGAAGACCTGTCGGGTTTCGCGCTCGGGCGGCGTACCCGCGAACTCGCTGCCGCCGCACCGGCGCCCCATGTGGACATCGATCCGGGTCCTGTCCTCGAGGAGTTGCGGGCACAGCTCCGGTACGGCGTCTACCTGGTGTCCTACACGGGTGGCCGGGTCCGCCTCGTCGACCGAGACCCCGACCACGAACTGTCCGGCGAGTCGACCTGGACGACGCACCTGCACGCGTCGGCGATCGGAAAACTGCTGCTCGTTCAGCGGCCCGAACTGATCGGGCCCGGCCCGCTCCGCCGGATCACCGAATGCACCAAGACCGAACCAGCCGAACTGAGGGCGGAACTGGAACGTGTACGTGACGAAGATGCCGCGTCCGAGGTCGACGAGAGCCGCATCGGCCGGTCAGCGCTCGCGGTCCCGGTGCGCACTAACGACCATCGGCTCACCGGAGCGCTGACCGCCATCGGGCGCACCGGACGGCTCAGCGTGAACGATCCGGAGATCCGGGATCTCTTGCGCTCCTACGCTTCTGTCCTACGCGGGTCGACTTCGGTCTCGTAACCGAGGTTTCCGTCCGATCCGGCACACGAACCGTGCGGGCGTACCGAGCGGAAATGCTTGTCAGAACGACGGATTCACGGACCAGCGGGCGGGGTGGGAAAAGGGCAATCGCCGCACACGCCTCCGTTGGCGGTGCGGTAGAACAGGCAGCAGCTACGACGCCTTCCTGTCGCTCGGTCGATGCTGCCGGTCAACCGGGGGTCGTCCAGCAGCGCGTCGAGATGCGGCAGTGCCGCCTCGCCGATCATTCGTCCTGCACCGATCAGAGCCGAGGCCGCGTTACCCCACATCAGCCCGGGTGCCACCACATCGCGCCACGCCTCGATGATCGGCTCGAGTTGCCGGTCGAGCACCTCGACGGCAACGGAGTCACCGAACCGCGGCTCGGCCACGTGCAACAGGAGGGTGCCACCGTCGGACCGCCACAGCAGCTGGTCCGGGTCGAGGCCGATACAACGCCCGGAGAGAGTGACGGACCCGATCGCGATCGACCACACGCGTGCGGCGTAAGCGAAGAACACCGTCGAAGCGGCCACCCGCATCTCGTCGGTGCTCATCTGCTCGGCCGTAGCGGTCACGAGGTGGTCACGGGTCGTGCGCTCACGCAGTGCGATGGTGGGTTGCCATCGGCCGCCGGGCACTTCTCCGGTCCCGACCGCGAAGAAGGGACTCAGTGCCGCGATCCGTTCGAGCACCCCGGTCGCGCCCGATGTCGCATTCTCCTGGGCCAAGGCACTCCTGCTCTCGTTCGTCTTCTCCATCCGCCCGGCTCGCTCGTGCCGTCGTGCGACGTCGGCAACGTAGCACGGCGCGAGCACGCCGAATCGGCCGCTTCGGCGGGCCGACTATCGTGGGTCTCACGACAACCGATCGAAAGGACCGGCATGGGTGTGAGTTTGGCCAAGGGCGGAAATGTCTCGTTGTCGAAGGAGGCTCCGAACCTCACTGCGGTGACGGTCGGTCTCGGCTGGGACGTCCGGGCTACGACCGGCGCCGATTTCGACCTCGACGCCAGCGCTCTCGTCACGGGTGCGAACGGCAAGGTGCTCTCGGACCAACACTTCGTCTTCTACAACAACCTGCGTTCGCCCGACGGATCGGTCGAGCACACGGGCGACAACCTGACCGGCGAGGGAGAGGGTGACGACGAGTCGATCAACGTCGACCTCGTCGCAGTGCCCGCCGAGGTGCAGTCCATCGTCTTCCCGGTATCGATTCACGACGCCGACGCGCGCGGGCAGTCGTTCGGTCAGGTGCGCAACGCGTTCATCCGGGTGGTCGACCGCTCCGACGATCGCGAACTCGCGCGCTACGACCTGAGCGAGGACGCGTCGTCGGAGACCGCGATGGTCTTCGGTGAACTGTACCGGCGCGGCACCGAATGGAAGTTCCGCGCGATCGGCCAGGGCTACGCGTCCGGCCTCGCGGGAATCGCCCGCGACTACGGTGTCAGCATCGGCTGATCCGAAGGCGCGCGCCGCGTGCTCGTGACCTGGCCCGCGGCGCCGCCGCCCGATCTGCCGCGATCACCTCGTACAGGCGGACTCCCGGTGCGACACTGGTGTGATGTGTAGATGGATGGCCTACTCCGGCGATCCGATTCTCGCCGAGGATTTGTTGTTCAAGCCGGAGCATTCGCTGATCGATCAGAGCCTGCACTCGCATCTCGGCGCCACAACCACCAACGGTGACGGTTTCGGTGTCGGCTGGTACGGCCTGGGCGAAACGCCCGCGGTGTTCAAGGGCATCGATCCGGCGTGGAACGACGAGAATCTTCGTGAAGTCGCGTCGCAGGTGAGCACCCACCTGCTGTTCGCCCATATCCGGGCGTCGACCGGGAGCGCCGTCCAGCGGAGCAACAGCCACCCCTTCCGGCACGAGAACTGGCTGTGGATGCACAACGGATGCATCGAAGGATTCGAGCGGATGAAACGGGATCTGGTGTTCGCCATCGAACCGGATCTCTACCCGTACATCGAAGGGTCCACCGACTCGGAAGTGCTCTTCTTTCTGGCCTTGACGTTCGGCCTCCGGGAAGACCCCCTCGGCGCGGTGGGGCGGGCAGTGGGCCTGGTCGAGCACCTCGCCCGGCAATACGGCATCGACGCTCCGGTGCAGATGAGCGCCGCCACCACGGACGGCGTCACGGTGTGGGCGTTCCGCTACTCGAGCGAAGGAAAAACACGTTCGCTGTTCTACTCCACCGAGATCTCGCGATTGCGCTCGCTGCATCCGGAGGTCGAGGCACTCCAGCGTTTCGGTATGACGGCGAGATTGGTTGTGTCCGAACCTATACGGGACTTGCCGGGTGCATGGAACGAAATGCCCGAAGGTTCCGCGGCGATCGTCCGCGAAGGCCGCGACGACATCGTTCCGTTCGTTCCACTGGGTGCGACGTAGACAGCGCGGGGCGACATCGTGTCCGCGTCGGCAACCCGTGACACCGGGGTCGGAGGCGGCGCGTGAGCGGCCCGCTACCGACCGGAGGCCGGTCCACCCGCAGGTTGTTGTGGTCGGCCGGTGTGCGGCCGTTGCTGACAGCCGTTGTGCTGCTGACCGTCTACTTCCTCGCACCGCTCGACGGTATCGGAGACCTGGGGGCGGTGTTCCTCCTGGTCGTGGGGGTTCTCGCGGTGGGTACGGTGGCGGTCTGGCAGGTCAAGAAGGTACTGGCGTCGCACTACCCGGCGGTGCAGGCCGTCGAAGCGGCCGCTGCCACTGTTGCGTTGTACCTGGTCGGTTACGCCGCGTTCTACTACCTGCTGTCCGCTGCGAACGCGCAGGGATTCAGTGAGGTGCTCTCGCGGGTCGACGCACTCTATTTCTGTCTCACCGTGTTCGCCACGGTCGGATTCGGCGACATCGTGGCCACCACCGATTCGACGAGAGCGGTCGTATCCCTCCAGATCGTCGCCAATCTGATGTTCCTTGCCGTCGGGATCCGCGTGCTGACCGGCGTGGTGCAGTGGCGTCGGCAGCAGCGTCAGAACCCTCCCGGCACTTCCCCGGGTGGGTAGGACCGCCACCCGAAAGGAATGGAAATCGTGGCCGAACCCGACATTCCGACGCACACCCAGGTGTCTCTCGATCCCCGAGCACGGAGAGCCAAGGGGAAGCACGCACGACGCTCGACGCCCCTCGACTCGCTCGCCGAATGCGGCGCCGATCCCGGCCGTTCCCCGATCGATCTGCTCTCGACACAAGCGGAGACCAGGGTGCCCCAGTTGGTCCCCATCCGGCACGGTCGCATGGCGTCGTCGCCGTTCGCGTTCTACCGCGGTGCCGCGCTCGTCATGGCGGACGATCTGTCGCGGACCCCGTCGAGCGGGGTGATCACCCAACTCTGCGGCGACGCGCACCTGTCCAATTTCGGCATCTTCGCCACGCCCGAACGGAAATTGGCGTTCGACGTCAACGACTTCGACGAGACCTACCCCGGGCCGTTCGAATGGGATGTCAAACGACTCGCGGCCAGTCTCGCGATCGCAGCGAAGGACAACGACTTCACCCGGAGGCAGCGGCGGCGCATCACCACTGCCTGCGCGTCCGAGTATCGGGAAACGATGCTCGAGCAGGCCGAGCGGGGGAACCTCGCGGTCTGGTACTCGCGGATCCAGCCGACCAGGGAACTGGTCGAACTCCGCGACGAACTCGATTCGTCCATGAAAAAACGTGTTCGGAAGTTGCTCGAGAAGTCGGTACACAGCGACAGCGTGCACGCGGCCGGAAAACTGACCTCCGTCGTGGACGGGCGCCGCACGATCACCAGCCGGCCACCTCTGATCGTGCCGATCGAAGAAGTGTTCGCCGATGCCGATGCCACGCAGCTCTACGACGAACTGCATCGGCGACTGCGCGAATACGCCTCCACACTCCAATCCGATCGCCGCACCCTGCTCGCGCAGTTCGAATTCGTCCAGGCCGCGCGGAAAGTCGTCGGTGTCGGCAGCGTGGGCACCCGGGCATGGATCGTCCTGATGCGGGGGAGGGACGACGATCCGCTGGTGCTGCAGGCCAAGGAAGCGCAGCGGTCCGTACTTGCCGGGTACGTCGACGGGCCGCAGTACGAGAACGAAGGTGAGCGGGTGGTGCACGGCCAACGGCTCATGCAGGCCGCGAGTGACATCTTTCTCGGATGGCAGCAGGGTCCCGGAGTCGACGGTGTCCGGCGTGACTTCTACGTCCGGCAGTTGCGCGACGGCAAGGGGTCCGCGGTGGTGGAGGCGATGACGCCGAGAGGTATGGAGCTGTACGGGCGGCTGTGCGCCCGCGTCCTCGCGTACGGCCACGCGCGCGGGGGAGACCGCATCGCGATGGCGTCCTATCTGGGATCGGGCAACGAATTCGACGAAGCGATTGCGGGGTTCGCGAAGACCTATGCGGAGAGGAACGTCCGCGATCACCAGGAGCTGGTCGCCGCGATCGACTCGGGTCGAATCGCCGCGCGCACCGGTATGTGAGCGCGACGGCTCAGCGCACCAGGAGCCAGTTCTTGTCGTGCCGGTAGAAGGTGGAGCGTTTGAGCGGGCGGGGATTCGCGACCCCGTCGCGGGTGACGGTCGCGGCGGGCGAACCCAGTTGCATCGCCCGTCCCGTCAGCCACTTGTAACCGCCGAACCAGCGCGGCCGGTCGATTGCGGCGCGCAGTCCCGGCATCGCCGGTGTGGGCTCGACCCGGATACCGGGCACCGTGCCGGAGAACAGGCGGGTGTCGTCGACGTAGGCCTCCCCGACGAGACCGGACTCGTCGCCACACACGAGCGCCCGGCCGACGAGCGCGATGCCGGCGTCGTCCCGGATCAGCGGAATCGGCTTCGCCTCACCGCGCAATGCGATGGTGGCCGCTTTCGAGCCGCTGCGCAGGCCGTATGCCTCGGTGGCCGGAGTGCGCGACTCGGGTACGTACGCGAGTTCGATGTCGTCGAGCCGATCGAGGCGCATCAGCCGGGTCAGTGTCGCGGCGAATGCGGCATCGTCTCCGACGACGATCAGCCGGGGGTTGTCCACCGAGTCCGCTTGGGCGAGGACATCCTCGAAATCGTCCTTCTCCGGAAGCGCGGGAGCGGACAGCGTCGTCTCCGGGGTGAGAGTCAGCGGCAGGGGTACCTCGCCACATCTGAACACTACCGGGGTCAACAGAACTCCTCGCGAATGTCGGGTTCGTACGGTTGCAGGCTTCGGTTCACTCTAATCGGAAGGCGCCGGGCGGGGGTGGGACGCGCGGCGGTGCCGCGAGTCCTCCTGCAGCTGCCACCCGGATCGTGCCGATACCGGTGCCGGAGCCGGAGGCCGTGGCAGGGTGGACTACACTGTGGTCCCGGCTGCTGTCCGGTTCCAGGGCAGGACCCTGCAGGCGAGACCGCCCGCACGTAACACCTGTCTGAGGAGAGCGCGACATGCCGGCAATCGTCCTGATCGGAGCCCAATGGGGCGACGAGGGCAAGGGCAAAGCTACGGACCTGTTCGGTGGACGTCTGCAGTGGGTCGTGCGCTACCAGGGCGGAAACAACGCCGGGCACACCGTGGTGCTGCCCAACGGCGACAAGTTCGCTCTGCACCTGATCCCCTCGGGCATCCTGACCCCGGGCGTCACCAACGTCATCGGCAACGGTGTCGTCGTGGATCCGGGCGTGCTGCTCACCGAACTCGCCGGCCTCGAAGAGCGCGACGTCGATACGTCCCGCCTGCTGCTCTCGGCCGACGCGCACCTGATCATGCCGTACCACGTGGCGATCGATAAAGTCACCGAGCGCTTCCTCGGCAAGAGCAAGATCGGCACCACCGGCCGCGGAATCGGCCCCTGCTACCAGGACAAACTGGCCCGCGTCGGCGTGCGCGTCGCCGATGTTCTCGACGAGAAGATCTTCACTCAGAAGGTCGAGGCGGCGCTCGAGTTCAAGAACCAGGTGCTCGTCAAGATCTACAACCGCAAGGCGCTCGATCCCGAGCAGGTCGTCGAAGAAGTCCTCACCCAGGCCGAGGGATTCAAGCACCGCATCACCGACACCCGCCTCGAGCTCAACAAGGCACTCGACCGCGGTGAGACGGTTCTGCTCGAGGGCTCGCAGGGCACGTTGCTCGACGTGGACCACGGCACCTATCCGTACGTGACGTCGTCCAACCCCACCGCGGGTGGCGCGGCAGTCGGATCGGGCATCGGACCGACGAAGATCACGACGGTGCTCGGCATCCTCAAGGCGTACACCACGCGTGTCGGTTCGGGCCCGTTCCCGACCGAACTGTTCGACCACCACGGTGAGTACCTGGCGAAGAAGGGCGGCGAGGTGGGTGTGACCACCGGTCGCGCGCGCCGCACCGGGTGGTTCGACGCCGTGATCGCCCGTTACGCCACCCGCGTGAACGGCATCACCGACTACTTCCTCACCAAGCTCGACGTGCTGTCCGGGCTCGACACCGTGCCGATCTGCGTCGGCTACGACGTCGACGGGGTCCGTGTCGACGAGATGCCGATGACGCAGACCGACGTCCACCACGCCAAGCCGATCTACGAAGAGATGCCCGGATGGTGGGAGGACATCTCCCACGCCCGTACCTTCGAAGAGCTTCCGAAGAACGCTCAGGATTACGTGCTGCGTCTCGAAGAGCTTTCCGGAGCGTTCATCTCGTGCATCGGTGTCGGTCCCGGCCGCGACGAGACGATCGTGCGCCGCGACGTCATTCGCTGACACAGGCCGCGCCGCACTGAAACCGGTTGCGCGGCTGAGCCTCGACGGTCCCTCGGCGGACGTGCGGCTCGCAAGCGTCGGTGTGCAGCGGCCACCATGTGGTGCGGAACAGGATCAGGTCGTCGGTGGCGCGACGATGCGCACCGACCGCGGCGGGCTGGCAACCGTGAAGTCGTACCGTCGCGCAGCGGCCACGAACGGGTCGGGACTCGGATCGGTCGGCCAGTCGGCCTCTCCCGCGTTCCAGAACAGGCTGACCGCGTTGGGGTTCGGCCCGGTGGTGAACCGGGTTTGATACTGCAGCCCGGCGAAGGTGGTGGCGGCGAACTTCGCCGCCCACTCCTGAGGCACCGCGTATGGGGTCATGGTGACAAGTTCCGTGGTTGAACCGAAGTCCGCCGCCGTGTCCGCGCAGGTGTCGGCGAGCCGATGGTTGTGTGGCACGGTCAGGGTGGAGAGCTGGCGTTCGGCGGCGAATTCGTCGCTGATGATCCCGGTTGCCGCCAGCGCCTGGCCGACGGTCTCCCGGATCGCGGTGAGCTCGTCGTACGCGAGGTAGCAGGTACCGCGTGGCGGGGTCAGATCGAAGCGGCCGCCGCCGTCGGAGGAGAACCACCAAGGGCCGTTCCCGGCGCGGTGCCCACGGTGCAGCGGCTGCCCCACGGTGAGTTCGCAGGCGGGGAAGTTGCGCAGCGGCCGGGTCGGCGGCCCCAGAGCGACAGTGTCACGACTGCTCACGCGGCCCACCGCTGCGCGTCGGCGCGGGCCAGCTCCAGTGCCGCGTCCAGGGGATGACCGTCGACGATCCAGTCGGCTGCAGTGCGGTCATCGAGCTCGGGCTGGGGGCTGCGAAGCCAGACTGCGCAGGTCCACGGGTCGGCAGCGTCGCGCAGGGTCCTCCACAGAGTGAGCAGGTGTGGGTGCACCGTTCCTGTGTCGGTGAACTGCCAGGTGGGGTAGACCCACCCGCCGCCGTCGAGTTGGCAGGCGATCACACTGCCCGTGGCTACAGCCTTGTTGACGGCTTGGCGGCTCACACCCCACCACTGTGTCAGCCCCGCGGTGTCGTAAAACGGGCCGATGAGCTGGTCGTAGACGTGGGGAAGTGCTGCAGTCATCGCGCGAGCGATCGACTTGACGTCTGCAAAGGCAGCGGGGGAGACGTGGGCTTCGCGTGCGCGGTCGAAAGTGTCCTGGACGCGGCGGGTGAGCTCGTCCATGAGCTCACGTTGTTGCTCGGCGAGGGTAACCATGCGAAAGCCTCCTGGTCGTCAACCGTGTCAACCCCAGCGTCATCTTCTGCGTCAACCGTGTCAACGAACGGAAGATGGGTGTTCTCATTCCACCCCAGTCGCTGAGGTTCGTCTCCTGCGGGCCTGCCTCACCGACTGGCCTGACTCGATCGGTCCACTTTCGGCGATACTGGACCGGTGATCACGCGTGCGATAGGGGCCGGTTCGCTTGTCCGGGATCTGGGCAACTGGCAGGACGCCGGGGACCGCAGGCCGGCATACCGTGCGCTGGCCGACGGCATCCGCCTCCTCGTGCACGACGGTCGGGTACCGCTCGGGGTGGCGCTGCCCAGCGAACGCGAACTCGCGTCGGCCCTGTCGCTGAGCCGCACCACTGTCACCGCCGCGTACACCGCGCTGCGCGATGCGGGGTACCTCCGCAGTCGGCAGGGAGCGCGCAGCACGGTGGCGATGCCTGCCGAACGAACCACGGTCCCGGCGTCGGTGCCGGTGCTCGGTGAGGCGATCGACCTCCGCAACGCGTCGCTCGCGGCCCCGGCGGCCGCCATCGAAGCGGCGTACAGCGCGGCACTGGGATCGATGTCCGCGTATCTGGGCTCCCACGGCATGGAACCCGTGGGCGTCATGGCGCTCCGTGACGTGATCGCACGCCGGTACCGGGATCGTGGGCTGCCCACCACGCCCGATCAGATCATGGTGACTTCCGGTGCGCAGCACGCGATGCGATTGCTGCTCGGCGTTCTCACCGACCCCGGCGACCGGGTGATCGTCGACCACCCCACCTATCCGAATGCGCTCGAAGCGATCCGTCGTCACGGCACCCGTCCGGTGCCGGTCCCGGTGCGACCGGAAGACGGACCCGCCGGCGGCTGGGATCTCGACGGACTTGCCGGTGCCGCCCGCCAGACCGGCGCGCGCACCGCGTTCCTGGTGCCGGACTTCCACAATCCGACCGGGCTGTGTCTCGACGCGGACGGGCGAGCAGAACTGACCCGCATCATGCGTGACGCGCGGGTGACGCTCGTCGTGGACGAGACGATGGTGGACTTGTGGCTGGACGCCTCGCCACCGCCGCCCGTCGCCGCGACCTCGTTCGGAGGGCAGGTCGTCACCGTCGGGTCGACCGGCAAGTCGTTGTGGGGCGGGCTGCGAGTGGGGTGGATCCGTGCCGACCGGGACCTGATCGTGCGTCTCACCGGAGCGCGTATGGCAGTGGACCTCGGCACGCCGGTCATGGAACAACTTGCCGCCGCGCACCTGCTGTCGGACGTCGAGGATCTGCTCGATGCCCGCCGCCGCGTGTTGCGGGAGCGCCGCGCCGCACTCGTCGCTGCGCTCGCGGACCGGTTACCGGCGTGGAGATACACCCTCGGGCAGGGCGGCATGTCGTTGTGGGCGAGGATGCCCGAACCGGTCTCGACAGCCCTCGCCGCGACAGGACCGAGCCACGGGGTGCTCCTCGCCGCCGGTCCCAGATTCGGAGTGCAGGGTGCGTTCGAACGATTCGTGCGGCTGCCCTACACCCAGCAGCCTGACACCCTGCGGCGTGGAATCGCCTCGGTCGCCGCGGCCTACAGCGCCGTCACCGCGGGATCGCCCATAGACGAGACCAGGATCGTCGTCTGAGAGACCACGAAAGCCGCTGCCCCGCCGGAAGATCCGTCGGGGCAGCGGTCGAGCTCTGAAAGAGTCAGACCCAGAGCGTGTCGATATCGGTCGCCTCGCCGGCCGGCGCTGCGGGCTCACCCGACGGCGTACGCGAGAAGCGCGGGGCGGGCGCGTGCTGGACGACACCGTCGACCTCGATCAGCGATCCCCGTGCGGCGAGATGCGCGTTCTGCGGCGCCTCCGCGAAAGTGAGGACCGGCGTCACGCACGCATCGGTACCGAGGAACACCTCGGACCACTCGTCGCGGGTCCTGCTGAGGAACTTCTCCGCGAACACCTTCTTCATCTCCGGCCACGAGGACTTGTCGAGCTGATGCGGCAGATCGGCCGGATCGAGTTCGAGACCCTTCAGCAGGAGCGCGTAGAACTGCGGTTCGATCGCACCGACGGCCATGTACTTGCCGTCCGAGGTCTCGTACACCTCGTAGAAGTGTGCACCGGTGTCGAGCATGTTCACACCGCGCTCGTCGGACCACAGGCCGTTGCCGCGGAACGACCACATCATGTGCGACAGGGCGAGGGCACCGTCGACCATCGCCGTGTCGACGACCTGGCCGCGACCGGATGTCTGACGTTCGACCAGCGCCGCGAGAATGCCGAAAACGAGGAACATCGAACCGCCGCCGAAGTCGCCGACCATGTTGAGCGGCGGGACGGGCCGCTCGCCCTCGCGGCCGATCGCGTGGAGCACACCGGTCAGCGAGATGTAGTTGATGTCGTGGCCGGCGGCGTTGGCGAGAGGACCGTCCTGTCCCCAGCCGGTCATGCGGCCGTACACGATCCGGGGATTGCGCTCGAGCACCACGTCCGGTCCGAGGCCGAGACGTTCGGTGACGCCCGGACGGAAGCCCTCGATCAGCACGTCGGCGCGCTCGAGCAGTGCAAGCACCTTCTCGATGTCCGCCGGGTCCTTGAGGTTCGCCTCGACGACGCGACGGTTGCGCTGGATCGGGTCGCGGTGGCCCGCGGGCGGGATCTCGCCGGGACGCTGCACGATGACGACGTCCGCGCCGAGGTCGGCGAGCAGGGTTGCCGCATGCGGTCCGGGGCCGAGTCCCTTGAACTCCACGACGCGGATACCCGCGAGCGGGCCCTTCTTCTCAACAGCTTCAGCGGACACTCGTCGAACCTCACTCCGATGCGTAGGAACTCTCCGACCGGGACAGTACCTTAGCGATCGCTCGGGAATATGAGCGTGGTCACGGTGCTGCGGCTCACGCTTGGTACAGGTCGGCCTCGGTCAGTCCGGTCGCCTCGAATGCGTCCGCGAGACTGTTGTGCCGCACCACCATCACGACTTTGTCGTCGACCACCCGGAAGGCGATCGCCTCGTCGAGCGGCGCGCCCGTGGCTTCCGCACCCCACGTCGACCGTTCTTCGACGACCACGATGCCCTCGTGGACGAACATCCGTCCGGGCTCGAGAGTGACGCCGGAGTTCGTTGCCCATTCGCGCAGTTCGTCGAGGCCCTGATCGGCGTCGTCGTCGTCGGTGGGAAGGACGATGTCGTCGCTCGACAACTCGAGGAGCGTGTCGATGTCGTTGCTGTTGACGGCCTCGTGCCAGGCCAGAACGGTAGCGATCTCGGAGGTGCTCATGATCGAAGCCTAGCGTTCCGGCCCGGAGGTCGGCATCGTTCCCCGGCCCGACCCGGGAGGCGAATCCGCCGAATCGGCCGCCCGGACGGGAGGTGCCGGGCACAGTGGAAGACATGCTGATCACAGGACAACTTGTGAGCTTCGTACCGAGCACGGACCTCGACGTCTCGGAGATGTTCTACGTCGACACCCTGGAATTCAGGAAGCTCGGTCGCGATGCGTTCGTGCTGGTGATCGACGGGGGCGGCGGAGCGCCCGTGCGGATCACGCTCGTGCAGTCGCGGGAGGAGACGGGCTACGCCGCGCTGGGCTGGCGGGTACCCGACCTCGATGCCACCGTCGACCGACTCCGAGACAAGGGCGTCGACTTCACGCGCTACAACAGGATGGATCAAGACGAGCACGATGCGTGGACCGCGCCGGACGGCGTACGGGTCGCCTGGTTCCGTGATCCGCACGGAAACGTGCTCTCGCTCATGCAGTCCTGACCGGCGCGCGCCCGGTCCGCTCGGCGCCCGGGGCTCACCCGGCGAGGAAAGCACCCCGTACGAATCCGGCGAGCAGCACCGTGAATCCGCCGATCTCGCCGACGATCAGGGCGACCATCGCCGCTCCCGTGCCGCGCACCGGATCGGCGAACTGGTTGGTGGTGTCGCGCAGCGCGCCGTGCCAGATGTAACTGCCGATCGCGCCGACGAAAAACGTCACGACGACCGCGGCGGCGACCAGGTTCACCGCTGTCGCCCACGCGCTGAGTTCCACGAACACGGCGAGGAGAAGAGTCGCGAACGCGTAGAGCAACGCGGAGCGATGCGCGATGTCGACGTAGGGGTGCGCAAGGTGGTTCTCGGACGTCGCCATCTGCCGGTACTTCCACACCCCCAAGCTCAGCGCAGCCAGAAAGATCAGTCCCGCCGCAAGCAGCGTCAGTTCGGTGTCGACCCCCAGAGTCATCGCGTCAGTATGGGGCAGCCGTCAACTGCAACCGCTGGTGCTCCCGCACGACGGGCAGGCGTGGCACGATCCGGCACGTTGCATCCGCACTCCGCATTGCATGCAGTACGGCGCATCCGGATTCCCCGGAGAGGGTGCAGTGAGGCCGCCGGGTGCCGGAGGAGTGTCGGGAGTATCCGTCGTGATCGCGGCCGTCGTGGCCGCTGTGGTTGTGCCCGTGTACGACGTGAGGGTCGGGGTGTCCGGGACGGTGCGCTCCGCGCTCGTCAGGATCCCGAGTTCGGTGCGTTCGTCGAGATCGAGGTAGTCCACCGCGAGCCGCCGGAAGATGTAATCGAGGATCGACGTGGCGATCCGCAGGTCGGGATCGTCCGTGATCCCGGCCGGCTCGAAGCGGGTGCTCGTGAACGCCCGCACGAACGTGCGCAGCGGAACCCCGTACTGCAGGCCGTAACTGACCGACATCGAGAACGCGTCCATGATTCCGGCGAGAGTGGAGCCCTGCTTCGACACCCGCAGGAACATCTCGCCGGGTCTGCCGTCGCCGTACTCGCCCACGGTGACGAACCCCTTGCAATCGGCCACGCGGAATTCGAACGTGCGCGAACGCCGGGTGCGCGGCATCCGTTCCCGGCGAGGCGCCGGGAGCGGCGTGGCGGCCCCGTCACGGCGCCCCGACCGGGAGGTCGCCGACAGCGGCTGACCGAGTTTGCAGTTGTCGCGGTAGATCGCGAGCGCCTTGAGGCCGAGCCGCCACGCGTCGACGTACAGGTCGGAGATGTCTTCCACCGTCGCGGATTCCGGAAGATTGACCGTCTTCGAAATCGCCCCCGACAGGAACGGTTGTACCGCCGCCATCATCCCGACATGGCCGCGCGGCGCGATCACGTTGTCGCCCATGGACGTCGCGAACACCGGCCGGTGTTCGTCACGCACGTGCGGCGCGCCCTCCAGGGTGTGCTCGAGATCGAGATAGGCCACGATGTCCGCGACCCGCGCCGGATCGTATCCGAGGCGTGACAGTGCCCGCGGCACAGTGCGATTGACGATGGAGAGCGACCCTCCACCGACGAGCTTCTTCGTTTTGACGAGCGCGAGATCCGGTTCGATTCCGGTGGTGTCGCAATCCATCGCCAAGCCGATCGTGCCGGTCGGGGCGAGCACCGACACCTGGCTGTTGCGCACACCGTGTGCGGCGCCGTCGGCCACCGCACGGTCCCACGACTCGCGGGCCGCGGTGAGAACCTCCGGTGCCGCGAGGTCGGCGTCGATGTCGTCGAGCGCGCCACGGTGTTTGGCGAGCACCCCGAGCATCGGCTCGCGATTCTCGGCGAAACCGTCGAACGGTCCGAGGCGCTGCGCGAGCTGCGCGGAGACCTCGTACGCGGCTCCCGTCATCAGCGCGGTGACGGATGCGGCCCACGCACGGCCCGCATCGCTGTCGTAGGGGATACCCGAGGCCATCAGCAGCGCACCGAGGTTCGCGTATCCGAGCCCCAGTTGCCGGAAGCGCCGTGACGTCTCCCCGATCCTGTCGGTGGGGTAGTCGGCGCGGCCCACGAGGATCTCCTGCGCGGTGAGCATCACCGCGACGGCGTGCCGGAATCCGTCGACGTCGAACACACCGTCCTCGCGAAGGAAGGTCAGCAGATTGAGGCTCGCGAGGTTGCAGGCCGAATCGTCGAGGTGCATGTACTCCGAGCACGGGTTCGAGGCATTGATCCGGCCCGTCGCCGGCGCGGTGTGCCAGGCGTTGATGGTCGAGTCGTACTGCATCCCCGGGTCGGCGCATTCCCAGGTCGCGGCGGCGATGCGTTGCAGGAGGTCGCGGGCGCGGACGGTCCGCACCACCTCGCCGGTGCGGACCGCACGCAGCGGCCACTCGGCGTCGTCCACCACGGCGCGCATGAACTCGTCGGTCACCCGCACAGAGTTGTTGGCGTTCTGATACTGGACCGAATAGGTGTCGGCGCCGTCGAGACTCATGTCGAACCCCGCCTCGGCGAGGACCCGTGCCTTGCGCTCCTCGATCGCCTTGCAGTCGATGAATTCCTCGATATCGGGATGGCTCACGTCGAGGATCACCATCTTCGCGGCTCGGCGGGTTTTTCCGCCCGACCTGATGGTGCCCGCGGAGGCGTCGGCGCCGCGCATGAAGCTCACCGGTCCCGACGCCCTGCCTCCGCCGGTGAGAGGTTCGGCGGACGACCGGATGTGCGACAGATTCACCCCCGCGCCCGACCCGCCCTTGAAGATCAGCGCTTCCTGCCGGTACCACTCCAGAATCGAATCGATGCTGTCGTCGACCGAGAGGATGAAACACGCGCTCGCCTGCTGCGGTTTGTCCGGCACACCGATGTTGAACCACACGGGGCTGTTGAACGACGCCCGCTGGTGGAGCAACAGGAAGGTCAGTTCGGCCGCGAACGCCTCCGGATCGTCGAGGTGCCCGTCGGCCCTACCCCACGCCGTGACGGTGTCGACGATCCGGGCCACGACGTCGCGCAAGGAGTGTTCACGCTGGTCGGTGCCGATCTGTCCCCGGAAATACTTCTGCGTGACGATGTCGGTGGCGTTCTGCGACCAGAAAGCCGGAAACTCGACTCCGGTCTGCTCGAACACCACCTTGCCGGTGCCGTGGTGGACGATGCGCGCGTCGCGGCGCTGCCAGTCCACTTCGTCGGCCGGATCGACGCCGGCCCGCGTGAAGAACCGGGTATCGGCGCGCGCGTCGGTGGGAGAGCCGGCAGGCGACTGCCGGGCGCTGCTGTGAGGCACTGCACTGCACATCGCTTTCCTCCAGGGACGGCGATCGATGCCACATATAGTCCCACCATGGTCTCACCGCGTCTCGGTACTCCGCTGTCTCCGACTGCCACCCGTGTACTTCTGCTCGGCTCCGGCGAACTCGGCAAGGAGGTGATCATCGCCCTGCAGCGACTCGGCGTGGAGGTCATCGCCGTCGATCGCTACTCCAACGCCCCAGGTCATCAGGTTGCGCATCGTGCTCATACCGTCGACATGGGAGACCCCGACGCGCTCCTGGCGATCATCGAGGCAGAGCGTCCACATCTGGTCGTGCCGGAGATCGAAGCCATCGCCACCGACGCGCTGGCCGTGGTCGAAGAACGCGGGCTCGCCGAGGTCATCCCCACCGCCCGCGCCACGCAGCTCACCATGAACCGCGAGGGGATTCGCCGCCTCGCGGCCGAGGATCTGGGTCTGCCCACCTCTCCCTACCGGTTCGCGCAGTCGCTCGACGAGGTCCGCGCCGCCGCCGAGCAGGTCGGTTTTCCGTGCGTCGTCAAACCCGTGATGTCCTCGTCGGGGAAGGGCCAGTCGACGGTGCGTTCCGCCGCCGACCTGTCCGCCGCGTGGGATCACGCACTGGCCGGGGGCCGCATCAACCACGGCACCGTCATCGTGGAGGGCTTCGTCGACTTCGATTACGAGATCACTCAGCTCACCGTGCGCGCCATCGGCGAGTCGGGCGAGGTCGAGACGTACTTCTGCGATCCGATCGGGCATCTGCAGCAAGACGGTGACTACGTCGAATCCTGGCAGCCGCAACCGATGAGCCCCACCGCGCTCGCCCGCGCCCGGGAGGTCGCCGGTGCGGTCACGGGTGCGCTCGGTGGTCGCGGCGTGTTCGGCGTGGAACTGTTCGTCAAGGGTGATGACGTGTACTTTTCCGAGGTCAGCCCGCGCCCGCACGACACGGGCCTGGTCACCCTGCGCACCCAGCGCTACTCGGAATTCGAGCTACACGCACGCGCGATCCTCGGGTTGCCGGTCGACACGGCCATGATCACCCCCGGCGCATCCGCCGTGATCTACGGAGGGGTCGACGCCCCCGGGATCGCCTTCGACGGTGTGGCCGACGCTCTGCGCGTCCCCGAAACCGACCTGCGCCTGTTCGGCAAGCCCGAGTCGTACCGTCGCCGCCGGATGGGTGTGGCCGTGTCGACCGCGACGGACGTCGCGACCGCCCGTGCCCGCGCGACCGATGCCGCGTCACGCGTGCACCCGATCGCACTGTGAGCACCGGCGCGGAGGTCCTCGTCGGCCTCGTCATCTGTGTCGGGCTGCTCGGTATCGTGCTCCCGATCCTGCCGGGCACGCTGCTCATCTTCGGAGCGATCGCGGTGTGGTCGGTGGTCACCGGGGGCGCGGTGGCATGGACGGTGTTCGCAATCGCCGCACTGGCCCTCGTGGTCACCGCGATCGTGAAATACACCTGGCCCGGAAAGCGACTCCAGCAGGCGGGTGTGCCGAACCGGTCGCTGATCATCGGTGGTCTGGTCGGGATCGTCGGGTTCTTCGTCGTGCCCGTGATCGGCCTCGTGCTCGGATTCCTTCTCGGCATGTACGTCTCGGAGATCCAGCGCCATCGCACACATGCGGGAGCGTGGCGGTCCACGGTGGCCGCTACCAAGGCGGCGGGCCTGTCGATCCTGGTGGAACTGTTCGGCGCCCTGATCGCAGCCGGCGCGTGGCTCGGTGCGGTGGTGTTCTGGTAGCTCCGGTCGACCGGCCGGCAGCGCCGTCGTTGTTTACCCGCCCGATCCGAATGGTTACGCCGTTGAAATGCGCAGCGGCCTAACGTCGTCCCCAACGATCGGTTCAGCGTCGAACCACCGGCCGTCACTCGCTGCCACCCGGAGGTGGGATGTTCACGTCACGATTGACAGAAGCCAGTGTGGTTCCCGAGCGGATAGACACCCCGCAGGAGGCACGCGCAGCCATCTCCTCCCGCGGTGCCGCGGTTGCCCGCGGACTGCACACCGAGGAAGATGCCCTGGCTTTTGCGGCGGAAGTGCTGGGAGACAAGTGCATCCGGCTCGGTCGGCAGTTCGAGGCGAGTATGCGCAACCATCAGCGGGAAGCTGCCGTCGTCGACGCTCAGCCCGTCGACGAGCGAGGACGAAAGCGCTCGTTCGGAAAACCGGGCGAACGGATGACCGCACACAACGACGGATTCGCGTTCGGGGACTACGCGCCGGACCACCTGTTCCTGTGGTGCAAGCGGCCCGCCGAATCCGGCGGTGACTCGTTCCTCGTCGACGCGTGGAAGCTCACCGAACTACTCGCCGCCGATCCCGCGACCGCCGACCTCGCGGAGTTCTGCCGGACCGTCGACATCGATCATTCGGAACCTAACTTCGCGCAGAGTACGTACGCGCCTATCGTGCGGGTCGTGCCCAGCGGGCGCGTACAGGCGCGGTACCACCCCTACCTGGCGCCGGTCCCGGGCTCGACTCGTCCCGCCGACGCCGACATGCTCGCGCGCTGGAACGACACGGTGCTGCATGTGCGGGACACCGGGCCGATGTTCCAGGCGGAAGCCGGCGAGATGATCTGTGTCGACAACTACCGGTTGCTCCACGGCCGCGACGGATACACCGATCCGGCGCGCGAGCTGTACTCGATCTGGGGGTGGACGACCGATGCGGTCGCCGTGCCCGTGCAGCAACTCGACATCGTCGAGCCGGACCTCGCCGGACTGACCGGCTGAGCCGCGCGATGAATACCGTCCTGTCCCGGGGAGCGCCCGCCGCAGGGGCCGCGACCGGACCCGCCGGCGAGGAGCACGTTCCGGCCATCGACATGAAGGGTGTCGCGAAGGCGTATCCGCTCGGCCGCCGACGCGGCGAACTGACCGCCGTCGACTCGTTCGATCTGACCGTCGCTCGTGGCGAGTTCGTCGCGCTTCTCGGCCCGTCCGGTTGTGGCAAGTCCACCGTGCTGCGCCTGCTCGCGGGCCTCGAGGAACCCACGGCGGGAACGGTCCGCATCGAGGGAGGCGGACCCGCCGACCTGGTGGCCTCGCGCCGGCTCGGCGTCGCGTTCCAGGAACACGCCCTGATGCCGTGGTCGGATGTGTGGCACAACATCGCGCTGCCCTTCCGCATCGCCGGGCGGACGGTCGACTCCGGTCGCGTCGAAGAACTCGTCGAACTCGTGGGGTTGTCGGGCTTCGAGAAAGCACGACCGCGACAACTGTCCGGTGGCATGCGGCAGCGTGTGGCCATCGCGCGGGCGCTCGCACTCGAACCGGACGTTCTGCTGCTCGACGAACCCTTCGGCGCGCTCGATGCGGTGACCCGCCGGCGCATGAACTTCGAACTCGCCCGGATCTGGGGCGACGCGGGGTCGACGACCGTGCTGGTGACACACGACGTCGACGAGGCTGTGCTGCTCGCGGACCGGATCGTCGTGCTCACCGGCCGGCCGGGCCGGGTACGGCACATCGAGAACGTGGCGCTGCCCCGGCCGCGATCGGCGGAGATCACCCGCGACCCGAGATTCCACAGCATCGTCGACCGGCTCACCGGCTTGCTCGACGGGCCCGCGACGTGACCGCGGTTCTTCCGCGACCCGTCACCATCCCGCCGTTCGCGTCGAACATTCTCGGCGCCGCCCTGTTGCTCGCGATGTTCGAGGTCGTCGGCAGGGCGCAGGTGTTCGGGAAGAACTGGCCCCCGCTGACGGAGGTCGTCACGTACGTCGCCGGCAACGACGCCGTGCAGGCCACCTTGACACGGGCATTCGGTGCGACCGCCACCTCGGCGCTGTGGGGATTCGTGCTGGGCACCGTCGTGGGCGGAGCGCTCGCATGCGTCACCGTCGTGGCCCGATGGACCGCACCGGGACTCGACCGGCTGGCGACGATCGTGCACGCGATACCTCTCATCGCGATCGCGCCGCTGCTGGTGACCACGGTCGGGCGCACGACCGCTCCGACCGTCGTCGCAGCGATGGGCGCGGGTTTCGCCGTCTTCGTTGCCACGTCGGCGGGGCTGGCGTCGGCACCGGCGGCGCAGTCCGACGTGCACACGGCGCTCGGATCGTCGCGTTGGTCGCGTCTTCGTTTCCTGCAACTCCCGCACACGGTGCCGCTCGTCACGGACGCGGCGGGCCTCGCGGTGACTTCGGCCGTCCTCGGGGCTGTTCTCGGGGAGTGGTTCGGCGCCCCGAAGGGGCTCGGTGTGCTGCTGGTCAGCGCGATGAACAACTATCAGATCCCGCTGCTGTGGTCCGCCGCCGCCGGATGCGTGGTGCTGTCCCTGACGGCGTACCTGCTGGTCCGTGTACTCGCCGTACCCGTGCATCGGAGATTCTCATGACTGTCGTGCGCGGCGCCGTCACGCGGTACTGGGTGCTGCTCGCGCTGCTCGGCGGGTGGTGGGCGGTGGTCGCCCTCAACGACTTCAACCAGATCGTCATGCCGTACCCCCAGGATGTTCTCGTCGCGATCGTCCGCGAGCGACACGAGTACGTGACCGCGCTCGTTCCGACCCTCGCGCTGTCGCTGGGCGGACTGGCCGCGGGCTTGACGGCCGGCGGCGTGTGCGCGGTGCTCGTATGGTCCTCCCGGATCGTCGCGGGAGTGCTGACCCCGATGGCGTTGCTGCTCAACTCCGTTCCCGTCGTGGCGATGATCCCGGTGCTCGCGCGGGTGCTCGGGTACGGGCAGACCACGGTGTTCGTGGTCACCGCCATCATCTGTTTCCTGCCCGCGTTCGTTTTCGTCGGCGCCCGGCTCGCCGCCCCGCCTGCGTCACTCGGAGACGTCTACACGGTGCTCGGGGCGGGCAGGGGAGTGCGGCTGAGGAGACTTCTGCTGCCCCATGCCCTGCCCGGGTTCCTCGTCGCTCTGCGGGTCAGCGCCCCCACCGCGGTCCTGGCCGTCCTGCTCGGCCAGTACCTCATGGGCGCCGGGGGCCTCGGAAAGATGTTCTCCACCTCGATCACCTACAGCCAGAACCAGCAGGCCTGGGGTGTGGCGGTGGTCGCGACCGCTGTGTCCACCGGCCTTTTCTTCGCGGCACGTGCGGTCGCGGATCGTGCCGCCGCGCGCTTGACCTGACCACCCACTGCTTTCTCACCGATCATCACCAGGAGGCTCCATGCCCGCACGCCCCTTCACCGGTCCGAGCCTGAGCCGGCGCACTTTTCTGCGGGGAACCGCGGCCGGGGCTCTGGGAATCGCCGCGGCCGGCACTCTCGCTGCGTGTGGTTCCGGCGAATCCGGTGCGGAGTCCGACACGCTCCGGGTCGCTTTCGGCTGGATCCTCAACACCGAGTTCGGTGGGTACTACGTCGCCGAGGACAAAGGTTATTACGCCGAGGAAGGACTCACCGTCGAATTCCAGGGCGGTGGCCCGAACGCCCCCACGCCGATGCAGGCGGTCGCCGCGGGATCGGCGGACATCGGTATCGCGGCCGGCGCGCCCGACCTGTACACCGCGATCGGGCAGGGCAACGATTTCGTGGCGCTCGGCGCCCAGTTCCAGGTCTCACCCGCCGGACTGCTGTCGTTGTCGGCACGACCGATCCGCACCCCGCGCGAACTCGCGAGCGCGCGCATCCTCGGCCAGGAAGGCATGCAGACCACCCTCGACGCGGTGCTCGTCGGCGCGGGTCTCGACCCGGCGTACGACTTCACTCCGGTCGGCTTCGACCCGAGCCCGCTCGTCGAGGGCCAGGGCGACTGCTACACCTGCTTCGTCACCAACCAGCCGATCACGCTCGAACAGCAATACGGCTTGCGACGAGGCGACGGCTACGAGGTGGTCACGTTCGCCGATCTCGGTTCGGCGCAATACGCCGATGTCGTGTTCGTGGACCGCACCGCCCTTGCGGAGAATCGCGACAGGCTGGTGCGGTTCATGCGTGCCACGATGCGCGGCTGGGACGACTACCTTGCCGACCCGCACGCCGCAGCGGCATTGGCGGTGGACAAGTACGGCGTCGACCTCGGACTGGAGATGGCGCAGCAGACCCGGCAGGCGGAACTCCAGGTTCCCCTGATCGAAAGCCCGAGCGGCCTGTTCGCGATGGACGTCACCGCCATGGAGGGACCCATGTGGCAGGCGCTGGCATCGGGCGGGTACGAGAACCTGCCCGCGCCGGCCTCCTTCGTCGACCTCGGTGTGCTGGCGGAGGCACGTTCGCCTCGGTGAGACGTAGTGTGCCTCCGCCGGAAGGTCACGACGACGCCGGGGTCACACCTCTTGCAGGCGAGGGTAATCCGTATATCCCTCGGCGCCTGGTCCGTAGAACAGTTCCGGGCGCAAGTCGTTCTCGCGGTGTTCGCCCCGCCACCGTTCGACGAGATCGGGGTTGGCGAGCACCGCGCGACCGACGGCCACCGCGTCGGCATGGGCTTCTTCGATGAGGCGAACGGCTTCCTCACGCGTGGTCGGGGACGCGAAGCCGCTGTTGGCGATCACCTTCCCACCGAAGCGTGCACGCAGTTCCTGCACCAGCTCACCGGCAGGTTCCTGGTGCAGGACCGACAGATACGCCAGGCCGACGGGACGCAACCGGTCGACGAGGGCGCCGTAGACAGCGCGCACATCTTCGCGGTCGGTCTCGAGCGCGTCCTGGATGTTGTGTTCGGGGGAGATACGCAGTCCGACCCGGCCCGCACCGACGGCGTCCGCCACGGCCGTGACCGCCTCGACGACGAGACGGATCCGGTTCTCCACCGAGCCGCCGTACTCGTCGGTGCGCCGGTTCGAGGCCGGCGACAGGAACTCGTGCAGCAGGTAGCCGTTGGCACTGTGGATCTCCACACCGTCCAGCCCCGCGTCGATCGAGCGCCGGGCTGCGGCGACGATGTCGGCGACAGCAGCGGCCACCTCGTCGGTCGTGAGCGCGTGCGGTACCGGGTACGGCTGCTTGCCCTTGGCGGTGTGCACCTCACCGTCGATCGCGACGGCGCTCGGGGCGACGACGCGCCGTCCGCCGTTCACATCCGGGTGGGTCACTCGTCCGCCGTGCATCAACTGCAGCACGATGCGGCCGCCGCGTCCGTGTACGGCGTCCGCGACCCGGCGCCAGCCCTCGGCCTGCTCGTCGGTGGCGATTCCCGGCTGTCCGACGAACGCCTGCGACTCGAAGTTGACGTAGGTTCCCTCGGCGATGATCAGGCCGACGCCGGCCCGCTGCCGATAGTGCTCGGCGATCAGGTCGCCGGGAATCCCGTCCGGTCCGCCGCGCAGGCGGGTCAGGGGAGCCATGACGATGCGGTTGCCGAGTTGGAGGTCGCCGAGTGTGACTGGTGTGAACAGATCCATTCGTGGCGCAACAGGATCTCCGGGGCCGGGATTCCCGATGTGGTGCCCGCTATGAAAAGTGTCACCGCGGGACCCGAGGTCCCCTCGGTGTCGTCCCGTCGCTCCGTGTGCGCATCCCCGCAGGACAGCGCAGAGACGGCTCCGCCCGGGGGACGCGAGGCGTCCACCGGGCGGAGATGGGCCGGTGATCAGGCCTTGTGCGGCTCCGACGCGCGGAACATGTCCTCGCGTTCGACGACCTTGACGCGCTCACGGCCTTCGGCTTCGCCGAGGCTGCGCTCGTGCGCATCGAGCCGGTACCAGCCCTGCCACGTGGTGTACGGCAGCTGCTTGCCTTCGAGGAACTGCACGACGGCATCCTCGGACGGCTCCTCGGGAGAGTTCAGGCGGCCCGCCGAGCGATCCTCGAGCAGGTTCGCGACCGTCTCGTTCGCGTCGCCCTTCGTGTGGCCGATCAGGCCGACGGGGCCGCGCTTGATCCAGCCGGTGACGTAGGTGTGCGGCATGAACCGCTCCGGGCCCTCGACGGACTCGTCGCCGAGGACGCGACCGGCTTCGTTGGGCACGGTGCCCGCCTGCTCGTCGAACGGCAGCTGAGCGATGTTCTGCGACAGGTAACCGACGGCGCGGTAGACGGCCTGGACGTCCCAATCGCGGTACTTGCCGGTCCCGCGAACGTTGCCGGTGCCGTCGAGTTCGGTGCGCTCGGTACGCAGGCCCACGACCTTGCCGTCCTCCCCGAGGATCTCGTGCGGAGACTCGAAGAAGTGGAGGAACAACTTGTGCGGACGGTTGCCCACGTCGCGGATCGCCCAGTCCTGCAGCGTGTTGGCGACCATGTCGACCTGCTTGGACGCGCGGCGCGCCTGCTCGGAGCCCTGGTCGTAGTCGATGTCCTCCGGGTCCACGATCACTTCGATGGTCGGGGAGTGATCGAGTTCGCGCAGTTCGAGGGGCGTGAACTTGGCCTGGGCCGGACCGCGACGCCCGAAGACGTGCACCTCGACGGCCTTGTTGTTCTTGAGGCCCTCGTAGACGTTCGGCGGGATCTCGGTCGGCAGCAGTTCGTCGCCCGTCTTGGCGAGCACACGCGCAACGTCGAGCGCGACGTTTCCGACGCCGAGGACGGCGACCTTCTCGGCCTCGAGCGGCCACTCGCGCGGCACGTCCGGGTGGCCGTCGTACCAGGACACGAAGTCGGCGGCGCCGTAACTGCCGTCGAGGTCGATGCCGGGGATGTCCAGCGCGCGGTCGGCGTTGGCACCGGTCGAGAAGATCACCGCGTCGTAGAAGCGGTTCAGGTCGTCGAGCGTGAAGTCGGTCCCGTAGTCGAGGTTGCCGAGAAGCCGGATGTTCGGCTTGTCGAGCACCTTGTGCAGGGCCGTGACGATGCCCTTGATGCGCGGGTGGTCCGGCGCGACTCCGTAGCGGATCAGACCGAACGGTGCAGGCATCCGTTCGAACAGGTCGATGCTGACTCCCGGATCCTGCGCGGTGTCGGACTTCATGAGCGCATCGGCGGCGTAGATACCGGCGGGACCGGCACCGACGATCGCGACGCGAAGGGGACGAGTCTGATCGGTCATCAGGGGATCAACTACCTCTTCGGTGAGCGGACGGACATACCCAGCTTAAATTAAGGCTGCCCTCAGCGGGCGGGGCGCAGGGCGCGGGGAAGGACGGTGTGAGAAGAATGAGAGAACCGTCGAGAGAATCGCTTCAGCGACAACACATGTGGGCACTCATGCGACACAGGTCGACGGCGAGGCGTCGAACGAGCTGAGTAGTGGCCACGTCACAATTCCTACCTCGAGAGGGTTTATTCGGCAAATGCGCCGTGACCGGCTCCGACCTGGTCGGGGATAGGATCGCCCATATGGCACAGCGTCAAGCACCCGATCCCGATCCCTCGGCCGACGAACCCGCCAGCGGTACACCCTGGCCGTTCATGGGGGCACTGCTGGTTGTCGTGCTGCTCATTCTGGCCGTGATGGGTGCGCAACTGCTCTCGCCCGCGCAGGACGAGCTGAGCGTGGACGAACGGATCGATCGCACGGTGGCGGACTACGTCAGGGCTCACAACGAGAACGACCGGGACATTCTCGCGCGTCTGCGCTGTGAAGAGCTGCCGGAGGCGGAGGCGCCGCTCTCCGACGTCGAGGGCACTGTGGAGTTGCAGGCGACCCAGGACGTCGCCGTGGAAGGTGACCGCGCGACGGTCGACGTCCGCGCGACCGTCGACGGTGAGTCCCGGATCGAGACCTGGCAGGTCGTCCAGGTCGACTCGGTGTGGCGGGTCTGCGAGTTCTGACAGCCTCCCGCTTGCGCGCCACGCCGTGACCTGTGAAAACATGTCGTGGTGAGCTACGCAGGTGATATAACGCCGCAGGAAGCTTGGGAGCTCCTGCGGGAAAACCCGGATGCCGTGCTCGTCGATGTTCGTACCGACGCCGAGTGGAAGTACGTCGGGGTCCCCGAGACCTCGCCCATCGGCCGCCGAACCGTCTTCGTCGAATGGGTTCGCTATCCCGACGGTGCCCCGAACCGAACGTTCGTGGACGACCTGGCGAAAGCCGGCGTCTCCGGCGGTCCGGTGATATTCCTGTGTCGCTCGGGGCAACGCTCGATAGGTGCCGCCGAGGCGGCTACCGCGGCGGGCGTGACCCCCGCGTACAACATCCTCGACGGATTCGAGGGAGCGCTCGACGCCGACGGGCATCGCGGAGCTCAGGGCTGGCGGGCAGTGGGCCTGCCGTGGAGGCAATCGTGAGCTCCATCCCCAAGGGCGGCGCATTCGAGCGCCGGCTTCCCGACAACGTGCGTCCTGCCACGCTGGGCGTGCGGGGTGGCACCCTGCGTTCGGGGTTCGAGGAGACGTCCGAGGCGCTCTACCTCAACTCCGGATTCGTGTACGAATCGGCGGAGGCCGCCGAAGCGGCGTTCACCGGCGAGGTCGACCACTTCGTGTACTCGCGGTACGGCAATCCGACCGTGAAGATGTTCGAGGAGCGGCTACGACTGCTCGACGGTGCCGAAGGCGCCTACGCCACGGCGTCGGGCATGTCCGCCGTCTTCACCGCACTCGCGGCTCTTCTGGGCAAGGGGGATCGGCTCGTCGCCGCCCGCAGCCTTTTCGGATCCTGCTTCGTCGTGTGCAACGAGATCCTGCCCCGATGGGGTGTGGAGACGGTGTTCGTCGACGGCGAAGACCTCGATCAATGGGAACAGGCATTGTCCGTCCCCACGACCGCGGTGTTCTTCGAGACTCCCTCGAACCCGATGCAGACCCTCGTCGACGTGCGGGCCGTCTCCGAGATGGCGCACGCTGCCGGGGCAAAAGTGGTGCTGGACAACGTATTCGCCACTCCTCTCCTGCAACGCAGCATCGATCTCGGTGCCGACATCGTGGTCTACTCGGGCACCAAGCACATCGACGGCCAGGGCAGAGTGCTCGGCGGTGCCATCCTCGGACCCGCGGACTACATCGACGGACCCGTGCAGAAGCTCATTCGTCACACCGGTCCGGCGCTGAGCCCGTTCAATGCGTGGACGCTGCTCAAAGGCCTGGAAACGATGCCGGTCCGGGTGCGCGCCGCGGTCGATTCGGCGCTGCGCCTGGGCCAGTTCCTCGAGACGCAGGACAAGGTGCGCTGGGTCAAGTACCCGTACCTGGAGTCGCATCCGCAGCACGACCTCGCGCGGTCGCAGATGAGTGGCGGTGGCACGATCCTCACGTTCGAGCTCGACGCTCCCGAGGGCGAAGGCAAGAAGCGCGCGTTCGAGCTGCTCAACAAGCTGCGCATCGTGGACATCTCGAACAACCTCGGCGATTCCAAGTCCCTCATCACCCACCCCGCGACCACCACCCACCGGGCGATGGGCCCGGAGGGGCGCGCCGCGATCGGCCTGTCCGACGGGGTCGTGCGCCTCTCGGTGGGACTCGAAGACCCCGAGGATCTGCTCGAAGACCTCGAGCAGGCGCTCTCCTGACCCGAGAGCACTCTTCCGGCCCGGAAACGCTGTGGGTTACGCTGCGGGTGCTCTGCCAGTCGGGCAGGGCACCCGCAGCGTTACGGTGAAGCCGGTGAAAATCCGGCGCTGTCCCCGCAACTGTGAACTCCGGCGATCGTGCCGGGGAAGCCAGGTCAGCCGGCGCAGCGGGCACGTACTGGTCCTCGGACGAAGGACGGTCTCGTGCCGCAACTGACGATGTTGCAGCCGTACTGTTTTCGTCCTCCGAGTTACGGAGGATGGCTGTGCCCCTCGTATCCCACCGGCTGCTCGCTGCCGGAATCACCGCGTGCGCTCTGCTGGCCACGGCGTGCGGCGCCGACGACGCCGCCAACCATGACAACCACGACACCGCCGGAGCCGGAAGTCCCCAGGCGATCGTGTCCCTGAGTCCCGTCAGTACCGAAATGCTGTACGCCGTCGGCGCCGGCGACCAGGTGATCGCCGTCGACGACCAATCCGACCATCCGGCCGGCGTACCGGTCACCGATCTGTCCGGGTACACCCCGAACGTCGAGGCGATCCTCGGTTACGAACCCGATCTGGTGGTCGCCAACGCGGACACCGCGGATCTCGTCGCCGGACTCGAGCAGGCCGGCGTCGAGACCCTGATTCTGCCCGCGGCGCTCACCCTCGACGACACCTACGCCCAGCTCGAGCAGGTCGGTGCGGCCACCGGGCACGTCGCAGACGCGGCCGAACTGGTCGCGCAGATGAGGAGCGAGGTCGACGAGATCCTCGCCGGACTGCCCGAACGTCAAGTCCCGCTTCGCTATTACCACGAACTCGACAACACCTACTACTCCGTCACGGACGACACCTACATCGGCGAGATCTTTTCCATGCTCGGTCTCACCTCGATCGCGACCGGCGGCAACGGGTATCCGCAACTGTCGGCCGAGTTCATCCTCGAAGAGAACCCCGACATCGTCTTCCTCGCCGACGGCCAGTGCTGCGGCGTCACGCCCGAGAATGTGGCGGAGCGAGCAGGATGGGGCGAGCTCACGGCGGTCCGTGACGGGCACGTCTACGTCCTCGACGAGGACATCGCCAGCCGCTGGGGGCCGCGCGTCGTGGACTTGATGCGGGATGTCGCCCGGATCGTCACCGGGATCCCAGCGGCCCAGCCCGCGTCTTGATCACGACCCCGCGTCGTCGCGCCCTCGTGCTGGGTGGCGCGGCGGTCGTTCTCCTCGCCGCCATGCTGGTGAGCATCCTCGTCGGTCCGGCGGGACTCACGCCACAGGCGGTCCTTCTCGACATCGCCGACCGGTTGCCGTTCGTCGACGTCGATTCCGGGCTCTCGACGCGGCAACAGGCGATCCTCTGGAACATCCGCATGCCGCGCGTGGTGCTGGGGGTTCTCGTCGGAGCCATGCTCGCCGTCGCCGGAGCGGCGTACCAGGGCGTCTTCCGCAATCCCCTGGCCGACCCCTACCTGCTCGGGGTGTCGAGCGGGGCGGGCCTCGGCGCGACACTCGCGATCGTGGTCGGAGGCGCCGCAGGGTTTGCCGGGGTTCCGATCGCAGCGTTCGCCGGCGGCCTGCTGGCGGTCGGTGCGACGTATGCCCTCGGCCGCTCGGTCGGCGGGGTGCGTTCCGAAGTCGTCATCATCCTCGCGGGCGTGGCGGTCGCCGCGTTCGCGAATGCCATCCAGACGTTCTTCATGCAACTGCACGACGACACCTTGCGTCAGGTGTACTCCTGGATGCTCGGGCGGTTGTCCACCGACGGGTGGTCCGATGTCGTCGTGGTCCTGCCGTACGTGGTGGTCGCGGTCGCCGTCATCGCGCTGCACCGGCGCACCCTCGACGTCATGGCGGTCGGCGACGTCGAGGCCGCCAGCCTCGGGATCCATCCGGCTCGTGTCCGGCTGTTGCTGGTCTGCGTCGCGACACTCGGCACCGCCGCCGTGGTGTCGGCGAGCGGACTGATCGGGTTCGTCGGCATCGTGGTGCCGCACGCGGTCCGGTTGCTCGTCGGCCCCGGTCACCGCATGCTGCTGCCGTTGTCATTGATGGTCGGGGCGACGTTCCTCGTCCTCGCCGATGTGCTCGCCCGCAGCGTCATGTCGCCGTCGGAACTGCCCATCGGCGTGGTCACCGCCGCGATCGGTGCGCCGTTCTTCCTCGTCGTACTCAGACGAAGCCGAGGTGCATGATGCCCGCCGATCTCGAATCGCTCGCGTCCACCGCCGTCACGTGCCGCGGTGTCGGGGCTGCACGCGGCGGCGTGGACGTGCTCCACGACGTCGATCTCACCGTGGCGACCGGCGCGTGGGTGTCGCTCGTCGGACCCAACGGGTCCGGTAAGACCACGTTGTTGCACGTTCTCGCGGGACTCGTTCCCTCGACGGGGCACGTGCGGGTGGCGTCCGTGACGCCCGGCCGGGGCGGCCGGCGCGCAACGGCGCGCGCGGTCGCGCTGATGCCCCAGCGCCCCGTGGTTCCCGAGGGTGTCACCGTCGTAGAACTCGTCCGGCTCGGCCGCACACCGCACATCGCACGGTTCGGCTCGGAAACGGGACACGACCGCGCGGTGGTGGACCGGGTCATCGAGCGCCTCGAACTCGAGCCGTTCACACGCCGATTCGCGACGGATCTGTCCGGGGGTGAACTCCAGCGCGTGGTCCTCGCTCGCGCACTGGCACAGGAACCACAGGTGCTGCTGCTCGACGAACCCACCAGCGCGCTCGACATCGGGCACCAACAGCAGGTACTCGAACTCGTGGACTCCATGCGCACCGAAGGCGAGCTGACGGTGATCGCCGCCATGCACGATCTGACCTCGGCGGCGCAGTACGGTGACAGGCTCGTCCTTCTCGACCGCGGCCGGGTCGTCGCCGACGGGCCGCCCGCCGAGGTGCTCACGGTCGACCGGATCGGCCAGGTCTACGGGGCGCGGGTCGAGGTCCTCGACCGTCCGGCCGGCCGCGCCGTTCTCCCGCTTCGTGATCCGTGGAAGGACGCATGATGGACGTACTGCTGCTGGGCACCGGTGCCGCGGACGGCTGGCCGAATCCTTTCTGTGCCTGCGAGTCCTGCACGGATGCCGCACGCCGCGGTGAGATCCGCGGCCAAACGGCCGCGCTCATCGACGACGTGCTCATGCTCGACTGCGGACCCGAAGCTCCCCGCGCCGCAGTACGTTTCGGCAGGACCTTGGCGGGTGTGCGTCACATCCTGCTCACCCACGCGCACACCGACCACCTCGGGCCGCAGGCACTGTTGTTCCGCTCGTGGGTCGATGCGGGTCACGTGCTCGAGGTCGTGGGACCGGCGGACGCGGTCGACACGTGCCGGCAGTGGGCGGGCCCGGACGATCCGGTGCGCTTCGTACCGGTCCGGGCGGGCGACGCGCTCACCGTCGGCGGGTATGCGGTGCGGGTTCTTCCCGCACGACATCACGTGTTCCGCGACGGTGATGCGGTGCTCTACGACGTCACCGGTCCGGACGGTTCCCGCATCCTGTGGGCGTGCGACACCGGCCCGCTCCCGGACGGCTGGTTCGACGCGGTGCGCGGTGCGCGGTTCGATGCCGTCTTCCTCGAAGAAACATTCGGTGACCGATCGGAGTTGGGGCAAGGGCACCACGGACTGCCCGAATTCCGGGACACCGTCGCGGCTCTGCGCAGGTGCGATGCCGTGACCGACGCGACGGACGTGGTGGCGGTGCACCTCGGCCACCACAACCCGCCGATCACCGCCCTGCGCAAGCGGTTGCGGGAGTATGGGGCCAGGCCCGGTATCGACGGCGAGGAGGTGCGCGTGGGGGACGCCACCGCGCCGCCGCACCGGACCCTGGTGCTCGGGGGCGTGCGCTCCGGAAAGTCACGGCACGCGGAAGAACTGTTCGCTTCGCACGCCGCCGTCACCTACGTCGCGACCGGCGGGACCCGCGCAGGCGACGAGGAATGGGCGCAACGGGTTGCCCTGCATCGCGAGCGGCGGCCCGAATCGTGGTCGACGGTGGAGACATCCGATGTGAGCGGCGTGCTGCGCGCGGCTACCGATCCGCTGTTGGTCGACTGCCTCGGCACCTGGCTCACCGCACGAATGGATCTGCACGACGTATGGAACGGCGGCGACATGGGGGCGGTCGACGCCGACATCGCCGAACTCCTCGACGCGTGGCGGCGATGCCGGGTGCCGGTGGTCGCCGTGAGCAACGAGGTGGGCAGTGGTGTGGTCCCGGCCAGTGCCTCGGGACGGCTGTTCCGCGACACTCTCGGGCGTCTCAATGCCGCGGTGGCGGCAGTCTCGGACAGTGTCACGCTCGTCGTGGCCGGGATACCGCTGACGTTGCGCTGATCCCCGCGACCGGGCCTGTGCCTCAGGCGAGCAACCGGTACAGGCCGATGAGCCCCACTGCGACGATGACCGCCCGTAACACGGTGGGGGACATACGCCGACCGTACCGGGCACCGAGGTCTCCGCCGATCAGCGAACCCACGGCGATCAATACGACCACCGTCCAGTCGATGCGCTCGAACGCCACGAGAATGTATGCGGTGGCCGCGACGATGTTGACGAGCAGCGAGAGCAGATTCTTCGCGGCGTTCTGCCGTTGGATGTGTTCGGTGAGCAGAGCGCCGAACAAGCCCATCAGCAGAATTCCCTGCGCGGCGGTGAAGTATCCGCCGTAGATGCCGACAGCGAAAGTGCCCGCCACGAGCAGACTCATCCGCACCGGACCGATCCGGGCTTCCGGGTCGGCGTCGGTTCGCCGCAGTACCCACTTCTGGATCTGCGGTTGCAGCACGACGAGGACGAGTGCCAGGACCAGCAGGACCGGAACGACGGTCTCGAACACCGTCTCCGGCAGATGCAGCAGAAGCCACGACCCGATCAGCGCGCCGCTGACCGACGCGGGGATCTGCCATCGCAACGTCGGCCACTGGCCGCGTAACTCGCGCCGATAACCCCACGTTCCCGACACACCGCCCGCGACGAGTCCGATCGCGTTCGACATCGTCGCGGTGACGGGCGGCACGCCGAACGCAACGAGGGTCGGGAAGGTGATGAGGGTTCCGGAGCCGACCAGCGAGTTGATCGCACCGGCGCCGAGTCCGGCGAGGGCAACGAGAAACAACTCCAGCGGCGTCACTGCTCGGAGTCTACGGAGACCCCGGGACAGGGTCGAGGCGGCTTCCGGTCGCTCTAGGTGCCTGCATCCTGGCGCGCACTACGCCGCAAGGCGAGGACGACGACAAGGGGCCATATCGTCTCGGGCGTCAAGCCCACCCGCTCGACCAGCCCGAAATACTGCCCGCCCTGCGCCGAGATCAGGAACGCCACGGTCAGGGCCACGAACACCGCGGTCGCGATCGCCGATCCGCGGACGCTCAATGCGAACGACTGCGGACGGCTGCGAGACCCGACGAACGCGGGGAATGTCGCGATCAGGATCGAGCCGATGACGACACTGACCACGTGCGACGTGGCAGACCCGTTCGCCGGTTGCGGAAGTGCCGCGAGAGCGATCCCGGAGATCCCCGCGCCGCCGAGGACCAGTCGTGCGGCGGGACGCAAGGCACTCAGTCCGAGCGCAGTGATCACATGGCACGCGCCGAGCACGAACAGCGATGTCGTCATGATCCAGCGTTCGGCTCCACCGTGCCCGGCGAGCGCGCTCAGGCTCTGCCGCACAGCGCTGTACTCCGGGGGTTGTACCGTGCCCGCGACCACCCAGCCCGCGGTCAGTGCAACGGGGGCGAGCACGGCCGAAGCCACTGCCCACCAGGGTGCCCCGCGATACACGCGGCTCGGCCCGGACGCGGTGATCGATACTCGTTCGACGCTGCCCACGTGCTCCATCGTTGCGCACCAGCGGCTTCCGCGGCGCCGGATTGGAATGTTCCGCGAGGCTCGAAATCGCCAAGCCGTCGATACGGCGGTGCTCGCCGAACGACTGGGTGCGAAGGAAACAGCGCGGTGCCGAGCGGCACGAGCACCCCAGTTCCTCCTGATCGTCTCGGGTCGTACCGGGCGGCAACCTCGCGGCCCGGACGCCGGCCCTTTCTCGCTGTCGCACAGCGTGCTCGCCGTAAAGCTTGCTACCACAGCATGTTCCCATCGACCGTTGTCTCGCTCCGGCGACGCTGCCCGTGCCGTACGGCTCGCCTCGAGTCGCGGTGTGCAGCAACCGGGAGTGCAGGCTCCGGGCTTCGACGCCAGGGTTGACGGGATCCTCGCGCTTTCCCGCACCGCCTCACCGCGCCGCCTGACCGGCACTCGGCTTCCACGGGGCGTTTCGGGCACCGCACCGGTCTCGACCGGAGGGGCATACTCGGGGGAAGTTGCACTACGACGGTCGGAGGATTTCGGTGGCACAGGAACTGAAGCTGGGATACAAGGCGTCGGCGGAGCAGTTCGGGCCGCGTGAGCTGGTCGAACTCGGCGTGCTCGCCGAGGCGCACGGGATGGATTCGGCGACGGTGTCGGATCATTTCCAGCCGTGGCGGCACAACGGTGGGCATGCCCCGTTCTCGCTGGCGTGGATGACCGCGGTGGGCGAGCGCACCGAGCGGTTGCAGTTGGGGACGTCGGTGCTGACTCCGACGTTCCGGTACAACCCGGCGGTGATCGCGCAGGCGTTCGCGACGATGGGGTGTCTGTATCCGGGGCGGGTGTTCTTGGGCGTGGGGACCGGTGAAGCACTCAACGAGATCGCCACCGGCTATGCCGGGCAGTGGCCGGAGTTCAAGGAGCGGTTCGCGCGGCTTCGGGAGTCGGTGGCGTTGATGCGGCAGTTGTGGCTGGGAGATCGGGTCGATTTCGAGGGGGAGTTCTATTCGACGAAGGGCGCGTCGATCTACGACGTGCCCGAGGGTGGGGTTCCGGTGTATGTGGCGGCGGGTGGTCCGGTGGTGGCGCGGTATGCGGGCCGGGCGGGGGATGGGTTCATCTGCACGTCGGGTAAGGGCATGGAGTTGTATACGGAGAAGTTGTTGCCGGCGGTGGCGGAGGGTGCGGCGAAGGCCGGGCGTGATGTGGTGGGGATCGACAAGATGATCGAGATCAAGATTTCGTACGACACCGATCCGGAGTTGGCGTTGGAGAACACCCGGTTTTGGGCGCCGTTGTCGTTGACGCCGGAGCAGAAGCACAGCATCGATGATCCGATGGAGATGGAGGCGGCAGCGGATGCGTTGCCGATCGAGCAGGTCGCGAAGCGGTGGATTGTGGCGTCGGATCCGGATGAGGCGGTGGAGTTGGTGCGGTCGTATGTGGATGCGGGGTTGAATCATCTGGTGTTTCATGCGCCGGGTCATGATCAGAAGCGGTTTTTGGAGTTGTTCGAGCGGGATTTGGCGCCGCGGTTGCGCGCACTCGCCTGACCGGTTTCCCACGCGAGTAGACGCGGGGTGTCCTCTCTCCGGGGACACCCCGCACTAGGGTGGCAACCATGAGTGCTGCTGAAGATTCCGTATCGAGCATCTACATCGCAGCCCCGGAAGGCGACACCGGGAAGTCGACGGTGGCCCTGGGCTTGCTGCAGACATTGTGTGCTTCCACCGCCCGTGTCGGCGTCTTCCGGCCCATCGCTCGATCCGACAGCGACACCGACCACATCCTGGAACTGCTGCTCGAGCGCACCACCGCGGATCTCAGCTACGACGACTGCGTCGGCGTGACCTACGACGAAGTGCACGCCAACCCCGAGGCGGCGCTCGGCGACATCGTGACCAAGTACCACGCCGTCGCCGACCGGTGCGACGCCGTGGTGGTCGTCGGCAGCGACTTCACCGAAATCGCCAACCCCAGCGAACTCGCCTACAACGCACGCATCGCCGCCAACCTCGACGCGCCCGTGCTGTTGGTGCTCCGCGGCGCGCGCCGCACCCCCGAGGAGATCGCACACCTCGCCGACCTGTGCGCGAGCGAACTCGCGTTCCACCACGCGCACCTGAGCGCCATCGTCGTGAACCGGTGTCCACCGGAGGCGCTCGAGGAGGTCGCTGCCGCACTCGGCGGCCGGAAGGAACCGGTATGGACCCTGCCGGAAGTGCCGATTCTCAACGCACCGACCGTCGCCGAACTGCAGACCGCGATCGGCGGCAAGCTCTACAGCGGCGACCCCGACCTGCTGCAGCGGGAAGCACTACGCATCATGGTCGGCGGCATGACCGCCGAACGCATTCTCGAACGCATCACCGAGGGTGTCGTCGTCATCGCACCGGCGGACCGCTCGGACGTCATCCTGACGCTCGTCAACGCCAATGCGGCAGATGGCTTTCCGACGCTGTCGGGCATCATCATGAACGGCGGACTGCTTCCGCACCCCGCCATCGCCCAGCTCCTGTCCGGTCTCGGCTCGAATCTGCCGATCCTCACCACCGACCTCGGAACCTTCGATACCGCTTCGGCAGCGGACCGCACCCGAGGACGCATGGCGCTCGGCGCGCAGCGCAAGATCGACACCGCGCTCGCTCTCGTCGAACAGCACGTCGACACTGCCGCGCTGCTGGAACGGTTGCGGCTGCCCCGGCTGTCGGTCACCACTCCGCAGATGTTCGAGTATCAGCTCATCGACCGTGCCCGCAGTGCACCACGGCACATCGTGCTTCCCGAAGGCGAGGACGACCGCATCCTGCGGGCTGCGGGGCGGGTACTGCAACGGCACATCGCGGATCTCACGATTCTCGGTGACGAGCCCGCGGTCCGGCAGCGCGCTGCCCAGCTCGGAGTGGACATTTCCGGTGCACAGATTATCGATCCGCGCACATCCGAACTCGGCGAACGCTTCGCCGAGGAGTACCACAAGCTTCGTCAGCACAAGGGCATGACTCTCGACCGCGCGACCGAAATCATGCGGGACGTCTCGTATTTCGGAACGATGATGGTGCATTTCGGACTGGCCGACGGAATGGTGTCCGGCGCCGCGCACACCACCGCGCACACCATCCGCCCGTCGTTCGAGATCATCAAGACCGAGCCCGGAGTGTCGACGGTGTCGAGCATCTTCCTGATGTGCCTGTCCGACCGGGTCCTCGCGTACGGCGACTGTGCGGTCGTACCCGCGCCCACCGCCGACCAGCTTGCGGACATCGCCATCTCGTCGTCGGCGACGGCGGCGAAATTCGGAATCGAACCACGTATCGCAATGCTGTCGTATTCGACCGGAGAATCGGGTTCGGGCGCGGATGTCGACAAGGTGCGCACCGCCACGGCCCTCGTCCGGGAGCGCCGCCCGGACCTCGCGGTGGAAGGGCCGATCCAGTACGACGCGGCGATCGAACCGACCGTCGCGAGCGCGAAGCTTCCCGATTCGGAGGTAGCCGGGCGAGCCACGGTGTTCATCTTCCCTGACCTCAATACCGGCAACAACACCTACAAGGCGGTGCAACGCAGTGCCGGAGCCGTCGCGATCGGGCCGGTGCTGCAGGGGCTGAACAAGCCGGTCAACGATCTGTCGCGCGGGGCGTTGGTCCAGGACATCGTCAACACCATCGCGATCACGGCAATTCAGGCGCAGGGAGAAGAATCGTGAGCACATCCACCTCGTTGACCGAGGGGACCGTCTTGGTACTCAATTCGGGTTCGTCGTCGATCAAGTTCCAGCTCATTCACCCCGAAAGCGGTGAAGCTGTAGCGCACGGACTCATCGAGCGCATCGGCGAGCCGGAGGGGCGGATCATCTTCCACCACACCACCGGAACCGAGGAGCGGGTGGGCGAGATCCGCGACCATCGGGCCGGCTTACGCACGGTGCTGGACATGCTCGAGACGCTGGGCAGGCCGCTGCAGGAAGCCGGTATCGCAGCCGTCGGGCATCGGGTTGTTCACGGCGGCACAGTGTTCCACGAACCTGCCCTCGTCGACGACGACGTGGTGAAGGCCGTGGCCGAGTTGTCCATCCTCGCGCCCCTGCACAATCCGGCGAACGCCATCGGGATGGAGGTCGCGCGCGAGGAACTGCCCGACATCCCGCACGTCGCGGTCTTCGACACCGCGTTCTTCCACGCGCTGCCCGCGGCAGCCGCAACGTACGCACTCGAGCGAAACATCGCTCGCGAGCACGACATCCGGAGATACGGATTCCACGGGACGTCGCACGAATACGTCTCACAGCGCGCGGCAGCGTTCACCGGTCGCAACCAGGCCGAACTGAACCAGATCGTGCTGCATCTCGGCAACGGCGCATCCGCGTCGGCCATCGAAGGTGGCCGTCCCATCGATACGTCGATGGGGCTGACTCCTCTCGAGGGCCTCGTCATGGGTACGCGAACGGGCGATATCGACGCCGGCGTCGTCATGCACCTCAATCGGGTCGCGGGAATGAAGGTCGACGCGATCGACGACCTGCTCAACCGGCGCTCCGGACTCCGCGGTCTCTCCGGTGTCAACGACTTTCGCGCGCTGCTGAACCTCATCGACGAAGGCGACGAAGACGCGAAGATCGCGTACGACGTCTATGTGCACCGGTTGCGGAAGTACATCGGTGCGTACGTCTTCGAGTTGGGTGGCGCCGATCAGATCATCTTCACCGCCGGCGTAGGCGAGAACAATGTCGATGTCCGGCGTGACGCGCTCGCGGGCCTGGAACGGCTCGGCATCGTCGTCGACCTCGAACGCAACGCAGCCCCCGGTAAGGGGGAGCGGCGGATCTCCGCAGACGAGTCGGAGGTCGAGGTCTTGGTCATCCCCACGAACGAGGAACTCGCGATCGCCCGCGCCGCTGCGGAATTCGCGTAACGGAGGCCCAGCAGCGGCGTCGGATCAACAGCGGTGTCGGATCAACAACGCTGTCAGATCAGGCTGCGGGGACGGATGGCGTTCGCGAGATCGACCAGGACGTAGCGATGCGCGCGCTCGGGGCACTTGCGGGCGAGTTCCCGAAGGGCGGCTTCGGTGCCGCGGCGCAGACCGTTCTCCGTGAACCGGCTGTCGAGGATCCGGCCGTGGTCACGCCGGGGGGATCGCCCGGCCCGGATCCATTCGAGGGCGGTGCCGAGAACCAGGGCACGCATCTGCAGGGCGCGGCCCTCGTCGGCGGGCAACGACGACACACGCTTCGCGGCGTCGAAGAGGTCGGCATCGGTCAGCTCGTCGATGTTGCCGTGACGCAGCAAGATCAGCGCTGCGGTCATGTTCGCGACGTTGTGGTGTCGTGACGTGTGGGGAACCTGGTCGAGGACGTCGACCGCGTCGCCGGTCCTGCCGCTGCCCGCGAGTTGGCGGGCGAGGCCGAAGGCGGCACTGACCACGCTGTGGTCGGTGCGCCACACCGTGCGGTAGAAGTTCTCGCAGAAGGCACGCCAGGACGCGGGATCATCGCTCTCCCAGTGTTCGAGCGTCAATTCCGCGGTGGCGGCCAGCGCGAGTTTGGGTGCGAGTTCACCCGGCAATGCCTGCAGCACCCGATCGAAGCGGGCGAATGCGCCTTCGTAGTCTTCTTGTAGCAGGGCAGCGTTACCGGCGTACCAGTCGATACGCCAATCGGCGCCGGTCTCTCGTTCGAGCCGGGTGAGGATCTCGATGGCTTGTTCGCCGCGCCCCAGATCCACATTGGCCCGCACTTCGGCGAGAGTGATCTCGCGGGAGAACGCGGCGTCGGTGGTTCCGGACACGCGCTCGAGTCCGTTGTCTCGGGCGTGCCGCAACGAGTCGAGGGTCTGCTGGGGTTCGCTGTGCACGGCTGCGGTGAGAAGGGCGGCACTCGGATCCGCGGGGTCGAGCAGCGGCACGGGCAGCGCCGCTGTGACGGCGCGAGGGGAGAGCACCACCGTACGATCGACTCCGTCGGCGAGCGCGTCGGTGCGAGCCACATCCTCGTCGGTGCCGAAGGTCGTGCGTTGCGGGCTGAACATCGTGGAGAACCCGGGATGTTCGGTGCGGGTCTGCTGCGACAGGATTTCACGGAGCACTCCGGTGAGCTGGCCGGCAACCTCGTCGGCCGACGAGAACCGCAGGGCTGGATCCGCGTTCGTCGCGCGCAGGAGCAGGCGGTGGAACGAGTCGAATTCGGCGAGCAACGGAGCCTTTGCCGGTGTGGGCAGTCCGTCGAGGTACCGGCCCTTCTCCGAGGGCATTTCCAAGGTGAGTACCGCGAGCGTGCGGCCCACGGTGTAGATGTCGCTGGCGACGGTGGGACCCGTCCGCACGATTTCGGGAGCTTGATATCCGGGGGTGCCGTACAGGTACCCGTAGTCCTCGATGCCTGCCACGGCGCCGAGGTCGATCAGTTCGAGTTGCTCGTCGGTCACCATGATGTTCTCGGGTTTGAGGTCGTTGTAGACGAGACCGATCTCGTGCAGATACTGCAGCGCCGGAAGAACTTCCAGCATGTAGGCGATGGCCTGCTCCACCGGCATCCGTTGTGGCTTCGAGTACGTGTCGAGGACTTCCCTCAGCGTGTGCCCGCCGACGTACTCCATGACGATGTAACCCATCGGCGTGCCGTCGGGGAGTGGGTGCTCGACGAAGTTGTAGATGCGCACGATGCTCGGGTGGCTGACTTCCGCGAGGAATTGCTGCTCGGCGACCGCGACGGCTTGCGCCTCCGCATCACCCGAGTGCAGCAGACCCTTGAGGACAACCCACCGATCGCTGACATTGCGGTCCACAGCGAGGTAGATCCAGCCGAGCCCGCCGTGCGCGAGGCACCCTTGGATCTCGTACTGGCCCGCCACGAGGTCTCCGCGCTGCAGGACAGGGGTGAAGGAGTAGGGCGACCCGCACCGCGGGCAGGTGCCCGCTGTCGGTCCCGGGCCGGACGGTGTGCTGCGCCCGACCGGTTCGCCGCACTTCCAGCAGAACCGTTTCCCCTCCGCGACATGCGGCGTGCGCAGCACGGCGTGCATCGGGTCCTGTGGCGCAGCGACCGGTACATCGACCAGTCCTGCGATCCGGCGACGGCCCGCTCCGCGCGGCCGGGTACGCCGGCTCGAGGAACGCTGAGAAGGCATCGAACGCTCGGACGGACCCGTGGCCGGGAGCGGGGCCCGCTGCGTTCCCTGCCCCGGCGCGGTCTCGCTCTGCGCGCTCGCGGAAGCGGAATCTGCGTCGTCGGGCGTGCGGTTGGCGGACATCACTTCCTCAATCCACATACGTGGGTGCCGGTGGCTCCGGCGCGGGCCCCAGTACCGAAAGGTACCTGTCGTAGAGTGCGGTCCAGGTGCCGTCCGAGCGGATACGTTCCAGTGTGCGGTTGACGAACCGAACCAGGTCGTCGTTGCCCCGGGTGATCCCGATTCCGTACGGTTCCGTGCGCAGCGAGTCCCCGACGACTTCGACGTACGGGTCCTGGGCGGCGAAGCCCGCCAGGATCGTGTCGTCGGTGCTCACGGCGTCGACCTGCCGTTGCTGGAGCACCACCAGGCAGTCCGCCCAGGACGGGACCGTCAGAATCGACGCGGACGGCTGTACCTCGCGCATCCGCTCGAGCGAAGTGGTGCCGTCGACGATGCACACGCGTCGCCCCACGAGGTCGGAGACGTTGCGGATCCCGGAATTTCTGACCACGAGCACACGTTGCTCGGCGCGCAGATAGGTTGTGGAAAAGTCCACGAGTTCGCGACGCGCGCACGTGATGCTCATCGTCTTCGCCACGATGTCCACCGTCGAAGTCTGCAGCGCCTCCTCGCGCTCGGCGGAACTGAGAATCCGGAAATCGACCGATTCGGGACTGCCGAGGAGATCACGGGCGATTTCACGAGCGATGTCGACATCGAAGCCGGTGATGTCACCGGTGGTGGGGTCGCGATAACTCAGCAGATTGCTCCCGGCGTCGAGTCCGACGATCAGGCGGCCCCGGGCGCGGATCGCGTCGAGGGTCGGTCCGGAGTCGGCGCCGTTCGGGCGCAGGCTCGCGGTGGGGTCACCGCATTCCGGTGAGGCGGATGTCGGCCCGGACGGTTCGGCGATCCTGGCGCCTTCCGGAAGCGGGAAGGTTCTCTCGGCGGTCTCGACGACGGATGGACCAGGGGAAGGCTGTGTGCCGCAAGAGGATACGAGAGCAGCAGTGGCACACAGTGCAGCGGCGAAGGCGGAGGTGCGGCGCGATCTCATTGGTACTCCCTGATCCGTCGCCACAGTCCGATGCCGCTTCCCGTGAGCGCGATGACGACGAGGATCACGGCGGCCGGAACGAGCCCCGACAATGTGCGGGAGGCACGGGACTCGTTGTCGCGTAGTTCGGTACGTGATTCTGCGATGGCGGTCGAGAGGGCACCGTCGAGTGTTGTGAACTGTGCGGTGGATTCGTCCGGGCCGGGTCCGATCACCAGGACGACGGCGGCCTCGTAGTCGCCGCGTTCGAGAGCGTCCGTCGTGCGCGCATGAGAATTGATCCACGCGTCGCGGGCTGCCTGCGCACGCTGTACCGCTTCGGCCCCGGCTTCGGTCGGGTCGGCGCCGCCGTACCGTTCGAGAAGTTCCCCGAGCCGGGTGATCCGCTCGCCGTACGTTCCGTCGTACGCGCCGGTGGAGTGGCGTTGCGCCAGCAGCAGCGTTTCGGCGGTGCGTGACTGCTGGGCGAGGATTCTGCTCTCCGTGAGGACCGCCAGTGGTTCGGCGCCCTGTTCGAGGGCGCGTTCGGTGGCGTCGGAGGACACCAGTCCCGCGACGAGAAGCCAGGCGAGCAGCGACCCGGCCGCGGCGATGGCCACCAGCAGACCGAGATTGAACGTGCGGCGGGTTTTGCGGCTGACCAGCATGTGAACCGCGACGAGCGCGGCGACGGTGACGAGCAGCAGTCCGATCGCCGGCCATGGTGGCCGCACCGCGGCACGCTGCGTGGCCTCGACCGCGGAGATCCCTTCCGACTGCAGTTCCTGCGCCGCGGGAAGCAACACGGACTGCATCATGTACGACGCTTCCCCGAGGTAGGCGGAGGCGACGGGATTGCCGACGCGCGAATTGGCGCGCGCGGTCTCGATCAGCCCGGTGTAGACGGGCAGCAGGCGTCCGATCTCGGTGAGGTTGCGGGTGCTGTGGGCCTGGTCCGCGGTGAGACCGGCCGCGGCGATCACGAGATGGTCGGAGGCCTCGGCGAGGGCGTCGAGATAACGCTCCCGAACCTCGGGAGGCTCTATGCCCCCGGAGATGAATCCTGTCACCGCGGCGGCGTCCGCGACGGACAGCGCGCTGTACAGGTTTTGGGAAGCGTTCGCGAGCGGTTCGGTCGTCGCGAGGAGCCGGCCGTGCGTGTCCTGCCGTGCGCCCACGAGTTGCACCGTCACCACGCACGACGCGACGAGCAGGACGGCGAGCACACCCGCGAGGACCGCGAAGAGCACGGGAGTGGACTGCAACGTGCTGCCGCGTCGGCGGGCAGCGCGTACAACCGGGTTTTTGGGATCCTCGGTACGCTGGTTGTGGTTCTCGACCGGTAGAACAGTAGGGGTCAGGCGAATATCCACCGCATAACCCCCCTTCTCAGGTTGCCGGTTTTGTGGAGCATATAAGCAGCACGCGAAAGAATGTGCCGACCACGGACACGGGATCTCCTCGCCCGAGCACTTCCGTGACGGCTGGGACCAGGGAGCGGACAGGATGCGCGGTGACGGGGACGGCTGGGCCGTCGGGCCGGACGGTGACAAGCGGTGGGGACGGCACGGTGCCGCCGGATTGCTCCTGCGCGCGCCGCTTCCGGACGGGACTCCCGCTGTTCTCCTGCAGCACCGGGCGGCGTGGAGTCATCAGGGCGGAACGTGGGCACTGCCCGGCGGCGCTCGCGACTCGCACGAAAGCACCGTCGACGCGGCGGTCCGCGAAGCGCACGAGGAGGCCGGGATCGAGGTGACGGCACTCGCCGTGCGTGCCGTGCGGGTCACCTCCGGGTCGGTGGGCGGGTGGACCTACACCACGGTCGTCGCCGACGCTGCTGCTCCGCTCGACACCACGCTCAACGGTGAGAGCACCGAACTCCGCTGGGTGCCCGAAGAGCAGGTCGGCGAGATGCCGTTGCACGCGGGTTTCGCGGAGGCGTGGCCCGCCCTGCGCACCCGCCCGGTACGGATGCTGCTCGACACCGCGAATGTCCTCGGCTCGACCGGGCCGACGGGCTGGTGGCGGGATCGTCCGGGCGCGACGAGTGCTCTGCTCGCGAATCTCGCCGCCGTCCTTCCCCGGACCGTCGAGCTTCCGGACGGCCTGTTCGGGTGGGTGCCGCAGGTCGAGGCGGTCCTCGAAGGAGCTGCCCGCGGTGCGGCGACGGACGACGCCCGCATTCCCGTGCACACCGCGGAGGGGAGCGGAGACGACGAACTGGCCCGCCTCGCGGCAAGTACTGCGACCGCGGTCGACCCGGGGGTCACGGTCGTGGTCACCGCCGACCGCGGACTTCGTGACCGGCTTCCCGGCAACGCGGTGACACTGCCCCCGTCCGCTGTCCTGGCGTGGCTCTAGAGCGCGCCGTTCACGGTGTGGGCAGCGCGGCTTTCAGCGCTGCGGCGGCGGCGCGCGGATCGGCGGCTTCGGTGATGGCCCGCACGACGGCGATCCGGGTGGCGCCCGCGTCGAGGACCTGAGGCAGCCGCTCGAGATCGATCCCGCCGATCGCGAACCACGGCCTGCGCGGATGCGACTTGTGGACCTCTCGCAGCACGCTCAGACCCGCTGCCGGACGACCCGGTTTGGTCGGGGTGTCCCACACCGGACCCGACGCGAAATAGTCGACTCCCTCTTCGATGTCGGCGAGCGACGCCTGCCCGCGGGTGCCGGTCGACCGGCCGATCACGATGTCGTCGCCGAGGATGCTTCGCGCATGCTCGACCGGCAGGTCGCCCTGGCCGAGGTGGAGGATGTCGGCACCCGCGGCAAGGGCGATGTCGGCTCGGTCGTTGACCGCCAGCAACGCACCGTGGCGCGCGCATGCGTCGGCCAGGATGGACAGGGCTGCGAGTTCGTCACGCGCCTCGAGCCGGCCGTACTTCTTCTCACCCGCCGAACCCTTGTCGCGCAGCTGAACGATGTCGACACCGCCGGTCAGCGCCTCGTCGATGAAACGGGCGAGGTCGCCGGTGTCGCGGCGCGCGTCGGTGCACAGGTACAGCCGGGCGGTCGCGAGACGCCCACGGGGGTCGGGATGGTTGCCGCGGTAGGTGGTCACGGTCAAGACGGTAACCTCTCGGGTAGACGAGATACGACACGGGAGTCCCGAGGTACACGGGGCTGAGAGGGGGCCTGCCGGCCCCGACCGTTATGACCTGAACCGGATCATGCCGGCGCAGGGAGTGAGGTGGACCGATGACAACAGTGGCAGTCGTGGGTGGCGGAGTGATCGGTCTGTCGATCGCGTGGCGCGCGGCCCGCTCGGGGTATGTCGTCACCGTCCACGATCCGGATCCCGGTTCGGGTGCGTCCTGGGTGGCAGGCGGAATGCTCGCCCCGTTGTCCGAAGGGTGGCCCGGCGAAGGCCACGTCCTCGAACTCGGTGCCGCGTCGCTGCAGCGCTGGCCCGAGTTCGCGGCACTCCTCCGGTCCGGGACCGGCATCGACCTGGTGACCTCCACCGCGTCGATGACGGTGGCTCTCGACGCCGCAGACGCCGCGGACCTGCGCACGGTCGCCGAGTGGGTTCAGGCGCAGGGCCACGAGATGCGGGTGCTCTCCCGTGCGGAGGTGCGAGACCTCGAACCGTCCCTCGGGCCTCGCATCCGTCTCGGTTTGCTCGCGTCGGCGGAATTGTCCGTGGACAACCGGGCGCTCGTCGTCGCCCTGCGTCGTGCCGCTGTCGATGCCGGTGTCCGATTCTCCGAGGCGCCGGTCGCCGACCTCGCCGACCTCGCCGCCGATCGCGTGGTGCTCGCGGCCGGTTCCGCCTCCTCCCGGTTGTGGCCGGCCCTGCCGGTACGGCCCGTCAAGGGCGAGATCCTGCGGTTACGGATGCGCCCCGGAGCGACGCCGCTTCCGGAGCGCACCATCCGGGGCAACGTCCACGGCAGACCCGCCTACCTGGTACCCCGCCGTGACGGTCTCGTGGTCGGTGCCACCCAGTACGAGGCGGCGGATACGCAGGTGACCGTCGCGGGGGTGCGCGACCTGATCGCCGATGCGGAGGCACTGCTGCCGGCGATCGGCGAGTACGAACTCCACGAGGCGAGCGCGGGACTGCGCCCCATGACACCGGACAACCTTCCGCTCATCGGGCGGTTGTCGGAACGCGTGATCGCCGCGACGGGACACGGCCGCAACGGCGTGCTGCTCACACCCCTGACCGTCGACGCGGTGCTCGCAGAATTGTCCGAAGATCCCTTGTCCGAGGTGAAGCATGCTTCCCCTCAACGATTTACGGAAGTGGTAGCGCAATGACCAACGGAACCGGGTCGAACCGAACTCAGGTGGGCGTCACCGTCAACGGTGAGGACAAAGACTTCGCGGTGGCACCGACGATGTCGGAACTGCTGGCAGGCATGGGGCTGCCCGAGAAGGGCCTCGCCGTCGCAGTCGACGGCGTGGTGTTCCCCCGCAGCCGCTGGAGCGAGCGGGTCGCCGCGGGCGCACAGATCGAGATTCTCACGGCGGTCCAGGGTGGCTGAATTCCTCGACGGCCCTTCCGGCGACCCGGCCGCGGACCTGCCGCCGTTGACCATCGCCGGTCGCACCTTCGGGTCCCGGCTGATCACCGGAACGGGCGGAGCGGCGAGTCTCGCTGCGCTGGAAGACGCGCTGGTCGCGTCCGGAACCGAACTGACGACCGTCGCGATGCGCCGCGTCGATCCGACATCGGGCACCGGTGTCCTCGATCTGGTGCGCCGGCTGGGGATCGCGCTGCTGCCGAACACCGCCGGTTGCCGTGGCGCGAAGGAAGCCGTGCTCACCGCGCAACTCGGACGTGAGGCGCTCGAGACCGACTGGGTCAAACTCGAAGTCATCGCCGACGAGCGGACACTGCTCCCCGACGCGATCGAACTGGTCGCGGCTGCCGAGCAATTGGTCGACGACGGGTTCGTGGTCCTGCCGTACACGACGGACGATCCCGTGCTCGCGCGCCGGCTCGAGGACATCGGCTGTGCCGCGGTCATGCCGCTCGGCTCGCCCATCGGGACGGGCCTGGGCATTGCGAACCCGCATCACATCGAGATGATCGTCGAGGCGGCCGGGGTGCCGGTGATCCTGGACGCCGGAATCGGCACCGCATCCGACGCCGCGCTCGCAATGGAACTCGGTTGCGACGCAGTGCTGCTCGCAACCGCGGTCACGCGCGCGAAAGAACCCGCGTTGATGGCCTCGGCGATGCGGCACGCGGTCGAAGCGGGATTCCGCGCACGCCATGCCGGACGGATTCCGAAACGGTTCTGGGCGCAGGCGTCGTCGCCTCTCGAACCCTGATGACGGTGCGGTAGCTGCGCGCGCGGTCCCGATCGTGCAGAGTATGGCCCATGATCGAAGTGACCGGACTGACCAAGACCTTCGGGTCCACGACCGCGGTCGACGATGTGACGTTCACGGTCCGCCCCGGCATCGTCACCGGGTTTCTCGGCCCCAACGGCGCCGGGAAGTCGACGACGATGCGCATGATCCTGGGCCTGGACCGCCCGACCTCGGGCAGCGCGCTCATCGGAGGCAAGCCGTATCGCAGCCTGACACGGCCGCTCCAGACGGTGGGAGCGCTCCTCGACGCGAAGTGGGTGCACCCCAACAGGACGGCGCGTGCGCACCTTCGGTGGCTCGCGGCGTCCAACGGCCTGCCGGCCTCCCGCGTGGACGAGGTGCTGCGCCAGGTCGGTCTCACCGAAGTCGCCGGGAAGCGCGCCGGTGGGTTCTCTCTCGGCATGTCGCAGCGGCTCGGTCTCGCCGGGGCGCTGCTCGGCGACCCGCAGGTGCTGCTCTTCGACGAGCCCGTCAACGGGCTCGACCCGGAGGGCATCATGTGGATCCGGCGCTTCATGCACGCCCTTGCGGCAGAGGGTCGCACCGTGCTGGTGTCGAGCCACCTGCTGTCGGAGATGGCACAGACCGCCGACCATCTGATCGTCATCGGGCGGGGACGCCTGATCGCCGACACGTCGGTGAAGGACTTCGTGGACCGGGCCTCCGAATCGGTCGTCGTGGTGCGCAGTCCTTCTGCCGGCGAGCTGCGCAGCGCCCTCACCGAGCGGGGGTACACCGTCCGCGAAGAGGACGGGGCGCTGCTGGTGCCGAACGTGGGCATTGCCGAGGTCGGTGAACTCGCCGCGTCGCGATCACTCGTGCTGCACGAACTGTCCAGCCGTAACGCGTCGCTCGAAGACGCATTCATGAAACTCACCGGGGGCCACGTGGAATTCCACGGCACCGGAACCGACGACGTCATGAAAGGCGGACTGTGATGGCGGGGACCGTGCTCGACACGCTGCGGGCCGAACGGATCAAACTCACCTCGGTGCAGTCGCCGTTGTGGTGCACGGTGGTGATCGTCGCGCTCGGGCTGGGCCTGGCCGCGGTTCTCGGTTCGGTCGCGCGCAGTTCGCTCACCGCGGACGACGAAGTGATGCAGTTCTATCCCACCGTCGACGTCGCCGTCAGCGGTGTCACGGGATTCGGCGTGTTGGTGCTGATGATCCTGGCAGCACTGTCGGTCACCAGCGAATACCGGTTCGGCGTCATCCGCACGACCTTCCAGGCCACGCCCAACCGGACGCTCCTCCTGACGGTCAAGGCCGCGCTCATCGGTGTGCTCGGCGCGATTCTCACCGGCGTGCTCGGTCTCGCGTCGTTCCTTCTCGCGAAGATGCTGGCGGGACCGGATGCCGGACGAGATCTCGTACTCAGCGGCGAGCCGGCGTGGCGGGCGATCTACGGAATTCCGCTCTACGCGTTCCTCTGTGTGGTGCTCGCGATCGGTGTCGGTACGCTGCTGCGCCAGTCCGCCGGGACGATCGCGCTGCTGCTGCTGTGGCCACTGCTCATCGAGTCGCTGTTCGGATTGTTCGGATCGGTCGGACGTGAAATCCAGCCGTTCCTGCCCTTCGCCAACGCCAACAACTTCCTCAGCATGGAGCAGGGCATCGAATTCCACTGGGGTGCATGGGGTTCCCTCGTGTATTTCGCGGTTTTCACGGCTGTGGTGTTCGCTGTGTCACTGGTCGTGGTGAACAAGCGGGACGCCTGAGCACCACGCGCGGACCCCACCGGTCGATTACGCTCTGCCCATGGCGCGCGGACGGTGGGGACGGGCGGGGTTGTCGATCGCGGTAGCGGTCCTGTCGGTCGCGGGATGCGCGGCCGACGACAGTACCGAGGGCGGTGGTTCCGGCAGCGGGGGTTCCGGCAGCGTCGATTCCCCCAGCGGGCAGGCACCGCCGTCGCTCGACCCGTACGCGATCGCCGACCGGGTGCAGATCGAGGCGGTCACGGCACATCTGAGCGAACTCGAACGCATCGCCGGCGAGAACGACGGCAACCGCGCGCTCGGCACCCCCGGATACGACGCGAGTGTCGACTACGTCGCCGGCCGGTTGCGCGACGCCGGGTTCGACGTGCAGACACCGGAATTCGACGTGACCGGGTTCGACGTTGAGACCGAGGCCCTCGACATCGACGGCACCCCCTTGGGCGTGCGCGCGCTGGGCTTCTCGCCCTCGACCGGGCCGGACGGACTCACCGTGCGCCCCGTGCGGGTTCCGGCCGACGAGACGCCGGGCTGTGAGCCCACCGACTACGACGGCCTCGACGTCTCCGGATCGGCGGTACTCGTCGACCGCGGTGCGTGCACGTTCTCGGTGAAGGAGCAGGTCGCCGCGGATCGGGGAGCGGCCGCAGTGCTGGTCGTCAACAACGAGGACGGGCCGCTGTCCGATGCGGGACTCGCCGAAGACGAGAAACCCCGGATACCTGTCGGAGGACTCGCCCGGCAGGACGCCGACACGGTCGCAGGGGCATCCTCGGTGAATCTGACTCTCGACACCACGACCGAGAGGCAGCGTTCGCGCAACGTGATCGCCGAGACCTCCACCGGCGCGGCCGACAATGTGGTGGTCGTCGGCGCACATCTCGACAGCGTCCCGGAGGGGCCCGGCGTCAACGACAACGGCACGGGAGTCGCCTCCGTGCTCGAAACCGCACTGCAACTCGGCGCGGAACCGGATGTTGCCAACAAGGTGCGCTTCGCATTCTGGGGAGCGGAAGAAGCCGGGCTCGTCGGATCCGCTCGTTATATCGACGGATTGTCCGACGACGAACGCCGCGACATCGCGCTGTATCTCAACTTCGACATGCTCGGCTCCCCGAACCCCGGGTACCTCGTCTTCGACGGAGACGACTCCGACGGCGAAGGGGAAGGTCCCGGGCCGGAGGGATCGGCGGGGATCGAGCGGACGTTCGCACAATTCTTCGCGGAGCGCGGCATCACCGTGTCGGGCACCGATTTCGACGGCAGGTCCGATTACGGACCGTTCGTCGCCGTCGGCATTCCCGCCGGTGGGGTGTTCAGCGGTGCAGACGATGTGAAGACCGCCGAACAGGCGGAGCTGTGGGGCGGTACCGGCGGTAAGGCATTCGACCCGAACTACCACACCGCCGAGGACGACGTCGCGAACGTGGACCGCGACGCGCTCGCCGCAGCCGCGGCGGCCGTCGGGTACGGCACGGCGTTCTACGCGTTGTCGGTGGATGGGCCGGACGGGGTGCCCGTCGGCGACGCACGAGTGCAGGCACGCGAGGCGTTCACCGAGTAACCCGCACCGGCTGCGGTCACTTCTCCTGTAGCCGCCACAACGGGTTGACCGGTCCGTGTCCGCGCCCCAGGTCGTACGACCATTCGAGGCACTTGGTGATCCACTCCTTCGCGAACGCCACCGCGTCGGGCACCGACCGGCCGTGTGCGAGAGCCGAGGCGATCGCGGCGGCCAGGGTGTCGCCGCCGCCGTGATCGTTGCCCGTGTCGATCCGGGGGGTGGTGAATTCGAGGAACCGATCCCCGTCGAACAACAAATCGGTGCTCGACGACGACGTGCGCAGATGCCCGCCCTTGACGATGGCCCATTGCGCACCGAGAGCGTGCAGGGCCTCGGCCGCGCGCCGCGCCGACGGGTCGTCCACCACGTCGATGCCCGTGATGAGACGGATCTCGTCCAGATTCGGGGTGACGACGGTGGCCCGCGGGATCAACACCGAACGGATCGCGTCGAGTGCATCGGCATGGACCAGCGGGTCGCCGTGCATCGATGCGCACACCGGGTCGACGACGAGCGGCACCGGCAGATCGCGGCCGATGCCCATCTCGGTGCACACTGCGGCGACGGCTTCGATGATCGAGGTGGACGGGAGCATTCCGGTCTTGGCAGCCGAGATGCCGATGTCGTCGACGACGCACCGAACCTGTGCGGCGACGGTCTCGGCAGGAATCTCGTGGAACCCCTCTACTCCCACCGAGTTCTGCACCGTGACCGCGGCGACCGCGACGCACGCGTGCACACCGCACATCGCCATGGTCCGGGTGTCGGCTTGGATGCCGGCGCCGCCGCCGGAGTCGGTGCCGGCGATGGTGAGGGCGCGAACCGGCGTTTCACCGGCAGCTGACAAGGGCAGAAGTTCCACGGCGCTCACCCTACCGAGGCTGTGGGGGCTCACCCTCGGCAGCGGCTCCACGGCGGGCCCGTCACGAAAGAATGGGAGCCCGGAGGTTCTTGCAGGAACGTGTTCTATAGTGGTCCAGGTCACAGTTCGATCAGGAAAACACCGCTTGGAGATGCTCTTGGACACCAGTACGCCGAGCGCCGATGTGTCCGACAACGCCGACCAGAACCGCTTCGAACTGCGGCTCAACGGAGATCTCGTCGGCATACTCGGCTACTACGACACCAACTGCCCGTCCGGAGTGCCCGGGCCCTGCGATCCGATCGTGGACTTCATGCACACCGTGATCGTGGAAGACTTCGGTCACCGCGGACTCGCGGCCGTCCTGGTGGGCGGCTCCCTCGATATCGCACGGAAACGCGGCTGGCGGGTCCGGCCGATCTGCACCTATGTCCAGCGCTACCTCGACTCACACGGCGGTTACGAGAACGTCGTGGTCTCGCCCGGTCCGGTCGCGCGCAGGCGGGGTGCCTGACCTCCTCGCAGCCGGACTCACAGCCCGGCTCCCTGCCACGGAACTCCGAGACGCCGAACTCCGGGACACCAACCTTCGCTACGCGGGTTCGTCCGCCAGATCGACGATGACCGGAGCGTGGTCGCTCGCGCCCTTGCCCTTGCGCTCGTTGCGGTCGATCTCGGCGCCCGTGACCCGTGCGGCAAACGCGGGAGAACCGAGCACGAAGTCGATCCGCATGCCCTGCTTCTTGGGGAACCGCAACTGCGTGTAATCCCAGTACGTGTACACCCCGGGGCCCGGCGCATGCGGGCGCACCACGTCGGTGAACCCGGCGTCGGCGAACGCATGGAAGGCGTCGCGCTCGGGCTGCGAGGTGTGCGTCTTGCCTTCGAAGAATGCGGGGTCCCAGACGTCGTCGTCGGTGGGTGCGACATTCCAGTCGCCGACGAGGGCGATCTGCTGATGGGGATCGGCGGAGAGCCACGCCTGCGCGTCGGCCCGCAGCTTCGCCAGCCAGTCGAGTTTGTAGGCGTAGTGCGGATCGTTGAGGTCGCGGCCGTTGGGCACGTACAGGCTCCACACCCGCACACCGCCGCACGTCGCGCCGATCGCGCGGGCTTCGAGCGCGGGAGAGATCTCGGGATCCTTGGAGAAGCCGGGCTGGTCTTCGAAACCGACCTGCACGTCCTCTAGGCCGACACGGGAAACGATGGCGACGCCGTTCCACTGGCTCAACCCGACGTGCGCGACCTCGTAGCCCAGTTCTTCGAACCGCTCCGTCGGGAACTGCTCGTCCTTGCACTTCGTCTCCTGCATGGCGAGCACATCGGTGCCTGTCCGCTGCATCCAGTCGACGATCCGGTCGGTCCGGGCCCGGACCGAGTTCACATTCCACGTTGCCAATCGCACGCCCACACTCTAGGCCAGGGGTACGACGCGACGACTACGCGCGATCGGCGGACGACGGAGCCGGGGGTTCGGTCGCGTACGTGTAGTGGTGATGGTCGACGAACCCGAGTTCCCGGTACATCGTGCGCGCGGCCACGTTCTCGTCGTGGACCTGAAGATAGGCATGGGTGGCTCCGGCGTCGCGGGCCCAGGCGAGCAGCGACCCGCACAGCAGGGTCCCGAGGCCGCGGCGCCGGTGCTCCGGGGCGACCTCCACCGCGGAGAGTCCCACCCAGCGGCGACCGTCCGGGGCATGGGTCACCGCGGCCCGCCCGATGGCGAGGGGCGGTTGCCCGGGCGCTCCGATCCGGCCGAATCCGAGGGTTCCGGCGGCGACGGCGCCGAGCACGGCCTGCCCGACCGGGGGAACCGTGCCGTTCCGGTACAGCGACAACCATTCCTCGTCCGGTTCCCCGGCGACCTCGACGGGTACCGGCCCCTCCGGCAGCGGCACGTTCTCGAGGTCCGCACCCATCACGACCACTCTGTCGCCGGTGGGCCAGCCCTGCGGAATCCGGGCCAGCCGGTCGGGGACGAGGAGACGCAGCGGAAGGCCACGCGCGGCGAACCAGTCACGCAGGCGTGCCCGCACCTCGGGATCGGCAGGGTCCGCGACGGTGCCGGGAGCCCCGATCGGGGTCGCCGAGTTGGCGCGGCCGGTGAAACCGCCGCCCGCCCGCAGGAACCAGCCGTCGATCCACGCTTGCTCCAGGCCTGGCCATCCGGCTGCGGCGGCATGTTCGAGCGACCGGATCTCGGAGGTCCGGATCGGTCGTGCGGCGATCTGCTTCACGGCCACCACGGCGCTCGGCGAGACCTGCACAAGTCGCTTGTCCGCGGTGCGCACCGCCACGACCGGTTCCATCGAGACGAGTTCGCCGATCACATCGGTCATGGGATGGCTGTATCCCGCGGGGAGGCGATAGCGCAGCACCACACGGCTGCCGAGCGGTACTGCGGGTACGGCAGGTTCGTCAGTCGTCATCGTCGTGCCCGAACGGGTCCTCGACCGTTCCGGGCATCCACGTCAGACCGGGAGTTCCCCATCCGGCACGCTTGATGGTCTTCTTGGCTGCGCGCGCGTTGCGGCCGATCAGCACGTCGACGTAGAGGTACCCGTCGAGGTGGCCGACCTCGTGTTGCAGCATGCGCGCGAAGAAGCCGTGGCCCTCGATCTCGACGGGGTTGCCGTCGGCGTCCGTTCCGGTGACCTTCGCCCACTCGGCGCGGCCGGTCGGGAAGTTCTCGCCGGGCACGGACAGGCACCCTTCGAGGTCGTCCTCCGGGTCCGGCATCGTCTCGGGGATCTCGGACGTCTCGAGTACCGGGTTGACGACAACTCCCCGGCGGCGCGCGACGTGCCCGGATTCGTCCCGGTCGGGGCAGTCGTAGACGAACAGGCGCTTGGCGACGCCGACCTGGTTGGCGGCGAGCCCGACCCCGTTCGCGGCATCCATCGTCTCGTACATGTCGGCGATCAACTGAGCGAGCTCGGCGGGGGATTCCGTCACCGGTTCGGTCGGGTTGTGCAGGACGGGGTCGCCGACGATGACGATCGGAAGAATGGCCATGGTGGAACAGGATAGTGCGCGTCCGAGGTGCTCGTCGGGCCGGTACGTGTCGGAACCGCGTGGTTGAATTACGGTCGGAAACACACAGGTGTAATTGTCGCCCGAGTGATCCGGGCTTCGAGGAGTGACATGGACGGCGCAGCAGCGCACGATGGGGGCCGGTCCGGTGCAGAGCCCCAGCGCAGTGACGACGAGATCGCCGGCGCGGCTGATCCGAATGCAATCGGAGACGACGGCCTGAGCCGGCGCGACCACGACATTCTGGCTTTCGAGCGGCAGTGGTGGAAGTACGCCGGCGCCAAGGAAGAAGCCATCAAGGAACTGTTCGGCCTCTCCGCGACCCGCTATTACCAAGTGCTCAACGCGCTCGTCGACCGGCCGGAAGCTCTTGCCGCCGATCCCATGCTGGTCAAACGGCTCCGTCGGCTCCGGGCGAGCCGCCAGAAGGCACGCGCCGCACGACGCCTCGGATTCGAAACGACGCGTTAGCCGAGCGTCAGCGCGTGAACCGTCGGCCAACTATGGTCGAACGCGTGAGCAGAACCGCCGAGAAACCCAACCGAGCACCCTCGTCGTCGGGGCCACCCCTCCGGGCCTTCGCGATGGTGTTGATCTCCCTCGCAATTCTGTTCGCCGGGATCGGGATGGCGTCACTCGGCGGCTCCGACGACGAGGCGACCACCACCGCGAGCAGCGAACCCTCCGAGGCCGCTCCGTCGGCGTCGGCCGCGAGTGCGTTCGGCGGCGCGGCATCGGCGGCACCCAACGCAGCGCAGCCACCCGCTGCGACGTCGGCTGCCCCGGCCGCCACCACCCCCGAATCGTCGGCGGCGGCAGCGCCCGCAACTCCGGCGCCCGTCCGCGTCCTCAACAACAGCAACGTCGCCGGCCTCGCCGCCCAGACGGCAAGTCTGCTCGAGGACGAAGGCTTCACGATCGAGGACACGGGCAACTACAGCAACGGCACCGTCGGTATGACCACCGTGTACTACGGGACGACACCCGGCGAGGAGGAAACCGCACTCGAGGTCGCCGACGCGCTCGGCGTCTCCGCGCAACCTCGCCTTCCGGGACTTGCCGACGAAGCCCCAGGCGTGATCGTCATCGTCGCTGCGTCGTAGACGGACCGACGGTGCCGCACGCGACCGACCGGGCTTTCCGGTAGCAGGGCAGGAGCGGCGCGCGGGGTCCCGGCTATGATCGGTTTACTTTTCGGCACTTCGAAGGAGCGGTTTGATGGTCTCCAGTTCCACCCGTCGCATGTCTTGGCGTGCTCTGGCCCCGATTGTCGCGATCGCTGCCGTCGGCCTGACCGCATGCTCGAACAACGAGGAACCGACCGACGTGCCGGGTACGACACCGCCGGTGTGGACCGGTTCCGCTGCCCCCGGCGACTCCCACGGGGACTCCCACGGCAGCGAATCCGGAGCAGGCGGAGCGCAGGCCGGCAGCGCGCAGGGCGGCGGCGCCGCAGGTGCGGCCACTCTGACCGCCGGCCTGAAGGCGGTCGACGGCGCTGATGCAGGCACCGTGTCCTTCGCCGAACAGGACGGTGGCGTGCAGGTCACGATCGACGTGGAGGGACTCGCGCCCGGCTACCACGGTGTCCACGTCCACGCGGTCGGCAAGTGCGAACCCGAGTCGGTCGCTCCCACGGGTGGCGCACCGGGAGCATTCCTGTCCGCCGGCCCGCACCTGCAGGTCGAAGGCAGCACCTCCGTCCCGGAGAGCGGTGACCTGGTGTCGGTCGTCGTCCACGAAGACGGAACGGCGACCACGACCGTGACCACGAACGCGTTCACCCTCGAGGATCTGCAGGGTGAAGAAGGTACCTCGGTGGTCGTGCACGAGGACAACCTCGGCGCCCGCCAAGCGTGCGGCGTAATCGAGTGACGTTTCCCCGGAGACCGCACACGCGGTAATTCCACTCACAGGGCCTCGCGGGCATGATCGGTTCGCGGGGCCCTTGTGGTTGGATCGAATCGTGGCAGTCGAGTTTCCGGGTTCTCCCCGTCCGACAGTAGGCGTGGAGTGGGAGATCGCCCTGGTCGACAAGACCACCCGCGATCTGTCGAACAGTGCAGCGGACGTGTTCGACTCCGTCGGCAGGATCGCAGGTGAGACACCGCGTCTGACGAAGGAGTTCCTGCGGAATACGGTCGAACTCGTCACCGACGTCCACGACACGGTGGGCGAAGCGGTCGACGACCTCTCCGAATCGCTGTCGCTGTTGCGCCGCGCCGCGGACCCGCACGGTGTCGATCTGATGTGCGCGGGCACCCACCCGTTCGCGCAGTGGACGGACCAGATCGTCACCAGCGCCCCGCACTACGACGAAATGATCGATCGCACCCGCTGGTGGGGCCGGCAGATGCTGATCTGGGGGGTGCACGTCCATGTCGGCGTGTCGTCGCCGCACAAGGTCATTCCGATCCTCAACGCCCTGCTCGTGAAGTATCCGCACATGCTCGCGTTGTCGGCGTCGTCGCCGATCTGGGCGGGATACGACACCGGTTACGCCAGCAACCGGGCACTGATGTTCCAGCAGTTGCCCACCGCCGGTCTGCCCTACCACTTCTCCGACTGGGCGCAGTACGAACGCTTCATCGAGGATCAACTCAAATCCGGGGTCATCAACACTCCCGGAGGGATGCACTGGGACATCCGGCCCGCTCCCAAATGGGGCACGATCGAAGTGCGGGTCTTCGACGGCATCACCAACCGCGCCGAACTGGCCGCACTCGTCGCGTTCGTCCACTCGCTCGTCGTCTACTTCGACGAGTGTCTCGAGCGCGGTGAAGACCTTCCGATTCTGCAGCCGTGGCACGTCAAGGAGAACAAGTGGCGCGCGGCACGGTACGGGCTGGAGGCGGAGGTGATCCTGGACCCCGAGTGTCACGAACGCCTCGTCACCGACGACCTGCACGACCTGCTCGAGCAGATCACACCGACCGCTGCCCGGCTCGGGTGCGCCGACGAACTGGCGCGGGTCGCCGACATCCCGGTGCGCGGAGCGTCGTATCAACGGCAGCGACGTCTCGCGGAGGCTACGGGAGGCGATCTCGTGGCCGTGGTGGACTCGCTGGTCGACGAACTACGGGCCTGAACGCCCCCGCCGGTCAGGTTCCGTCGCCGGGGAACTCCTCTTCGAGCAGTCCGTCCCGGCCGAGCTGTTCCCGGTAGGCGATGCGTCCCACCCGGTGCGCGATCACCGGTGCGGTCAGCACCATGAACATGCCGGCGAGCGCCATCATCCAGATATCCACCGACCCGCGCAGGATCAGCATCGCCCCGCCGAGCACGAAGAGGAGCCCGATCACCTGCGGCTTCGTCGCGGGGTGCATCCGCGAGAGGGTGTCGCGGAAGCGCACCACCCCGATCGCCGCGGTGAACGAGATGACTGCCCCGATGAGAATCAGGATGTGGCCGATCAGGTCGAGAACTGTGCTCATTGTTCGTCACGCACCCGGAAGCGGGCGATGGATACCGACCCGATGAATCCGACGAGCGCCAGCGCGACGATCGCGGGCGCGACGGTGGTGTCGCGACTGTAGACCGCCCAGACGGCGAGCCCGCAGATCGCGATCGCCAGCAGGGCGTCGACACCGACCAACCGGTCGAGCGAATTGGGGCCGCCGAAGGCCCGGTAACAGATCAGGACCGCCGACACGAACAAGAGCACGCCGGAGATCACCAGCAGCACGGTCATCAGATACTCTCCGTTCCGCTTCGCCAGGGGCTCGGCTGCCATTCGGAATCGCGCTCGAACGTCCTGATCAGGAGGCGTTCGATCAGTCGTGCCGAACGGTAGAAGTCCGACACCGCGCGGTCGGTGCTCACGTCCAGGACGTGGACGTACACGATGCGGCGCACCTGGTCGATCTCCAGAACCATGGTGCCGGGGATGTTGTTCATGATGTCCGTCCACAGTGTGAGCACCAGGTCGGACTTGATGGTCAGGCGGCAGCGCAGGACACCGGTCACCGGAGGTGGCGCCGGACGGATCGCGAGCCAGCCCACGGACACCGTCGAGCGCATCGATTCGATGAAGATGTACATGCCCAGCCGGACTGCCGACAACAGGTGCACTCTGCCTTCGACGGGAACGCGCGGGAGCGGTAGCAGCACCATGACGATGATCGACACGACCAGTCCGCCGAGGATGTTGGCGATACTGAAGGTGCCCCACAGCAGCACCCACACGAAGGTCATCCAGCCGAGCACGAACAGCCTGACGACGTTGGCGCGTTTCATCATCGTCCGTCACCTCCCAGCACGGCTTCGATGTACACCGAGCGGTCCAGCAGGTTCTCGGCGGCGCGGTGGCTGATGTCGAGAAGCGGACCCGCGAACACCGTCAGCGACACGCCGATCGTCACGAGCCAGATGGTCGGCACGAGCATCGCGCGGGGCATCTTGCCCACGTCCTCGCGCTCCTCGAGAAGGATGTCCGTTTCGGATTCGTCGATGAGCGCGGAGGGACCGATGTCGGCGAGTTCGCCCTCGGGAGCGTCGGCGCGGGCCCGCCAGAACGCCTTCGTCCAGATCCGCGCCACGACGTACAAGGTGAGAAGACTGGTCAGCACGCTGCCGCCGACGAGCAGCCACGCGAGAACCGAGCCGTCCTCGGCGCCGGCCTGCAGCAACGCGACCTTGCCGATGAATCCGGAGAACGGCGGGATGCCGCCGAGATTGAGCGCCGGGATCAGGAACAACACTGCGAGCAGCGGGCTGGCGAGGGCGAGCCCGCCGAGGCGGCGCAGCGATGCCGAACCGGCCTGCCGCTCGATCAGGCCGACGACGAGGAACAGGGTCGTCTGCACGAGAATGTGGTGGCCCACGTAGAACACCGCGCCGGCCAGGCCCGTCTCGGAAGACAGCGCGATACCGAACACCATGTAGCCGATGTGGCTGACCAGGGTGAACGACAGCAGACGTTTGATGTCGTTCTGGGCGATCGCGCCGAGAATGCCGACGACCATCGTCAGCAGGCCCGCAACCATCAGCACCCCGTCGAGTTCACCCCCGGGGAACAGCAGGGTGTGGGCACGGATGATCGCGTAGACACCCACTTTCGTGAGCAGCCCGGCGAACACGGCGGTGACGGGTGCGGGAGCGGTGGGGTACGAGTCGGGAAGCCACGACGACAACGGGAACACCGCCGCCTTGATGCCGAACGCGACGAGCAGGACGCCGAAGATCGCCGCACGGGTGCCTTCGGGCACGTCGTCCATCCGGACCGCCATCTGGGCGAGGTTCAAGGTGCCCGTCGCGGCGTAGGCGAACCCCATGCCGGCGAGGAACACCATCGACGACACCATCGACACCATCACGTACGAGACACCGGCCCGGACGCGGTCGGCGCTCGCCCCGATGGTCAACAGCACAAACGATGCCGCGAGAAGTACCTCGAATCCGACGAACAGATTGAAGAGGTCACCGGCGAGGAACGCGATGTTCACGCCCGCGGTGAGAGCGAGGTAGGTCGGCAGGAAGATGGAGACCGGCTGTTGTTCGTCGCCGTCGTGGATGCCCTGCCCGACCGCGAAGAGCATCACCGACAGCAAGACGATCGCCGACACGACGAGCATCAGCGCGGCGAGACGGTCGACCACCAGGGAGATACCGATGGGCGCTTCCCACCCGCCGACCTGCATCACTTCGATGCCGTCACGGTCGGCGAAGTACAGCAGCGCAACCGCGACGACGAGCGTCGCGACCAACGCGAACACGGTGATTCCGCGCTGGGCACGCGGCCGGCGGCCGAGGATCAGGGTGACGGCGGCTGCGAGCAGCGGGATGAGGACGGGCAGCGGGATGAGGGCGGCCGAGGTCAATATCATCGGCGGTCACCCTCTCCGTGCGTGTCGTCGTGCCGGTCGCTGTCCTCGCCCGAACCGCTGGTGTGCGGTTCCGCACCGCTGTGGATCGGGTCGTACGCGGAGTCGGTGGGGTCGTCGAAATCGCCGTCGTGCAGGTCTTCGTACACCTCGAGGTCCTCGATGTTGGTGAGTGCCTCGAGGGGAATCGGGTTGCCTTCGGCGTCGAAGGCGTCGCCGCTTTTGCTGGGCTCGCCGGTGAGCGGGTCGTCGGAGCGGTCGCGCACCGGCGCTTCCGCCGGACTGCGCCGCCGCGACACCAAGGTGTCTTCGGGGTCGTTCTCGATCTCGTCGCGAGCACGGAAGGTGTACGACCGGTACGTCAGGGCCAGCACGAACGCCGCGATACCCATCGTGATCACGATGGACGTCAGGATCATCGCCTGGGCCAGCGGGTCGGCCATGTCCTCGTGCAAGTCGCTCTCCGTGCCGACGATCGGGGCTTTGCCCGACGGGCCGGAGAGCGTGAGGATCAGCAGATTGATGGCGTTGCCGATGAGGAGCAGCCCCAGCAGCATCTTGATGATGCTGCGTTCGAGGAGCATGTAGACACCGCACGCGGCGAACACGCCGACGACGCCCATCAGGGTGAGGTTCGCGGTCATCATCGCTTTGCCCCCACGACCTCGGCGTCGAGTCGCGCGCCGAGACTGCGCAGCACGTCGAGGATCAGTCCGACGACGATCAGGTACACGCCGAGATCGAAGAACAGGGCGGTCACGATCTTGATGTCGCCGAGCACCGGCAGGGTGAACTGCAGGGTCGCCGACGACAGCGCCGGGGCGCCGAGCAGCACGGACACCAGGGCCGTGCCGGCGGCGATGGTGAGACCGAGACCGAGGATCTTTCCGGCGTCGATGGGAACCGCCTCTCCGAGCTCGTAGCGTCCTCCGGCCAGGTAACGCAGCACGAGCGCCAAGCCTGCGACGAGCCCGCCGGCGAAACCGCCACCGGGGGCGTTGTGCCCGGAGAAGTAGAAGTACACCGACAGCACCATCATGGTGGGAAACACCAGACGGGTCGTGACCTCGAGGACCAGCGACCGGTATCGCGGATCGATGAGGTCACCGCCCAGCAGCCACGTCGTGTCGTTGTTTGCCGATGCCGCATCGAGCTGCGCGGCGGGCGCATCCGACACGCGGGGTGCGGTGCCGAAGCGGCGGGTTCGGAACACCAGGCTGGCGACGCCCGTCGCGGCGACCAGCAGCACCGAGATCTCACCGAGGGTGTCCCAGGCACGGATGTCGACGAGGAGCACATTGACGACGTTCTTGCCGTCGCCCATGTTGTACGCGGCGTCGGGAAGCAGCAACGAGATGGGGTCGGCGCTGCGCGCGGCGACCGCGTAGACACCGATACCCGTCACGACCAGGCCGACGGCGATGCCGAGCAGTGCCCGCGGCAGCCTGCTCTGGGCATCGGTTGCCGGGTCGGACTCGGGAGGCAGCTTCCGCAGCACCAACACGAACATCACGAGGGTGACGGTCTCGACGAGGAACTGCGTCAAGGCGAGGTCGGGCGCTCCGTGCATCGCGAAGAGCAGACCGAGGCCGTAGCCGGTGACGCCGACGACCAGAACGCCGCCGAGGCGGTTGCGCAGCACGGTTGCGGTGATCGCGGCACCGGCGACGATCACGCCGACCGCCAGCTCCCACGGGGTGTCCCAGAGGCGCGTCTCCGGCATGGTGCCCACCCCGAACACGAACATGAGAATGGTCGGGAGCAACGTGAGCGTGACGAGGATCGTCGCCTGGGTGAGCGGCAGCGAACCCCGCTGGAGGAAGCCGGTGAGCCGCAGCGACAACAGGTCCATGCCGCGCAGCGTCGCGTCGTACATCCGGTCGGCGTTGCCGAGGGGCGGATGCTCGAACTTGAGTCGCGCGATGGTGCGGTGCGCGAGGAACAGTGCCGTACCGCCCGCGATCACCACTGCCGTGAGACCCAGCGGCAACGTCGGCCCGTGCCACAGCGCGAGATGGTAGGTCTTCGAGAGCCCGGACGGGAGCGTGTCGGCGTAGGGGGTGACCAGCCCGTCGATCCACGACGCGCCGAACCCGGCGGCGAGACCGGCGACGGCAAGCGCGGTGGGCGCCGACATCAGCAGCCACCCGGGGGCGTGCACGTTCTGCACCGCCGGACTCGGGCGCTTGAGTTGCTTGCGGCCGAACGCGCCCCAGATGAACCGGATGCTGTAGGCGAGCGTGAGGATCGAACCGACCACGATGCCGGCGGTGGTGGCCACCCTCGCCCACTCGGGCAGGACGTCGGCGACGAGTGCGCCCTCGAGCGCAGCTTCCTTCGCGACGAAGCCGATGAGCGGTGGTAGCCCGGCCATGCTGGCAGCGGCCAGTACCGCGACTCCGGCGAGCAGCGGCGTCGCCTTGCCGAGGTGGGCGAGCTTGCGGATGTCGCGGGTGCCCGTCGAGTGGTCGATGACGCCCACGACCATGAACAGGCATGCCTTGAACATCGCGTGCGCAATCACCATGGTGAGCCCGGCCAGTGCCGCTTCACGACTGCCGATCCCGACGAGTGCGGTGAGGAAGCCGAGCTGACTGACCGTGCCGAACGCGAGGATCAGTTTGAGGTCGAAGGCCCGGAACGCTCGCCAGCCGGCGAGGATCATCGAGGCGAGACCGAGTCCGATGACGATCGGTCGCCATGCGGCGCTGTCCGCGAAGCCGGGCGCCAGCCTTGCGACGAGGTAGATGCCGGCCTTGACCATGGCGGCGGCATGCAGGTAACCGGACACCGGGGTGGGTGCCGCCATCGCGCCGGGCAGCCAGAAGTGCAGGGGGACCACGGCCGACTTCGACAGCGCGCCGATGAGGACGAGCACGATGGCAACCCCCGCCAGCCAACCGTGCGGAGCAGCCTCCACGACCGCCGACAGGTTGTAGCTGCCCACCATCTGCCCGAGGATGATGATGCCGACGAGCATTGCGAGACCGCCGGCGGTCGTGACCAGGAGTGCCTGCGTCGCCGCACGGCGGCTCGATGCTCGCTCCGCGTAGTGGCCGACCAGCAGGAACGACAACACGGTCGTCAGTTCCCAGAAGGTGTAGAGCAGCAGCATGTTGTCGCTGACGACCAGGCCGAACATCACTCCGGCGAAGGCGACCATCTCCGCGGCGAACAGCCCGAGCCGAGGTTCGTCGTCGTCGAAGTAGCGGGAGCAGTAGAGCAGGATCAGCGATCCGATGCCGAGCACCAGCAGGCACATGATCGAGGCGAGCGCATCGAACCGGAGGTCGATATCCATCGACAGCGAGGTCGCCCACGGGATCTGCACCCGCTGCTCGGTTCCCCAGTTCGCGATGACCCAGCCCAGACTGCCCAGCGGCACGAGTGCCAGCGGCAGGAAGGCGTTTCTCCCCATGACTCTGACCAGAGACGGCGCCAGCAGAGCGGCAACCGCGTGAGCGAAGAGTATGGCGAGCAAAAGGCACTCCGTCGGGGTCGAGCCAGGCGGCGGTGTCTGACTGTGCGGCGTAACACGTTTGTCAAGAAATACGGCACAATGCCGAAACGCGGGACGCCCCGACATGCGTTCGTTCTGCCTCTAGTAGGCGAAACGGAATGAGTCCATCTTAACGGTTGGCTTCGCACGCTTGCGAATCGGGTGGAAACGCCCTTCGCATCACGTGCCTGCGCGGTTCGCCGAATTGGATGTACCTGTCATCGAATTGGAGAGTCGCCCGGGCACCCGATAGGCCGATCGGGCTACCGCACCTGCCACGCACACGCGCCGACGGTCGCGGCGAGCGCGAGCACGATCCACCGTGGGTCGGCCGGCAACACCCACACCGCTCCGATCACTGCCGCGGCCGGCACGGGGAGCGCGAGCCCCAGCGCCGCGATCGATGCCGATCCCGGCAGTGACGCGGCGAGGGCGAGAGCGGTCCCGGCGGCGACGAGCGCGGCACGCACCACGAGCGGAATTCCCTCGCCGATCTCTTCGGGAAACCAGACCGCGGCCACGGACACGACCATCGCGACCGCGAATCCGGCGAGTGGGCTGGGGAAGTACCGGGCGAGACGAACCCCCACGAGTACGGCACCGACCGTGACCAGGAGAACCCACCGAGATGCGCCCGCCCACAGTTCGACAACGATCGGATATCCCGCAGCGACCGCCCCGGTGGCGGCGAGCACGAACCGGTCGTTGCCCGGCGGGAGGAGGCGGGCGGTGATCTCGGCTGCGATCACGATCGCAAGGAGGGCCACAACCACGACGAGCCACATCCGCACGGCGGTTTCGGCCGCCTGCGACGTGACGAGATCACCGAGAAGCCGGTAGCCGAGCGTGAGGACACCGGCGGCCACGACCGCGATGACGGACACCCGTGGGTCCAGCCGTTGCACGCGCATCCCGGGCCGGGCGGTAATCGCGGCGCCGACCAGCGTGACGAGTGCGAGCACCAGCAGCCACTGCGGCACAGTCCAGCGCATCACCGCGACCGGCACCACCGCACCCACGGCCGCTGCCGTGAGAAAAGCCGACCAGGCCCCGGCGACGAGCGCCCACTGGCCGCTCGCCGAACCCCACGCCCCGGCGGCCGCCGAGCCGAGCAGCACACCGGTGGTCGCGGCCGCCACGAATCCCACGACGGCGAGCGTCTCGGACGATGCGTCGACCGGAACGATGTACCGCACCGAGCCGAGCACCAGAACGGCACCCGCCCCGATCGCCCACGCGGTCCGCCGCGAACCCGAACGCTGCAGCCCGGTCGCGGCCAGCGCCGCGAGCACCGCGGTGATCACCGGCGTGTAGTCGTTGCTCGTACCCGCGGGCAGGACGGAGTCACCGACGGCGAGCACCATGACGGCCGCCGCCGCAGCAGCGACCGCGGCGAGCGTGGACACCGGATCGGCGAGCCGCACGGCCGTCGAGGCGGGAGACACGTCAGCGACCCTCGGCGTACGTGCGCAGGTGCTCGACCTGCACCGGGTCGAGTGACGGACGCACCTTGTCGCGCGCCACGGCCATGTCCTCGGAGGTCACCACCGCGGCATCCACGTTGCGGCGCATCGCGGCGAGCGCGGCCTCACGCAACAGTGCGGAACAATCCGCCGCCGAATACCCGTCGAGTTGCCGGGCGAGGTCCCCAAGGTTCACGTCGTCGGCCAGCGGGACGGACCGGCCGGCCGTTTCGAGGATGGCGGCGCGGGCCTCGGCGTCGGGCGGCGGTACGAACACCAGCCGTTCGAGCCTGCCGGGACGCAGCAGTGCCGGATCGATGAGATCCGGACGGTTCGTCGCGGCCACCACGACGACGTCCCGGAGCGGTTCCACGCCGTCGAGCTCGGTCAGCAGTGCCGCGACGACCCGATCCACGACACCCGAATCCGAACTCTGCCCGCGCCGCGGTGCGAGTGCGTCGACCTCGTCGAGGAACACGAGCGCCGGGGCGGAGTTGCGGGCACGCTGGAAGAGTTCGCGCACGGCCTTCTCCGACGCACCGACCCACTTGTCCATCAGCTCGGCGCCCTTGACCGCGTGCACACTCAGCTGTCCGGTGCCGGCGAGTGCCCGGACCAGGTAGGTCTTCCCACAGCCGGGCGGCCCGTAGAGCAGCACACCTCGCGGCGGATCGACCCCGAGCCGGGCGAACGAATCGGGATGCTGCAACGGCCACAGCACGGCTTCCGTCAGTGCCTGCTTGGTTTCGACCATGTCACCGACGTCGTCGAGGCTGACGCTGCCGATCGCGAGCTCCTCGGTTCCCGATCGCGACAGCGGGCGGATGACCTCGAGGGCACCGATCAGGTCGTCCTGGGTGAGTTTCGGCTCGTCCGCGGCGCGGCTCGCGCGGGAGGCCGCGCGGAGTGCGGCCTCGCGGCACAGTGCGGCGAGGTCCGCGACGACGAAACCCGGGGTACGGCCGGCGACTGCCGGCAGGTCGAGGTCTGCCGACGGAACCGTGCGCAGCAGCACCTCGAGCAACGCGCGTCGCGTGGTGCCGTCGGGTAGTGGCAGCGACAGCTCACGATCGCAGATTTCGGGCGCGCGGACCCGGGCGTCGAGGTCGTCGGGATGGGCGGTCGTGACGACGAGTGCGACACCGGGGGTGTCCACCGCGCGCCGGAGTTCCTCCAGGATCAGCGTGGCGACGGGCTCGGCGTCGGAGGGAAGAAGCGCATCGGCATCGGTGACCAGCAGGACGCCACCACTGCGGACGTCCTGTGCGGCGGCGGCGACGCGGCGCAGGCGCTCGTCGGCCGCGAGCGCGCCGATGCCGGGACCGTCGAGTTCGAAGACCCGCCTGCTCGCGAGGACCGAGCGCACGAACGTCGCTTTGCCGACGCCGGCGGGGCCGGTCACCAGTACGCCCAGGTGCGGCGACGCACCGAGCGTCCGGAGCAGTTCGGGTTCGTCGAGCGCGAGGGTGAGCCATTCGCTGAGCTTGGCGACCTGCGGCTGTACGCCGACGAGGTCTTCCACCGGAGGCGGCGGAGGAGCGGGGGCCGGGTCGGGAGTGCGGGTGATCCCCGCGTCGTGGACGACGGCGGGAGCGGTGCCCCCACCGGTTCCGGCGCCACTTCGCCACGTGACCGCGCTGTTGGGCTGCACGCTCACCGGACCCTGAGGATCGACCGTGGTCACGGTGAGCAGTTCCGACGTCCACGCGACCCCGAACGTCCGGGACAGCGTCCGCGTCGTGTCGGCACTGCTCGTTCCCGGACCGAGGTCACGGGGGAGAAGCGAGACCGCGTCACCGACGGTGAGGACCTTGCCGAGCAGCGCCTGTCGCAACGTGGCGTCGGAAATCGACTGTCGCGCGAGTGCAGATCCGGTGACCGTCACGGTGCGGGCGCCGTACACGGTGACGGATTCGACGACGACCGTGGCGTCCTCACGGAGTCCGGTGTTCGACAGCGTCACGTCGTCGAGCAGGATCGTGCCGGTGGGTGTCCCGGGTGGCGCGAGCCCCGCGACCGCGGCGGTGCGCCGTGCCCCCACCAGCGCGATCGCGTCCCATTCCCGGATCCCCAGAGCGGCGAGAGCCTCCGCGTGGAGGCGGACGACGCCGCGGCGCGCGTCGGCCGCGGAGGTGTTGAGTCGGACGGTCAGCGCGAGTTGTGGAGAGGTCACGCGCCGAGCCTAGAACGTGCTCACTCCCCGCGGGGACGACGCAGGCCCAGGCGCGTCGCCGACCGTGCTGTCGTGGTCACCCGGCGGGCGCCCGCGCGGTGTGGCCGAGCGGCACGGGTTCGGGCACGGATCGCGCGTCGTTCCGCCGGTTTGATGTCCCATGTCTCGGGCCGCGCCGCGACCCAACGCTTGGATCGGATGGCGAAGGGGATGTGCAGCAGGTAGACGCCCACGAGCACGATCATCAGGACGAACGGGTAGGTGACGAGCGCAGCAGCCGCGACGGCGACGAGGGCGAGGAGCAGCACGGCCAGCCGCGCGGGCACCGATGCGGACTTCATCGCGAGGGTGGGTACCCGGCTGACGATCAGGGCCGCCGATATCAAGGTCCACACCGCGACGAGCGGCATCGACGACCACCAGCCGTCACCCCACTGGATGTAGGCGGCGACCGGAGCGAGCGCGACGAGCGCGCCCGCAGGGGACGGCACGCCCACGAAGTACTCGCGCGCGTACGCCGGCACGCTGTCGTCTTCGAGCAGTGTGTTGAATCGGGCCAGTCGCAGCACGATGCTCACTGCGTACAGCAACGCGACGATCCAGCCGAACGCGCTGCCGTCGAGCAGCGTCACGTACAGGACGAGTGCGGGCGCGACACCGAAGGCGATGGCGTCGGACAACGAATCGAGTTCGGCGCCGATCTTGCTGGTCGCATCGAGCATGCGCGCGATGCGGCCGTCCAGCGAATCGAGGACGGCGGCAGCGCCGACAAGTCCGATGGCGGTGCCGAGTTGTCCGTCGAGTGCGAACTTCACCGCCGACAGACCCGCCGACAACGCGAGAATCGTGATGACACTGGGGAGTAGGCGGACCACCTGCGGCCGGTTACGGGTCTTCCGAACCGGGGCCGGGCGGACTGCCGGACCGGGAGGATTCACGACAGCGGCGTAGTCGGCAACTGCGCGATCACCGTCTCGGCGCCGATTGTGCGCTGGCCGCGCTCGACGAGCAGTGTGCTCCCGGGCGGGAAGTAGGTATCGACGCGCGACCCGAAGCGGATGAGGCCGTACGTGTCGCCGATCGGAAGGGTGTCGCCGATCTGTGCGTCGCACACGATCCGGCGGGCGAGCAGGCCGGCGATCTGCACGACCGCGACCTCGCACCCGTCCCGTGTTTCGAGCAGCATGCTGTTGCGCTCGTTCACTTCGCTCGCATCGGCGAGGTCGGCGGAGAGGAACTTGCCCGGCGTGTGCACGACCTTTCGTACGGTGCCGCCGACGGGGCTGCGCTGTACATGCACGTCCAGCACCGACAGGAAGATGCTCACCCGCGGGCGGGGCTCTGTGCCGAGGCCGAGTTCGGCGGGAGGCGCTGCGGTATCGACGAGCGCGACCTCGCCGTCGGCGGGAGCGACGACGACGCCGACCCGGTTCGGCGGTACCCGATGCGGATGCCGGAAAAAGGTGGCTGTGGCAGCCGCAGACGCCAGGCCGGCGCGCCGCACCCACTTGTGGCGGCGGCCGAGAGCGGCTACCGCCAGGGGCGCGGCGACGAACGGGACGCCTCCGGGGTGGAGCGGCGGAATCACGTGCCGGACCAGATCGACGACGTGGGCTATACCGCTGGTGGGGGGTTCTCCGGCGGGGGACGGCTTACGTGCCACGGCTCCTCTTATGTGTCGCGTTCGGTGTGTCGCCACGGCCGGGGGCCGCGGGCTACCCGGCCGCAAGGCCTTGGGCTACCACAGGGTACGTGAGCGACGTCGGGGATGCGCGGAGCCGAAGCGTCAGACGGTGGCTCCGGCTTCGACCTCGTTCTTGATGCGTGCGAGGGTCGCGTTCATTCCCTGGATCATGTCGTCGTCGAACGGTTCGCTGCCCCCCAGAACGTATTTGATGAGGGTCTGCGACACCTTGCTGGTGCCCTGCGGTGCTTCGCGACGCTGCACGATCCGCGTTCCGGTCGCCGTGGGCTCCAGGGTGAACGACCAGATCGACCGGTTCTCGTTGATGCGGAACCGCAGTTCGCGTCCGGGTTCGAAGGCGATGACCTTCGAGGTGGTGGGCCACACGAGCAGGCCCTTCTTGTTGATGTTGATCGTTTTGGTGCCGCGCGCGACGGTGCCACCCCGAATGATCATTTTTCGGCACTGAGGGCTCCACTCGCCCATGCGCTTCAGGTCGGAGATCACACTCCATACACGCTCGGGTGATGCGGCGATGTCGACGGTGGCTTCGAGGGTCTGGGACACGGGGGACTCCTGTGCTCGTCGGTTCGGTTCCGGTCTACCGGCGCCGATATCTGATACTTCCGGTTACAGATGTGCGTCGATCGTAGCGGACATTGTGTCGCGGGTCACCGGCGCGCCTCCGGGCGTGGCGACGTAGCCGGGTCATCGCAACCGCCGGTGAGGCGAAGGAATGCGCCGAGTTCGGCGAGCGCGTCGGGAGTTGTCGGAAGGTAGTCGGTCAGAACTCCCGATTGCACGACGATCGCGCACCACTGCCCACGCGACAGGGCCACGTTCAGCCTGTTCCTCGACAACAGAAACGACATGCCCCGAGGAACGTCCTCGAGCGCAGACGCGGTCATCGATACCAGGACCACCGCCGCTTGTCGCCCTTGGAATTTGTCGACGGTTCCGACGGGGACGCGCTCGAGACCGGCAGCGGACAGTGCCGTGCGGATGGAGGCGACCTGCGCGTTGTACGGCGCCACGACGAGGATGTCGGCCTCGTCGAGGGGACGCGCCGGCATATCGGGGTCGCCCGTCCATGCAGCACCCAGCAACTTGTCGACCTGTCTGACGATTTCTGTGCTCTCCTCCTCGGAGCAGGTGGCGTTGCCCCGATGGTCGACCCGGACCGTGTGGACGCCGGGCAGCACCCCGTCGAGTGCCCGCGCGGACGTCACCTCTGTCTTGGACAGCAGTCTGCCGTCGTACGACAGGTCGGACACTCGCGCGCAGAGGTCCGGATGCATGCGCCATGTCAGCGACAGGAAGTAACCGCGCTCCGCGGGGAGTGCGCCGTGTCCTTCCGCGAGCCACCCGAGAGCGGATTCGTCCACCGCTTCCGGATGTGTCCCCTGGCTGACCTGGGGCAACTGCTGGGGGTCGCCGAGGAGCAGCAGGTTCTGTGCGGCGCGAGCGACCGCAACCGTGTTCGCCAGGCAGAACTGTCCCGCCTCGTCGACGACGAGCAGATCGAGACTGCCGGGCTCGATGCACTGCGGGTTGGTGAAATCCCATGCCGTACCGCCGACGACGCATCCACCCTCGCTCGCGTTCAGGTACGAGGCCACACTCCGGGCATCGGGCACCGCGGTCCACGCCGGGTCGGCGGTCTTGGTTTTGGCCTTCACCACCCGGTCTCCGGGGACCCCGGCAGCGACGATGCCGTCCAGCATGTTCTCGACCACCGAGTGCGATTGGGCGACCACGCCGATGCGCCATCCGTGTTCGCGCACCAGCGCTGCGACGACCCGCGATCCGGTGTAGGTCTTTCCGGTGCCCGGTGGGCCCTGCACCGCCAGGTGCGACTCGTCGAGGTCGAGAACCGCGGCGGTGATCGCTGCCGCGAAATCGGCGTCCTCGACCTCGGGCAGCCCGGCCCCCGACCGGGTACGCGGCGGGATGCGGCGCAGCACGTCCACGGCCGCCGTGCGGGGGAGTGTGGGCAGTTGGTCGCACATTGCCGAGGCGGCCGATTCGATCGCAGCCTCGAGGCTGGTCGACGGGATCGGGCTTCCGGGCGTCACCGCCATCGGCAGCGACGAGTGCTCGTCGCCCTGCAGCAGTTCCTCGACGACGAGCACATCGTGGAAATGCGGGTCGACCGTCCGTTCCACCACCTCGGCGCTCGACCACGACCGAGTGCCCGCGCCTCCGCTGGGCAGTCCCTCCGGGCCGGGAGACTCGTACAGCAGGAACACCTTGTCCTTCGGCCGCAGTGTGCTTCCGGTATCGAAATCGCCGACGAGACGCACACGCCGTCGCAATTTCCGCTGTCGCGGCGTGGCCTTGTGCCAGTCGGCGTCGAGCGTGACCGACGACGCGATCAGGGTGTCGCCGGTGTCGGCCCATTCGTCCGCCGGCGCCGCCAGCCGATCGAAATGCGCCCACCAGAACGGTTTCCGCTCACGGCGGTGGTATCCGAGCGAGGCCGCCATGAGCGCGGCCGCTTGCTGGTCGTGGGTGCGATTGCCCGTCGTTGCGTCACCCGCGTAGGCGAAAAGACGCGTTTCCTCCGGGCGCGGTTCGGCTTCCGGCCTCGCTTCATCGTGGACAGCGCCCGTCGGCGCGATGCCGTGTTCGCGGGCCCGGTCGAGCAGCCAGTTCCGCAATTTCACCGTGGAGACGCAATCGGCCTCGTTGTATGCGGCAATGGAGTCGAGCATCTGCTGCGCCCGATCCGACAGTCCTGCGTCGCGCAGGTCGCAGTAGTCGGCGTACGCGACGATCGAGGCACCGGCATCGACCACGTCTCCTCCGCGGCCGTCCATGTACAGCGGTTCGAGCTTCTTGATGCTGTACGACGATGCTCCGATCCGGATCGACCCGCGCACAAGGGGATACAGGTCGACGAGTACGCCGTCACGTAGGAGTTGGTCGACCGCGTCTTCTCCGGCTCCGTGCCGCCCGGCCAGTCGGAGCAACGCAGACTTCTCGTATGCCGCGTAGTGGTAGACGTGCATTCTCGGGTGTTTCCGGCGGCGTTCGGCGACGTATTCGAGAAAGTCGAGCAGCGCCCGTCGCTCGTCGCTGCGGTTGTGCGCCCAGAACGGGCGGAAGGCAAGGGTTCCTGCGCGGCCTTCGACGACTCCGAACAGATACTCGAGCCCCCAGTCCGGGTTGCCGTCCTCGCACCACAGCGGATCGCCTTCGAAGTCGAAGAAGATGTCGCCGTCGTCGGGTGCGGGAAGCGAGCCGAGAGGAGCGGCGTCGAATACCTCGGCGAACGGGGTACCCGTCCGCTCTTGCGTGAGCTGTGCCCTGGCTTGCGCACGCAGCGATCCGAATGCCCGGTGCGACAACCCTTCCACCGGCTCGCTCCGCGCGGCGAGGTCGTCGATGGTCGACACCCCGCCGGTGCGCAGGCGTGCGCGCTGGGTGGCCCGCATCCCCGCGACGAGCAGGAGGTCGCGGTGCGTCCGGAGATGTGAGCGGCACGTGTCGCATCGTCCGCAGGCAGTGTGGTGCCCCGCTTCCCACCGGGCGGGTGCGCCGACGCGGCGGTGCTCGTCGACGAGTGTCTCCAGATGGGCACGCCGACGCTTGTATACCGGGGCGATATCGGCGTACGAGTGGGAGGACACGATTCCTTGACCGAGAATCAGACGGGTGTGCGTGGCGACGGGCGCCCCGCTGCCCTCGAGTGCATCGGCGTACGCGGCGAGTTGCAGCAGCGCCTCGACCTTGGCGTGCCGGGAGAGCTTGGTGTCGTATACCGCGTAGGCGTCGCCTTCCCGGACGAGGAAATCGCAGAACCCGACGAGGCGCCCGTCGAAGAACGCGCCCTGGTAGACGACGGGGGCACCGTCGCGGACGGCCGAGAGGGTGGCATGGGCAGCCTCGGCCAGCCCACCTGTCGTGTACTCGGGGCGGGGGATCTCGACGACGCCCGACCCGTGTTCGGCACGGAAGTCGGCAAGTATCCGCTGTTCGTGACGACTGCCGAGTCGCGCGGTGCGTTCGAGCATCGGATCGTCGGCAGCCGGGGCCTGCTGCGCGAGCCCGAGAACGGCGTCGAGTTCGCAGAGCACGGCGAACTCGCACGAGGCTGCGGCAGCGAGATCGCGGGCACTGTAGACCAGTACGTTGTCGAGCAGGAACATCGCGCCGCCTCCCCCGTGTGATGTCACCGACTATCGCAGAGACCGCCGACACGGTTGCCGTTGTGTCGGCGCCGTTGCGGTGAGAGCATCTATCCCAAAATGGAGAATACGATTCTTGGGAGGCTCGTGTGACGTCTGACGGAGTGGTCCGGCAGCAGCGGCGGGGTCGGGCGATCGCCATGACCGCAGAGGAGATCGACGCCTTTCTCTCGGAAGAGAGGACGTGCCGGGTCGCGACCGTCGGTAAGGACGGCAGTCCGCATGTGGCTCCGCTGTGGTTCGTGTGGGACGGGACTTTCGTCTGGCTCAATTCGGTGGTGCGAAGCCAGCGGTGGACCGATCTCGAGCGCGATCCGCGTATTGCCGTCGTCGTCGACGGCGGGGTCGAGTTCGGAGACCTGCGGGGAGTGGAGATCCGAGGCGCCGTACGGGCTGTCGGTGATGTGCCCCGCGGAACGGATCCGGACGGCACGCTTCACGGGGTCGAACTGGCGTTCGCCCGGAAATACACGGGCAGAGACGAATTCGTTGCCGACGGGCGGCATGCCTGGCTCCGGGTCACCCCCGAGTCGATCGCCAGCTGGGACTTCCGTAAGTTCCGCCGGGGCCACTGAGAGCGCGTACGTGCCGCAGGGCGTGCGCGTGCGACGGGCTCTCGATGCCGAGCACCGTTCGGGTGAGGAGTACGAGTCCCCACGGTCCGATCACCCAGATCGGCCACGGGTAGACCAGCGAGGTCGTGGCGAGCGAGACGAGTACCCAGACCAGGACGTTGATCGCGCCCACACTCGCCCATATGGACCACTCGATGCGCTGGTGTGCCGAAAGCCGGCGGCGGGAGCGGCCGGCCGCCGAGGGGCGTTCCGGCGACATGCTCACCGGAAGGCCGGTGAACTGTTCGCGTGCTTCGGCGACGGTGTCGGACGCGTAGATACGGGCTGCTCGCCGGTCGAATTCGTCGACCGTCAGGCGACCGGCGCCGACATGACGGACGAGTTCGTCGACGTACCGCGCGCGCTCGGGTTCTGATATCCGCAGATTCTCGGTGGACATGGGGTCCTCCAGGAGGATTCCGAGGGAGATTCCATTGTGGAATGTCGGTGTGTCCATGGTGGATATGCCACAGTGGAATGTCAACCCCTCGACGACAGGAAAAACGCATGGCCGGACGTCCCCTCAACGCCACAGCGGCGTCCCTCCTGGGGTTTCTCCACGAAGGCCCCAAAACGGGTTGGGACCTTGTCACCACGGCGCAGGAGCGAATCGGGAAGTTCTGGTCGCTCACCACCAGCCAGGTCTATCGAGAACTCTCGGCGATGGAACGCGACGGCCTGATCGAAGCGGGAGAGACGGGACCGCGAGCCCGCAAGCCCTACGCTCTCACCGACGACGGCCGGCGCGCGTTCGCCGACTGGCTCGAGCGTGATCCCGGGCCGGAGAACATCCGGCATCCTCTTCTGCTCACCGTGGCTTTCGCCGAGCATCTGCCGGCGCACAGGCTGGTCGAGATCCTCGCCCACTATCGGGCCGAGCACGAACGGCAACTCTCCGAGTACGAACAGTTGCTGGCAAGCCACGTACTGCCGGACTATCCGGCCGCTACCGTCGAATTCGGCATCGCGTACGAGCGCGCGGTCCTGAGCTGGCTTCGCGGCATGGACGAGCGACTCGGCGGAGGGGTCAACGCAGCGGATCGAAATACGCCGACAACGGATCCTGATGTCCGGTAATCGCATTCGCCAGCATCCGGCCCGTCATCGGTCCCAGCGCGACGCCCCACATGCCGTGCCCGCCCGCAACGAAGACCCGAGGTGAACGTGTGCCTCCGATCAGGGGCAGGCCGTCGGCGGTGCAGGGTCTCGACCCCACCCACTCCTCGTGCCGCCGGTCCCAGTCGATCCGCGGCAGGAGCGGACGGGTCGCGTCGACGATCGCCGTGATCCGCCGCGGATCGAGCGGGGCGTCGGGACTGCGGAACTCCATCATTCCGGCGATGCGGAGCCGGTCGTGCAGCGGCGTGCACGCCACGCGCTGGGCAGGGAAGTAGACGGGATGGTCGAGTGGCTCCTCCGGACGAACGGTGAAGCTGTAACCGCGCCCGGCCTGCACTCGCGTGCGGACACCGAACGGACGCGCGAGCGCATCGAGCCGCGCTCCGGTTGCGAGCACGACGGCATCGGCGGCCGCCCGCCGCCCGTCCGCCGAGACGACCTCGACCGTGCCACCCGAGTCGCGTACCGCCGTCACCTCGTAGCCCGCCACCACCTCTCCGCCCCGGACGCGAACGGACTCGGCGAGCGCCGACATGAAGCGGGGCGGATCGAGGAACCGCTGCCCCCGGATGCGCAACCCCGCGCACACCGGGTCGCCGAGCGCCGGGGCCAGCGCGTGCAGGCTGTCCGCATCCAGCAGATCGAAGTCGACCTCTCCGCCTGCTGCCCGTGAGTGGTCCAACTCCGTTATCAGGTGGTCGCGGTCGGATTCGCTCGTGAACGCGGCGAGGAACGGGTCTGCCTGCCGTGTCCGTTCGGCCACGCCGCCGGCTGCGAGGACGTCGTACGCCTCGGTTGCGATCCGGTCGGTGCGGGCGAAGATCTCCGCCGAGCGCTTCCAGCGCCGCGTGGTGCAGTGCCGGGCGAAATCCGCGAGAAACCGCAGAAGCCGCAGGTCCGTGGTGAAAGGCACGTATACCGGCGATGACGGCGTGAGCACCGAACGAAGCCCGTACCTCAGCACGGACGGTTCCGGCAGCGGCAATGTCAGTGCCGGGGCGAGCCAACCGGCATTGCCCCACGAGGCGTCGGCTGCCACGCCGGTACGGTCCAGCACCGTCACCTCGAGGTCGTGTTCCTGGAGGAACCACGCCGTCGACAGCCCGACCATGCCCGCGCCGACAACCACCACCCGACGAACTGCCATGACGCACTCCCGTCGTTCGAGTGACCCCGCCACCATGATGGACCCCGGCGGCGCGCGCCGCGAATCGCGGTGAGCAACGGGAGTGTTACTGCCAGGTAACGAGTTTCGCCGGAGACCGGTGTCGCGGGGGATTGTCGGTTACGGTCGGCGCAGTCCCATGCGCGAAGGGTTGTTGCCGATGCCGCTCTACGAATACCGCTGCGTCGACTGCGGTCCGTTCGACGTATCCGCTCCGATGAGCGCCGTCCGCCCCACCACCGCGTGCCCCGCGTGTGCCGCCGAGTCACCGCGCGCGGTGACCGCGCCACGACTCGGGCGCGGCCGCACGGCGGCGATGCGCGTGCTCGATTCCACCGCGCGCACCGCGTCCGAACCCGCTGTGGTGTCGGGTGCGATACCCGGTCGTCCGCGCACGCCGCCGCGTCCGGTCACCACCGATCCTCGTCATCGAATGCTTCCCCGGCCCTGACCGGCCGAAATACGGCTCGCACCCCCGGTCGCTCAGCCCCCGGTGCTCACTCCAGGAGGTTCCCTTGCCCGACGTCATCTTCCCGCTCGACTCCACTCGCAAGTTCACCGAGCAGGAGAAGATCGGCCACAACCGTTGGCACCCCGACATTCCGCCCGTCGCGACGGTCAAGCCGGGAGACTCGTTCCGGGTGCACTGCCGCGAGTGGTTCGACGGGGAGATCCACAACGACGACAGCGCCGACGACATCCGCAATGCTCCGCTGCACACCGTGCACGCGTTGTCCGGGCCGTTCGCGGTGGAAGGTGCGAAACCCGGGGATCTGCTGATCGTCGACATCCTCGACCTCGGGCCGATCCCGCAGGAGGATTCCGGGCCGTTGGCCGGACAGGGCTGGGGGTACACCGGCATCTTCGCCAAGCCGAACGGCGGCGGGTTCCTCACCGACCAGTTCCCCGACGCGTACAAGGCGGTCTGGGATTTCTCCGGTCAGACGGCAACGAGCCGGCATATTCCGCACGTGTCTTTCACGGGCATCGTGCACCCGGGACTGATGGGCACGGCCCCGTCGCACGACCTGCTCTCGACATGGAACACCCGTGAGGCCGCGCTGATCGCGACGGACCCGGATCGTGTTCCGCCGCTGGCACTTCCGCCGGAGCCGAACGGGGCGATTCTCGGCGCTCTGACAGGCCCCGAGTTCGATCGGGTCGCGGGGGAGGGCGCTCGTACCGCACCGCCGCGCGAGAACGGCGGCAACCAGGACATCAAGAACCTCACCAAGGGCAGCCGTATCTTCTACCCCGTCTTCGTCGACGGCGCGAACCTCTCGGTCGGCGACCTGCATTTCTCGCAGGGCGACGGCGAGATCACGTTCTGCGGCGCCATCGAGATGGGCGGGTTCATCGATCTCCGCGTCGATCTCATTCCTGGCGGGATGACGACCTACGGGGTGAGTGAGAACGCGATCTTCATGCCGGGCAACACCGACCCACAGTTCTCGGAGTGGCTGGCGTTCTCCGGAACCTCGGTGACGCTCGACGGTGAGCAGCGCTATCTGGACTCGCAACTGGCGTACCAGCGCGCGTGCCTGCACGCGATCGACTACCTCACCAAGTTCGGTTACAGCCCGGAGCAGGCCTACCTTCTGCTCGGCGCCGCGCCCATCGAGGGTCGGCTGTCGGGCGTGGTCGACATCCCGAACTCGTGCGCCACGGTCTATATCCCGACGTCGATTTTCGACTTCCCCGTCAGCCCGAGCGCCGACGGCCCGTTCCGGATCGATCCGGGTGCGGGGGCGCCCCGCTCGCCGGCGTAAACACGTCCTAAGATCCCGTTCGAAAGTTCTGCTGCCGAAGGGGACAAGAATGAGCACACACGTCGAACAGCGTGAGTTCCAGGCCGAGACGCGCCAACTGCTCGATCTGATGATCCACTCGATCTACTCCAACAAGGACACGTTCCTTCGTGAGTTGATCTCCAACGCCTCCGATGCGCTGGACAAGCTCCGGCTCGAGTCCTTCCGCGACAAGGATCTGCAGGTCGACACGTCCGACCTGCACATCGAACTCGCGGTCGACAAGGAGGCCCGCACCCTCACGGTCCGGGACAACGGCATCGGCATGACGCGCGACGAAGTCGTCGATCTGATCGGCACGCTCGCGCGTTCGGGCACCGGTGAACTGCGGCAGAAGTTGCGCGAAGCCAAGGACGCCGCCGCATCCCAGGAACTGATCGGCCAGTTCGGCATCGGTTTCTACGCCTCGTTCATGGTCGCCGACAAGGTCACGCTGGTCACCCGCAAGGCGGGCGAAGCCTCGGGAACCAGGTGGGAATCGAGCGGAGAATCCACCTACACGATCGAGACCGTGGACGACGCCCCGCAGGGCACGTCCGTCACCCTCCACCTCAAGCCGGAGGATGCCGACGACCACCTCTTCGACTACACCTCGCAGTGGAAGCTCGAGGAGATCGTCAAGAAGTACTCCGACTTCATCGCCTGGCCGATCCGTATGGAGGTCACGCGCACCACCAAGGGTGAGGACGGTACCGACGAGGTCGGCGTCGAGACCAAGACGCTCAATTCGCAGAAGGCACTGTGGGCGCGCTCGCGGGACGAGGTGTCCGACGAGGAGTACACCGAGTTCTACAAGCACGTCGCGCACGCATGGGACGAACCCCTCGAGATCATTCCCATGCGCGCGGAGGGGACCTTCGAGTACCAGGCGCTGCTCTTCATTCCGAGCCATGCGCCGTTCGACCTGTTCGCCCGGGAGCGGACGACAGGCATCCAGCTCTACGTCAAGCGCGTCTTCATCATGGACGACTGCGAGGATCTCGTTCCCGAGTACCTGCGGTTCGTCAAGGGTGTGGTCGACGCGCAGGACCTCTCGCTCAACGTCTCCCGCGAGATCCTGCAGCAGGACCGGCAGATCCGCGCGATCCGCCGCCGGCTCACGAAGAAGGTCCTGTCGACGGTCAAGGACATGGCGACGCAGGACGCCGAGAAGTACCGGACCTTCTGGAACGAGTTCGGCCGCGTCCTCAAGGAAGGCCTGATCTCCGATACCGACAACCGCGACACGCTTCTCGAGATCGCGTCCTTCGACTCGACGGCGAGTGACGACGAGCAGACGACGCTCGCCGGATACGTCGAACGCATGAAGGACGGCCAGGACGAGATCTACTACATCACCGGCGAGTCCCGGCAGCTGCTCGAAAGCTCCCCGCACATGGAGGCGTTCGCGGCGAAGGGCATCGAGGTGCTGTTGCTGACCGACCCGGTCGACGAGATGTGGGTGACGTCGGTTCCCGAGTACGACGGCAAGCCGTTCCGCTCCGTCGCCAAGGGCGAGGTCGATCTCGACACCGACGACGAGAAGAAGGCAGCCGAAGCCGAACGCGAGGAGCAGGAGAAAGAGTTCGGCGACCTCCTGACGTGGATGAAGGACACCCTCGACGAACACGTCAAGGAGGTACGGCTCTCGTCGCGCCTCACGACATCGCCCGCCTGCATCGTCGGCGACACCTTCAGCATGTCGCCGGCGCTCGAACGCATGTACCGGGCATCGGGCCAGCCGATCCCGCGAACCAAGCGCATCCTCGAACTCAACGCCGGACATCCGCTCGTCTCGGGTCTTCGCACGGCGCACGCGGAACGCAACGACGATCCCGCGCTCGCCGAGACCGCGGAACTGCTGTACGGGATGGCGCTGATCGCCGAAGGCGGTGAGGTCGAGGACCCGGCGCGCTTCACACGGCTCCTCGCCGACCGCCTCGCCCGCACGGTGTAGTCGGGCCCAGGGGGGCGGTGTGATCGGGCCCGGGGGGCGGTGTGATCGGGCCCGGGGGGCGGTGCGGAACCGACGTCCGCTTCCGCCCCCCTGGCTCTGCCCGCCACGTCATCGATAGGGTCGGTTCATGAGTGACGTGGGTGGAGTTCTGTTCGACATCGAGGGCGTGATCGTCACCTCGTGGAAGCCGGTGCCGGGGGCCGCCGACGTGCTGGCCCGGTTGCGCGAGGACGGCGTGACCCGGGCATTTCTCACCAACACCACTTCGCGCACGCGCTCCGCGATCGCGCGCTCGCTCACCGATCTGGGAATGCCGGTCGATCCGCACGAAATAGTGACGGCCGCGGGACTCACCGCGGAATACGTCCGGCAGACCTACCCGGGTCGCCGCTGCTGGGTACTGAACGACGGTGATATCGAGGACGATCTCGAGGGCATCGTGCAGGACGACGTCGATCCCGAGGTCGTCGTCCTGGGTGGAGCAGGTCGTCATTACGACCACCGCTCGCTGAGCAGGGTCGCGGACCTGATGCTCGGCGGAGTGCCTGTCGTTGCGATGCACCGGGCGATGTCGTGGCAGACGGACGACGGGTTGCGCCTCGACACCGGGTCGTACCTCGCCGGGCTCGAGGAGTTGACCGGCCGGACCGCGGTGACGGTAGGCAAGCCCTCGATGCGCGGGTTCCTCGTCGCGGCGGACCTGATGGGCGCGGAACCCGACTCCATCGTCGTGGTCGGTGACGACCTCGCGGGTGAGGTGGTTCCCGGTCAGCGACTCGGTATGACCGGAGTTCTGGTACGTACCGGGAAGTTTCGCCAGTCGGTGCTCGATCTCTCGGTGGACGAGCCCGACCATGTGATCGACTCGGTGGCCGATCTGCCGGCACTGCTCGACGCCCTCTGAGGAGGCCCGTCCACCTGTGAGGTGGTTCCTCGCGCCCGTCCGGTGTGATCGGTACCCTACCGCCGGGGGATCAGCCCTCACCGTCTCCTGTAGAGGCAATCCAGCGCAGAGGAGTGCTCTTTGTCCATTCGATCCTTCCGTTCCGTTCTCTCCGGCCGCCGTGTCGCACGCGCCGGTGTGCTCGTCGCCCTCGGCGTGGCGTCGGCCGCTTTCATGGGGACCGGGACCGCGGCGGCCGCTCCGGTGACGTGTCTGTCTCCGCCGTCCGCAAACCAGATCCTCGTCTCGGACGCCGCGAGTTGCGGCGCGACGGCCGCTCCGGGCGCCACGGCGCGCGCGTCGGCTGCCGACAGCGGCACCGCGGTGTCCGTCGCGGAGCGAGGGGGAGCTGCCGAGTCCCACGCAACCGGATTCGGCACTGCGCTCAGCGGGGCCGCCGACGGAGGCCGCTCCTACGCGTACGCGCTCGGCGGCGGGCTGAGTCATTCGTGGGCCGAGGGACCGGCCATGACGGTGTCGGTCGCGGGCTGGGGCTCGGGTGCGACCGCCGATACGACCGGCGTGACCTGCGTGGGTGCCCAGTCGTTCGCGGTCAACACGGCGACCGGTCAGTGGTGCGCCGTGGGTCGATAACTTTCTTCCGCGTTTTTCCGCTGCACTGTGACGGGGGTGGTGAGTGTCTGTAATCTTGCACTCACCACCCCCGAGTGCTAAGAATGCACTTAGCACTCGCAACACGTGAGTGCCAGGTCGGGACGGTGAGACCGGGAATAACGACACTCCCTGGTCGTCCGTCGCGGGCACTGAACCCGGCCGGCAAGCGTGTCACCCCCATACCCGGAGGATCACTTCGCAATGGCCAAGATCATCGCGTTCGACGAAGAGGCTCGTCGCGGCCTCGAACGGGGCCTCAACAGCCTCGCCGACGCAGTCAAGGTGACGTTGGGCCCCAAGGGTCGCAACGTCGTTCTCGAGAAGAAGTGGGGCGCTCCCACGATCACCAACGATGGTGTGTCCATCGCCAAGGAGATCGAGCTCGAGGACCCGTACGAGAAGATCGGCGCCGAGCTGGTCAAGGAAGTCGCCAAGAAGACCGACGACGTTGCGGGTGACGGCACCACCACCGCCACCGTTCTCGCCCAGGCGCTGGTGCGCGAGGGTCTGCGCAATGTTGCAGCAGGAGCGAACCCGCTCGGCCTCAAGCGCGGCATCGAGAAGGCCGTCGAGGCTGTCACGGCCCGGCTGCTCGACACCGCCAAGGAGGTCGAGACCAAGGAGCAGATCGCTGCTACCGCCGGCATCTCCGCCGGTGACCCCGCGATCGGTGAGCTCATCGCCGAGGCCATCGACAAGGTGGGCAAAGAAGGCGTCATCACCGTCGAGGAGTCGAATACCTTCGGCCTTCAGCTCGAGCTGACCGAGGGCATGCGCTTCGACAAGGGCTACATCTCCCTCTACTTCGCCACTGACGCAGAGCGTCAGGAGGCAGTGCTCGAGGATCCCTACATCCTGCTCGTCAGCTCCAAGATCTCCACGGTCAAGGACCTGCTGCCGCTGCTCGAGAAGGTCATCCAGTCGGGCAAGCCGCTGCTGATCATCGCCGAGGATGTCGAGGGCGAAGCCCTGTCGACCCTGGTGCTGAACAAGATCCGCGGCACCTTCAAGTCCGTCGCCGTCAAGGCTCCGGGCTTCGGCGATCGCCGTAAGGCTCAGCTCGCCGACATCGCCATCCTCACCGGTGGCGAGGTCATCAGCGAAGAGGTCGGCCTCTCGCTCGAGACCGCCGGCGTCGAGCTCCTCGGCCAGGCACGCAAGGTCGTCGTCACCAAGGACGAGACCACCATCGTCGAGGGTGCGGGCGATCCCGACTCCATCGCCGGTCGCGTCAACCAGATCCGCGCCGAGATCGAGGCGTCGGATTCGGACTACGACCGCGAGAAGCTGCAGGAGCGCCTGGCCAAGCTGGCCGGTGGCGTCGCCGTCATCAAGGCCGGCGCTGCGACCGAGGTCGAGCTCAAGGAGCGCAAGCACCGCATCGAAGATGCCGTGCGTAACGCCAAGGCAGCAGTCGAAGAGGGCATCGTCGCCGGCGGTGGCGTTGCACTTCTGCAGGCCGCTCCGGCTCTGGACGAGCTCAAGCTCGAGGGCGACGAGGCGACCGGTGCGAACATCGTCCGCGTTGCTCTCGAAGCACCGCTGAAGCAGATCGCCTTCAACGCCGGCCTCGAGCCCGGCGTCGTTGCCGAGAAGGTTCGCAACCTGCCCGCGGGCCACGGCCTCAACGCCGCGACCAACGAGTACGGCGACCTGCTCGCTGCAGGCATCAACGACCCGGTCAAGGTCACCCGCTCGGCGCTGCAGAACGCAGCGTCCATCGCGGCTCTGTTCCTGACCACCGAGGCCGTTGTCGCCGACAAGCCGGAGAAGTCTTCTGCTCCGGCCGGCGATCCGACCGGCGGCATGGGCGGCATGGACTTCTGATCCAGCCCCCGGCATACGCCAGGTAGTCCTCCGCGAGGCCCGAACCCATCTCGATGGGTTCGGGCCTCGCGGCATGTCCGGGGAGCCTCGTTGTTCCTGATGCGTTCGGCAGGAACGCATTCCCGGGATTACCGAGCGGACGACCTGCGTAACTCGCGGCCGCTGAGTGCCCGGGGTGCGTACACGGCCCGGCCCCGTCCTTCCGGCCGCGACCCTGACCTTCGAGACCCGAAATCCCACCGCCGAACCCGATGTCCGATCCATTCCCATTGGGAGGTCTATGGTGTATCAATTGACAGAGCCCTCGATTATTCAGGGCGGTAACTCAGCGTCGCCGTTTGGCTGACGAAAGCACACGGGAGGTCGGTCGAGTGATCTCGGCGTTGTTCCGGCGAGCGATCGCCACTGTAGGGATAGGGGTGCTGGTTCTCCTCGGAGCACCGGGCATTGCTTCCGCCGAGCCTGTTTCGCATCTGTCCCGCGTCGAGGTCAAGAGCGATCGCGTCGTGGTGGCCCACGTGTACTCCGCAGCGATGGATCGTGAAGTGGCGCTGCGCGTGTACACGCCGGCGGACACGAGCGTGCCGAGTCCGACGCTCTATCTGCTCAACGGCGCCAGTGGCGGGCAAGGGGTAGCCACCTGGGATGCGCGGACGAACATGGACGAGTTCTTCGCCGACAAGAACGTCAACGTGGTCACTCCGTTGGACGGCTCGTTCACCTATTACACCGATTGGCTCGAGGACGACCCGATTCTGGGCCGGAACAAGTGGACGACGTTCCTCACTCGTGAACTGCCGCCGATCATCGATGCCGAATTCGGCACGACCGGCACGAATGCGATCGCGGGATTGTCGATGTCGGGGACTTCGGTTCTGAGTCTCGCGATCGCGGAGCCGACACTGTACAAAGCGGTGGGTGCCTACAGCGGCTGTGCCGAAACGAGCACCGAACTCGGGCAACTTTATGTCCGGGCAGTGGTGGAGAGTCGCGGAGAAGCGAACGCGGAGAACATGTGGGGCCCGTACGGCGGCCCCGGTTGGGTCCAGAACGATCCATTCGTCAACGCCGAGAAGTTGCGGGGCATCGATCTCTACATCTCCTCGGCCACCGGGCTGCCGGGTGAGCATGATCGTCTCGGCTCTACCTGGGTCGGCGACGATCCGGGCCTGCTGGCGAACCAGGTGGTTGTCGGAGGCGTGATCGAGGCGGCGGTCGACAACTGCACGCGCCGGTTGGCTGCGCGCCTGGAGGAGCTGGAAATTCCCGCTGTGTTCGACTTCCGTCCGGCGGGAACGCATTCCTGGGGTTATTGGCAAGACGATCTGCACAACTCGTGGCCCATGCTTGCGAACGCACTCGAGGTGAGCTGAGACGACACCGACCCGGTGCGCGCACTTGACGAACCGGTCATCACCTTCGATGGTGATGACCGGTTCGTCGTATACGGCGGTTCGCGGCAGCGGACAAAATCCGTCGTTGGCGTCGCTGTCGACGGATGACCGGGTGGGTCCGATGTGGCCGGACCCCAGGTGCACGCCTGGGAAACTGGGCTGGCTCCCACCGGAATGTCCGTTTCGCACTATTCCTCCTTCTCGTGGTGTATCTATTGATGCGTCTCCGGACTATTCGGAGGCGGTCATCGGGCGTCGCCGCGTGCGTCGACGAAGCATCAGGGAGGGTCGAGTGATCTCGGCGTTGTTCCAGCGGATACTTGCGGTGGTGGGGGTAGCGGCGACGGTTCTCGTCGCGCTGCCGAATATTGCGTCCGCACAGAATGTTTCGTATCTGTCCCACATCGTTGTCGAGAACGAACGCGCGGTGGTGGCCCACGTGTACTCCGCGGCGATGGACCGGGTCGTGCCGCTTCGTGTGCGCACACCGGCCGACACGAGTCACGCCGCCCCCACGCTCTATCTGCTGAACGGGGCCGGCGGAGGGCAGGGGGTGGCCACCTGGGACGAGCAGACGGACATCGACGAATTCTTCGCCGACAAGAACGTCAACGTCGTGACTCCGCTGGACGGATCATTCAGCTACTACACCGACTGGCGACGGGACGATCCGGTACTCGGCCGCAACAAGTGGACCACCTTCCTCACGCGTGAGCTTCCTCCGGTCATCGATGCCGCCTTCGGTACGACGGGTGTGAATGCCATCGCGGGGCTGTCGATGTCGGGGACGTCGGTGTTGGGCCTCGCCATCGCGAAGCCGACGTTGTACCGGGCGGTAGGCGCCTACAGCGGATGTGCCGAAACGAGTACAGAACTCGGGCAACTCTATATCCGGACCGTGGTCGAAAGCCGCGGAGGAGCCGATGTGGAAAACATGTGGGGCCCGCTCGACGGTCCCGGATGGGTCGAGAACGACCCGTACGTCAACGCCGAGAAGTTGCGAGGTATCGACCTCTATGTCTCCTCGGCTACCGGACTCCCGGGCAAGCATGAGCACCTCGGCGCCCGTTCGGTCGGGAACGACCCGGCTCTGCTGTTGAACCAGGTGGTGATGGGCGGCGTGATCGAGGCTGCGGTCGACGACTGCACACGGCGTCTCGCAGCCAGGCTCGAAGAGCTGGATATACCCGCTGTTTTCGAGTTCCGCCCGACCGGAACGCATTCCTGGGGCTACTGGGAAGACGACTTGCACAACTCGTGGCCCATGCTTGCGAGGGCTATGGAGACGCGCTGATATTTGCACAGTCGGGTGCGCTCACCTGTTATGGGCGCACCGCGATCTACCGTGCGAATTATGTTGATGCGCAGCGGATTAGCGAATCATTAGCGCTCACGACTTCTCCACAAAAACCATTGACGCTTTAAGTACCGGACAGTATGGTTGGCCCCACGGCACCCGCTCGGATCCGAAATTTACTGTGCCGCAACCGATCTGTTTCATCGTCTCCAGGAGGACACATGGGTAGCACAACGATCACCGAGATCATCAACTTCTTCTTCTCGCTGCTCCTGCAGACCGCGCAGTTCATCAGCTGATCGCCGCATAACCCGATCGCCGCTGTACCCGATCGCTGGTTGTACCTGACCGTCGATCGTCGCTCTATCCGACGCCCGGGGGCATGACGTCTCCGGCAGGAATCTGGAGGAAACATGGGTAGCATCTCGAGTGGTTTCGAAGCCATCAGCCAGTTCGTCGAACTGATCCTGGTGATCGCGCCGGTACTGCTGACCGGCTCGCTGTAAAGAGTGGATTATGAGGCCGTGAGTCCCGAGGTTCGGGGCTCACGGCCTCTTCCGTTTCGTGGGCGCGTTCGTCAGCGCCGGACCGCCGGTTCCCTCCGGCCTGATCAGCTTTGCAGCGCCGGCTCGGCCGATTGCTTCGCGAGTCGGGCGGCGATCGCTGCACACACCAGCAGCTGAATCTGGTGAAACAGCATGAGGGGAAGAATGATCAGTCCGATGGGTTCTCCGGGAAACAGAACCGTGGCCATCGGCAGGCCGGTGGCGAGCGACTTGGTGGAACCGCAGAAGAGGATGGCCGTCCGGTCCTCGTACGAGAATCCGAGTTTGGCGGGCGCGTACCAGGTGAGCGCCAGCACGATCGCCAGCAGGAGTATGCACACTCCGGCGAGTGCAAGCAGACGCAGAACAGACAACTGGGTCCAGATGCCCTCGTTCATGCCGCGACTGAACGCGACATAGACGACGAGCAGAATGGAACCGCGGTCGACGAGCTTGAGGGGCTTGCCGTGTGCCGTGACCCAGCCCCCGATCCAGCGGCGCATGACCTGGCCCGCGACGAAGGGGACCAGCAACATGAGCACGATGTCCAGCACTGCCGCGGAACTGAAGGTCACTCCTTGCGTACTCATCGTCACTGCGACGAGTGCCGGGGTGAACAGGATTCCGAGCAGGCTCGAGGCAGATGCCGAGACGACCGCGCCGGGGATATTGCCGCGAGCAACGGAGACCAGTGCGATCGAGGACTGCACTGTCGAGGGCAGCAGGCACAGGTACAACACACCCAGATAGAGCGGCTCGGTGAGCAGCCACGGAACGAAGACCTTGGCAGCAAGGCCGAGGAGCGGGAAGATCACGAAGGTGACCGCGAGAATGGTCGCGTGCAGCCGCCAATGTCTCAGGCCCGCCACGGCTTCGGCGGTAGACAGGCGCGCGCCGTACAGGAAGAAGAGAAGGCCGATCGCGATCTTCGATGCCCATGTGAAGACATCGAGCCCGACGCCGTGTGCGGGCAGGGCCGCGGCGACGGCAACTGTCAGCACGATTCCGACAAGGAACGGGTCGAGTCGATTGAGAAACGGGATCTTCGCCAGCATGGTTCGACGCTAGGCCATGGTGGGCTGATTCGAGAAGCCGATTACCGCGATCACTGTGATCACAGATTGTGATTGAATGCAGGGGTGTTCGATCCCGTCCACCTCCGTAGTTTCCTGGCCGTCGAAAGCGAACGCAGTTTCACGGCGGCGGCGCGGCGCCTGGGCCTGCGGCAATCCACCGTGAGTCAGCACGTCGCCAAACTCGAGGCGACTGCGGGTCGTCGGCTGTTCGTGCGCGACACCCACACCGTCGAGCCGACCGCCGACGGAAGCGCGATGCTCGGATTCGCCCGCGAGATCCTCGAGCGTCACCACGCCGCCCAGCGTTACTTCACCGAATCCACCGTCAGTGGGCGCGTGCGGTTCGGCGCGTCCGACGATCTGGTGCTCCACGAACTCCCCGCGATCCTCGCCGAGTTCCGGCGGGGGCATCCGCGTGTGGATTTCGAACTCACCGTCGGACTCAGTGAGAACCTGCACCGCAGCCTGGAGGACGGCGATCTCGATCTCATGTTCGGAAAGCGCCGGCCCGGCGAGCGTCACGGCGAACTGATCTTCCGTGACAAGCTCGAGTTCCTCGGCGCACCCGGCTTCGTGCCGGACCCGGAGGGACCGATACCGCTCGTCACCTATCCCCACCCGTCGCTGACCCGGGAGATCGCGCTCGACGTGCTCCAGCGGTGCGGATACGGAGCGCGGGTGACATGCGTCGCCGACAGTCTCATCGGGTTGAGCGCTGCAGCACTGGCGGGGCTGGGTGTCGTTCTGCATGCGAGCCGGCTCCCACCGGCGGGTCTCGTTCCTGTTCGGTCCGCAACCCGCCGGTTACCCGATGCCGGTCATCTCGATTTCGTGCTCGTCGCCCGCCGAAGCGTGCTCAGTGAGCCGGAGCGTGCGCTCCGTGCAGCGATTCTGGCCAACGCCGACCGGCTGGTGCGCGATACCCACGACACCGACCCTCATTCCGGCAGCAGCATCCACAGGGCGAGGTAGAGAAGCACTGCCGTGCCACCGGTGACGAACGCTGCGAGCACCGCGCCCGCGCGGACGAGATTGACGTCCAGGCCGAAGTATTCGGCGAGGCCTCCGCAGACGCCACCGAGCATGCGCTGCGACGAGGAGCGGGCGAAGGGACGGGGGGTGTTGTTCTCGAATGTCATGATTCGATCGTGCCGGTTGTGAGCCTTCCGCACATCGGGGACGAACCCGGATCTCTACCCTGATCTTTCTCTCGGGGGTGCGAGCGAGACCCAGGATCAGGATGAGGCCAAGTATCGCCGGTCGTGATCGGGAAGAGCAGACTCGGTGTTCGTCATGTTTTCGAGAAAGGAGTTCCCGACCATGGACACCGTCAGCGATCGTCGTCTCGTCGCCTTGCTTCGCCGCTACGGCGCCGATGAAGCCGAACGTGTAGGCGCCCGCATCGACCCATTGTTGTGGAACGACGTTCTTGCGGTTCAGCTCGCGCACCGGTCGGTACGGAAGTTCCTGCCCGAGAAGGTGTCCGAAGACCACCTCCGTGCGATCGTCGCGGCGGCTTCGTCGGCTGCCAGTTCCAGCAACCTGCAGTTGTGGAGTGTGATCGCGGTGACCGATAGTGAGCGCCTCGGCCGCATAGCGGAACTCGCCGGCAACCAGGAGTCGGTGCGCAGCGCGCCTCTTCTCCTGGTGTGGGTCGCGGATCTGGCGCGTGCGGCTCGGTTGGCGACGAGGCGTGGCAGAGAGCTCGTCAACGCGGGCTATCTCGAATCGGCAGTGCTCGGGATCGTCGACACGACCCTGGCTGCGCAGAACGCCGCACTCGCCGCGGAATCACTCGGGCTCGGCACGGTATTCATCGGGGCGCTCCGTGACCACCCGACCGACCTTGCTTCCGAACTGGCCTTGCCCGACCACAGTTTCGCCGTGGTCGGGCTGGTGGTGGGCCGTCCCGACCCGGCCGAGTATCCGGAGGTCAAGCCGCGGCTCGGTCAGGACGTCGTGCTGCACCGAGAGCAGTACGGGTCCGGCGCGCAGGATGCGGAGGACGAAGGGGTAGCCGCGTACGAGGACGCCATTGCGCAGTTCTACCGGAGCCAGGGCTTACCGGACAGTTGGAGCGAGCGCGTCCTCGGTCGTTTTGCCGCACCGGGTGCGCTGGGGCACAGGGAAGGTCTGCGGCAAGCGTTGTTGCAGCGAGGGTTCGGATTCGAGTGAGGACTCGTCCGTGGGCAGTGCTCAACGGCAGACGACGGTGAGTCCGATTCCGCGCCAGACCTCGGTTTCGACGCGCTCGAAGGCCCCGTCCTCGTGGTCGTATTCGTAGTCGACCTCGACGCGGTTTCCCTTGTCGCGTTGCTCGGTGACGACGCAATGACCCGACAGATTGCCCGACCGGTTCGTGATCGAATGAGGAATGTTGCGTTCGGTGAGAAGCTCGACCGCCGACTGCTGGCTCATGCCGACGACGACGGGAATGGTTTGTGCTGTGGCAGTGCCTGTTCCGAGAGCGACGGCCGCCGCGCCGGCGAAGAGTGCTGCAATGACCCTGGTGCGCATGAATTCTCCCGATGGTGAGTGACCCGCGAAAACGAACACGTCTATCGTGCGCCGGACATGCACCCGAACACATCCGGGCGCGTCCCCCATCTCGACCCTGAACTCGACCTCGGGGTCGAGCGGAATCCGGGGTGCGATGCGGGTGGGTCTGCGTACGATCGGGTCCATGGCGGGACGGACACGGGTGGCGCTTGCGCTGGGGAGCGGGGGCGCCAGGGGGTATGCGCATATCGGCGCGATCCAGGTGATCGAGGAACGCGGCCTCGAAATCGTCGGCGTGGCAGGCGCTTCGATGGGTGCGCTGGTCGGGGGTGTCTACGCGGCGGGCAAACTCGAGCCGTACACGCAGTGGGCGCTGAGCCTGTCCCAGATGGATGTCGTGCGGCTGCTCGACGTGTCGGTGTCGGCTCCCGGCGCCATCCACGCCGAGCGGATCCTGTCGAAGATGCGCGACATACTCGGAGAGGTCTCGATCGAGGATCTGCCGATCCCGTTCACGGCCGTTGCCACCGACCTCGCGGCGGGACGCGCGGTGTGGTTCCAGCGGGGTCCCGTCGACGCGGCGATCCGAGCGTCGATCGCAATTCCCGGCGTCATCACTCCCGTGGTGCTCAACGGCAGGGTCCTCACCGACGGAGGCACACTGTCGCCGTTGCCGATCGCCCCGACCGTCGGAATGCACGCTGATCTCACGATCGGCGTCAGTCTCGCCGGAGAGGACGGCGGTCGGCCGCACTCACCCGAGAACGCGAGTTCGGAACCGCGGCCTGCCGAGGAATGGATGGGACGTTTCCGTCGTAGCGCTGCCTCGGTGCTCGAAACCGACATCGTGCGATCGGTGGTCAACCGGTTCTCCGCGAGCAGCGTAGACAACGACGACTCGTTCGCGGACACGACGGTCCCCGAGGCGGATACCGGAACGCACGACGCGCCGACGCCGAAGTTCGGACGCGTTGCGGTGATGAACCGGTCGCTCGACATCATGCAGTCGGCCCTGTCGCGGTTCCAGCTCGCCGCCTATCCGCCGGACGTGTTCGTCGAGGTCCCGCGAACCGCGTGCCGGAGTCTCGATTTCCACAGGGCCGCGGACATGATCGCTCTGGGAAGAGCGCTCACCGCGGCGGCGCTCGACGACGCCGGCATCCCGGACCCCGCCACGCGGGAGGTCGCGCCCGAACCGGCGAACGACGAGCCCGGATCGGCCTAGTCTGAGCCGGTGCAGACCGTACCGATCCAGTTACCCGACGGCACCACGACACCGGTGCGGTTGTTCGCGGGCCCCGATCACGAGCACGAATCCCGTCGCGATTCGTCACGCGCAGTGGTCGTGATCGTGCCGGGACTCGGCGTTCCCGCCGGATACTACGAATCGTTCGCCGAGGCGCTGACCGGGTACGGGTTCGATGCGGCGATCTGCGAACTGGCGGGGCAGGGGGACAGCCGCCCCCGGCCCGGACCGGAGAGCACCTACGGCTACCACGACATCGTCGCCGTGCATCTGCCCGCCGTGTTCGAGGTGGTGCGGGAGCGCTTTCCGGATTCGACGCCCTATCTGCTCGGGCATTCGATGGGAGGCCAACTCGGCGTGCTCTACGCGTCGCGGATCCGTGGCCGGCTCGGCGGGCTGATTCTCGTCGCTGCGGGCACCCCGTATTACCGGCACTACCGCGGTGCCCGCCGCCCCGGACTCCTGCTGGGCTCGGCGGCGATGTCGTTGACATCGAGCGTCGCGGGTTTCTGGCCGGGCGACCGGATCGACGTGGCAGGATTCGGCCGGCAGTCCCGCGTCCTGATTTCCGACTGGGCGCGGCTCGCGCGCGGAGGCCGGTTCGATCCGGCCGGCGCCGACATCGACTACGAGGAGCGGCTTGCCCGCCTCACCCTGCCGGTCCTGTCGATCACCATCGAGGGCGACGAGCTGACGCCGGTGGAGTCGGCCCGCCACCTGCTGGGCAAACTGTCCGCCGCGGACATCACGACGTGGCACAACCCCCGGAAGCTCGGGCACAACGGCTGGATCCGCGACAACGCCGACACGGCGGCGAAGGTCGCCGCGTGGTTACGCGACCGCTAGGTCACGTGAGTTTGTCCGCCAGGAATGTGAAGGTCAGCGCCGACTTGAATGCCGCCTGCGCATTGTCGGCTGCACCGCCGTGTCCACCTTCGATGTTCTCGTAGTACCAGACTTCGTGACCCTCCTCCTCGAGGCGGGCGACCATCTTGCGGGCATGGCCGGGGTGGACGCGATCGTCGCGAGTGGAGGTCGTCACCAGGATCGGCGGGTACGTCGCATCCGGGTCGGTGTTCTGGTACGGCGAGTATCCGCTGAGGAACTCCCATTCTTCGGGCTTGTCGGGGTCGCCGTACTCGGCCATCCAGGAAGCACCGGCGAGCAGCAGGTGGTAGCGCTTCATGTCGAGCAACGGCACCTGGCACACGATCGCGCCGAACAACTGCGGGTACCGGGTGAGCATCACGCCCATCAGGAGTCCACCGTTGCTGCCTCCCTGCGCGCCGAGCTGCTCTGCCGTGGTGATACCCCGCGCCACAAGGTCTTTCGCAACGGCGGCGAAGTCCTCGAAGACTTTGTGCCGGTTCTCCTTGAGCGCTTGGGTGTGCCAGCCCGGACCGTACTCGCCACCGCCGCGGATGTTGGCGATCACGTACGTGTAGCCCTTCTCGAGCCACGCGCGGCCGATACCTCCGCTGTAGGCGGGCACCATCGAGTTCTCGAATCCGCCGTAGCCGTACAGCAGGGTGGGTGACGGGCTCGTGGTATTGCGTCCCACCACGAAGTACGGAATCTGTGTGCCGTCGTCGGATGTCGCGAAATGCTGCACCACCGAAATGCCGGTGGCGTCGAAGAAGGACGGCGCGGACTTGATCGGCTCGATCCGGCCACCCACCGTGCCGGACAGCAGTGTCGCCGGGATCGTGAAACCGCTCGAATTGAGGAAGAAGTCGTCGCCGGTGAGCGGATCCACGTCGATGATCGATGTCGACGTCGCGTCCGGCACCCCGGGCAATTCCTCGTCCGACCAGCCGTCGGCGCCGGGGGTGAGCACCCGCATCTGGGTCTGCACATCGCGCAACGTGACGACGAGCAGATGGTTCTGCGTCCACGCGTACTGTTCGAGCGATGTGTGCTCGTCGGGAGTGAACAACACCGTCAGGTCCCGCGAGCCCGACAGGAACGAGGGATAGTCGGCAGCGAGCAACGCGCCGGCGGGGTGCCCCAGCCATTCGGAGCGGGTACGGATCAGCAGGTGATCGCGGTACACACTCACCCGCGCGTCGTGTGGAACTTCGAGTTCGACGAATTTGCCGGTCGCCGTCAGTTCGAACCGCCGGGCCCGGTAGAAGTCGAGAGCACGATCGACGAAACTGCGCTCGTAACCGGGGGTGTCGTCGTACCACGCGGACACCGCGACATCGCCCGCTTCGCCCTCGAAGACCGTGTCCGCGTCGGCCAGCCTCGTCCCGCGCCGCCAGCGCGCGGCGATGCGGGGATATCCGGAGTCGGTCAGTGATCCCTCGCCGAAATCTGTTCCCACATAGACGGTATCGGCATCGATCCACCCGATGTCGGTCTTCGCCTCCGGCACTTCGAAGCTGTCCGGTCCGGAGACGAACTGCCGCGTGACGAGGTCGAACTCGCGAACGACCGTGGCGTCGGCACCGCCGCGCGAGAGGCTGATGAGCGCGCGCGTCTGGTCCGGACGCAGGACCTGGGCACCCGACCACACCCAGTTCTCGCCTTCCTCTTCGGCCACGGCATCGAGGTCGACCAGGACGTCCCACTCCGGGTTGTCGCGTACGTACTGGTCCATCGTGGTGCGTCGCCACAGCCCGCGCACATGAGTGGCGTCACGCCAGTAGTTGTAGAGGTACTCGCCGCGGCGCCGGGCATACGGAATGCGAGCGTCGGTGTCGAGAACTTCGCGGATCCGGCTTTCGAGTGTGCCGAAACCGGTGCTGCGGGTATAGGCGTCGACCGTGCGGTCGTTGTGGGCGCGGACCCAGTCGAGCTGCTTCTCGCCCGTGACGTCCTCGAGCCAGAGGTACGGGTCGGTGGTGGTGTCGCTCATGACTTCATTTCTACCCGGCATTACGCTGCCGAGGTGCAGCTCACCCCCGCGGACGCGCAGATGTACTGGCTCTCCGATCGAATGCCGAACGACCAGTTCCTGCTCTTCTGCTTCGCTACCGACGCCGGTGTGGACGAGGTGCGCGAGGCGGTGCGCAGGCGTACCGACGTCATGGGGAAGTTGCTGTGCCGCGTCCGGGACGTTCCCCGGCATCTGGACTACCCGTATTGGTGTCCGAGACCTTTCGGCGACGACCTCGTCGCCGAGTACCGGCTCGACGATCCGTCGTGGGGGAACGTGCAGAACGCACTGGGGGCGCTCGTTGCGACGGTGCTCGATGCTCGGGTGAGCCCGTGGCGCCTGCACGTATTCACCGGAGTGCGCGGCGCGCCCCTGTGTGACGGTGCCGCCCTGGTGGTCGTCTGGCAGGTCTCGCACGCGTTCGCGGACGGCCGTGGGGCCACCGCCCTGGCCAGGGCGCTGTTCGGTGCGGACGAGCCACCGGCGTCCCCGCGTCCGGATCGAGGGCCCGTCGCGTGGGAGATGGTCGTTCGTGCCGCCGCCCGGTTTCCCGCGCAGGTCGTTCGCCTGGCGCGGTCGGGTCGGCGTGCGGCCGCTGCGGCACGCGCTCTCGACGCCGCGACCGCGGCAGGTGAGATACCGGCACCGGCCGCCGGGCGGCCACTCGTCGGCGTCAACTGCGATCCGGGTACCGAGCGCAGCGTCCGCGCCGTGGTGTTCAGGTCCGCTGCCTTCCGCGGTGGTGGACATACCGTCACCGTCGTCGCATTGACGGCGATCTCGGTGGCGCTGTCCAGGTTTCTCGAGACGCGCGGCGAGAGCGTGCCGGACAGGCTAGGTGTGGAGGTCACCGTGGCGGTCGGGGCCGTGGGTTCCGCGAACAACAACTATCGCAATGTCGGCGTCGACCTGTTCGTCACCGAATCCGACCTGGGTGTCCGGGCTGCCCGCATCGCTGCCGATCTGGGTGCGCGTCGTGAGAGAGTGACCGATCCGCTGTTCGCGCAGCGCGACGCGGCAGCCGAGCATGTTCCGGCCCCTCTGTCGCGGTTCGGGATCGTTCGGTACGCGTCGCCGCGTCCCGTCACCGTCACGGGAAACACCGTGGTGTCGAGCGTCTTCCGTGGTTCTGCCGACCTCGCCCTCGCCGGTGGGCCGGTGGTGTTCAGCGCCGGATTCCCGGCACTGTCGCCGGCCATGGCGTTGACCCACGGTGTATACGGACTCGGAGAGACGGTCACGATCGGTGTGGCCGCGGGCAGTCGGGTGATTCCCGATCTCGATGCGTACGAGCAGATGGTGCGCGACGCCGTCGCCGAGGTCGGCGCGGCGCTCTCCCCGGCGAGATGAGCGCCGGTGGAATAGCACCGGCCGCTGCGGTCCCGCGCATGTACCGTGCAGGGGAGCAATCGAATCGGCGAGGCGGGGGCAGCACGGTCATGGGCGTATACGTAGTAACGGGATCAGCGTCGGGTATGGGCAGGGCGAGCGCGGAAAGACTGCGCGCCGCAGGCCACACCGTGATCGGTGTGGACATCCGGGACGCCGATGTGGTGGCCGACCTCTCGACTCCGCAGGGGCGGTCCGACGCCATCCGCGGCACCCTCGATCGGGCCGGAGCCACGCTCGACGGTGCGGTTCTCGCCGCCGGCCTCGGCCCCACTCCCGGTAGGGAACCGCTCATCGCCCAGGTCAACGTGCGAGGTGTGATCGATCTGCTCGTGGGCTGGCGCCCGGCACTCGCCGCGGCCGGAAACAGCAAGGTGGTGGTCTTCGGCTCCAACTCCACGACGACCACGCCGGGCGTACCGAATTCTGCGGTGAAGGCGTTTCTCGCGGGCGACATGGACAAGGGCGTCGCGCGGGCCACCAGGATCGCCAAATCGGGGCCGCCGTTCACCTACGCAGCGTCCAAGATCGCGGTGACACGCTGGGTTCGCCGCACAGCGGTGACGCCGGAATGGGCGGGCTCCGGCATCCGCCTCAACGTGCTCGCGCCGGGTGCCATCTCCACACCACTGCTCGACGCACAACTCGACAGTCCGTTGAAGAGGGCGGTCGAGAGCTTCCCTGTTCCGCTCGGCGGATTCGGCGACGCCGAACAGATCGCGCAGTGGGTCGAGTTCATGGTGTCCCCGGCCGCCGACTTCATGGCCGGCAGCGTGGTGGTTGTCGACGGTGGCACCGAGGCATACTTCCGGCCGGACGACTGGCCGGTTCGCGTGCCGTTCCGGTCGATACCCGGATACCTGCGCCGGATGCGCTCTTTCGCTCGCAGAACCGGTACCTCGGGCGACTGACCCGCATCCCCCGATCGGTTGATGCCGTCTGAGACCGTCGGGCGATGTGGCGGCCCGCCCCCGCCGGGCAAGCTCGGACCATGCCCATCGTAGAAGTGAAAGGCCTGTACAAACGGTACGGCGACCGCGCCGCCGTCGACGGCGTGAGTTTCGATGTCCGAGAAGGAGAGATATTCGGAATTCTCGGCTCCAACGGGGCTGGGAAGACCACCACGGCCGAATGCGTTTCCGGCTTGCGGGCACCGGACGAAGGGACCGTACGCGTCGCCGGGCTCGACCCGGTCGCCGACCGCCGCGTGCTGACGGAACTGCTCGGGGCTCAGCTACAGCAGAGCGAACTCCAGCCGAAGCTGACCGTGCAGGAGGCTCTCGACCTCTACGCATCGTTCTACCCGCGTCCCGCGGACGGGACGGCGCTGGCCGAACGGCTCGGCCTCGAGCACGTGCTCGACACCCGGTTCGCGAAGTTGTCGGGGGGACAGCAACAGCGCCTCTTCATCGCGCTCGCGCTGATCGGATCGCCGCGGGTGGTAGTGCTGGACGAACTCACCACGGGCTTGGATCCGCGTGGCCGCCGCGAGACATGGTCGCTGATCGAAGAGATCCGGGACTCGGGGGTCACGGTGCTGCTGGTCACCCATTTCATGGAAGAGGCGCAGCGGTTGTGCGACCGGGTCGCGGTATTCGATACCGGCAGGATCAAGGCGCTGGGCACGCCCTCGGAACTCATCGCCCGCACCTCGACAGCGGTCGTCGTCTCGTTCCGCCCGTCGGCTCCGCTCGATCCGGACGCCCTGACGGCATTGCCCGGAGTCCTGGCAGTGCGTCACGACCACGACCGGCTGGTCGTGGAAGGCAACGACGACTCGGTCGATGCGGTGCTCGCGCTCCTCGCCCGCGACGGCATCTCCGCTCGACGGCTCCGCATCACGGAAGCCACGCTCGACGACGCATTCCTCGATATCACGACCCCGGAGAAACGGCCATGACGACGACCGATACGAATCCCGTGACCGCGGTAGTGCGCACCGAAGCGCGCCTGTTCGTCCGCGAACCCGGCGCGATGTTCTGGATCCTCGCCTTCCCTGTCGTCCTGCTGACGATTCTCGGCCTCATCCCTGCCTTCCGGGAGGCGGACGCGAGTCTCGGGGGACGCCGGGTGATCGATCTCTACGTTCCGACCGTGGTGTTGCTGTCGATGATCGTCGCGGGTATCCAGACGATGCCTGCTGTGCTGTCGTCGTACCGCGAACGCGGAATCCTGCGCCGGCTGTCGGTGACCCCGGCCCGGCCGGTGACACTTCTGCTGGCGCAGATCGTGGTTCACGCCGTGGCCGTGGCCGGGTCGGTCGTGCTCGCCCTGCTCGTCGGCCGTGGTGTGTTCGGAGTGGCATTCCCGGAGCAGCCGTGGGGCTACGCGCTGGCGGTGCTCCTCACGCTTGCGGCGGCGCTGAGCATGGGCGCTGCGATTGCCGCCGTCTCGGGGACCACACGGATCGCGCAGACGATCGGCACCATCGTCTTCTTTCCGATGATGTTCTGTGCCGGGGTGTGGCTCCCGGTCCAGACCATGCCGGATCTGCTGCAGCGGATCGTCGAGGTGACGCCCTTCGGTGCGGCCTCGCAGATCCTCGACCAGGCGGCCCGAGGGGAGTGGCCCAGTGCGGGTGGTCTGATGGTGGTGGCGTTGTGGGCGGTGGCATTGACGGCCGCAGCGGCACGCTGGTTTCGCTGGCAGTAGAGATCGGTCCGCGGCAGTGACACCGGTCGGCAGTGACATTCCGTTGGCAACGACGACATTCCGTTGGCAACGACGGCGGCACCCGTCATGCTGAACAACGTGGCGACGGACACCGCGATGGCAGCGCCCCCGACAGACGAGTACTGGGAGCGTATCTACAGGTGGGGACCGTGGGTGCTGCTCGCGGTCGGGACGATCCTGTCCCTGGCCTCCGCGAACCTGCTCATGACGCCGGCAGAACGTGTTTCGGCTCTGGTGCTGGTTGGCGCCGCAGTGTGCTGGGAGCGCTGGTGGTGGCGTCGCGACAAGGACGCTGTGTACTTCACCGGGCGCACTGTTCTTGCGTTCGTCCTGACCTGGCTCAATCCGTTTTTCGCGTTTTACGCCTTCATCGGGTACTTCGACGCAGAGCGGTTGCTCCCCGAGCGTTGGATGCGAGTGGGGCTGCTCTCGACAGCGGTGACGATGGCGGGATCCCAGAGCGGGGGTCTCCCGCCGTCGGGCCTCACCATGTGGATCGCGTTCGGTGCGTTGTTCGTCATCAACTCCTCGATCGTGATGATGATGCTCCGAATCAGTGCGCGAGAGGAGACGCTGACGCAGGAACGGATCGACGCGATCGCGGAACTCGAACGCACGAATCACCGTCTGGAACAGGCTCTCTCCGAAAACGAGGCACTCCACGCGCAGCTCGTGCTGCGCGCGCGGGAGGCCGGCATCGACGACGAGCGGCGACGTCTCGCCGCCGAGATCCACGACACCCTGGCGCAGGGTCTCACGGGGATCGTCACGCAATTGCAGGCGGCGCAGAACACCGTCGACCCGGTCGTGGCCGGGGGGCATGTGGAGCGGGCCGCGGCACTTGCTCGCCGTAGCCTGTCCGAAGCCCGTCGCTCCGTGCAGAATCTGCTCCCGCAGGCGCTCGAGCACGGCACACTCGACGAGGTGCTGGGCCGAGTGGTGAAGATGTGGGAGGCGGACTCCGGGGTAGCCGCCGTATTCACCGTGACCGGCACAGCCGAGCCGTTGCACGACGACATCGGCGCGACGCTCCTGCGCATCACCGAGGAGGCACTCGCCAACGTGAGCAAGCATGCGGGGGCGGGACGTGTCGGCGTCACGGTCTCGTATATGGAGGACGAGGTGAGCGTGGATGTGCGAGACGACGGATGCGGTTTCGATCCGTCCGCAGGATCGGTTCGCGGGTTCGGCTTGAGGGGCATGCAGTCCCGGGCGGCCCGCGTTGCCGGCGAAGTGACTGTCGAGTCGGAGCGCGGTGCCGGGACGGCGGTCTCGGTGCGGGTTCCGCTGGTGCGGGTGGGAGCAGCGGAATGAGCGCCGACGCGATCACAGTGCTGATCGCCGACGATCATCCGGTCGTCCGCGACGGCCTGCGTGGGATGTTCGCCGCGTCAACCGAATTCGCGGTCGTAGGAGAGGCGTCGTCCGGACCGGAGGCTGTGGTGGTGACTGTGGCGCTGGATCCGGATGTGGTGCTGATGGACCTACGGATGCCGAGGGGCGGGGGAGTCGAGGCGATCGCCGAACTCACCGCCCGCAAGGTCCGGAGCCGCGTACTCGTCCTCACGACATACGACACCGACGCCGACGCTTTCTCGGCTATCGAGGCCGGAGCGATCGGCTACCTGCTCAAGGACACGCCCCGTGACGAACTGTTCGCGGCGGTGCGCGCTGTCGCGGAGGGACGCACCGTCCTCTCGCCGGTGGTGGCGTCGCGACTGCTGTCGCGCGTGCGCGCCCCGGCCGCATCGAGGACGCTCAGCGCGCGGGAGCGTGAGGTACTGACCCTGGTGGCGAAGGGCACGTCGAACCGCGCGATCGCGCAGGAACTGTTCATCAGCGAGGCGACGGTCAAGACGCATCTGACCCACATCTTCGGGAAGCTCGAGGTGGCGGATCGCGCCGCGGCGGTGGCGACCGCGTACGACCGCGGCATCCTGGGCTGAAGCGTCCGCTTCGTACCTACCGGTGGGTAACCGGACCATCGGCAGACAGCCGAATGGGGCAGGACTACCCTGTATGGCTGTGACCTCACACTATGACGTCGTTGTCCTCGGAGCCGGTCCCGGTGGGTACGTCGCTGCTATCCGCGCGGCACAGCTGGGATTGAGCACCGCCATCATCGAGCAGAAGTACTGGGGCGGTGTCTGCCTGAACGTCGGCTGCATCCCCTCGAAGGCACTTCTCCGAAATGCCGAACTGGCACATCTCTTCACCAAAGAGGCCAAGACCTTCGGTATGTCGGGAGACGTGTCCTTCGACTTCGGTGCCGCCTACGACCGCAGCCGCAAGGTAGCCGACGGTCGCGTCAAGGGCGTGCACTTCCTGATGAAGAAGAACAAGATCACCGAGTACGACGGTAAGGGCTCGTTCGTCGACGCCAAGACCATCGAGGTTTCGCTCAGCAAGGGCGGAACCGAGCAGGTGACCTTCGACAACGTCATCATTGCGACGGGTTCGGTCACCAAGCTCCTGCCGGGAACCGAACTCAGCGAGAACGTCGTCACGTACGAGGAGCAGATCCTCACCCGCGACCTTCCCGGATCGATCGTCATCGTCGGTGCCGGTGCCATCGGCATGGAGTTCGGCTACGTCCTGAAGAACTACGGGGTCGACGTCACCATCGTCGAGTTCCTCGACCGGGCACTGCCCAACGAGGACGCGGACGTCTCCAAGGAGATTGCCAAGGCCTACAAGAAGCTCGGCATCACCATCAAGACCGGTGCCGCGGTCCAGAAGATCTCCGACAACGGCTCGGACGTCACCGTCGAGATCAAGGACAACAAGTCCGGCAACGTCGAGACGATGACCGTCGACAAGGTCATGCAGTCGGTGGGATTCGCCCCGCGCGTCGAAGGCTACGGCCTCGAGAAGACCGGAGTCGAGCTCACCGATCGCGGCGCCATCGCCATCGACGAACGGATGCGCACCAACGTCGACGGCATCTACGCCATCGGCGACGTCACCGCAAAGCTCCAGCTCGCCCACGTCGCCGAGGCTCAGGCCGTCGTCGCTGCCGAGACCATCGGTGGTGCCGAGACCCTCGAGCTCGGCGATTACCGGATGATGCCCCGCGCGACGTTCTGCCAGCCGCAGGTCGCGTCCTTCGGACTCACCGAGCAGCAGGCGAAGGACGAAGGCTACGACGTCAAGGTCGCGACCTTCCCGTTCACCGCGAACGGCAAGGCGCACGGACTCGCCGACCCCACCGGTTTCGTCAAGCTCATCGCCGACAAGACCCACGGTGAACTTCTCGGCGGCCACCTCATCGGCCCCGACGTCTCGGAGCTGCTCCCCGAGCTGACCCTCGCCCAGAAGTGGGATCTGACCGTCAACGAACTGGCGCGCAACGTCCACACGCACCCGACGCTCAGCGAGGCGCTGCAGGAGGCCATTCACGGTCTCGCAGGGCACATGATCAACTTCTGATCTTTCGAAACCTTCCGGTCGGGCGGACCCGTTCGGATGTACCGGCTCAGCCCGGGGCGACTCGACCGTCGTCCCGGGCTGACGTCGCTTCGAGGGATGCCCGCGCCCGGGTGCTGCAGATACGCTCCACGTTCACGAAGTACACGAAGAACCTCGTGGCGATCGAGGTCATCGCACGAAAGAAGGCGGCATGACGACAACGAACGGTAAGGACGGCAAGCTCACCGTCATCGAAGGTCTCGCGACCCTCAACCCTCAGACCGGCGACACCCCGCGCATCGAGAAACTGGCGTCGGGGACGGGCGCCACGGTGATCCGTATCAGCTTCACCGCGGGGCAGACGATGGCGGATCATCAGGCGATGTTTCCCATCGTGGTGCAGACGGTCGTCGGCGACATTTCCTTCGGGACCGAGGAGCAGACCGTCTCGCTGGTGCCCGGCACCGCCGTTCACGTCGACGCGGGCATCGTGCACCGTCTCTACGCGAATATCGACTCGGTAGTGATGCTGACGATCTTGCGGTGATGTCGACGATCCCGCGGTGATGTCCGTGATCTCCAGGTGACGACGCGGCGGAGCCGTCCGGTTTGTCGCAGAGCCGGCGGCACCGCGCGTTAAGGTGACGAAATGGCGGAACGCGGAGCTCGGCCCCATGTACACCCGGTTCGCAAGTGGCTGTTGCACGCGGTGCGGCGACTGTTCACACCTCTCGAACCGGACCACTACCTCGAGATGATCAACCCACTTTGGTCCACCCGTGAGCTCCGCGGACGGGTGGAGCGGGTGGTGCCGGAGAGCGAGGACACCGCCTCGGTCCTCATTCGGCCCGCGTACGAGTGGCCCGGGCACGAACCGGGCCAGTACGTCCGGCTCGGAGTCATCATCGACGGCGTCTACCACTGGCGGGCCTACTCCCTGACGTCCGATCCGGACCCCCGGGACGGACTCATCAGCGTCACGCCGAAAGTCGTCGAGGGCGGGGTCGTGTCGCCCTACCTCGTACGGAAGATCGCCCCGGGCGAGATCGTGCGCCTCGGCGAGGTGGAAGGTGTCTTCACCCTCCCCGATCCGGTCCCGGCCCAGCTGCTGTTCATCAGCGCGGGCAGCGGCATCACGCCCGTTTCCAGCCCGTTATCGGGGGGAATGCGGGAAGCGGCGAGGGCGGCACCATCCACTTCCTCGACAGCGAACAGGACGTCGAGTGCGACGGGGGAACCCCGATCCTGGTCGCGGGCGAGAACGCCGGCCTCAAGTTGCCGTACGGCTGCCGTATCGGTATCTGCCACACCTGCGTGGGCACGTTGCGTTCCGGGCAACTCCGGGACCTGCGAACCGACGAGGTGAGCGAACCCACCGGGGCTTCGGTGCGTACCTGCATCCACACCGTGGAGGGTGACATCGAAATAGAGCTGTGAGCGGCGAGGGCTGCGACAGCTCCCGACGAATGGGGCACGTATGACGAACACCGAAGAGGCGACCGCACCCGCGTCTCCGGAAGTGGATAGCCCGCTCGGCCATCTGAGCGCAGAGACACTCGATCGTCTGGCCGAAGAATTCGATGCGATCCACGACGAGGTGTACGCAAGCCTCGGCGAGAAGGACCGCAAGTACATCAAGTCCGTCATCGCAGCGCAGCGCCAGCTCGTCGTGGCCGGCAGAGTCATTTTGTTCGCGTCCTCGTCGAAGCCCGCCTGGGTGGCCGGGACGGCATGCCTCGGGATGGCGAAGATCCTCGAGAACATATCGGAGTACGTGCAGGTTCCTTCCGGCGTCCTGATGAGGTGTCCGAAGGCTTCTGCCAGGTAGGAAGGCCGCACCGGCCGCCAGGTTGTGGGCATTGAATTTCGCCCGAAAGTCATGAAATCCAAGAGTTACTGCAGTAATCTGCCGCTTCATGACGGATTCCGATAGTCGACACCTGAGTGCGGTGTTGGATGTCCAGGAATTGCGTCTCGACGAGCCCGAGTTGATCGGCGACACCACTGCGTTGGCCGAGGTGGTGGCGCTCCACCAGCCGCGGCCCGGCGGATCTGCTGGCGACCTGGAACACCGGTTCTTCGTCGACACGGTCGCGGAATATCAATGGGCACGTGATGCTGCGGGTTTGGCTCGCAGCACGCTCGACCAGCTGGTGAAGCCGGTAGTCGAGGTGTGTGAGTACTTCAACGACGTGCCGTGGCGGCTATCGCCTCGGCAGTTGGATCAATACTTTTCAGGGCCGGGGAAGAGGGCCACGAGCACCGTCAGGTTAAAGATGAGCCGCATCGACGGCTACTTCGCGTTCCTCGAACAACGCTACGGGGCGGAGATCAGCAGCCGGTTCGGTGTGGTGGTCGAGTCGCCGGTCGACGAGTTCAACCGGCCGGTGCACCGGGGTGACTTCGGTCTGCGTGTGCCGCCGTCGCAGCGGGCGATGCGTGAGTTCTTCGCCCGATGGCGTGAGTCCCTGGCCTCGGCCCGAAAGTGGTCCGTTTCCTGCCGTGACTATGTGATGGCCCGACTGGCATACATATCAGGTGTCCGTTCGGCCGAGCTGTGCGCGATGAGGATCACCGACGTGCACTGGGAGTTGGGGCAGTGGGGTCGGATCATGGTGCACGGGAAGGGTTCCCATGGCTCGGGACCGCGCGATCGATTCGCCTACCTCTTCGAGGTCGGGCGAGAATTGCTGTGGTGGTATGTCGAGCAGGTCCGCGGCGAGTTCAGCGACGACCCCGACGACCCCCGCGCGCCCCTGTTTCCCTCCGAGCGGATACCGACAGCGCTGAGCACGACCGGTGCTGTTACCGCGGCGTCCCCGGTGACGTCGGCGACGTTCCGCCGCGCTCTGCATCGAGCGAGTACACAGTTTCTGACGGGGCCAGTGCCGAGGCTGCACCCACACCTGCTGCGTCATGCCTGTGCGACCCACAACTACGAACGTGGGATGGGACTGTGGGAGGTACAGCGCCTGCTCGGTCATGAGCGGGCGACGACGACGGTCGGATACCTGTCTACTGCCCGAGCCGACCCTGAGCAGGCCAGCCTGGCGTCGTCCGGTCGGGCGGTCCAGCGACTGATGATCGATCCTGGGAGGTTGGGATGAAATGGAATCTACGATGGGCGGCCGCCCGGCGCGACATCTGGCGCCCCAGCGAATTGTTGGTCGCGTTCAGGCAGGTCGGGTTCGAGCCGTCGTTGAGCAAGGTGGCGCAGCTGTGGAGCAAGAAGCCGATCTCGTTGCGCCTCGACGAGCTCGACCTGATCTGTGCCGCGTTGGAGTGCAGCATCTCGGACCTTCTCGAGCCCGAACCCGTAGCCCGAGTCGGTGAGGAGCGAGCTGTCAGCGGCGGAGACAATCACTCGACACCAGGCGCCGGATCCCATCCTGTTCGGCCGACGCCCCAACGCGACAAGCGCGGACCCCGCGCCTTGCCGCCCAACTGACCTGCGACCGGCTGGGGACGAGGGTGGGAAGAGAACGCGCCGTCGGCGAATGCCTGGTCTGTCACGGATGGGGACCGGTCGGTGCAGACGGTCGATGCCCTCCGTGCAAGGTCTGGGCTCGAACGAATTCGATTATTGGACAATGCAATCGGTGTGGATTCACTGAGACAGTCAACCCTCATCATGTCTGTCGGCTGTGCTACCTCGTCAACAATGTCGATGCTCGTCGCGATCGACGGTCTTTGCCGCCCGCACAACTGATTCTGATCCTTCCGGGTGTCGGCCGACCCGAGCGGTCCGCCTTTCGCCATCCACGGCCACCATGGGTATGGTCATCGACCACCCCTCCCGTCGATGACGAGTCGATCTGCCCGCCGCTGGAACCGGGCCAGTTGATGCTGGTCCGACCACCGCGCCGCTTCTTGCACTCACTCGGGGAGCGGATCGACGGACGGTGGGCGCCCGGGTTCGAGATCGTTGCCGCCGAGGTCAAGCGGCGGGCCCGCGAGCTCGGCCACGACACGATCAGGCGCCAGGGCACCAGGCGGATGGCGAACCTGCTTCTCGCCGCCGCCCGCGCGGACGGGCTGGAACGAGTACCACGGTCCTGGATCAGGACCGCACCCCGCGGAACCGATGCCTACGCAGTCCTGGCTCCCTTCGGGCTCGTCGACCCCGGACCAGGGAGGTTCGTCAACACTGCCCCCCGGTCCTGTCCGGACTGCTTGAGCTGGGGAAACGAACCCGTGTGCGCGCCGTGCCGATCCTGGCGACTCAAACACCAGGCCGGGCGCTGCGCCTGGTGCCGGCGTGAGCCGATCGCCATCGCCGAGAGGACCGGCATCTCGTTGTGTCGGATGTGCGTCATAGCACGACAACACCGAACCGACAGCCGCGACGACCTCGCGCCCATTCAGCTCACTTTCGGTGGCGTGCTTGGCCCGCGACTCACATTGAGGGCTGAGGTCAACCAGCGTGCAAGAGTGGCAATACCTCCACGCTCTGTCTCTGAGCACCTGGTTCGAGCAGATCAGCTGTGCCTGTTCGACTGCGAGCGGGACTGGACGCGCCTTCCCGCCGGCGAGACCTTGCCGGCCCTGACAGACCAATCGCAGGTCCTGATCGAGGCCATGTGTGTCTTCGCGCGTGAGCGACGGTGGGACCCAACCACAACGACGCTGAGTGTGCGGACGTTGACGGTGCTCCTGAGCTGGATCGGCGCCGAGATGCCCATCCGTGAAGCTGACATCCGAGCTCTGCGCCGCACGCTCTACAAGGGGACCGGCAACCGTGCCCTGGCCTTCCTCTCCGCCCACGGCCTACTCGCGCCAGAGTCCTCGATTACGTCCACCGAACGCTGGGTCATCACTCACGTCGACCAGTATCCCGACCATATCGCCACCGAGATCCGCGTGTGGGTCCAGGCGATGCGGGGCTTAGGGCGGCGCAGACGGAAGCCCCGCTCGTGGAAGCTGATCCAGAACCACCTCTACGCAGTTCGACCACTGCTCGACACCTGGAGTGCCCGGCACCGGAGCCTCCGCGACGTCACCGAAGACCACATCCGCGATGGAGTTCGCGAGGTCACCGGATCAGCCGCACACCACCACCTGGCCGGCCTTCGCAGCATCTTCGGAATGCTGAAGTCAGAACGGATCCTGCCCCACGACCCGACCCGCGGCATCGCGAACTCCCGCGCACTTCCGCTTCCCACCCCGCTGCGAGATGATCAACTCCGCGGCCTTATAGAACGCGCCGAGGATCCACGAGCGCAGCTGATCGTCGCCCTCGTCGCGGTTCACGCCCTCAACGTCGAAGAGGTCCGTGCACTGCGAACCGACTCGCTCGACAACCGCGCAGGCACCCTCACCGTCGTGCGGCCACGAGGCCGCACCCGAATCCTCTATCTCGACGAACTCACTCGAACACTGATCGTCAGGTGGCTCCGCCACCGCCACGCCTTGTGGCCGGCCAGCCCGAACCCTCACTTGCTGATCTCCTCACACGGCGCGCACGCGGCCAACACCCCACCCCTCGCCGCCCTCACCATCACGAATACCTTCCGGCGGCTGGGTCTGCAGTCCCGCCGCGTCCGGAGCGACCGAATCCTGCACGAAGCAACCACAACCGAGGACCCAGTCCTGCTCATCAGCCTGTTCGGCATCACCGTTCCCACCGCCATGCGCTACTTACAGGCAGCACACCCGCACCGCACAACACCCACCCGATAGTCGATGGTCTGACGGCATCGTCAGATGGAGGTCAAGCTCGGCCATCATCAAATGTCAGCGGTCATGAAATTCCCGAGGCCGAAGGGTTCATCGGTCACGTATCTGGATGTCGCGGGCGTTGCGCTACGCATCCACACTGGGTCTGGGCAGATCGGAGCGAACAGGTTCTCGACGTGCTCCATCCGCACCACGAGAGCCAGAAATTCCTATTCGTTTGGCCCCTCATTCGCGAGGTTCTGTGTTAGATCGGGGAGGGGTACGGGATGAGCGTGGACCACTAGCGTTGTCGCCCCCCGGAAGGCCCTGCAGAACCTCGCGGCAGTGCGAGCCGGGACGAGGGCACAGGAATGCCGATCCGGCCTCGATACTCGGCGCAGTCGCTGATTGCCGATTGAGCCCTCTGGCCGGCAAGCCCGCACCTGCACAGCCCTTCTCCCCGGCGGGGTCAGCACCGCCGCGCACGGAGTCGGTCGCCGCCGCGGCGGCCCGAGCACGCATCCGCAGCTGCTCGCAAACGCGACAACGACCCGTGCATACCGGTTCGGTCCCGGTTAGCGGGCCGGGCCGGGGCGCCGATGGCGGCTTCATCTCGATCCCGCGTCGCGGACCGCTGGTCAACGCATCGGCCCGAGCCATCAGAGTGGTGAGATGACTCCCGCTCCCTGGCGATTCGCATCAGCCGCGCAGCGGGCTGATCGTCGGCTTTAGCCAGGGCGCGACGAGAGCCGCCGCGCCGATCGGGTGCGGCGGGATCACGGCGGAGAGCTACGGCATCCACGGCGGAAGAAGTCACGCGGAGGCGGACCGGCCGGGCGTTGAGGACGGTCCTGGGATTTTGAGGGCACACCATCCGGCCACCAGAACAAGTGAGAGCATGACGGCGTTGTGGGTGTACTTCGACCATGCCGCCACCGTGCCTGTCAGCGGCTCGTAGGTGAACGCCAGAACGCCACGGCTGACAAGGAATGCGAGCGCCACCGCAGCTACGTGGCGAAGCCCCCACCCTCTCCGCCGGGCACTCACAACGATGAGTGCTCCCCCCACTGTGGTGACTGCGACGGCCATAGCTACTCCCCACCAGTCTTCTCCTGTGAGGTTGAGTAGGCAGGCAAGTGCCAACATCACGGCGAACACGGTGGCGACTGCCGGCGCCGACGCGCCCTCGTCGGCGCCGTGACTTGCCTTCTTCTGGTGGCGCTTGCCCAAAGCGTATGCACATCCCACACAGGCAATCACCAGGAGGCTCGCCCCAAGCAGTTGGGAAACCGACGCATTCTGTGATTCCGGATCGCTGATGATCAGGCCGGCGGCAACGAAGTATGCGGCGGCGGCGAGGATCAGTCCGGGCGCCTTGAGCCACGGGTCCTCGGCCTTGTGCGGCTTCCATGCTTCTGCCAAGGCAATGGGCGCACCGAAGCTGTAGATCACGTGCCCGAGGATGAAGTTGAACGCGTTGTAGACGCTCACCCCGACGGCCGGGATGAGTGTGGCCTGATAGGTTTCGGTCCAGCCGTCGTAGTTCTGGTAGTCCTCGCTGAAGAGGGACTGGTCGATGAGACAGGCCTGCGCGATCGCCAAGCTCAACATTAGTAGCAGCATCGAATCCCAGCCCCAGCCGGCCCGGCGGGTGATCTCGCGCACGAGCAGGGCCGGTGCGCCGTAAAGCGCAGTGAAGAAGACCACTGCGAACATGATGGGGCCTAGTCTTCCGGTGTTGTCCGCATACGCTGCAAGCAGTTCGGCGCTTACCGCGCTGAGCACGACACATCCACCGACCTGAACCACCCCGCGCAGACGGCGCCTTGTCCCAGGCTCCTCGGCGGACGCCGCGACGAGGCCGCGGTGGTGTGGTGTCGATGCGGGCGGTTGTTCGCACATGGTGTGTCACTCCTTCAACGGTCGTTGGTAGCCCCGGCAGCTCACGACGCCACGTCGACTCCCGCCGCGAGGCGCGGCACAGGACAGGCGATGCGTTGCGGTTGAACCGAATGCACGTGCGAATGTTGTGTCGCGGCAGACAACTGCGTTCGGGTAGCGGCGATACTGCGTGTTGGGCATCGTTACTCGTTTACGCGTGCCGCACCTGCATCAGGTGTCGAGCATGTCTCGCGCTGCTCGCGGTCCAGGCAAAGGTGTATCGACCTACTCCTAGTCCAAGCGTCGAAACTCCTGGCCGCCTTGGCGATCGCGCACGACGAGGCCGAAGGATTGAAGGCGTTCGAGGGCCGCCTCTGCCTCCTGTCGGTCCTTCTTCTCGAGAGCACGCCGCCGGGCGCGGAAGGCGTGGTCCTCGTCGTCGGTGGAATCTCCGTTGCCGTCGATCCAGGGCGAGTACTTGTGCGCGTGCGGGTCTGTTGCCCCTATCCACGGGTATCGATGAGCGCGAAGTGCGTCCGCAGCGGCGTCGATCGAGATATCGGTCGCTTTGTACCGCACGATCTGTCTGCCCTCGGCGCCGTCGACGACAAAATCCTTCCCGTCCGCGAAGATCGCAGAAATCGCCCCGCGGGGGACCACACGGGTATGGCCGTGTTGGTCGAGGATCAGGCGGTCATCGGACACGGTCAACTTCAACGCCTCCTTCTCGCCTTCGGCGGCAATGAACAGCCCCAGCAAGGCACCGAGAATGCCGAGAACCGGAACCTGCCACACCAGCGGCAACGTCATAGCGATACGGACCGGTGCGGGAACACCTCCGAGAAGCTCGAGGACCCATGAGCCGACCGGGTTCAGGATGAATCCGACACCGCACCCGAGAAGCAGGCCGATCAGCACAAATCCGATGGTCCATCCGTGACGCGGACGAAGCTCGATGTCAGCGGTGTTGGTCATTGAATTCTGTCCTTGCGGTGAGAAGGCGGGTGATGGTCAGACGCACCAGGGGGCGCGGATCGGCAGAGTTGTCCGGATCGGCGTGAAGGAACGCAGCGTCGACGATGGCGATGAGCCAGCGGGCGGTGGCGTCGAGATCGAAGCCAGAATCGATGTCTCCGGCTGCATCGGCGCGCTCGAGCAGCGCCCGGTAGGTGGTGAATGCTAGTTCTTCCTCGGCTGTCACCAGGCGGGTGAGTTCGTCATCGTGACCCACCCTGCGCAGCACCTCGACCATCAAGCCGGGGGCAACGGGATCCAGGGCTTCGCCGACCTGCGCTTCGATGAGATCGAGCAGCGCCGGCACCGGATCCGGACGGTGCGCATGCTGCTCCACCAACTCCGCGAATTCGACGATTGATTGCTCGAACAATCCCCGGAACAGTGCCGCCTTGTCTGGGAAATAGTGAAAGACGTTCCCTGGACTCATCCCGGCCTTTCGAGCGACGGCCGCGATGGTCGTGCCCTCGAACCCATTCGAGGCGAACAGGGATGCCGCGGCGGTGAGGATAGCGGCGCGACGCTCTGCCACACGTTGGGGATCGACGGTTCTCGCCATGACCCCCAGTCAATCATTAACCGATCGATTAGTCAATTAATGATCGGGGCTGTCGCGGCTCTCACCTCCATTTCGGCTGCGGCCGAGAGCGGACCGCCGATCGGTGGTGGCGAACCGGGCCTCACGAACGGCGTCCCGGCCGACGATCGCTCCGGGTGGGACATCGGGTGTGACCGAAAGAGCGTTCAGAACCAATGGCCGGGATCGGCAGGCGGATCGTCCCGGAAGTCGCACCGTGCCTATCACCGGCTTCCTCCTGGCGATAGGCACGGCAACAGGAAGTAGTAGCCGAAACGAACGACAAACCTCATCAACGGCACACATAGGACACGTCTTGATCACGGAAACCTACTGATCGGGACGAACAAGGTGGCCGTGCAGTCCAAGTGGCAGCCGGAGAAACATGCTCACGTTGGCAACTTCCGTCACCGATTGGTGTCGGGTTCCGGTGACAAGGGCCTCAGGAATCGGCGAACCCGTTCTCTTTTGGAAATCGGACACAACGTCATGCACGGCCAGTGGGACTGGATGAACGACCCGGACATCCACTCCTCCGTGTGGGACTGGGACACCGCGTCCACGGCTGAAGCGTGGAAGCACTCGCACAACTACGTCCATCACACGTACACCAACATTCGGGGCCTGGACAAGGATCTCGGATACGAGATCATGCGGATCGACCCGAAACAGCGGTGGCAACCGGTCTACCTCGCCCAACCGTTCTACAACGCCCTGCTCACCGTGCTGTTCGAATGGGGCGTCGCCCTGCACGACCTGGATCTCGAGGCGCTCTGGGCGGGCGAGAAGTCGCCCACGCAGGTACTCGAAGAGCTCAAGGGCATCGCCGGAAAGGCGAAGGCCCAATTCGTGAAGGACTATGTGGGGTGGCCGCTCGTCAGCGCCGCGGTGTTCGGTCTGGCGCAGGTCGCGATGCGCGGAAAGCTGCCGCAGCCGAAGACGTCCCGCGTGGCGGATGGCTACGCCGATCCGGTAGGTGGGGCGCCGGCGCCGACATCGCCGACCGGTGGCTGCCCGGCGTCGAGAAGACGTTCCTGTCGACCCTGGCCGCGGACGTCACCGCCAACATCATCCGCAACGTGTGGGCGCATGCCATCATCTTCTGCGGCCATTTCCCGGACCAGACGTACACGTTCTCCAAGAAGGAAGTCGAGAACGAGTCGCGCGGCGGCTGGTATGTCCGCCAGCTCGTGGGTTCGGCGAACATCGAGGGAAGTCCGCTGTTCCACGTCATCAGCGGCAACCTCGGCTATCAGGTGGAACATCACGTGTTCCCCGACATGCCGAGCACCCGGTACTCCGAGGTGGCGCCCAAGATCAAGGACATCTGTGAGCGCTACGACCTGCCGTACAACACCGGGCGGTTCGGGCAGCAGTGGTGGATGGTGCACCGCACCATCGCACGTCTCGCGTTCCCCGGCGGCAAGGCACGCCCGAAGCCCGGCCCCTACCGCAGTTCCGCTGATCCGACGGGAGAAGCCGCCCCGAGCGAGGCGGCCCGTTTCCGTCGGCGGATGCCGTCGGACCACCCCGCCGCAGGCCCGGAGCACGAGGGCGGCGGCGTCGCCGTCGATCCGCCGCCCCGCTGACCCGTCCGTCTTCTACCGCCCCGACTGGCGGTAGGCGACCCAGCCGCCGAACTCGGTGATGTCCACCGCGTCGGCGGCTGCGTCGTGCGTGCACCCGAACCCGACGACGGCGCGACCGTCCGACAGTTCCACACTCGTCAGCGTCATCGGGGCGGGCAGGGCCGCCAGAAAACGGCCCAGTCCCGCTTCGGAGATGCGGAACAGTTCGCCCGCGATCGAGGCCCCTGCTCCGGCACCGTGGCGCACCAAGCCCGGCTTCGGCGGTGTGGTGTCCAGTGCCATCAGGCGATACGCATCGGACGTGCGGATCTCTTCCGTGAAGCGCGCTCCGAGATTCTCGAGCTGGAAGTGGAGCGGTTGCCCACGCAGGTGTGCTCCGAACACGGCGAGGTCCACGCCGGAATCCACGAAGAGCGGAGCCGTGCCGCCCGTCAGTGCCGCCGCGACGTCGATCGCGATCTGGTCGTGGAACGCCGGTACGACCACCATGACGCCGAACGGGTTGCCCGCGGCCGTGGGTTGTCCGGGCACCGCCACCGCCGCCATATCCAGCAGGTTGCAGAAATTCGTGTACGTCCCCATGCGGCGGTTGATTCCGAGTGGATCCGCCTGTACCGCAGCGATAGTCGGATGTTCGGTCGTCGTGGGCAGTAGCAGTCCGTCGAACCCTTCGAGGAGACGCACCGCCTGAGCCTTCGTACGGGTGAGGGTGTCGAGGTCCGCGACGAGTTCGTGCGCGGCAGGCTTTCTCGCGCCGGCGACGATAGCGGCGACCGTCGGGTCCGCACCGGCCGGCGCGGCGGAGAGGAACTCGCCCACCGCGGCGTAGCGCTCGGCGACCACCGCGCCGTCGTAGAGCAGAGTTGCCGCGTCGAGGAGAGGGGAGATGTCCACCTCGTCGACGTCGATTCCGCGCTGCTGGGCCGCGACCACCGTGAGGGCGAACGCTTCGCGATACTCGTCGCACAGTGCGTCGAGGTCCTCCGGCCGCGGCACGGCCAGGCGAATCGCCGACGACGCGGCCAGTCGGACGTCGGCGGGCCAGGAACGGCTGCGTGCATCGCGAGGGTCCGGGCCCGCCATCACCGCCGCCGCGGCTGTGGCGAGATCGAGGTCTCGCGCGAGCACGGTCAAGCAGTCGTAATCGATACAGGCAGGAACGACTCCGTACGTCGGGATGACACCGAGCGTGGCTTTGATGCCGACGATGCCGTTCAACGCTGCGGGCACCCTTCCGGATCCGGCTGTGTCCGTGCCGATCCCGATGTCGGCAATGCCCAGGCCCACCGCGACGGCCGAACCCGAACTGGATCCGCCCGAGACGCGCTCCGGGTCCCACGCACTCCGCACTGCACCGTACGGACTGCGGGAACCCACCAGCCCGGTCGCGAACTGGTCGAGGTTCGTCTTGCCGAGCACCACGGCACCGGCCTCGACGAGTCGCGCGACGCCGGTGGCGGTGGTCTCGGGGGTATAGGCGAATTCGGGGCACCCCGAGGTCGTGGGTAGCTCCGCGACGTCCACGTTGTCCTTCACGGCCACGAGCAGGCCCGCGAGGGGCAGGCTCTCACCCGCGGCGACGCGTGCGTCGACCGCTGCGGCGTCGGCGAGAATACCGGTGGCGTCGCGGAGGGTGATCCACACCTCGGGCCGATCCACTTCCTCGATGCGGCGCAATGCATTCCGGGCTCGTTCGGTGGCGGTGATCGCGCTGCCCGGGGCGAGCGCCGCACTGTCGTTCGTTGCGCTGCCGGTACTCACGGTCATGCTGCTGCTCCGATCACGAGGAGTGGGGTACCGGGCGCCACTTTGCTACCGGGTTCCACGAGGACTTTCAGAACTGTTCCCGCCGCGTCGGTGAGGACGGGCATCTCGAGCTTCATCGCTTCGAGAATAACTGCGGTGGTACCGGAGGCCACGTGGTCACCTTCGGTCACCTCGACCCGCCAGACGTTGCCGACCATCGGTGCCTCCACGACCGTCGCGCCCGCAGGCATTCCGGCGAGGGGGTCGACGGGTGCGGACACCTCGACGGGTTCGGCATCGACGCGGTCGAACTCACCGGCGGCGTGCCACGCGCGCTTCTCGACTTCGAACGCCACGGATTGTTTCTCGTCGAACGCTGCGATCGACTCGGCATTGTCTTCGAGGAATCGGAGATGGTCGGCGAGAACGAACGTGCCGTCCGAGACGTCGGCGTCGAACCGGCCGGCCTTCGACGCGGCCCGGTACTCGAGCAACTGCTCCGGTGTCACCGGCTCCCAGACGATGCGGTCGAAGAACCGGAACAGCCACGGCTTGCCCTGTTCGAACGGCCCGGTCTGCCGGTAGCCGGACCAGATGGGGACGGTCCGGCCGACCAACTGGTACCCGCCCGGCGACTCCATGCCGTAGACACACAGATATTTGCCACCGATACCGACGGCGTCGGACGGGGTCCAGGTGCGCGCCGGGTTGTACTTGGTGGTCACGAGGCGGTGCCGGGGATCGAGGGGAACCGCAAGGGGAGCACCGAGATACACGTCGCCGAGTCCGAGGACGAGATACTCGGCGTCGAAGACGGCGTCACGCACCTGGTCGACGGACTCCAATCCGTTGATGCGCCGGATGAATTCGATGTTCGACGGCAGCCAGGGCGCCTCGTCGCGGACACCGCTCCGGTACCGGGAGATCGCCTCGGAGATCGACGGGTCGTCGAACGAGAGCGGAAGACGCACGGTGCGGCTCGGAACCACGAGGTCGCGTGTCGCGGGGAGTTCGGTCTCGAGATCCTGCAGCACACCGAGCAGGCGGTAGGCCGGCAGCACATCAGGATCGAAGTGGATGTGCAGCGACCGCACGCCGGGCGTCACGTCCACGATTCCCGGAAGACCTGTCGCTGCGAGAGCCTCGGAGAGTGCGTGCACGCGCATGCGCAGCCCCAGGTCGAGCACCATGTCCCCGTACTCGACGAGGATGTTGTCGTCGCCGCCGCGCAGATAGACGGCCTCGGGACGGTCGAGGACGGCCTCCGTCCGGCCCAGTCGGCCGCCGTCGGACGTGGTCTGCCGTTCCACCGGCGGAAGGTCCGCTCCGCGGACGGTGGCGGTGCGCAAGGCGGCCGCACCGGCGTCGGTCACCGGGACGAACCGCAACGAGTCACCCGGCCGGATCTGTCCCAGCTTCCAGCGGTGACCGGACACGACGGTGAGCGGGCACGCGAACCCGCCGAGGCTGGGACCGTCGGGACCGAGCAGGATCGGGGTGTCACCCGAGACGTTGAGAGCGCCGACGCTGTACGGATTGTCGTGCAGGTTCGACGGGTGGAGACCGGCGTCGCCACCATCGGTGCGAGACCAGGTGGGTTTCGGGCCGTCGAGCCGGATACCGGTCCGGTTGGCGTGGCTCTGCACCGTCCAGGTGGTGTCGTAGAACTGGCTGATGTCTTCGGGGGTGAAGTAGTCGGGTGCCGGTTGCGGACCTTCGGTGACCGCGAGGTGCCAGGTGTGCGTGAACTCCGGCCGCCCCTCGGCCGGCACGGGAGCGGGCTCGCGGTCGGTGGCGGTGTCGGCGACGCCCAGGACATCGCCGGTGGCCACGGCCCGCCCGGTGACGCCACCGAAGCCGCCGAGCGTGAAGGTCGACGCGCTGCCGTGGTACAGCGGTACGTCCAGGCCACCGCGCACAGCGACGTAGGTGCGCAGGCCGGTGTCGGCGGGGGCACCCACGTCGAGCACCGCACCGGCGGGAACCTCGATCGGCTCCCACATCGGCACCGGCTCGCCGTCCAGCGTCACCTCGGCCGGGGCGCCGGTGACACACACGAACGTGGCGTCGGAGAACTCGAGGCGCGGGCCCTGCAGCGTGCATTCGAGTCCGGGAGCGCCCTCGGGATTTCCGACGGCCACGTTCGCCGCACGCAACGACAGGTCGTCCATCGGCCCGGACGGCGGGATTCCCACCTCCCACAACCCGGTACGGCCGGGAAAGTCCTGGACGGTGGTCATCGTGCCCGCCCGCACCACGTCGATACGGTGCCCGGTCGCGCGCAGTCCCGCCAGGGTGGAGGTGGCGTGCTCGGCGGCCAGAACCGAAGGGGCCGTGCAGATACGGCGAAGCTGGGGCAGGTTCGTCTGGACCCCGTAGAGATGGGTGTCGTCGAGCGCGTCGGCCAATGCCGCGAAGGCGGTGCGGCGGGACTCGCCGTGCACGATCACCTTGGCGAGCATCGGGTCGTAGAACGAGCTGACCTCGGTCCCGGTGTCCACCCACGTCTCGATCCGGGTGTGTGCGGGGAACTCCACCTGGGTGAGCAGGCCCGCGCTCGGCCGGTAGTCGTGTCCGGGGTCCTCGGCGTACACCCGCGCTTCCACTGCGTGGCCGCTGATCGCGGGTCCGGTGTCGGGCAGCGCGTCGAGCATGTCGGTCTCGCCGCGCGCGAGCCGGAGCATCCATTCGACGAGGTCGACGCCTGTGACCTCTTCGGTCACAGGATGTTCCACCTGGAGCCGGGTGTTCATTTCGAGGAAGGATGCCTCACCTCGGTCGATGTCGTAGACGAACTCCACCGTTCCCGCAGACCGATAGTGCACGGAGTCCGCGAGCGCGCGGGAAGACGACAGCAACTGTTCGACGATCTCGTCGGGCAGGTTCGGAGCGGGTGCTTCCTCGACGACCTTCTGATTGCGGCGCTGCAGGGAGCAGTCGCGGGTGCCGAGGCTGAGAGTGCGGCCGTGCCCGTCGCCGAACACCTGCACTTCGATGTGTCGCGCATGTGCCACGAATCGTTCGAGGAACACACCGGACGAGGAGAAATTGGCCGACGCGAGGCGCAGCACCCGTTCGTAGGCGGAGCGGAGATCGTCGGGACCGAAGCACGCCTGCATGCCGATGCCCCCACCGCCACCGACTGCTTTGAGCATGACCGGATATCCGATGTCCTCGGCCGCGACGAGGGCGTCGTCGAGCGAGCCGAGTAGTCCGCTGCCCGCCACGAGCGGAACTCCCACGGCGCGCGCGGCCTCTCGCGCGGTGTGTTTGTCACCGAACACGCGTAACTGCTCGGGAGTCGGCCCGACGAACGCGATACCCGCCGCCTCGCACGCGGCAGCGAAATCGGCGTTCTCGGAGAGGAATCCGTAGCCCGGATGGATCGCCCCGGCGCCGGTCGCCTGGGCGGCCTCGATCACCAGATCGGCGCGCAGATACGACTCGGCTGCGGGGGCCGGGCCGAGTCGCACGGCCACGTCGGCGAGTTCGACGTGTGCGGCAGAGGCGTCGGCATCGGAGTACACGGCGACGGTCTTGAGGCCGAGCAGATGAGCCGAACGCATGATGCGACAGGCGATCTCGCCGCGGTTGGCGACGAGCAGGGTATCGAAGGCGTAGGTCAAGGCGAGCTCCTCGGATAGGGGCGGGACGGCAGCGCTGTCAGTCGGCCAGCGACATCGCGGTGACCGCGCGGGTCACCCTGTCGAGAACAACGGAGAGAGATTCGCCGATATGGCGGTGGAGCAGGGTGCGAGCGGTAGGAAGGTCGTCGTCGAGGACGGCGTCGAGGATGCCGAGATGCTCTGCGATCGACGTTTCGATGCGGCTGTTGACCATGAAGTCGTACATCCGTACATGGCGAATCCGGGAGTTGACGGACTCGAGCGCGCTCACGAGTTCGGTGTTCCCGGACGACGCCAGCAGCGCTACATGGAACTCCTCGTCGGCGACGACGAAGCCCGGTTCCTGCGCCGGCGGGTCGTCGGCAAGTGCCCGCCACCGCGTACGTTCGGATTCGAGTGCCGTCCGGTCGTGCCGCACGGCCGGATCGTCGAGTGCGCGGGTGATGCCCTGCAATTCCAGGGTGATTCGCAGTTCGTACAGATTCCGGATGCGCGGAATGCTCGGCGGCTGGGGTGAGAATCCGTAGTCTTCTCTGCGAATCAGACCGTCGGAGACGAGCATCGCGAGTGCTTCGCGTACCGGAGTGCGTGAGATACCGAACCGTGCAGCGAGTTTCGGCTCCGTCATACGGTCGCCGACACGGACCGACCCGTTCATCACATCGTCACGCAACTGGCGGTAGACCTGGAGCCGCAGCGGCTCCGGTGTCCCTGTGTCCGTTTCTGTCGACATAGCTGTATACGCTATTGACCTGCGATGACACCGTTGTGACGCCGTGTTACGGCCGGGTTAGAGGATGCTCACGTTCACCGTGTGAGCAGGTGCCGGTGACTAACCGAAGTCGCGTTCGAGGCGGAGAGTGCCGATCGTGGTGGCCAGACCGTCGTATTGGGTGACCAGCAAGCAGAATTCGATGAGCTTTCGATCGTCGAGGTGATCCGCGAGCGTCGACCACGTCTCGTCCGAGAGATCTTTCGTCGCGACCAGTTCGTCGACGGCGCCGAGGATCGCGCGGTGACGGGGGCTCCAGCCCTCGGCGTCCGGCCCGGCGACGATGCGCGCACGGAGGTCGTCGGTGATGCCGGCGCGCCGGCCCAGCCGGGTGTGATGGTCGGTCTCGTATGCGCTGCCCCGCAAGTGCGCGACCCGCAGGATGATCATCTCGCCCTCGAAGCGGCCGAGCCTGCCGAAGGGCATCAACATGCCGGAATAGTGCAGCCATCCCCGGAACAACCGCCCCGTCCGTCCGAGCGTGCTGAACAGATGGGCGTCGGTGGTCCCCGCCGCCGCGGAGAGCGCTTTCCATGCGGCCCAGTTGAGAGGACCGAGTTCCCTGAAACGTCCGGGCCGGATGCGGGGCGTCATACCCGCCAGTGTCGCACGATCACTCACGGACCGCCCGGGCAAGCCGCGCCACGTTCAGGGCTTCCTCCGAGCGCCGTACGACTACGGTCCGGGAGGTGCCGATGTGTTCGAGGAGCATGCGGTGCGCGTCGTCGAGTCTGTTGTCCAGGACGAGTTCCGCGACGGCGATGTGCTCGTCGACCGTGTCGGAGATCCGGTCCGGGGTGAGGTAGTCGAACATGCGCACCGGCCGCACTTTCTGATTGACCACGGCAAGTGCGTCGCACAGCGCACGGTTTCCGGACGCCGCCAGCATCGTGAGATGGAATTGCTCGTCGAGGGTCACAAATCCTGCGTCGGGTTCCGGAAGATTTCGGCGGATGCCGTACCAGCGGTCGAGTTCGGGACCGAGAATGTCGGGGTCGTGCCGGATGGAGTCGTCGTCCTGCGCGCGCCGGATTCCGCGAAGTTCCAGGGTGATCCGGAGTTCGTAGAGGCCCGCGAGATCTTCGAGGCGCGGGCGATACGGAAACAACCCGTACTCGCGACGTTCGACGAGACCGTCGGACACGAGGCGAGCCAGCGCCTCGCGCACCGGGGTGCGCGACACCCCGTAGTGCTCGGCGAGCCGTTCCTCACTGAGGCGTTCGTCGGGGGTGAGGTCGCCGGACATCAGGTCGGTGCGCAAGGCCCGGTAGACCTGCTCTCGCCGGGTGACGCCGGGACGCATCAGATCGCCATCGCCGCGCGGACGGTTGTCGCGGCGTCCGCGCCACCCTCTCCGGTGGAGGTGACGCGCCCGGATTCGAGCACGTAGTAGTGGCGCGCGTTGTCGAGGGCGAAGCCGATGTGCTGTTCGACGAGCAGGACACCGAGGTTTCCGCCGCGACTGAGTTCGACGATGGTGTTCTCGATCTCGGCGACCACCGAGGGCTGGATGCCTTCGGTCGGTTCGTCGAGGATGAGCATGCGCGGCTCGGTGATCAGAGCGCGCGCGATCGCGAGTTGCTGACGCTGGCCGCCGGAGAGCAGCCCCGCGCGACGGTCGAGCAGTGGGACGAGCGCGGGGAACAGGTCGAGCATATCGGCGACGAGCTTCTTGCCGTTCTTGCGGCCGTCCGCGACGACCTGCAGGTTTTCGCTACAGGTGAGCTGCCCGAACGACTGCTGGCCCTGCGGCACGTAGGCGAGTCCCCGGGCCACGCGTGCTGCCGGCCGGAGCCCGCTGATGTCGTGCCCGTCGAACAGGATCTTGCCCGAGGAGATCGGAAGCAGGCCGACGGCGGCGCGCAGCAGCGTGGTCTTGCCGGCGCCGTTGTGGCCCATCACGGCGGCGACTCCGTCGGAGGGAACGGTGACCGAGACACCGTGGATGACTTCGGTGCGGCCGTAACCGGCTCGCACGTCGACGAGTTCGAGCATCATGCCTCCTGGAACGTGTCGGTGCCGTCGGAACCGACCGCAGCTGCGGTGCCGAGGTAGACCTCTTGGACCTGCGGATCGTTCTGCACCTCTTCGACGGTGCCGTCCGCGATGACCTTGCCGCGGGCCAGCACGGTCACGGAGGTCGCGAACGCACGCATGAAGTCCATGTCGTGTTCGACCACCACGACGGTGCGCTGCGCGCCGATACGGCGCAGCAGCCGGCCGGTTTCCTCGCGTTCGTCGCCGCTCATGCCCGCGACCGGCTCGTCGAGCAGCAACACGTCGGCGTTCTGGACGAGGAGCATTCCGATCTCGAGCCACTGCTTCTGGCCGTGCGCGAGGATGCCTGCCGGCGTGTCGCGGTGGGCGGACAAGCCGATCGTCTCGAGGGCTTCCTCGATTTCGGGCAGCACATCTTTACGGCGGCGCAGTAGTTGCCACGGGGAGCGCCCGGCACCTGCGGCGATATCGAGATTCTGGAGCACCGACAGTTCCTCGAACACCGACGCGGTCTGGAACGTCCGGCCGACGCCGAGGCGGGCGATCTTGTGCGTCTTCTTGCCGACGAGTTCGATTCCGGACTTGGTGATGGAACCGGTTGCGGGGACCAGGCCCGTGACCGCGTCGACGAGGGTGGTCTTGCCCGCGCCGTTGGGTCCGATCAGGAAGCGCAGGTCTCCCTGCAGGAGTGTGAGGTTCACTCCGTCGACGGCGTGGAAGCCGTCGAAGGTGACTCGCAGATCGCGGATTTCGAGGTAGTCGCTGGCCATGCCGGCGTTGCCGCCGTAGACGGGTGCGTTCATCGTGCCGGCTCCAATTCGGTCGTCGCTGCGGGTACGTCGTCGGCGGGTGGTGCGGGCCGGGACCGGCGGCGCCGGCGCCATACGGTGGCGAGTCCGGCCAGGCCGGCGGGGAAGAAGCCGACCACCACGATGAACAGCAGTCCCTGAGCGTAGGTCCAGGCCGAGGGGAAGTTCTCCGACAGCGCGGTCTGGGCCCACGCGACTCCGATCGCGCCGAGGACCGGCCCGAGCAGGGTGCTGCGGCCTCCGATGGCGACGCCGATGAGGAAGGCGATGGACGGAACGATGCCGATGTCGGCGGGGGAGATGATGCCGACGATGGGAACGAACATCGCTCCGGCGATGCCGGCGAAGAACGCGGCGACGGTGTAGGCCACCACCTTGATGTTGGCGGGGTCGTAGCCGAGGAACCGGACGCGTTCCTCCTGGTCGCGCACCGCGACGAGTAGTTCACCGTAGCGGGACTGCATCAACTGCCGGGTTGCGGCGACGACGAGCAGCAGGATGGCCGCCACGATGAAGAACAGCATCCGCTTGTTGACGGGATCGGAGAGTTCGAAGCCGAAGAAGGTGCGGAACCGGTTGAGGCCGTTGGAACCGCCGGTGGACTGCTGACCGACGAGCAGGATGGCGAAGGCGGCGGCGAGGGCCTGGGACAGGATCGCGAAGTAGGCGCCTTTCACACGTCGCTTGAACACACCGAGCCCGAGCAGTGCCGCGACGAGCGCCGGGACGATGAGGATCGCCAGGATCGCGACGAACGGTGAGGTGAACGGCACCCAATATGCCGGTAGCTCACGGATTCCCGCGATCTGCATGAAGTCGGGGACGGAGTCCTCACGCAACTGTGCGTCGGCAATTTTGAGATGCATTGCCATGATGTATGCGCCGAGCCCGAAGAACACGCCCTGCCCGAGGGTCAGCATGCCGCCGCGCCCCCATGCGAGCCCGATTCCGACGGCGACGATCGCGAAGCACAGGAACTTGCCGAGCAGGCCCAGCCGGAAGTCGGACAGGAACGCCGGCGCGATGCCGAACAACACGAGCGCGGCGAGCGCGAATCCTGCTGCGGTGCGGACGGGTCCGGGTTGTGTCAGGGACCGGGGGGAGAACGTCACAGACATCAGACCAGGCTCCTCGTCTTGACGGCGAACAGGCCTTGGGGACGGACCTGCAGGAAGATCACGATGATCACGAAGACGATCACCTTCGCGATCGAAGCGGTGGTGGAGTATTCGATGAACGAATTGAGCAGACCCAGGGCGACGGCGGCGAGCACGGCGCCTTCGATCCTGCCGAGGCCGCCGATGACGACGACGAGGAACGCGTCGATCAGGTACGCCTGCCCGATGGTCGAGCCGATCAGCGTCAGCGCCACGCCGGCAAGGCCCGCGAGGCCCGAACCGAGGAAGAACGTGGTGATATCGGTGCGGCGCGAGGAGATCCCGACGGTTTCCGCGAGGTCGCGGTTCTGCACGACCGCGCGGATCCGGCGGCCCATCGGGGTGTACTTCATCGAGGCGATGAGTGCGATCACGCAGATCACCGACAGCGCCAAGATGAACAGGCGGGTTTTCGGTACCACCGCGCCCAGGATCTCGACACCGCCCGACAGCCAGGCCGGGGCCACGACGTTGACGGCGGGTGCGCCGAAGATGTCGCGGGCGGCCTGCTGGAGCAGCAGGCCCACACCGAACGTGACGAGCAGGGTGTCGAGGGGCCGGTGGTACATGCGGCGGATGAGGGTGAGCTCGAGCAGGACACCCATCGCCCCACCGACCAGGAAGCCGACGAGCAGCGAGACGAACAGGGACACACCCGCGGACGAGATCACCTGCTGGACCACGAAGGCGGTGTAGCTGCCGGCCATGATGAATTCGCCGTGGGCCATGTTGATCACGCCCATCTGCCCGAAGGTCAGCGACAGGCCCAGTGCCGCCAGCAGCAGGATCGAACCTATACTCAATCCTGTGAACAACTGTCCTACAAGGACATCCATGGTGCCTCCCTGGTCGGCTTCCCGGTCGTGAGCGTCAGTTTCCGGAGAGTCCGGCAGCCCAGTCGTAGGACTCGAGGTACGGATCGGGATCGACGGCGCCGTCCGACTCCCACACGGTGTAGATCAGGCCGTCGCCGCGGATTTCACCGATACGGGCGGTCTTGGTGATGTGGTGGTTGTCGCCGTCGATCGTCACGGTGCCTTCAGGAGCGTCGAAAGAGACTCCGTCGGAAGCTTTCACGACGTCCTCGACCGCAAACGACTCGGCCTTCTCGACGCTGTTCTTCCACAGGTAGACCGAGGTGTAAGCAGCTTCCATCGGGTCGGACGTCGGCTTGTTCGCGCCGTACTTCGCCTTGTACGCCTCGACGAACGACGCGTTCTCGGGGGACTCGACGGTCTGGTAGTAGTTCCACGCGGTGAGCTGGCCTTCGATGTTCTGCGCGCCGATACCCACGACCTCTTCCTCGGCGATGGACACCGAGACGACCGGCATGTCCTTCGCGTCGAGACCCGCGTTGGTGTACTCACGGAAGAACGCGACGTTGGAATCGCCGTTCAGCGTGTTGAATACGGCGTCCGCGTCGGCGGTGCGGACCTTGTTGACGATGGTGGAGAAGTCGGTCGACCCGAGCGGGGTGTAGTCCTCGCCCTTGATCTCGATGCCGTTCGCCTCGGCGTAGGCCTTGATGATCCGGTTCGCGGTCTGCGGGAACACGTAGTCGCTGCCCACCAGGTACAAGGACTTCACGCCCTGTTCCTTGAGGTAGTCCAGCGCCGGCACGATCTGCTGGTTGGTGGTCGCACCGGTGTAGAAGATGTTCGACGACGATTCGAGGCCCTCGTACTGGACCGGGTAGTACAGCAATGCGTTGCGATCCTCGAACACCGGGAGCATCGCCTTGCGGCTGGACGATGTCCATCCTCCGAATACCGCTGCGACACAATCGGAGCTGATGAGCTTCTCGGCCTTCTCGGCGAAGACCGTCGGCTCCGACGCACCGTCTTCCGCGACGACCTGGATCTGCTTTCCGAGGACGCCGCCGTCCGCGTTGATCTCTTCCACGGCGAGGGCGATCGAGTCACGCACGGTGACCTCGGAGATCGCCATCGTGCCCGAGAGCGAGTTCAGCGAACCGACCTTGATGGTGTCGCCCGAGGTGTCGACACAGGACGTGCCACCGGAGGCGCCCGCCGACGAGTCGGGCGTGTCTCCCGCGCGGCTTCCACAGGCGGTCAGGACGAGACCGACGGCGACCAGCGCTGCAGGCGCCGCGATGGCGCGAGTGGCGAACTTGGACCTGGCAACTGACATGAAGGTGCCCTTCCTTCGAAGGTGGGACCGGAGAGGACCGGTGTATCCGGCGGCGTATACAACTCTGTATCCGCGAGGCCAAACACTAGAAGGGCGTTGTTGCGCCAGAATATCTCCCGGTCACAGTTGTGTGACGCGGGTGACGAGTGTGTTACATCGTCCTTACAGCGCTGTGTGCGAGTCGGTGACGCGTCGTCAGCGGACGAGATACGGAGACACCGAACTGCGGTGCTCGTTGATGTCGATCTCCTTGCCGAGGGGCGGGAACGCCCGCTGCGGGCAGTTCACGCGCTCGCACACGCGGCAGCCCGACCCGATCGGGGTGCCGGGATTGCTTTCGTCGAGGTCGAGACCGTCGGCGTAGACGAGACGGTGGGCGTGGCGCAGTTCGCAGCCCAGCCCGATCGCGAAGGTCTTGGACGGCTGCCCGTAGCGAGCCGCGCGGCGCTCGACGGTGCGGGCAACCCAGAGGTAGCGCCGGCCGTCGGGCATCTGTGCGATCTGCGTCATGATCTTGCCGGGGTAGGCGAACGTCTCGTACACGTTCCAGAGCGGACAGGTGCCACCGCTCGTCGAGAAGTGGAATCCGGTCGCCGACTGTCGTTTCGACATGTTGCCGGCGCGGTCGACCCGGACGAAGGAGAACGGGACGCCACGCAGCTTGGGCCGCTGCAGTGTGGAGAGGCGGTGGGTGATCGTCTCGTAGCTCACGCCGTAGAAAGCGGAGAGCCGCTCGATGTCGTACCGGAAGTTCTCGGAGATCTCGTGGAACTGCGTGTACGGCAGGAGCAGTGCGGCTGCCCAGTAGTTGGCCAGGCCCAAGCGGGCGAGAGTGCGCGACGCGTCGCTCGTGAACGCACCTTCGTCGACGAGGCGGTCGATGAGGTCTCCGCATTCGAGGTACGCCAGCTCGATGGCGAGTTTGAACACCTGCTGGCCACCCGACAACTGGGGCGCTACCTCGAGGATCCGGGTCTCCGGGTCGTAGCGGTGGAGGATGTTCTCGCCGAGGTCGATGCGCTTGACGATCTGGACGTCGTGCGCGGTCTGCATGCGCTTGGCGATCTCCCCGCCCACGTCGCCACGGTGGAATCGGATCCGGTTGGCGAGTTCCTCCGCTGCCGTGTCGAGATCGTGCAGGTAGTTGTGGCGCTGATAGAAGTAGTCGCGCACTTCTTCGTGCGGCATGGTGATGGCGCCGCTGCCGCTGCCGTCGCTGTAGCGGTCTTCGGTGGCCGCGGCGAGTTGCGCGGTGGTGTTCCGGAACCGGCGGTGCATGTTGACCATGGCGCGCGCCAGGTTGGGATGCGCCGCGACCATCTCCGCGATCTCCTGGGCGTCGGTGTCGATGCCCATCTCCTGGTCGAGCGCGACCTCACGCATCTCTGCGATGAGCCGGGTGTCGTCCTGGGAGGAGAAGAACGTGGTGTCGACGCCGAACACTTCGCTGATGCGCAGGAGTACCGGCACGGTGAGAGGCCGGACGTCGTGTTCGATCTGGTTCAGGTAGCTGGCGGAGATCTCGAGCGTCTTGGCAAGCGCGGCCTGGCTCAGTCCCCGCTCGGTGCGTAGCTGGCGCAAGCGGGCGCCGACGAAGGTCTTGGCCATTCGCCCAGGGTAAAGCCCGGTCGGGGTGCTTCGCAATGTGTTGTTCGCAGGTTGTTAAGAGAAGGCGTCGGTTGAGCGCCGGGGAGGCGGACCCGGCCGGTGCCGGTCCTGTGAGTGCGCTCACAGAGGCGCGGGTTCGGTGGTGAGTGCCGGGCTCGGTGGCGCGTCCTCCGGCTCCGGTCGTCGCCACATTACTTTTCCGGCATAAGCCGAGGTAGGAACCTACCGGCGGGTAACCAAAGGGTAAAAAACCCGGTCGTTGGCGAGGCCACTTATTAGCAACCTTTGCAAGGGCCGGTTCGAACCTAGCCAAGATTGGCATTAGCAACAGGTAGACGGGGTTTTTCGGCTGTGTCATTGTCATGGAGTACATCCGAAAGGAACGCAAAGGATGTGAAGCCGTACGTATGTACTGCTGAGCGTTCATAGCGGATTCAGATCGAGAGAGTGGAGCTTTTTGATGTCGACTACCGGCACCCCGAGGACCGCTGAGGAAATTCAGAAGGACTGGGACACCAACCCCCGCTGGAACGGGGTTACCCGTAACTACACGGCCGAGCAGGTCGCGAAGCTGCAGGGCACCGTCGTCGAAGAGGCCACCCTCGCGCGTCGCGGCTCCGAGATCCTCTGGGATCTCGTCAACAACGAGGACTACATCAACTCCCTGGGCGCCCTCACCGGCAACCAGGCTGTGCAGCAGGTCCGCGCCGGCCTCAAGGCCATCTACCTGTCCGGTTGGCAGGTTGCCGGCGACGCGAACCTGTCGGGTCACACCTACCCGGACCAGTCGCTGTACCCGGCGAACTCGGTCCCGCAGGTCGTGCGCCGTATCAACAACGCACTGCTGCGCGCCGACGAGATCGCCAAGGTCGAGGGTGACACCTCGGTCGAGAACTGGCTGGCACCGATCGTCGCCGACGGCGAAGCCGGCTTCGGTGGCGCGCTCAACGTCTACGAGCTGCAGAAGGCCATGATCGCGGCCGGCGTTGCCGGTTCCCACTGGGAGGACCAGCTCGCTTCCGAGAAGAAGTGCGGCCACCTCGGTGGCAAGGTGCTCATCCCCACCCAGCAGCACATCCGCACCCTGACCTCGGCTCGCCTCGCAGCCGACGTCGCCGACGTCCCGACGGTCGTCATCGCCCGTACCGACGCGGAGGCAGCCACGCTGATCACCTCCGATGTGGACGAGCGCGACCGCGAGTTCCTCGACGGCACCCGTACCGCCGAAGGCTTCTACGGCATCAAGAACGGCATCGAGCCCTGCATCGCTCGCGCCAAGGCCTACGCCCCGTACTCCGACCTCATCTGGATGGAGACCGGCGTGCCGGACCTCGAGGTTGCGAAGAAGTTCGCCGAGGCCGTCCGCAGCGAGTTCCCGGACCAGCTGCTCGCCTACAACTGCTCCCCGTCCTTCAACTGGAAGGCACACCTGGACGACGCGACCATCGCGAAGTTCCAGAAGGAGCTCGGCGCGATGGGCTTCAAGTTCCAGTTCATCACGCTGGCGGGCTTCCACTCGCTCAACTACGGCATGTTCGACCTGGCGCACGGCTACGCCCGCGAGGGCATGACCGCCTTCGTCGACCTGCAGGAGCGCGAGTTCAAGGCTGCTGCAGAGCGTGGCTTCACCGCCATCAAGCACCAGCGTGAGGTCGGCGCCGGCTACTTCGATTCGATCGCCACCACCGTCGATCCCAACACCTCCACGGCTGCCCTGAAGGGCTCCACCGAGGAAGGCCAGTTCCACTAGGAACAGCGCCACCCAGGTCCACCCCGCGGCGGGATCCCTCAGGTCCCCGATATCCCGCCGCGGGGTGCGCGCGCATCCAGCGACGACCTCTCACGACCCCACAAACGAGAAGGAGCTGACGTGACCAGCGAAAAGATTCAGCGCGTCGGCGTGATCGGCGCCGGCATCATGGGCGCAGGTATCGCCGAGGTGTGCGCACGCGCTCATGTCGACGTACTCGTGTTCGAGCAGACCCGCGAACTCGCGGCAGCCGGACGCGCCCGCATCCTCCGGTCGCTCGACCGTGGGGTGAGCACCGGCAAGATCACCGAACGCGAGCGGGAGCAGGCTGCATGGCGGTTGCGCTTCACCTCCGACCTCGGTGACTTCGCCGACCGTCAGCTCGTCGTGGAGGCCGTCGTCGAGGACGAGAAGGTGAAGAGTGAAATCTTCGCCGAACTCGACAAGATCGTCACCGATCCCCACGCGGTGCTGGCATCCAACACGTCGTCGATCCCGATCATGAAGCTCGGCATCGCGACCGCGGCTCCCGAGCGAGTCATCGGGATGCACTTCTTCAACCCGGTGCCCGTGCTCCCGCTCGTCGAGCTGGTCACCACGCTGAAGACCGGCTCCACGGTCGCTCGGCGCGCGGAGGCGTTCGCTGCGGATGTACTCGGTAAGCAGGTCGTCCGTTCGTCGGATCGTGCCGGCTTCATCGCGAACGCGCTGCTCGTGCCGTACCTGCTGTCGGCGATCCGGATGGTCGAATCCGGGTTCGCAACCAAGGACGATATCGACAAGACGATGGTGCTGGGCTGTGCTCACCCGATGGGCCCCCTCGCACTGACCGACCTTGTCGGACTCGACACGGTGAAGGCGATTGCCGACTCGATGTACGAGGAGTTCAAGGAGCCCCTGTACTCCGCACCGCCGCTGCTGCAGCGGATGGTCGAGGCAGGGCTCGTCGGAAAGAAGTCGGGCGCCGGCTTCTACGAATACGCCGACAAGGGCCGCGCGATCAAGAAGGCCAGCTAGCCAGTCAGCACCACCGTACTTCGGCGCCCGTGCTCCGACAGCAGTGCTTCACGCACCGGCTGCCGGTGCACGGGCGCGAAGTGCATGAGGGAAAGGTCGACTCCGACATGGCAACTCCTGCCGACGGATACGGGTCAAGCATCCTCGGGTATCCGCGTATCGGGCCCCGCCGTGAACTCAAGCGTGCTCTCGAGTCCTACTGGCACGGCACGAGCACGCGCGACGAACTCGTCGCCGTCGCTCGCGACATCCAGGAAGACACCTGGCGCGAGCTCGCGGCGACCGGCCTGACCCAGGTCCCCGGAAACACGTTCTCCTACTACGACCATGTGCTCGACAACGCCCTGTTGTTCGGCGCGGTCCCCGAGCGGTTCCGCCCACTGCTGGGTGAACTCGACCCGCTCGATTTCTACTTCACGATGTGCCGCGGGCGTGAGGATTTCCCGCCCCTCGAGCTCGTGCGCTGGTTCGGCAGCAACTATCACTACCGCCAGCCGGAACTCGACGAGAACACGGTCTTCGAGCTGAATTCGGCAGCGGTTCTCGACGAGTTCGAACGGGCGAAGGCCGACGGCATCGAACTCCGGCCCGTCGTGCTCGGCCCGGTGTCGCTGTTGCTGCTGTCCAAGGTCGCGCCGACCTCCGCTCGAGACGGTTTCCGGACCCTCGACCTTCTCGATTCGCTGCTCCCGCAGTACGAGAAGCTGTTCGAGCAGCTCGCGCGCGCCGGCGCCACGTGCGTCCAGCTCGACGAGCCGTCGTTCACCGAGGATCGCAGCGACGACGAACTGGCCGCGCTGCGCCGCGCATACGACGTGCTGGCGCATGCCCCACTGCGTCCGCGCATCCTGGTCACAGGACCGTACGGCTCGTTCGGTGAAGCGCTCCCCATCCTGGCGTCGTCGAAGGTCGAGGCGATCGGTCTCGATCTCGTCAACGGCAGGATGAGCGCCGACGAGTTCGCGGCTGTGCCCGGTCTCAAGCGGAAGCGGATCTACGCGGGTGTCGTCGACGGACGCAACGTCTGGAAGACGGATCGGCGTCGCACTCTCGAATACATCCAGTCGATCGCGGCGGTTGCACCGGACCTCGTCGTCTCGACGTCGTGCTCGTTGCTGCACGTTCCGTACGACCTGCTCGTCGAGTACGACATCCCCGGCGATGTCGCCGACCGCCTCGCATTCGCGAAGCAGAAGGTCGGTGAGGTGGTCTCGCTCGCGAAGGCGCTGACCACCGGCGCCGAGGAACGGTGGCGGAGGCCGCCGGTGTCGGTGCACTTCAAGCAGAAGCACACCGTCCGAGCCCGGATGAACGCGCTCACGCCCGAGCATCGCCATCGCGCACCGTACGAGGAGCGACGGACTGCGCAACAGGCACGGCTGAATCTTCCGCCCGTGCCGACCACGACGCTGGGGTCGTTCCCGCAGACGGACGAGACCCGCAAGGCTCGGTACGAGCTGGGGCAGGGACGGCTGTCGTGGGAGGAGTACGTCAAGCGCATCCAGGAGACGATCGAATCCACCATCCGTCTCCAGGAGGACATCGGACTCGATGTGCTCGTGCACGGTGAGCACGAACGCAACGACATGGTGCAGTACTTCGCCGAACTGCTGGAGGGCTTCGCAACCACCCACTACGGGTGGGTGCAGGCCTACGGTTCGCGCTGTACTCGTCCGCCGGTTCTGTACGGCGACATCGTGCGGCCGAAGCCGATGACGGTGGAGTGGATTTCGTTCGCTCAGTCGTTGACGGACAAGCCGGTCAAGGGAATGCTCACCGGCCCGGTCACCATGCTGGCTCGTTCGTACGTGCGGCAGGACCAGCCTCTGCACGAAACGGCCGATCAGCTCGCTCTCGCGATCCGCGACGAGATCGCAGATCTCGAGCGAGCGGGCATCGCGATCATCCAGGTCGACGAACCCGCTATCCGCGAGCTGCTTCCGCTGCGGCAGGACGGCCGGGCCGAGTACCTGGACTGGGCGGTCGACGCGTTCCGTCTCGCGACCGGTGGCGCCAAGCCAGAGACGCAGATCCATACGCACCTGACCTACTCTGGTCAGGAGTCGGTGGTCGACGCGATCGAACGGCTGGACGCGGACGTCACCGCCATCGTGGCAACGCGGTCCATCGGCTGGGTGCTCGAAGCGATCAAGGACAGGGCACTGTCCCACGGTGTCGGACCGGGTGTGTACGAATCCCGGTCCGCCCGGATCCCCGACATCGACGAGCTCGACGAACTGCTCTCGGAGGCAGCGGAATCCGTGGAGCTCGACCGATTGTGGGCAAACCCGGACGGTGGGCTCAAGACGCGTCACTACTGGCAGCTCGAGCCGTCGCTGCGGAACCTCGTGGCCGCGGCACGCAGGCTCCGGCGCCGGGCGTCCTCGAACGCCGGGTAGTCGCCAACTCGCCCGACACCGCACCGCCCCCGACCGGAATTCCGGTCGGGGGCGGTGTGGTGTCGAGGGTTATCTGTGATCAGAAGTTGTCGCCGAGTTGCTCGCGCAGTTGCGCGAGCGTCTTGGTGAGCAGGCGAGACACGTGCATCTGCGACACCCCGACACGCTCGGCGATCTGCGTCTGGGTCATGTTGCCGAAGAACCGGAGCAGAACCACCGTGCGTTCGCGGGCGGGAAGCGCCTCGAGCAGTGGACGCAGTGCCTCGTGGTTCTCCACCTCGTCGAGCGCTGCGTCGTAGTCGCCGAGTGTGTCGGCCAGGGTCAGGCCGTCGTCACCCGACGGGGACGAACGATCCACGGACACGGTCTGGTATGCGTTGCCGGCGACCAGGCCCTGCATGACCTCTTCTTGGTCGATCCCCAGTTCCGCCGCGAGTTCCGCTGCTGTTGGGGCCCTGCCCAGGTGCTGCGAGAGTTCGGAGGTCGCCTTGCTCAAGGAGAGGTGGAGTTCCTTCATGCGGCGCGGAACGCGCACGGCCCATCCGGTGTCGCGGAAATGACGCCGGACCTCACCCATGATCGTCGGCACTGCGAACGACACGAAGTCGGACCCGCGTTCGGTGTCGAAGCGGTCGACGGCATTGACGAGGCCGAGGCGCGCGACCTGAAGCAGGTCCTCGAACGCTTCGCCTCGCCCGTCGAATCGGCGCGCGATGTGCTCGGCGAGGGGCAGGCAGCGCTCGACGACCGCATCACGGATCGCCGACCGTTCCGGGTCGTCCTGACTCAGCGTCAGGAGCTTGCTCAAGGTTTCGGTTACGTCGGCGTACTCGTCGCTCGATCGTGCTGGATTTCGGCTCACCGAGCGGCACTACCTTCTGCGATGGACATGTCGATGGTGGAGAGGGTGCCGTCCCCGTGATCCTCCGACGACACCGAGATGGAGTCGGTCAGCGAGTTGAGCACGTGCCACCCGAACGAACGGGGTTGCCCGACCGCGTTGGCGTTCGCGGTGGGGGCGGTCAAGGCGATACGGAGCCGGCCGGGCACCAGTTGAAAGCTGCACGACAGGGTCGCGCCATCCGGCGCGCCCATGATGAGACGGGTCGCGGCCTCGTCCACGGCGAGTTTCACGTCGGCCACCGTATCGAGATCGAAGTCGTGTTGCAGCGCGATTGCGGCAGCGACCGCGCGAAGTACGGACAGCTGGGCGGGGTCGGCCTGAACTCGCAGTTCGACTACCGGGGTGGTGTGGTCTCGTGCCGATTCGATCGACGCGGAATTGGCCATGAGGTTTTGATCTCCATGAGGGGGTCGAAGCAGGTCAGGGGGTCGTTTCCTTGAGGTGTCCCGGCAAGGCTACCCACACCGCCCCGTGTTCAACCTCCCGCCTACCTCATGAGCAGCGAAAGTCACTTACACGGCGGGTTCCCCCGCCGAGTCACGGCCTGGGGTCCGACGCCAGTACGGCGTACACGAAGCTGTCCGTCCACTCGCCCTTGCTCCAGAAGTCCTGCCGGAAATGAGCCTCCCGTCGCATCCCGACGGCAGCTGCCAGTCGAGCCGAAGGCGTATTGCGAGCGTCCATCTGAGCGGCGACGCGGTGCAGCCGGCCATGGTCGAACCCGGTTGTGAGGACGGTCCGGACCGCCTCGCGAGCGAATCCGCGACCGGTGTGGGCCGGATCGAGTACCCAGCCGATCTCGGCCGACCGGTGCTCGCGATCGGTGAGCCAGAGCGAGATATCGCCGACCGGCGCGCCGTCGTGCTCCAGGATCAGCGCTACGGCCCCCTCCTCGCCGTCGAGGTCGGTGCGCGCCAGACGCTTGTCCAGAACCTCTGCCCCGCGAGCCTCGGTCCACGGATCGTCCAGCAGAAAGCGTGCGACGTCCGGCCGGGAGTGGACCGCTACCATCCAATCGAGATCATCGGGGCGATGAAGTCGCAGGCGCAACCGGTCGGTCCTCAACGGCAATCGGAAGGGCACGCCGCGACCCTAACAACGTGACGAGCACGCGGTCCACACCACGAAGCCGGTCGTCAGGATCACACCAAGAGGCTTCCGGCGCTGCACATCTCGACAGCGGCTCCGGCGCGCCCCGGGTCGACACCCGCGCGCAGATTCTCGCCGCGCGCGAAGGCCACGCCGTCGGCCGGTCGTGGATCGAGGGGCGAGACCGCCGATCTATGTGAGGTCAGGGCCACTCGGGACAGCGGACGGCGGTTGAGAGCTGGCGCCGGTTGCACTAGTGTTTGGGAAGGTTGAGCACACAGCCGGGAACTCGGAAGCGCCACGCGGCCGCGAGGTTTTTCGGTAGGTAGCCGGAGTGCCACCGCTGTCGTCGCGCTTAACAACATCGTCTGTGTTGGGAAGTGTCATGACAGTTTCTCAGCGAATCGCATCGCCTCATCGATGGTCGACCGCGGCTACGTGGTCGGTATGCCCTGCACCCTCCGACGTCGTGGTCGAGCAGTGGTTCGGAGCAGAATTCAGTGCCCTCCCGATCGGCTCCGACGTCATCCAGATCAGGGTGCGTGGAGAGATCGACATCCGTAATGCGCACGCGTTGCGTGATTTCGCCGCCCGACACCTGGAAACGTCCCGCATCGTCCTCGACCTCTCCGACGTCGACTTCTTCGGTGCTGCCGGCCTCAGGGTCTTCGAACACCTGGAGACACGCTGCGAGCAGGGCGGGTATCACTGGGCACTGGTAGGGAGCAGGCCCGTGCACCGCTTGTTCCGCGTGCTCGGGGCCACCATCCCCGTCGTCGCGCACCCGTCGCTCGACAATGCTCTCGCGACGCTCGGGCTCGACCGGGCGTCCTGAGCCCGGCGACTCCGGGGGGAGGTCGAGCGGGATCACACTGCTATACCTGCGGCAAAGCCCGCGTAGAGCACCATCAGTACAAACAGCGCCCATCCGGTGCCATGCCAAATCTGCCACCGGCCGGCCGCCTGCCAGACCCGGAAGGTCTGCACGAAAGCGCCCAGCCCACCGAGGAGCAAGATCAGAACCGGGCCGAATGCGAGGATCGCGCGCGCGGGGTCGGTACAGACCGCGAAGTCCGCGTCGGCGCAGGTATCGCCTGTATTCAGGCTTGCCCACACGATCACACCGGCCGCGACGACGGCGGCAAGCGCAATCACGCCTGCGGCGTACCACATCGCTGTCCGTGCGAGCCGTGAGTCGTTCCGGGGGTTCTTGACCTCAGGTGTCATGGAATATCCTGTGTTGTAGGTAGTTTCGATCGCGTTCCAGTGCGCCACACCGCCGTGACGCGGCCTTCCCGAGCCGGTTCGTCCGTGGTGGGGCACTACACAACGACTACCCCACACGCGGGTAAGTAATCCCCGGCGCAGAGCACTCGCATCGAGCCGGATGCTGTCGGTGCGGTTCGAACAGCGGGTCCCGGGTACTCCGGAGGAACGGTCGGGCAGGGCGGCGATCCCGCTGTCGGTGTTCCCTGCCGATCACGAACCGAAGCGACGATCCGAGGAGGATGTGTGACTGTCTCCGATCCCGAACCACACCGCAATACCGATCCCGATCCGGCGTCGACACCCGATCTCGAGCAGGGCGGCGGGGTCAGCCCCGGTTCCACCCCTCCCGAATCCGGTCAGACCTCTGGGTTGTCCGCACCGGAACCGGAAACGAGAAACCACTTCCCCGTCAGTGGGTGGGTCGCACTCGTTTCCATCGCTGTGATCGTGGCGATCTTCGTGGCGGTCATCGTCGCGGTGCTGCTCTGAGCGCCGTCCGGCGCTGAAGTCCGGCCGCTCTGCGCTGTCTGCCGGCGGTCGGGGACGAAGGAGCCGTACGGAGGGCGGCTCCCGCTATTCGTTCCCGACGCGCTCGTGCAGGGTCATGAGCAGGTGGTCGAACTCCGTCCGGCTCATCGCTTCGGTCCCGGGGCCCGCAGTGATGTCGGCGACGAGTTGCTCGGCGAGTACCCGGAGTTTGACGTTCGTTTCCTGCGACCGCCAGGCCAGCACCTCGAAAGCGTGCTGGGGCGAAATGCAGTACACGAGCATGAGGACGCCTTTGGCCTGTTCGATCACGGCGCGGGATTCGGCGAGTGCGTTCACCGCCAGGTCGACACCCTCGCGGACCTCTTCCTCGAATGCATCGGACAAGTCCAGATAGAAGCCCGAGGTGCCGAGCAGGGTGCCGTCCTCGTCGACGAGCCGGTCCCCGATCACGGCGACACGCTTCACGTTCCCAGCGGTGTCGATGATCCGGTGCCGGCTACTGAACGGTTCACCCGCCGAACGCACCGCGTCGAGAAGCATCGCGATGTGTTCTTTGTCGTCCGGGTGTTTGTGTTGAAGAAGCAGGTCGGTGGTCGGCGTGACGGTTCCGGGCTCGTAGCCGTGCATCCTCGCGACGGCATCCGACCATTCCCATGCGTCGTTTGCGAGCAAGTACCTGAAGCTACCCACATGCTGGGTGGCACCGTCTCCGGCGTGCCCGGCCAGTGCGGGCTCCTCCGGGATGCTGCGGTCCGTCATATGTCCGATTATGCGGCACACACCGAGCGTCGTCGCCACCGCCTCGAGTGAGGCGGTGGCGAACCAAACGGCATCTATGGGGCACGTCGGTCACAGCTGATAATGCGACCCGTGTCACAAATTGTCCGGACCGGTCAGTGATCCTCGGTGAGGTGGGACAGGAACGAATTCGCCCAGCGGTCGACGTCGTGTGCCATCACGTGTTTGTGCATGGAGCGCATTCGCCGCGCGGCGCTCGCCCGGTCTTCTCCCACGGCGTTCACCACGGCACGTTTGACGTCCTCGAGATCGTGCGGGTTCACCACGTGCGCACGCCTCAACTCTGCGGCGGCCCCCGCGAACTCGCTCAGCACGAGCGCTCCGCTCCCGTCGCCGTGACACGCCACGTACTCCTTGGCGACGAGATTCATACCGTCGCGGAACGGGGTGACAACCATGACGTCGGCCCCGGCGTACATCGCGACCAGTTCGTCGCGATCGACGGGCCGGTGCAGGTAATGCACCACGGGCCGTCCGAGCTGCCCGAACTCGCCGTTGATGTTTCCGACCTGCCGTTCGATGTCGTCGCGCAAGGACGCGTACGCGGAGAGCCGTTCGCGGCTGGGGGTCGCGAGCTGGACCATGACGACCTTTTCGGGGTCGAGCGTGCCCTCGACGAGCAACTCGCGCAATGCCTCGAGCCGAACGCTGATCCCCTTGGTGTAGTCGAGCCGATCGACACCCAGGAGAATCGTCTCCGGGTCGCCCAGCTCCGCACGTATCTCCTTGGCGCGCAGTTTCGTTGCGGCCGTGACCGACTGGTCGCGCAGCTGTGCGGAATCGATCGAGATCGGATACGCGCCGACCCGCACGCGTCGATCCCCGAGATCGATGGTGCCGCCCCCGGTGGTGCCCCGAGGAGAGCTCGGGAGGTCGAGCAGCCGCCGGGCGAGGTACAGGAAGTTCTCGGCGCCGCCGGGCAGGTGGAAACCGACAAGGTCGGCACCCATGAGTCCCTCGAGGATCTCCTTCCGCCACGGCAGCTGGAGGAACAATTCGGTGGGAGGGAACGGGATATGCAGGAAGAACCCGATCCTCAGATCGGGGCGCAGATCGCGAAGCATCCGCGGGACCAGCTGAAGCTGGTAGTCGTGAACCCACACGGTGGTGCCGGGCGCTGCCGCCCGAGCGGCCTCCTCGGCGAACCGGCGGTTGACCTTCTCGTAGGTGCGCCACCAGGCGCGGTCGAACGTCGGCGCGATCACCGCATCGTGGTAGAGCGGCCAGAGCGTCTCGTTGGAGAAGCCCTCGTAGTACTCCGTGACTTCCGCTTCGCTCAGTCGCACCGGATGAAGGGTCAAGCCCTCCTCGACGAACGGGTCGAGGTCGACGTCGGGGGTGCCGGGCCAGCCGACCCACGCGCCGTCGGCGGAACGGAGGACCGGCTCGAGCGCCGTCACGAGCCCGCCGGGGCTCCGACGCCACACCCCTGGCCCACCGTCCGGCGGGGTCTCCAGGTCCACCGGAAGCCGGTTGGCCACGACCACGAATCGGTTGGAGGACGTCTCACTCATCGTTGTTCAACTTTCGCATCGGTATGCGGGCGGCAGGCTGCGTGAGCTGGGAAGTCACGCCTCCAGCCGCTCCACTTCGACGGCCTGCACTTCGTCGAACATCGCGTCGATGCGGCGCTTGATTTCGGCGGTGCTGAAACGTGCCCCGACCGCGGCGGGCGAGGGCGTCGCCGCAGCGGGGTCGGGCAGTGCGTGGACCTCAACCATCGTCGAGGGGTCCTTTCTTCTCACAACAAGTACTTCTCACAACTGGGCACGTGCGCTGTCGGACGGGTTTCTCCGTCATCCGTCTCGGTCAGGAGCTACCCGAACCCGCCTCGGCGACCACGTCGATGACGGCTGCGCAGAATGCGGGGAGGTCGTCCGGGTTCCGGCTGGACACCAGGTTCCGGTCGATGACCACCTCTTTGTCGACGACGGTTCCACCGGCATTCCGGATGTCGGTGCGCACGCTCGGATACGAGGTCAACGTGCGGCCGTCCACGACTCCGGCTTCCACCAACGTCCACGGGCCGTGGCAGATCACGCCGACGGGCTTGTCCGATTGCACGAAGTCCCGCACGAAGGCGACAGCGTCGGGATCCTGGCGCAGATGATCCGGGTTGGTGGTGCCGCCCGGAAGCAGCAGTGCGTCGAAATCGGAGACGTTCGCGTCGGCTACCGCCCGGTCCACGGGGTACTTGCCGGCTTCGTTCACATCCTGCTGCATCGCCTGGATCTCGCCGGTCCGGAGCGACAACAGTTCGAGTGTCGCGCCTTCTTTTTCGACGGCCTTCCATGGCTCGACGAGCTCTACCTCTTCGACACCGTCGGTGGCGAGGACCGCAATCCTGCGTCCCGCGAGACGGCCTTGTTCCGCTGTAGTCATATCTATCGTGCCTTTCTCGATCCGGACCCGGATACCCCGGGCCGTGTGTCAGGAAACGTCGCGGTCAGCGGCGATTCAGGTCACTCGTCGCCGGTCCCTCGAGCCGGGTGCCGTCGGCGGCGAAGCGAGATCCGTGCAGGGGACAGTCCCAGGAGGCCTCTTCGTCGTTCCATCGCAGTACCCCTCCGAGATGCGGGCACACCGCCGACACCCGCTGGGTCCGGCCGTCGATCGTGGATATGCCGACGGGAAGGCCGCAGTCGCGCGCGACGCGTCCTTCGCCCTCGCCGGGTGCGGTCGAGGAGTCCGAGCTGGTCTCCGCGTTCCACCATCCGCGGGCGAGGTTGATGCCCACGCCCGCGTTGAGCTTCACCGCGCTCGGGACGTCGAACAGCTGGGACGGGCTCCACGCCGAATACCCGGGAGCCCACGCCTCGATCTCGGGATCGCGTTCACCGGTGATCCGGGTGCTCAACAGGTGCGCGGCGGTGACCGCGTTGGTCATACCCCACTTGCCGTAGCCGGTCGCGACCCAGAGGCGGTCCGTTGTCGGGAGCAGTGGACCGACGTACGGCAGCGAATCGAGCGTGCTGTAGTCCTGCGCGGACCATCGCGCGACGGGCTTCGCTCCCGGGAAATGCCGCTGCGTCCACGCGATGAGGTCCGCGACAGCGGCACGGGTGGATCCCTTGTGCCGGCCCACCACGTGGCCGTTGCCGCCGACGAGCAGCAGAGGGTGGTCGTTGCCGGACGAGGAGGCGCTCCGAGGATTCGCCGCGGGGGCGGTCCGGATCGAGCGGGTGGGCGAGTCCACCGACAGGTACATGCCGCTGGGCGGTGTCTCTGCCACCTCGAACGCGCAGGCGTACGAGCGTTCCGGTTCGAGTCGCGCGAAGAACCCGCCTCGATCCAGGATCGGCATGCCTGTGGCCAGTACGACGTGCGCGCCGCGCACGCTTCCGGACTCGGTCTCGACCGTGCAGCCGCCGCTGTCCGCCGAGGCCGACACGGCGCGGATCCCGGTGAAGACCTCGCCGTCGTTCGCCCGGAGTTCGCGCACAGCAGCGCGCAGCATCGGCATGGGGTCGAACTGGATCTGATTCGGCAGCACGACCGCCGAGGCGACGGGATAGGGCAACTCGGTGTCGGTCACGGTTCGCGTCGGCAGGCCCGCCGCGCGGCAACTGCGGTGTTCTGCCTCGACCGAGCCCACGCTCTCGCCGCTCACGGCGTACGTGTACGCGTCGGCGGTCTCCGTTGCCACGTCGTTGTGCTTGCAGAACTCGGCGATCCACCGCTGGGCGCCGAGATTGCCGTCCACGTACGCCTGCACGACCGGGCGGGAATGCCGGCGCGAGATCTGTGACAGGGCGGTCCCCTGGAGGAGGCTCACCTTGGCGGTGGTGTTGCCGGTGGTCACCGCCCCGATATCACGTGCTTCGAGGATGGCGACGCGCTGCCCGGACCGGGCGAGCAGCAAGGCGGTGACGACGCCTGTCAGCCCCGCGCCGACGACGACGGTGTCGTACACCTCGCGTCGCTGCGTCCACTCGTCGCTGCTGTGGGTGCCGGCCTCGGCGTCTCGTGCGAGCCACAATGACGTCACGTGCGATCTCCTTCGTGGTGGGGTCGGGCGGGTGTGCCGGTCGATCCGGGATCTCGTGCCCGGCGGATACCCCGATCGGCGCGGTTAACCCCGGCGGGGGCCGGGTAGCCGGAAAACACGTGCAGTCCACAGCGGAGGAGTTCCCGATGAAGGCAGTGACATGGCAAGGTCGTCGAAAGGTCAGCGTCGACAATGTCCCCGACGCGAAGATCGAGAAGCCGACCGACGCCGTCATTCGAGTCACGACCACCAACATCTGCGGGTCGGATCTGCACCTGTACGAGGTGCTCGGCGCCTTCATGACGCCCGGCGACATTCTCGGGCACGAACCGATGGGGATCGTGGAAGAAGTCGGCGCCGGTGTCACCAGCCTGACTCCGGGAGACCGAGTGGTCATCCCGTTCCAGATATCGTGCGGCAGCTGCTTCATGTGCGACCACGGGCTCCAGTCGCAGTGTGAAACCACTCAGGTTCGCGAAGAGGGGAGTGGCGCAGCACTTTTCGGATACTCGAAGCTGTACGGCAGCGTGCCGGGTGCACAGGCGGAGTATCTCCGTGTTCCCCTGGCCGACTCGACTCACATCAAGGTTCCCGACGGGCCGGCGGACGACCGTTTCTCTTACCTCTCGGACGTGTTGCCCACCGCCTGGCAGGCGGTGGAATACGCGAACATTCCGGACGGCGGCACGGTGGCGGTGCTGGGGCTGGGGCCGATCGGCGAGATGGCAGGACGTATCGCCATGCACCGGGGTGCGCGCGTGATCGCGGTCGATCTGGTGCCGGAACGGCTCGCTCGTGCCGCTTCCCGCGGTATGGAGACGATCGACCTCCGTGAGGCGGGCAGCGATCTCGGCGACATCATCCGCGACCGCACCGACGGTCGCGGCACCGACTCGGTGATCGACGCGGTGGGGATGGAAGCGCACGGGTCGCCGGTGGCCAAGCTTGCCCAGACGGCGACAGGATTCCTGCCCTCGGCGATCGCGGAACCGCTGATGGAGAAAGCAGGAGTGGACAGGCTTCACGCGCTGTACACGGCCATCGATATCGTGCGACGCGGCGGCACCATCTCGCTCAGCGGCGTGTACGGCGGGATGACCGATCCCATGCCCATGATGACGATGTTCGACAAGCAGATCCGGCTGCGCATGGGTCAGGCCAACGTCCTCCACTGGGTGCCGGAGATTCTTCCGCTGCTGACGGACGACGATCCGCTCGGAGTGGACACCTTCGCGACGCACAGGCTGTCCCTGGCGGAGGCACCGCACGCGTACGAGATCTTCCAGCGCAAGGAAGACGGCGCGATCAAGATCGCCCTGCATCCGTAATCGATCGTCCGCACTCGGCACCGCGCCCCACGTGGATATCCACGTGGGGCGCGGTGCCGTCGGTGTTGTGCTCGAGTGCCGGGAGACGCGGGCTCAGGAAGGGGACACACCGTCCCGGGAGAATCCGAGGTCGCCTAGATCGGACCCCGCCATCTCGAACGGCATCTGCAGGACGGTCGCGGTGGCCCACCCGCGGCTGAGCAACACGGCGTCGGTGTCGTCCGGCCCGTGGATGTCGATGGCCTTGAAGGACATGGTCACGGTGCGGGTGTCGTCGTCATCGTATTGATCGTCGTAGTCCTCGTCCGAGTCGGAGATCTCCGCCTGAACCGCACCGAATTCGGCCAGCTGGGCCTCGCGCAGCCCGTGCAGTTCCTCGACCGGAACATCGGGGATGTTCACGTTGAGGACCTCGCCGGGTTCCCCGTGCTCCATCGACCATCGCACGGCACGTTCGGCGATGTATTCCGCGGTCTCCCACGACGAGGGATCGGATGCGTTGAGCGACAACGCGACCGCGCGGGCCCCGTGAGCCGCCGCGGTGAGAGCGGCGCCCACGGTTCCGGAATGAAGGATCGCGCGACCGGTGTTGGGCCCGAGGTTGATCCCCGACAGAACGAGGTCGGGAGTGTCACCGAAGGCGCCGTACGACGCGACGAACGTGATCAATGCCGGGGACGCGTGGACCGCGAGAACGTCCACGTCGGGAAGCTCCGGCATGGACCGCCGCGACACCTTCAGCTTTCCGTCGTCCTCGAGGGCGCTCAGCGCTGCGCTGGCGCCGCTTCGTTCGATGTGGGGTGCTGCCACCTGCACGTCGAGGCCCGCCGCGACGGCGACCCGGGCCAGCGCGGCCAGCCCGGGACTGTCGATTCCGTCGTCGTTGACGATCAGCGCCTTCATGTGTGGTCCTTCTCCAGTCGTCGCACCTGCACGTTCTCGGTCATCTTCTCGATCGAGTGCCGCTGACCGGTGGCGAGTCCTCGTCGCGTGACGTTCACTGCGCCGGCGGCGGCACCGAGCCGGAGAGCTTGCTCGAACGGGAGTCCGTCGGCATAGCCGACGGCGAGGCCCGCGGTCATCGAGTCGCCGGCGCCACGGTGGTCCACCGACTGCACCGGGGGCGCCTCGACCTCCCAGACCCCCCCGTCGTGCAGTGCGATCGCCGGATCGGCCGCACGTGAGATCACGACGCTTCCGGCACCTTCCTTGTGCAGCGAGTGCATGGCGGCGATGAGGTCGTCGAGGTCCTCCGAGGCCGCGCGGCCGTCTTCGATGAGGTCCTCGTGGCTCACCTTCAGCAGCGACACCCCGCCTTCCAGCGCGGCGGTCAGGGTCGGGCCCGAGAGATCTGCCACGACCGGGATCTTCAGGGCGGACAGGTCGGCGCAGAGGCGGGTGTAGAGCTCGGTGGGTACGGCGTCGTCGCAGTGCGGCCCGCCGATGATCGCAACATCGGCGGACATGCCTGCGCCGAGCGAGGCGCTGAAGAGGTCGTCCGTCTCGTGGCGGGTGAGCGTGGGTGGCTCGACCTCCACGACCACTTCGCGTTCGCCGCCGCGACGGTCGTGGACGTACGAGCCGTTGTCGGAGGCGGAAGACACCGGATGGACCGTGATGCCTTCGCGGCCGATGAGGTCGACGAGAATGCCGCCGGACTCACCGCCGAAGGGGCCGCACAGGTGTACGTCCATGCCCAGGATGGATGCCATCCGGCCGATCCAGAAACCCTGTCCACCGGGATGCACGTGCAGTTCTGTGCTCCCGCTCGGCGCTTTTTCGATCGTGACCGTCAGCAGGGGTGAGGGAGCGAACACGAATGCAGATGCTCCCTGTCTTGCGTCGTCGGACTGTGTGGGTTCTTCTCTGTCTGCGGGCATGTCGCTCAGGTACCCCTCCGCTTCTCGTCTCACACCCGCGCGCGAGGCGCCGGTGTGGGCCGGAGCGGTCGCGGGTATGCCCCCGGCACGGACCGCGGACGAGGAGGGAAATCGGGGATGACCAAAGTCGCACGCAAGGAGACCACTGCTTCGCCGAGCCGGGTGTGGGATGTCCTGGCGGACGGGTGGAGCTATGCGACGTGGGTCGTCGGAGCCTCCCGCATTCGGAAGGTCGACGCGACCTGGCCGGCCGTCGGCAGCCGCATCCATCATTCCGTCGGACTGTGGCCCGTGCTGCTCGACGACCGCACCGAGGTTCTCTCGGCGACCCCCGAACGAGAACTCGTCTTGCGTGCACGCGCCTGGGCTTTCGGCCAGGCCGAGATCCGGTTGACGATCGAACCCGCGTCCGGAGCCGGGTCGACGATCACCATGTCCGAGCACGTCGTGAGCGGGCTCCCCAGCATGCTGCCCGAGTTCGTACAGGAATCCGCGGTATGGCCGCGGAATCGGGAGTGCCTGTCCCGGTTGACGCTCCTCGCGCAACGTGCGACTCCCTCGGGGCCCGCGCGATGAGTACCGAAACTGTCGATGCCGTCGTCATCGGTGCCGGTCCCAACGGGCTCACCGCAGCGGCGGCACTCGCGGATGCCGGCTGGGACGTACTGGTGCTCGAGGAACAACCGCAACCCGGCGGTGCCGTACGCAGCGCCGAACTCCATCCGGGTTTCCGGACCGACCTGTTCAGCGCGTTCTATCCGCTCGGAGCGGTGTCGCCCGCCTTTGCCGCACTCGACCTCGAGTCCCACGGTTTGAGCTGGAGCCGGTCGCCCAACTCGTTCGGTCATCCGCTCGGTCCCGAGGACGAGGACGCGGTGGTGGTCTCGCGCCGTGCCGAAGACACCGCCGCCGATCTCGAACGCCGGTGCGCCGGTGACGGGGAAGCCTGGATGACGCTCGTCGAGCAGTGGAACACGGTGCGCGGTTCACTGCTGAAGCTGCTTCTTTCCCCGTTCCCGCCGGTTCGGGGTTCGACGTCACTGCTGCGCGCACTCGGGCCTGCGGAATCTCTGCGCTTCGCCAGGATGCTGGCGCTTCCCGTCCGTCGCCTGAGCGAGGAATTGTTCGGCGGAGATGCAGCCCGCCTGCTCCTGCTCGGCAATGCCATGCATTCCGATATCCCTCCCGACGCCCCGGGCAGCGGCGTGATGGGTTACCTCTTGACCATGCTCGCCCAGGACGTGGGTTTCCCGTGTCCGGTCGGCGGTGCGGGTGCCCTCACCGACGCTCTGGTCCGCCGCGGTGAACATGCCGGCGTGCAGCTCCGATGTGGCGATCGCGTCACCGATATCGACGTCGAAGACGGAACCGCCGTAGCGGTGCGGACTGCGGGCGGACGACGGGTGAAGGCCCGCCGGGCGATACTCGCGGACGTGTCGGCGCCCGCGCTGTACGGAAAGTTGCTCGCGAGTTCCTCCGTCACCGAGCGTGCCCGTGCCGACCTGCAGGGATTCGAATGGGACACGCCCGTGGTCAAGGTGAACTACGCGCTCGACAGTCCTGTGCCGTGGCGGTCGGAGTCGTTGTCCCGGACGGGCACCGTGCATGTCGGTGCCGATTCGAACGCGATGGTCCGCTGGTCGGCGGATCTGTCGACAGGGGTGGTTCCGGAGTCTCCGTTCCTGCTCTTCGGGCAGATGACGACGACGGATCCCACCCGGTCGCCCGCCGGGACCGAAAGTGCGTGGGCATACACGCACCTGCCCCGCGGCGTCACCGACGACGAGTCCGCGGACCTTCTCGCCGAGAGGGTCGACGCCCAGCTCGAGGCGTACGCGCCCGGATTCCGGGACACGATTCTGGGCCGGACCGTGCAGCGTCCCGCCGATCTCGAAGCGGCTGACGCCAACCTGGTCGGTGGAGCGGTCAACGGTGGTACCGCGCAGATCCACCAGCAGTTGTTCCTTCGTCCCGCGCCAGGACTCGGCGGGTCGCGGACCCCGGTGGGCAAGCTGTATCTGGCCAGCGCGGGAGCACACCCCGGCGGCGGCGTACACGGAATGTGCGGCTGGAACGCCGCCGATGCCGCACTGCAGGATCAGCGAGCGACGGGGCCGCTGCGACGCGGCCTGCACGCCCTGGGGCGCCGGGTGATGTCCTGACCGAGAAGTCGTGGTCGTAAACGGCAGGTTTCGCGGATCTGGGGTACGGGTATTCGCGGCCATGACCGAATACCCGCTCGATGGCGCGTTGTGGGCGTCGTCGACGGGAAGATGCGCCCTCCGCACGGTCGGCTCAGGCATTGGCTGGTGCGTAGTCGTCGACTCCGCACATCGAACCCCGGGGTGATGTAGCTGTGACCACTTCTCCAGTCCTCGACCGTCCGGATTCCCCTCGAGTGTGGCGTCTGCCCGGCGTGTACCGCCCCCAAGAGGATTCGTTTCTTCTTGCGCGGGCGCTCCGCGACGCCGGAGGTGCACAGGACGCCAAAGTCCTCGATTTCTGTACCGGGAGTGGGTTTCTCGCAATCACAGCCGCCAGGGCGGGGGCCGGGGCGGTGACTGCGCTCGATATTTCACGCAGGGCGGTTCTCACCGCGCGGGCAAATGCCCTGTCGCGGAGGCTGCCGATCTCGGTACTTCGAGGAAGTCTGGATGTGGCCGTGGAACACGGTCCGTTCGACGTGGTTCTCTCCAACCCGCCCTATGTGCCGGACGACGGCCGGGGCAGTGAGGATCCGCGCTGGGATGCCGGTCCGGACGGGCGATCGGTGCTCGACCCGTTGTGCGACTCCTTGCCCCGGCTCTTGTCTCCGCGCGGGTTCGCGTTGCTCGTGCACTCGGAATTCACCGGGGTAGACGAAACACTCGAGCGTGTGCGCGCCGCCGGCCTTTCGGGCTCGGTCGTGGCCCGCGAACGCATCCCGTTCGGACCGGTCCTGCAGAGTCGCCTGAGCTATCTCCAGGAAGTGGAGCTGGCACAACAGGGCATCGATACCGAAGAGGTGGTGGTGATCCGTGCAGGCAGGCACTGAGAGCGAGGGTGGCCGCCACGTGGTGAACGCGACCACCGGTAGCGCAGAGGACGTCACGGTCGTCCGCAAAGTCAAAGGCGGACCGATGCTCGTGAACGGTCCGGTTCGGATCGAGACCGAGGACGGGTCCGTGACGGAATCGGACCGGTTCGTCGTGGCAGTGTGCCGATGTCGGCGTAGCGAGTTGTATCCGCTGTGCGATACCAGTCATCGCCGGCCGATACGGTCCCGGGACCGATAACCGCAGAAAGCCCGAACGCGGGATTCCCGAACATGTGATCGGGTGCCGGCGAACGGGCTTTCTTTTTGTGTCTTGCCGATACCGCACAACAGCCGAAGCCCGGACGCCGTAGCGTCCGGACTTCGACTGTTCTAAGGATCAATACCAGTGGGCGCGACCACCGACGGCCTTGCCGGAGGCTCCCAGGATTGCCATGATGACGCCGATCACCAGGAGGATGACACCCAGTGTCGTCAGGATCGAGATCCCGGTGAAGAATCCGACCACGAGAAGAATCAGGCCCAGAACAATCATTGCGTCCACCTCGCTGTCTTGTCCGATGCCGAGCGGCTCCGGATCCAAGTCCTGAATACCCGGATTGTCCGCATCGAAACACACGCCCCAAAAAATTCTGTGTGCGGGCCGAGCGGGGTGCACCGGAGGGCGTCGCGCCAATGGTCTCCCGCAGGGATTGACCGCCCGAACCGGGGGTAGTCCCCTGGTCATGACCAAAAGCGAAGTCGAGGGTGCGACGGTGGAGCGTCGGCCCGAAAGAGGCAGGAGTCTGCTGGCGGGCGCGTTCCTCGGGTTGGGCGCGGTCGCGATGACCGACGAGGTGATCTTTCACCAGATACTCCATTGGCATCACTTCTACGACCGGTCCACCACGTCGGCGGGTCTGGTGTCGGACGGCTTGTTCCACGCGTTCAGCTGGTTCGCCACCGTCGCCGGCTTCTACCTGGTGGTCATGGCGATCCGTGACCGGACGTTGTGGGTGCGAGCCCTGGTGGGCGGCTTCGTGACGGCGGTGGGTGCGTTCCAGTTGTACGACGGCCTGGTGCAGCACAAGCTGATGGGCCTTCACCAGATCCGATACGAAGTCGATCTTCTCCCGTACGACCTGACGTGGAACATCCTTGCCGCGGTGCTGCTCGTGTGCGGTGGCGCGATCATCGCGTCCACGTACCGGCAGGAGCCGGTGAGGACGGCATCGCGATGATGCCGTTCGTCGTCTGGGGCGTGGCGATCTGCGCGGTGCTGGCCTACTGGGCGGCAGCCGCGGCGGCGAAGTCGTGGTCGCTCGCGCGCACCGCCGGTTGGACGGTGGGCTGGCTCGCGCTCGCCGCGGTGTGGGGTAACTCCGCATCCGCGGACAGCCCGGCGCAGGGCCACGGCGCGCAGCACGGCCACGGTGCGGCCAACGAATCCTTCGACTTCGCGGGTCACATGGTGTCCCACGTGGTAGCCGGCATGGCGGTACCGCTACTGCTGGTGCTCGCCGCACCGGTCACCCTCGCGCTGCGCGTGCTCCCTCTGCGCGAGGCCCGACGCGTCTCCCGGGTGCTGCGCTCCCGGCCCTGTGAAGTGCTCACCCACCCGCTCGTCGCGGCGACACTCAACGTCGGCGGGCTGTGGCTTCTCTATCGGACATGGTTGTTCGACTACATGCACGGCGGAACGTGGGTGATGTGGCTGATCGAGTTCCACATCGTCGCAGCCGGGTACCTGTACACCTATTCGCTGGTGGGAGTGGACCCTTCTCCTCACCGCACATCGTTCGGCTTACGGGCCGCAGTGCTGGTGGTGTCCATTGCCGCCCACAACATCCTCGCGAAGACGCTGTACGCGGACGCGCCTCCCGGCGTCTCCGCAGAGCAGGCCGAAATGGGCAGCCAGATCATGTACTACGGGGGATTGCCCTTCGAACTGGCTCTGGTCGTGCTGCTGTGTCATCGGTGGGCGGCACGTGCTCGTCGCCGGCCCGAGATGTCCGCGCCGGACCTTCTCCGCACGACCTGACAGTGAGCGGTTACTCGTGCGAAGGGTTTGAGCAGTGCCGTTTCCGGGGTATGCGATGGCCACCCAAACAAAAGCACTTGGAGGATCGCAATCATGTCGAAATACACGGTGCCCGGTTTGAGCGGCAAGAACGGCACGAAAGTTGCCGGTGTCCTGCAGCAGCGCCTGAGCGCGTACAACGACCTGCATCTCACTCTCAAGCACATTCACTGGAACGTTGTCGGACCCAACTTCATCGGCGTCCACGAGATGATCGATCCCCAGGTTGAACTCGTGCGTGGATACGCGGACGAAGTAGCAGAACGCATCGCGACGCTCGGTGAATCGCCGAAGGGCACGCCGGGAGCTATCGAGAAGAACCGCACATGGGACGACTACTCGGTGGGCCGCGACACTGCTCAGGCTCACCTCGCCGCGCTCGACCTCGTCTACGACGGGGTGATCACCGACAACCGTAAGGCCATCGAGGAAGTCGGCGAACTCGATCCGATCACCGAAGACGTCCTTATCGGGCACACCGGTCAGCTCGAGAAGTTCCAGTGGTTCGTGCGTGCGCACCTGGAGAACGCTGCCGGGGCCCTGGCCCACGGAAACGCCTCGACCGAGAAGGAAGCGGCCGACAAGGTCCGCTGACCGGAGACAGGATTCTCTCGTGCCGGATGCCGCGGTCGCAAAAATCATCGTGACCGGGGCCAGCGGCAATGTGGGATCCGCGCTGCTGCGTCGTCTCGCGCAGTGGCCCGAACCTCCCGAGATCACAGGGGTCGCGCGCCGGATACCTCCGGCGCGCGGCCCCTATTCTTCTGCGCGCTGGTGTCGCGTCGACCTCGCGGAGCCCGAGTCGTACGGGGTGCTGCGGCGGCTGATGTCCGGCGCCGATGCCGTCGTCCACCTTGCCTGGGGATTCCAGCCGTCGCACCGGCGAGAATACTTGCGGCGCACCGCAGTCGAGGGAACACGCGCCGTGTATTCGGCGGCAGCGGACGCCGGCGTACCGCACGTGCTGCACATGTCCTCCGGCGCGGCGTACTCGCCGGGATCGTACGGCCGGCCCGTCGACGAGTCCTGGCCGACGACGGGAATACCCGGCTGTGCCTACAGCGTGTACAAGGTGGCGGCCGAAAGGGTGCTCGACGAATTGTCGGGTGTGCCGGGTGCGCCGGATCTGCTGCGGTTACGCCCGGGGTTCATCGGGCAATACGCAGCGGGGTCGGGCCTCGCCCGATACGTGCTGCCGGACGCGGTGCCGTCCGCGATCACCCGCCACGTCCCGGTGCTGCCCGTCGACCGGAGACTCACGATCCCCGCGGTGCATGCCGACGACGTGGCCGCGGCAATCGACTCGGCACTCCGACGTCGTGCGGTGGGCGCGGTCAACCTGGCCTCGCCGGTGCCCGTCGGCGCCGAAGACTTCGCCGCACCGTTCGGTTGCTCCACCGTCCACGTTCCCGCACGACTGCTCTCCGCGGTGGCCGACGCCGGTTGGCACGCGCGACTTCAGCCGGTTCAGGGCGGGTGGGTCGACCTGGCATACGCCACTCCCATGCTCGGATGCGAGCGGGCGTCCGCAGTGCTCGGCTGGGCGCCGCGGCATTCCGGTCCCGCCGTCTGGGCGGAGACGATCGCCGGCATGCGTGCGCGGGGCGGAACCTGCAGTCCGGTGTTGCGTGCGCGCACCGCGCGGGAACTTCTCGCTGTGCTTGTCGGGCGCGGCCCGATCGGGCGCCGGATTCCGCCTTGACCGGATCACACTGTGGGGGAGCTTGTTTCTCGATCGCCCGAGTTTTGTCGGGCCGCACGAAGGGGTACAAACCACTATGACCAACACATCGAGGCACGAGCCGCCGACCACCGGCTCCCGGGTAGCGGGATGGATCGGCTACGCGTGCGTTCTTGCGAGCATTGCTGTCGTCGCCATGGCGCTCTTCGCTGCAGGAGACGGGTTCGCCGGCTGGACGGTGGTTGCCGTCGTCATCGCTGCGGCGCTCCTCTCGGCCGGCGCGGCGTTGATCACGATCAATTTCCGTCACCGCCGGCTCCACGGTTCGGGTGGAACCCCGACCCACGAGCCGGGCGTCCTCGACTGACGCGGCGTACCCGTCGGACCGCTCCGGTGGATCAGCTCACGGGCTGGTCCACCGGAGCGATTTCGTCGAGGGACGCACGAAGCGTCGTCGAACCCTTCGACCAGTTGTCCAGCAGGTGGTGTGCGAGGCGGCCTTCGAGGAACTCCGCCGCCTCCGCGCCGAACACGATGTCGCTCGCGCAGCGGGGGTCGGCCGCGATCATGTCACCCACCACGTCGTGCCGAAGCACCAGTTCGTGCACGGCATCCGCTTCGATGTGCTCGGTGTAGAACGTGACGCACGCGGGGTCTGCGCCGAGACGTTCCAGGGCCGACGCCATCCGCCGGGCACTCGGAGCCGTGGTGATCTCCGCAGCGGTGAACATCCCCACGAGCATCGGCATGTGCGCCCGGTGCAGCCCGCAGAGCGACATGAAATTGACGGTCGCGAGGGTGACGGCCGGCACGGCGTCGAGATAGCCGAGGTAGCGCTCGTCGAGGTCGGCCGCTTTCAGCAGATCGGCGTACAGGCGGGAGTGCATCCTGTCGGCGCGACCACCGCCGTATTCGTCGAATTCGACCGCGACGAGTGCCGCTTTCGCACGGCCCCGCAGGCGAGGAATGGCGAACGCGTGCGGATCCGCTTCCTTCAGGTGGTAGATCGAGCGGTGTACGAAGAACTCGCGGGTCTGGTCCCAGGTACCGCGTTCCGCCAGTTCGTGCGACACGCCCCAGGCGTCCTTCGGCTCGCGGTAGAGCGCGTCGAACGTCGCGTCCGTGTCGTCGCCGACCGGGACGTCGGCGCGCAACTGTGCGAGGAACAGACGCTCGAGGTCGGCGCGCAGTCCCAGGGGTCCCGGCGCCCACTCCCACGACGCGTCGACACCGTCGAAACCGCGGTAGTGCAACTCGTAGAGCACGGTCAGGGCCAGTTGCACGTCGTCGCCGTACGGGTCGGGCTCACCAACTGCGATCTGCCAGGCCGCGGCGTCGGCGGGACGGGCCAGCCGTTCGACGACGGCGGCGGAGATCGGCCCCCGCGGGGTCGGCAGAGAAGCGGCGGACAGGTCACACGGCCGGATCACATCAGACATACGTGCCGGTTACCCCTGGCGGGCCCGGCGGAAACGGATACGTGTGCCCACCGGCGCAGGGGGTAACCGCTCGCTATGGCAGACGACAAGGAACGGAAACCGCACACCATCGACTATCCGGGCGATACGACCGACATGGCGGAACGCCCCCGCGACGAGATGCGCGACTATCGCGGCAGGGACTTGCTCGCCGGCCGGCGAGCGTTGATCACCGGTGGTGACTCCGGGATCGGCCGGGCGGTCGCGGTGGCCTTCGCGAAGGAAGGTGCGGACGTGGCGATCGCCTACCTGGAGGAACAGGAGGATGCCGAGCACACCGCCGCTCTCGTGGAGGCGGAAGGACGCGCATGTCACCTGTACCCGGGAGATCTCGCGGACCCGGCTCACTGCCGCACGGTTGTCGCCGAGGCCGCGGCCGCCATGGGCGGTCTGGAGATCGTCGTCAACAATGTCGGTACCCAGCAGCCGGTCGACGACTTCGCGGAACTCGACGACGAACAGTGGCGAAGGACCTTCGCCGTCAATATCGACAGCTTCTTTCATGTCACCAAGGCGGCGCTGCCGCACCTTCCCCGGGGCGGCGCCGTGATCAACACCGCCTCGATCAACGGGCTGCGCGGGAACAAGACACTGATCGACTACTCGGCGACCAAGGGCGCCGTGATCGCGTTGACCTATTCGCTCGCGCAGGCACTGAGCGACCGGGGGATCAGAGTCAACTGTGTCGCGCCGGGACCGGTGTGGACCCCGCTGATTCCCGCGACGATGGACGCGGAGAAGGTGTCCGAGTTCGGTCAGCAGGCACCGTACGGCAGGGCCGCGCAACCCGACGAGATCGCGCCGTCGTACGTCTTCTTCGCCTCGGCGACGATGTCCTCCTATTACAGCGGGGAAGTGCTGGCTCCTATCGGCGGTGAGACGCTGCCCGGGTGACTGCCGGCGGGATTCGGCAAGAACGGTCAAGCGCGACCGCACGAAGGTCGTCAGACTTGTCCTATGTCCGAAACCCGGCTGTCCGAGCCCCGGCGCGACCGCTTACGTGAACTCCTCGACGCGGTGCTCGACGAGAACAACGTCAACCTCGAACAGATGGCGCAGGGGGCGTACGCGTCCCCCTGGCACTTCACACGCCAGTTCGGTGTCGGTACCGGGGAGTCCCCGGTGGCCCTGCGGCGGAGAGTGATGCTCGAACGCGCGGCCTGGCAACTGGCCAACGGCGCCGGTGTCACCGATGCCGCGTTCGGGGCCGGTTACAGCAGCGTCGAAGGGTTCGGGCGCGCGTATGCACGCGCGTACGGATATCCACCCAGTGCGACGACGAGGACGTCGTCGCAGGACGGTCGTGCTCATTGGCTCACGGCACCGAACGGAGTGCATTTCCACCCGCCCATGAACCTGTGGCTCGAGGACGGGACCGTCTCCGCCGGGAGGCATTCCGGCTCGGAGGTCGTGGCGCACCTCGTGCATCACGACCTCGACGACACGCGTGCGCTGCTCGAACTCGCCCGAGAACTCGACGAGCCGGAATACGAGCGCAATCGTTTTCCCGGACTCGTGGTGCTCGAATGGGACGGTCCGGAGGAGTCGATCGGACGCGTGCTCGGGAATCTCGTGTGGACCAAGGAGATCTGGCTCGCATCGATGGCGGGAGACGACCAACCCGACCGTGGTGGGCACGACCCGGAATCCCTCCTCCGCCGGTTCGACGAGGTCGCGACGAGATGGGCCGACGCCGTGCGGGACATCGACCGCCGCGGAGCATGGGGCGACCGGCTGATCGACGCACTCTGTGAGCCGCCGCAGAGCTTCGTCCTCGGTGGAGTCGTCGCACACGTGCTCACGTTCTCGGCGCATCGGAGGCAACTCGTCCGTCACATGCTTCGAGCCGCCGGCCGCAGCGTCGACCACGGCGATCCCCTCGACTGGCACTTCACTTCTGCCGCATTCGCACCCGGACCGGAAAGGACCACGCCATGACCCGCATGAGCTATTTCACCGCAAGTACTCTCGACGGTTTCCTTGCGACAGCCGATGATTCGCTCGACTGGCTGCTTTCGCGAGAGATCGACGAGGGAGGCCCTGCCGGGTATCAGGAGTTCATCGCGGGGATCGGAGCGATGGTGACGGGATCCACGACCTATCGCTGGGTGCTCGACCATGAGGGAATCGATAAATGGCAGTACGACATTCCGTGCTGGGTGTTCACGCACCGAAGCGACCTTCCGGTCGCGAGCGGACCGAACGGGCCGGGGGACATCCGCTTCACGCAAAGCGACGTACGCGAGGTCTACGCCGAGATGGCCGACGCGGCCGGTGGACGGGACCTGTGGATGGTCGGTGGCGGAGATCTGGCGGGCCAGTTCGCCGAGCACGGTCTGCTGGACGAAGTGATCGTCTCCATTGCTCCGGTGACCATCGGTGCGGGTAAACCCTTGCTGCCCCGGCATGTCGAGATGCGGCTGAGAGAACTCGATCGCAACGGAGAGTTCGCGGTGCTCCGCTACGACGTGCTGCGCGACGCGCACTGACGCATTCACCGGGAACCGGCGCGCCGACGACGGGAGGCTCAGGACCCGTCGATCGGGCTGTGTGCCCGGGGACGGACGCGGAACCGCCACGGGTACAGCAACCACGCCCATACGAACAGCAGGGTGGTCACTCCTCCGATGATGAGGGCGACGATGTCACCGAGAAGGATTCCGACCACGAGGACGACTGCGCCGGTGAGGGCAACACCGAGAAAGACGATGCCGGCGAGCGTGAACACGTGCGCGGTGGCAACGAGTCGCGGAAGTTGTCCGCGGCGAAACAGAATGCGATGCATCACGACGGGCGCGACGAGGAACACCGTAGCGAAGACGGAGGCGAGCAACGTCACGAGGTAGACGCCGTACTGATATGTGGACAGGTCGTCGAATCGGGCCTGGAACGGCAGGGTGAGCAGCAGGCCGGTGAGCACCTGGACGCCGGTCTGCACGACCCGCAGTTCCTGGAGGAGGTTCGACCAGTTCCGGTCGAGGCGTTCGATGGGCGTCTCGTTGCGCCCGTCCGGGCCTACCGCCTCGCGACCGAACCTGGAACCGGGGTCACCCGTGTCGTCCGGGGTGGTCACGGGGCGACCGGGGGGAGCGCAGAGCGCGGAGCGTACATACGATCGTATGGTGCCACCTTGTGACCTCGCTCACGCGCGGGTAGCGTCGGCGGGGACGGATGACACCACCCGCTGGGAGGGAGTTCGGCCATGAAGCTCAACCTTTTTGTCGCGTGGGTCGGATACGGATTGGTGCTGATCGCAGTACTGATGATCGCCCTGGCGCTGTTCGCCGCGGGCAGCGGCCACGAGGCAGGGGCTCTGGCCAGCACCGTCGCGGTGTTCGTGGCCTTGGCGCTGGCAGTCGGAATGATGGCCGGAACCGTCCGGCGAGACCGCAGGAAACACCTCGACACGCCACACCTCTTCTGACGGGCCTCCCTCTTCTGACAGGCCCACAGCTTCTGACGTGCAATCACAACTCGCGGTGGCCGGTCAGGCCTCCGCGAGTCGCCGTTTCTCGACCTCGATATCGAATGTCGGTTCGGGCCAGTCCAGGTCGAGCCGCTCGAACGCGTCGATCAGCAACTCTGTGACGGCAATACGGCTGTACCACTTGCGGTCGCACGGAATGACGTACCACGGCGCGAGGTCGGTGTTCGTCTTGTCGAGCATGTCCTGGTAGGCCTCTTGGTACTGCGGCCAGACGGCTCGTTCGGTCACGTCCGACGGGTCGTATTTCCAGTACTTGTCGGGTCGCTCGAGCCGTTCCGTGAGCCGCTTCTTCTGCTCGTCGAGCGAGACGAACAAGGCCACCTTCACGATGGTGGTTCCGGTGTCGGTGATCTCCCGCTCGAACTGGTTGATCTCGTCGTACCGCCTGCGCCAGACATTCTCGGGAACGAGGGATCGCACCCGTGCGACGAGTACGTCTTCGTAATGCGACCGGTCGAACACGCCGAGCTGGCCACCTCGGGGAAGGGCTTTGTTGATGCGCCACAGGAAATGGTGGCGCTTCTCTTCGGGGGTGGGGACTCCGAACGCGGTGTGGTCGACTCCCTGGGGATCGACGTGGCCGATGACGTGGCGCACCATGCCGCCTTTGCCTGCGGTGTCCATCCCCTGCAGGATCAGCAGCACCGACCGGGGGTCTCCGCTGCGTCCGTTGGCGAACAGCTTTCCTTGCAGGTCGGACAGGACCGCGCCGCGTTCCTCGAGGAGGCGTTCCCCGAGGGCCTTGTCACCGTCGAATCCCGGTGTGCTGTTCGTGTCGAGTTCGGCGACGCGGGTTCCGGGACCTGCTCGCAACGCCTTGACCACCGGAGTGTGCCAGGGCGCTTCGTTTTTCGTTCCCATGCGACGAGCCTGCCATACGGCGGGGCATCAGGCGGGATGGTCTCCGTAGGGCGGCCTGGAGATGCCGTCGACCATGTGACTGCCCCACAGGTCCGTTTCGGTGATGCGGGCGACTGCCGGCCCGTCGGATCCGGGCACCGTGATGGTCACCTCGGTTCCGGGACGGAGTTCGGTTCCGGGCGGGAGCGACTCCGCGAGGCGTCGTAGCCTGCCGCGCCACACATGGCGGCCGAGCAGGGGATCGAAGCGGCCCGACAGTTGCACGTCGATCGTCGCACGCTCGTCGGCCACCACGACGTCGGCGGGCCCTCGGTAGCCGGCGGCGTCGTCGTGGTCGGTATCAGGCTCTGACATGCCCCGGACTATACGTGCAACTCTTGGTAACAGTAAAGCGGTTCGGGGGATGTCCGTTCAGCGCGCCGGATCCTCGGGCAGCAGCGGATGGGGCTGGGATTTGAACCGCTTCGGCGAACCCGCCACTGCGGCAATTCCCGTGATGCCGCCCCACACCATCATCGTGAGGTAGTCGATCAGGTCCTCGGCTGTCATCGATTTGTTCGAAATCCACCAGTGCGTGGCGAGCTGGATCGAACCGACGATGCCGTACGCCCAGGGCACCGACCCGCCCGAGTCCATTTCGAGCAGACGAAGCCGCTCACCGAGGACGGTCGCCACCAGTTCGGCGATCATCCGTTCGGAGTCGGCGACCACGTCACGGCTCGCAGACGAACTGTTCGACATGACGTACAGGTAGACCTCGGGATCGGTGCCGACCGTTTCGACGTACGCCGAGATCGCCACTCGGGTCAGTGCGTATTCGTCGAGATCCTCGGCGACAGCGGCATAGATGCGCGGGGCGAGAATCGTCTCGACGTACCGCATCATCGTCGCGCTCGTCAGGTCGTTCTTGTCGGTGAAGTACCGGTACAGAACGGTTTTGGAGACACCGATCTCGGTCGCGATCTCGTCCATGCCGATGTCGTGCCCGCGCGCCCGGATGGCGTTGATGGTGCCGTCCACGAGCTCCTCGCGCCGGGCGATCTTGTGTTCGTGCCACCGGCGTTTACGGCCGTCCTGCTTCGTCGGTAGGTCCTCGGTGGTGCGGGAGGACGAAGGCGTCTGGGGCAGGTTGCTTGACACTGTGCGGCACATCCGTTCGGTTCGATCGTCGGCTCAGTCTACGGTGAGCGCCTCGCCCGCACCGGTCATGCGTCGCGCATTCGCGCCCGCAGGGCAGAACTTGGGCACAATCGAGGGGTGCAGTTCATGAATATCGATGATGACGTCAAACGCCGCGACCTCCGCCGGATGAAGACGGTCGCAACCGGGTTCCTGGTCGTGGCTGCCGTCATCTACCTGTTCTGTCGATGGCAGGAGACCCGCGGGGCGGGTCCGTGGGTGGGGTATGTGCGCGCCGCGTCGGAGGCCGGGATGGTCGGCGCGCTCGCCGACTGGTTCGCCGTCACCGCGCTGTTCCGGCATCCGATGCGCATTCCCGTCCCGCACACCGCGATCATCAAGAAGAAGAAGGATCAGCTCGGCGCGAGCCTGAGTTCGTTCGTCGGCACCAATTTCCTGGCGCCCGAGGTGGTCTCGGCGAAAGTCGAATCGGCGCAGATTCCCCTGCGTGTCGGGACATGGATGGCCGAACCGGCGCACGCGGAGCGCGTCGCGAAGGAAACCTCCACGGTCCTGCGTGGAGTGGTCGGTGTGCTGCGCGAGGACGACATCCAGCAGATCATCGACAACACGATCGTCAAGCGGATCGCGGAACCGGAATGGGGACCGCCGCTCGGGCGCGTGCTCTCCGAACTCGTCGAAGAAAATCGGCATCTGCCCCTGGTGGAGATGCTGGCCGAACGCGCACACCAGTGGGCTATGGGCAGCCAGGAAACAATCGACCGGGTCATCAGCCGGGATTCCCCGTCGTGGTCGCCGAAGTTCGTCGACCTGCTGCTCGGAGAGAGGATCCACCGTGAACTCGTGGAGTTCACATGGAAGGTCCGATCCAACCCGGACCACGAAGTGCGCCTGGCGGTCAACAAGTTCCTCGCCGACTACGCACGTGATCTGCAGAGCGACCCGGCGACGATCGCCAAAGCCGAAAAGGTCAAGGCCGAGATCATGGGCCGCGACGAAGTGACCCAGCTGGCGGGGGCTACGTGGCGTACCGCGAAGCGGATGATTCTCGATTCGGTCGACGATCCGAACAGCACGCTGCGCACGAAGGTTGCCGAGAACGTCATGGCTCTCGGTGTCCGGCTGCGGGAGGATCACGAGTTGCGCACGAAGGTCGACGGCTGGTTGCTCGACGCGGTGCGCTTCGTCGCGTCCAACTACGCCGACGAGATCACCTCGGTGATCCGCGAGACCGTCGAGCGGTGGGACGCGGAAGAAGCGAGTCGCAAGATCGAACTCGCGGTGGGCCGGGACCTGCAGTTCATCCGCATCAACGGCACCGTGGTCGGTTCCTTGGCGGGTCTCGCCATCTACACGATCTCGGAGCTGCTGTTCGCGTGATCCCGGTCACTTGCTAGCAGAGTGCTTGCTACAGCTAGCACCCGTGCGTACCGTGAGAGTCGTGTCCACCGATGACAGTCGAGACGACCCCCACCCGGGCACCGGCAAGAGTGCGAGCAGTGCAGTGAGCCCGAGCGACCGCCCCGACACCGGCGACGGTGTCGCGGACGGAAGCAGCGCCGGGCCGGGGGATATTGCGGCACGCGTGGTGAATTCTGCTGCGCAGGACATCGGAAGCTTCATACGGGCGCAGCGAGAAGGAGCGCAGGTTTCGCTTCGGCAGCTGTCGAAGCTGGCCGGCGTCAGCAACCCGTACCTGAGTCAGATCGAGCGTGGCTTGCGCAAGCCTTCGGCCGAAGTGCTCGCGCAGATCGCGAAGGGGCTCCGGTTGTCGGCCGAGGTGCTCTACGTGCGGGCCGGAATTCTCGAAGACCGGCCCCAGAGTGCCTTTCGGGATGCGCTTCTGGGAGATCCGCTCCTGACCGAGCGGCAGCGGCAAGTTCTGTTCGACATCTACGACTCGTTCTGCCGTGAGAACCAGGCGGCTCTCACCGAGACGGCACCAGAAGCCGGGAGCGACATCCGGCACCAGACAGACTTCGACGAGGAGAACTGACATGACCGATCCGAACGCAGCAATCCGTACCTCACTCTTCGCGGCCGTCGGCGCAGGCGATGCCGTCGTGCACGCGGTGGCCGACGTCGTCGCGCAGGTTCGCGAGCGCGCCGAAAACGCACAGGTCGACGTGAACGACCGCGTCGGGACCGCGCGCGAGAAGCTCAACACCCTTCCGGCCGACCTGACCGAGACCGTCGAGTCCCTCCGGGAACGCCTCGCGGGTCTGCCCTCCGAACTCCCCGAAGACATCGCAGAGCTGCGAGAGCGATTCACCGCCGACGAGCTGCGCAGCGTGGCCGAGGCGTACCTCAAGGTGGCGTCCGACCTCTACACCGCTCTCGCGGAGCGTGGCGAGCAGACCATCGAGCGCCTCCGCAAGCAACCCGCCGTCGAAGAAGGTCTCGAGCGGGCCGAGGCAGCGTTCGGAGATGCCGTCGAGCTCACCGAAGAAACGCTGGGAACAGTGGCGCGCCAGACGCGTGCGGTCGGCGAACAGGCTGCCAAGCTCGCGGGTCTGGCGGCCGGCCGGATCTCCGACACCAGCGAAGGCGTCGGCGAAGCCATCTCCGACGCCGGTGACGAAGCCGCGCTCCGGGTGCTCGAACTCGGAGATCAGGCGCGAGAGGCCGGATCCGACGCCGCGAACCGCGTCGACTCGGCGAAGTCCGAAGTGGGCAAGACCGCCGATGAGATCACCGAGTCGGTCGAGGATGCGGTGGCGCCCGAGCCGGTAACGCCCGTCACCACGACGCCCGCGAAGAAGGCTCCGGCAAAGCCGGCCGCGAAGGCTCCCACGCAGCCGGCCGCGAAGGCCCCGGCACAGCCGGCCGCGAAGGCTCCGGCGAAGCCGGCGGCCAAGGCTCCTGCTCGTCCCGCAGGCAAGACGCCCGCCAAGAAGGCCGCGCCGCGCAAGTCCAGCGGCTCCTGACGGCCGGCCCGTTCCGACCGGCTCCCGCGCCTCACCGCGCGGGAGCCGGTTCTCGTAGACTGGGGGAGTGACGAATGTCGATTCTCTCGCCGGTTTGATCATCCTCGTACTGCAGGTCATCGCGATCGCGGGAGCCGGGTTCGCGCTCTTCCATGCTGTTCGCCAGCCCAAGGAAGCATTTCCCGCCGTCGACAAGCTCACCAAGCCCGTATGGCTCGGCATCCTGGTCGCAGCATTGCTGGTGCTGATCCTGTTCGGCGCTGTCGGCCTGCTCGGCATCATCGCGGTCGTCGCGGTGTGCGTGTACCTCGTGGATGTACGGCCGCGCGTCGAAGAGGTTCAGCGCCGCCGCTGGTAGCCCGCTCGGTCACCGCTTCCCGGTCGCTCAGGACCGCTCGTGCCTTGACAAGTGTGATCCAGATAATGACACTTCGAGTAACGGGTAAATCTCCGAGACGAGGCGGTCGGCCATGACTCTCACCCGCACGAACCGAGCACGCGACACCCACGCCGCTGCCGCGACGAGCGACAACACGCACGACGCCGAACGGCAGGAGACCGCGCAGCGGCTTCTCGAGTCGTCCGCGCGACTGTCCTACGATCCGGCGCTCGAGATCGACTGGGACGCCCCCATGCTCGAGGGCAGATACGGCATGACCCCCGAATGGTGCAGCCTCTACGGCACCGACCTGTGGGAACGCATGACCGAGGAACAGCGCATCACCCTCACCAACCACGAAGCGGCGAGCATCGCCGGTACGGGCATCTGGTTCGAGATGATCCTCATGCAGATGCTCGTACGCGATCTCTACCGCCGCGACCCGTCGACGCCGTACGTCCAGTTCGGGCTCACCGAGATCGCCGACGAATGCCGGCACTCCGTGATGTTCGCGCGGTCGGCACAGCGGTTCGGCGTGCCCTCGTACCGGCCCAAGCGCTGGATCCGGGAAGGCGGGCGCATCTTCAAAGCGGTGGCCAACGGCGCCCTCGCCTACGGTGGCACCCTGTTCGCCGAGGAAATCCTCGACATGATGCAGCGCGACTTCATGCGGGACGAACGGGTTCAGCCACTCACCCGCACGGTCAGCCACATCCACGTCGTCGAGGAGTCACGGCACATCCGTTACGCCCGCGAGGAGACACGGCGCCGAGCGGGGCGTGCCACACGGCTCGAGCGCGCGTGGATCCGTCTCCATCTCGGTGTGAGCGCCTACTTCGTCGTCACCAGCCTGGTGAACGACCGCGTGTACGCCGCAGCAGGACTGGACGTCGCCGAGGCGAAAGCCGCAGCGCGGGCGAACACCCACTACCAGGACAGGCTGCGGCTCGGGACCCGCCGCACGATCGAGTTCCTCGACGAGGTGGGCTTGGTCGGCGGCCCGTCGACACTTCTGCTGCGCAAGGCCCACGTCCTCTGAGACACAGTCCTCTGAGACACAGTCCTCTGAGGCCCGGCCCTCTGGCGCCCGGTACACCACCGCACCCGCACGACAACACAACAGGAGAACGATCAGTGAAGAAGCCGTCCCGTACGACGTGGCCGATTGCAGCCGGAGTGGCACTCGCCGTCGGAGTCGCGGCAGGGGCGGCCGCCTCACGGCGGCGGCGACGCACCGTCGTCCGCGCGGAAGACGTCTCGCCGCACGCGCTTCTCTCGCCCCCGTCCCTCGAGCCGGACACGATCGAGGTCCAGACCGACGACGGGGCACGCCTGAATGTACTGGCCTACGGGGATCCCGAGGCGCAGACCCTGGTCTTCTGCCACGGCTGGACGTGCAACGCGGCGTACTGGACTCCGCAGATCAACGCGTTCGCGGAGAACTACCGGGTGGTTGTCTACGATCAGCGAGGCCACGGCAACAGCGACGCGGGCGCACGGCCTCTCGGAGCGGACGTGCTCGCCGACGACCTCAACTCGGTGCTCGACGCCACCGTGCCGGCCGGGCGCACAGCGATTCTCGCGGGCCACAGCATGGGCGGCATGAGCATCATCGCGTGGGCCGAGAAGTATCCCGACCAGGTCGACCGTCGCGTCGCCGGTGTACTGCTGGCAAGCACCGGCACCGACAATCTCGTCGCGGATTCGGCGATCGTGCCGCTACCCCAGCGCTTTCCCAAGGTGCCCGTGCCGGTCGCCCGGCGCGTGATGGGTGCGACCGTTCCGCTCGTCGAATCGTCCGTGACCACCCGGGCGCTGCGCTACATCGCGCTGTCGCCGAACGCGAGCGGCGCGGAAGTGGCCTTCTGCCAGCAGATCGTGCTCGGCTGCCCGCCGCGCACCCGCGGCGGCTGGGGACACGCACTCAGTGCACTCGACATCCACGAGGGCCTGCAGAACCTCACGGTGCCGACCACCGTCCTCGTGGGCACCGCCGATCGCCTCACCCCGCCCGTCCATGCCCGGCGACTCGCCGCCGTACTCGAAGAAGCAGGCAACCTCGAGCGGCTGGTCGTGCTCGACGGTGTGGGCCACATGAGTTCGGTCGAGGCGATCGACCGCGTCAACGACGAACTGCTGCATCTCGTGGGGAAGGCGCAGGCGCTCGTCGGCTGAGCGGCCGGCGCCGAGGGGCGGAAGCGAGCGCCGGGACGGCCGGAATCAGCTGAAGACCACGGTCTTGCTGTCGTGCACCAGAACTCGATCCTCGAGGTGCCAGCGCAATCCGCGGGCGAGCACGAGCTTCTCGACGTCGCGGCCCTGGCGCACCATGTCGTTGACGCTGTCGCTGTGGCTGACCCGGATGACGTCCTGCTCGATGATCGGCCCGGCGTCGAGTTCGGCGGTCACGTAGTGGCAGGTCGCCCCGATCAGCTTCACGCCGCGAGTGAACGCCTGGTGGTACGGGCGAGCGCCGATGAACGACGGAAGAAAGCTGTGGTGGATGTTGATCGCGCGACCCGCCCAGTGCTCGCACAGCGACTGCGGCAGCACCTGCATGAAGCGAGCGAGCACCACCGCGTGCGGATCGTGGGCGTCGACGAGTTTGCGTACCTGTTCGAACGCCGGTCCCCGCTCGGCGGGGTCCTTCGGGAACGACACGTAATGGAAATCGATGCCGTGCCGTCGCGCGACGGACTCGAGTTCCGGATGATTCCCGATGACCGCGCACACATCGGCTTCGAGTTCGCCGGCCGCGACCCTGCCCAGGATGTCGTGCAGACAGTGCGCTTCCTTGCTGACGAGAAGCACGACACGCTTGCGCTTGCCGGTGTCCGAGAGTGTCCATTCGGTTTCCGGGCCGATGGCCTCGGCGACCGCGGCGAATTGGGCGCGCAGTTCCTCGATCGAGAACGGGATCGACGAGGCGCGCACAGCCTGGCGTGTGAAGAACCAGCCACTGTCCTGGTCGGCGTGGTACGCCGCTTCCATGATCGAACCGCCGACGTCCGCGAGGAAGGTCGAAATCCGGGCGACGATCCCGGTTGTGTCCGGGCAGCCCAAGGTCAGGACGTAGCGGCGGTTGTCGGTCGAGGAAGCAAGCGTCATGGATCCGATTCTCTCAGGTGCCCCGAATCCGTTTTCCGCGGACGGGGTCCTTCGGCCTCACATCGGCGGCGGAGGGCGCCGGACGGTCGCGGTGCCGACGAGAGTAGTGGCGTCGACGGTGTGTATACCCCGCGCGGTGATCGTCTCGGCCAGGTCCTGCTTCACCGAGTCCACCTGCCCCGCATCCAATCCGGACAATGCCATCCGCCATCCGGTGCCCGCGACGAGCGCCCAGCACAGGTCCTCGGTCGCCGGGATCAGGTTGGACAACGTCCGGACCTCGACCGAGTGGGTACCGGCGGCGGCGAGCCACGTCTCGAGTGCGGTCGAGGTGTCGATGCGGCGCAGCGGTGAGCGGTCGTATTGCGGCGCGCGCTCGGCGAACTCGGGGGAGTGCCGGGCGGCGACCTCGAAGACCGCGTCCCGCAGGTCGCTCATCGCGTCCGCCCGCCATACCGTGACCCCCACGCGTCCACCGGGCCGAACCAGGCCCACGAGCCGTGAGAACGCGGCGTCCATATCCGGGAGGAAGAACACTCCGTAGGAGATCGCGAGGGCGTCGTAACCGGCTTCCGGTACGTCGGAGGGCGCTTCCCACAGGGTGACGTCGGCGCACACGAAATCGATGTTGGTCAGGGCGCGGGTCTCGGCGACCAGGCGGCCGCGCTCGAGCAGGTCGTCGGAGAGGTCGACACCGTGTACCCGCCCGGTGGGCCCGACCGCCATCGCGGCGGGAACAGCCGACGCGCCGGCGCCGCAACAGGCGTCGAGGACGGTGTCCCCGGCACCGACTCCGAGCTGGAAGACGAGCGCCTGGCCGGCCGGTCCCCACAAGGTGGGCGTGAGTATCTCGAAGTCGGTGCTCGCGGCATCGAACGTGCGCGCGGTCTCGGCGACTCCGCTGCCATCCGGGTGGTTCGCCCCGGTATCGGGTGGACGATTCTCCTCGGTGTTCACGACCCTGCCCCGCCGAGTTCGTAGAACGCGGACGGATACCGGAACTCGCCCGTCATCTCCGGCCGGTAGCCGGTGAGCGGGCGCGCCTGCAGGTGCGACGCCCATTCCGGAACGTCGGGGGTGATCCCGAGATCCGCCGCGGGCACGAACCCGAACCGCGGGTAGTAGTCGAGGTGGCCGAGCAACACGACGATCGACTCGTCGAGCGCGTCGGCAGCACCGAGCACAGCGTGCATCAGAGCCGAACCGATCCCGAACCTTGCCATGTCGGGGAGTACCCCGATCGGCCCCAGCGCGAGGGCCGGATACCCGCCGACATCGCCGCGGGTCGCACAGACGTGACCGACGATGCCGTTCGTCGCGTGCTCGCACACCAGTGAGAACGGGGGCAGCCAGTGGGGCCCGGCGCGGAGGGTGTCGACGAGGCCGGGCTCGACCGGGACGAGGCCGGGCGGGGTGACGGCGGCGAAGGCCCGGCGATGAACCTCGTACACAGCACCCGAGTCCGACGGCAGTTCCCGGCGAATGATCACCCCGCAAGTCTGGCCGCACCGCGCGTGACCGGCAACCTCTTTTGCGGTGTGGAAAGCTGGCGTCATGTCCGACACCACGCTCACCCGCTCGCGGGTCGCCGCGATGATCGACCACACCCTGCTGGCTCCGGAGGCGTCGTCGCAGGCGGTGCGCGCCCTCGTCGACGAAGCCCGGGAACTCGGCGTGTACGCGGTGTGCGTGTCGCCCTCGATGCTTCCGCTCCGTGCCGAGGGCCTGGTGATCGCGACCGTCGCCGGTTTCCCCTCGGGCAAGCACCACTCGCTGATCAAAGGGGCGGAAGCCCGGCTCGCGGTGGAGGAAGGGGCCCGCGAGGTCGACATGGTGATCGACATCGGCGCGGCTGTGGCAGGGGACTACAACGCGGTTCTCGCGGACATTCTCACCGTGCGTGAGGCGATCGGGTTCGATCCAGTGCTCAAGGTGATCATCGAATCCGCTGCGTTGTCGGACGAGGCGATCGTCGAGGTGTGCCGCGCGGCCGCGAATGCCGGGGCGAACTTCGTGAAGACCTCGACGGGTTTCCACCCCGCCGGTGGTGCCACCGAGCATGCTGTGCGGCTGATGGCGGAGACGGTCGGTGGCCGTCTCGGTATCAAGGCGAGCGGCGGAATCCGCACGGCGGACGCCGCCGTCCGCATGATCGAAGCGGGCGCGACGCGCCTGGGGCTTTCGGGGAGCCGGGCCGTCCTCGACGGCTTGCCCGACTGACCGCCTGTCACACGAGCACGCCGCACGAACCCTGGTCCTGCTGCTGCTGTGCTCCTTCCGGGTTCTCCGGGAGCACGTAACTGCCGCCCTCGAGGGTGAGTTCGACGCCGGCGTCGGTGACGGACACGGCGGTCGCCTTCATCCCGAGCGGGTACTGCTGCAGCCCCGAGGTCAGGATCTCCACGATCCCGTCCACGAGCGAGGTCGGCAACCCGAAGCCGAGAACCGAGGCGTCGACCGTCTGGACGGCGACCGCTCCGTCGGTCACGGTGGGCCGCACCGTGAATTCGGCGAGACCGTCCCCGCCGACGACGAACGTCAGCGTCCCGGCGGCGGGATCGGCGGTGACATCGCTGACCAGTCCGCCCACCGACTGCGCTTGCACGGTCGCGAGGATGCCGCTGGTGGGCCAGGTGACCTCGGCGCTGGAGCTTCCGATGGTGCCGGCACCCTCCGCGGAGTCTCGCAGGTCCACGTTCCGGACGACCGCGTGCACCTGCATCTCCTCGGCGGGGCCGAACGCGGTGTCGTCGCTGTCGAGGGTGACGGACGGAACCTGCTTGTCGACGAGCTGCAACAGGACAGGTTTCCAGCTCAGGTCCACATCCACACCGGTACCGAGTTCACTCTCGAACGACTGAGCCAGGCAGGTCGTGGCGCGATTGCGGACGTAGACCTCGGCGCCCACGAGTACCGCGACGAGGGCGGCGACGAGAACGACGGCGATCGTGACGAGTCGGGTGCGGTTCCTTTGCGTCATGGTCGAGATTGTTCAGCACAAGTCTGAGGAAGCTATGAGCACACGCACACTCGTTGGCCCGAATCTGTGAGCTACACCACAGGAGTTCGGTAGGCTGGCGGCCATGACAGGGTGGGCGGATTCAGAGAGCGGCGCATCCGGGCAGGTCGATCCCGACAGCCTGTTGCGGCAGCTCGCCGTGGCTCAGGCCGGGTATTTCACCGCGCGTCAGGCTACCGGGAACGGTATCGGTACCGACGGCTTCCGGCCCCGCATCGAAGCGGGTCTGTGGATCCGGATCGACACCGACCTGTTTCGGATGAGCGACAGTCCGCAGACGAAGTTCGACGAATTCGCACGGTGGTGTGCCTGGTACGAAGGCGCCGCGGTCGTCTCACACCAGAGCGCCGCCGACCTGCACGGCATGGGGCACCTGCAGCCGCGCTTCCTGCACCTGTCCACGCTGGATCAGCGCACGGTCCCGAGCAACCGGCTGGCGCTGCACCATCGGGTGCTGTCGGACCGGGACTGCGAAGTCGTCGGATGTTTCCGTGTCACGACGCCCGCGCGGACCGCTGTGGACCTCGCGGCCGGCGGAGTGTCGCAGGAGGTGCTCGACGAACTCGTGGGAGACGCGATCACACTCGGGCGTGTCGACTCCGACGAACTGCACGCCGCGGTCGCAGGGGAGCCCGCCACCGTGGCCGATCGCATCGCACTCGCATTGCTGTCCGCCGGCTGACCGGCAGCAGTCTCGCTTACACCGGGGCCATCGCGGGGGCGACGACACTCCACGGCACCGACAGCACACAATCGCGCATGCGACGGCGCTGCGCCTGCACCGGCACCCCTTGCTCGCGGAGATGCTCGAGCGTCGCGCGCCACCGAACCCGAGGACCGAAGGATGCGTACGGAGCGGCCGTGGCCCATGCCCGATCCGCTGCCTGCAACAACTCGTGGATGCCTTCACCCTGGATGTTCCGGTGAATCAAGGCCTTCGGGAGTCGTTCGGCGACATCCGACGGCGTGGACACATGGAAGGGACTCCATGCCAGGGTCAGCGAGAGCGGACCGTCCTCGTCGAGCAGGACCCACGCGCAACGGCGGCCGAGCTCGTCGCAGGTTCCGTCGATGAGCAGCCCGCCGGGGGCAAGTCCGGCTCGTAACTGTGCCCAGGCCGAATCCACCGCATCTTCCGGATACTGCCGAAGCACGTTGAATGCGCGCACGAGGTTCGGGCGTAGTCCCGCGAGTTCGAACCCGCCACGCGCGAACTCCACCCCGTCGCGCCCCGGTACCACCCGGTCGGGATCGATTTCGAGGCCCACCATGCGCACATCGGGGCGCACCGTCCGGAGACGGGCCGCGAACTCCAGCGTGGTGACCGGCATCGCGCCGTAACCCAGATCGACCACCAGGGGATGGGCTGCCTCCGCGAGCGCGCCCACAACGGTGGGGTCGTGCATCGCCCAGCGGTCGCTGCGCCGCAATCTGTTGATCCCGGTGGTGCCGCGAGTGACGACACCGACCGGGCGCTGTTCGCGCACCCCCGGGCTACTGCCGGCCGAGCCAGTCGGTGGTGATCGCCGCTTCGACGGCGAACACCTCGACGAGATTGGTCAAGATCAGGTCTTCGAGTTTTCCGCCGACGAGCGGCAGATGGACTTTTGCTTCGGACGTGGTGCGCAGGGTGGTCCCGTCCTCGTGACCGAAGAGGTCCATCGTGCCGGTCAGCCGCCCGGGGCCGGCCGGCACGGACGCTTCGTAGCGTCCCGAAGAGCGCTCGCCGAACGGGCCGTAGCTTTCCGTCCGGGTGATCACCATGTCTTTTTTCATGACGGTCCGGGCAAGATCGGGAAGGTCGGCACGCGGGATGACATGGTGCAGCACGACGTGGATGCCGCTCTCGGAAACCGTGAATTCCTCGACGTGATTCTCGGAGTATTTGCGCATCTCGCGGGTGCGCGCTTCCCAGTGGTCGCGGTCGGCGAGCGCCCCGTAGACCCGCTCCGGTGGATACGGGAAGCGGGCAGAGTAGTCGATACGCCGGGACACGGCAGGTCAGGGTACCGCCCGGCCCAGGCTACGACGAAATCGTGGTCGGACCGTCAGGCAGAGCGGTCGCCTTCGAGCCACGACGCGGTGAAGGTCTGTTCCGCGGTGAACAGGCCGACGAGTTCGTCGACGATGAGACCTTCGATCTTGGAGCCCAGGAAAGGGATCTTCACCTCGACCCGGCCCTCGATCACGACCATCGACTCGTTGCCGTCGCCCTGGAGGGTGAAGGTGCCCTCCACGTGTCCGGGCATGCCGTCGACCCGTGCGGAGAACGTGCCCTGCGCGCGGTCACCGGTGAGCGGACCCCACGACTCCTGGCGGTGGATCACGAGGTCGCCCGGCCGGATGCTCGTCACGACGCTCGGCAGTTGTTCGGCCGGAATGGCCTGCTGCAGCGTGAGGTCGATGGTGCCGTCGCCGGTCTCGACCGACTCCACTGCTGCGCCGGGCCCGCCCACCTCCGTCAATCGGGTGTGCCAGTACTGCGGGTCGACGAACGCCGCGTGCACCGCTGCCGGCGAGAACGAGTAGGTCACAGAGTGGTCGATAGGGCTGCCCATGCGGGGCACGCTACCGTTTGCAGGTGCTCGATCCACGACTCAGGGCACGGCTCGCCGACGCGGGGGCCGTGATTTCCGAACATGTACCGCTGTCCACCCTGACGACGCTGCGTCTCGGAGGGCCCGCAGAATACCTCGTCGAATGCACCTCCACCGACGTGCTGGTGGAGGTGATCCGCCTCCTCGACGAGCAGAAGGTGCCTGTTCTGCTGCTTGCCGGCGGCTCCAACCTGGTGATCGGTGACGACGGCTTCGACGGTGTCGTGGTGCGCATCGCGACCGGCGAGATCACCGTGACCGAGTCGGTGGTGCGCGCGGAGGCCGGGGCTGTATGGGACGCCGTGGTCGAGGCGGCCGTGACCGCCGGAGTGGGCGGGCTCGAGTGCCTGTCGGGGATTCCCGGATCCGCCGGTGCGACACCGGTGCAGAACGTCGGTGCCTACGGCGTGGAGGTCGGGTCGCTCCTGCGTCGGGTGCGGCTGCTCGACCGTCGCACGGGTGAGACCGGGTGGGTCGAGCCCGCCGCTCTGGGACTCGGCTACCGGACGAGCATTCTCAAGCACTCGGACCACGCCGTCGTCCTGGAAATCGAACTCGATGTGCGCGCCGACGGGATGAGTGCACCGCTCGGGTACCGCGAACTCTCGGTCGCGCTCGGCGCGGAGCAAGGTGAACGCAGACCCACGGCACAGGTCCGCGACCACGTGCTGGGGTTGCGGCGCGGCAAGGGCATGGTGCTCGATCCGGCCGACCACGACACGTGGAGTGCCGGGTCGTTCTTCACCAATCCGGTCGTGCCGGACGAGCGCCTCGGCGGAGTGCTCGAGGCAATCGCTTCTCGCGTCGGACCGGACGTTCGTATTCCGCAGTACCCCGCGGACGGGGGCACGAAGCTGTCGGCGGCGTGGCTCATCGAGCGCGCGGGATTCGCGAAGGGATTTCCCGGGCCGGAGGCGCCCGCGAGCTTGTCCACGAAACACACTCTCGCACTGACCAATCGGGGTGACGCGACGACCGCGGATCTCCTAGCGCTCGCGCGGCAGATCCGGGATCGCGTCGAGGACGTGTTCGGAGTGCGCCTGCACCCCGAACCCGTCACCGTCGGCTGTGAGATCTGAAGCGGACTCGGTCCGCCGGACTACTCCGTGGTGCGGTGAAAACGTCCTGCGCTCGCCTGGTCACGTGGCTTGACGACGATCTGATCGAGATTGACGTGCGACGGCCGTGACGCCACGAAGCCGATGATCTCGGCGATGTCCTGAGCGACGAGGGGGGTGATCCCCTCGTACACCTTGTCGGCACGCTCCTGGTCGCCCTCGAAGCGCACCAAGGAGAACTCCGTCTCGACGGCGCCGGGCGCGATCTCGGTCAGGCGCACGGGCAAGCCGAGCAGTTCGCCGCGCAGCGTCCGGTGCAGTACGGCCTGGGCGTGTTTCGCGGTGGTGTACCCCGAGCCGTTGTCGTACGCCTCCAGCGCCGCAACCGAGGTGATGGTGACGATGAGCCCGTCGCCGGAGGCGATGAGCTTGGGGATGAGCGCCTTGGTGACCCGCAGCGTGCCGAGGACGTTGGTCTCCCACATCCAGCGCCAGTCGTCCTCGTCGGCTTCGGCGACCGTCGCGAGTCCCTTCGCGCCGCCCGCGTTGTTGATCAGGACGTCGACACGGGGAATGACGGTCGTGAAGGCATCGACGGAATCCTCGTCGGTGACGTCCAGTTCGAGTGCGGTGCCACCGATTTCGTCGGCGAGTCGCTCGAGCCGGTCGAGTCGGCGTGCTCCGACCACGACGTGGAACCCCTGGGCGGCGAGGGTGCGGGCGGTGGCCTCGCCGATGCCGGACGATGCTCCGGTGACGACGGCGATGCGGGAATCGGGGGAGATGGTCATGGCTCCGATCGTAATGTTGTGCACCCCGCAGGGTCCCCGGACGGGGACGCCGCCTCGGCAACGACCTGAACCGACCGCTCAGGCACCCGTGCGGTGCCGCACCCAGACGTTCGGCTCGACGTAGACCGCCGTGCCGTTCTCGACGTCGCAGTAGACGGGCGTGAGCGCGCCCGGCACCTCCACCGGGCAGGTCCGGTCGAAGGCGAGGCCCGTCCAGGCACGCCACTCCTCGAGCGTCCCTGGGATCACCATCGAGCGCGACGCCACTTGGTCGATCCTGCCTCCGGCGCGCACGTGCACCCGTAGCCACGGGTCGGCGGGCAGTCCGTCGGCGCGTACGGCCGCGGCGTGCTCGGTCATCGGCTGGTGCGGGTCGGTCTTGCCGCTGGGCCGTACCGGTGCCACCAGCTCGGCGTACCCGAGGCGGCGGGCGTTGTCGCGCAGCGCTGCCAGCACCTGGGAGGAGAGGCCGTGGCCCTGCATGTCCGGCCGGACCGCGATCTCGACAGCGGAGACGGCGTTCGGCTCACGGCCGCCGGGCAGCCGGCCCGCCAGGCCGCGGCGGACCACCCCATCCCAGCCGTCGGCCGGGAGATCACCACCGTCGAGGTGGAAGGGCACTGAGAACGCCTTGGCGACGACATCGCCGGTCTCGTCGAAGCAGACGAGCACGTGCTCGGCGAACAGGTCGAGCGCCGCGTAGTAGCCGTTGCCGATCGGGTCGTGGAGCATGAACTCGGGCCACGAACTCGGCATCGCCCACATGGCCTCCTCCAGCGAAGGTTCATCGGCCAGGACGACGCAGCGCAAGTTCACGAAACCATCATGCCCTCGAGCTGCTGGAGGGTGGCACCGACCCCCTGGCCTGCCGCGCAACTGGACACAGGTTCGTTCTGGTTATAAGTTCGACCCCATGTCGGTCGGCCCTACCTCCACTCCGCGCGTCACATACGTGACCGCCGCGTTGGGATCACGGCTGCCTCTGGCGCGCGAACTCTGTTGTCGCTGCTGCGGAAAGTAACTCCGCGCCGATCCTGATCCCGTTCTCACGGATCTCTTCACCGGACGTGGCCACACGTCGTCGGTATTCGGTGCGTCGACCTTCGTCTTTCGCCCTTCCCGGATGCCGATCACGCCCGGGGCCAGCAGCAAGGAACAGCAGTGAGCGCTCCCACTCTCTCCCCGTCCGCACTTCTCTCTCCGCGCCCGTCCGCACCACGTAGCGGTTCGCGCACCGTCGCACCGGCCCGCAGCCGCACTACGATTCGCACCTCGCAGCAGGTCAGGATCGTTCCACCCGATCTCAAGATCGCCGACGGTACGGGCGCCTCGGTCTTCCGGGTCGCCGCCCAGCGCGGCCCGATCTCCCGCGACATCATCGCGAAGGTCACCGGGTCGAGCATCGCCACCGTCAACCGCCAGGTCTCGGCGCTCCTCGCCGCGGGCCTGCTGCGCGAACGCGCCGACCTCGTCGAGTCCGGTGCGATCGGCCGCCCCCGGGTGCCGGTCGAGGTCGATCACGAGCGGTATCTCACCGTCGGCATCCACATCGGTGCCGTGACCACGGGCATCGTCGCGAGCGATCTGCGCGGGCGCATCATCGGGGCCGTCGAGGTGCCGACCCCGACCGTTGACCAGAGCCTCGCGCTCGCGTCGATCACCGCCAGCGCCAGAGCTTTTGCGGCCCGCTGGCACCGTCGGACGCCCCTGTGGGTCGGCGTCGCGCTGGGAGGCCGCGTCGATTCGGTGACCGGGCTCGCCGACCACCCTCGCCTGGGATGGTCCGGTGCGCGGGTCGGTGCGGTTGTCGGGGGTGGGTTCGGTCTGCCGGTGTCCGTCGCCGCACACGTCGAGGCGATGGCGGCCTCGGAACTTCTTCTGACCCGCGACCGCGACGCCGCCGACCTCAAGGGCACGAGCCTGTACTTCTACGCACGGGAAACGGCCGGCGTCGCCCTCACTTTCGACGGCAAGGTGCACACGCCGGCCGGTGGGCCCGGGTCGATATCGCACTTGCCCACCGGCTCGTCCGCGTCGTGCGCCTGCGGTGCCACCGGCTGCCTCGAGGCGACGGTGAGCGACCACGCGGTCGCACAACGGGCGCGCGCCGACGGGATTCTCGGCGACGGCGACGAGACGACCGTCCAGGCCGTGTATCGCCTCGCGCGGGCAGGGTCGGCGCCCGCCCACGATCTGCTCGTCGAGCGGGCCACCGTCCTCGGGCGCACCGTCGGGATGCTCCGGGATCTGTTCAACCCGGACCGCGTGATCCTCGGTGGTCAGGCGTTCACCGAGTACCCGGCCGCGGTGCCGCACGTCGCCGATGCATTCGCTCGGTCGTCGACCCTGCCCCGCAAGGACATCCGCATCACGGGGTTCGGAAACCGGGTGCAGGCGCACGCAGCCGGGGTGGTGTCGCTGAGTTCGCTGTACTCCGACCCGCTCGCCGCCATGCGACGAGCGGCGGGGTAACCCGAACCCGGTTCGCACACGGCCCGTCAGAGCAAGGGGGGTCCGTCCGTGGCGGCGGAGTCCGCTCCCCGCCGGTCCAGTTCGGCTCGGGCCCGGTCGAGACCGCCGTGCTCGAGTGCGGCAAGCCGAGACTCGCCGGACCATACCGTCTTCCCGCGCTCACGCACGGTGACACTCATCGATCCCGCGAGATGTTCGATCGCCCCGGGTACGTTGCGCCGCTCGGCGGGCAGCGGAACCGGGAGTACGTGGGCCGATCCGATGGATGAGGTCGCCTCGATCTCGATACTCCACCGGCGGTTCCGTCCCTGTAGCGACCAGGTCTCGTCCGTGACGGTGGCCCGCACGGGCGAGGTCACGGGATTGCCCAGTCGCACCACCGGTCCGCCCGGCAGCGCCACGACGACGGCGGTCACCTCGGTACGCAGGGGGCCGGAGTGCACCTGACCGCCGGCGAACGCCACACACGCCTCGGGATCGGTGAATCCCTGCGCCTGTCCCCACCACCACGATTCGGGGAAACCGCCTTTACCCCAGTTCTTTTCGCCGTAGACCTGTGCGCCGTCGAGGTCCCACTTCTCGTCCCCGAGTACCGCGTACCCTTCGGCGCGGGCCCCGAGAAGCCACGGATGCCAATACTGATTCAATGCCGGAACCGTCTGGAACACGCTCGACCCGCCGAATCGGCGCCGGGGCCAGGGGAGGGTGGGGACGATCCGGACGTCGAGTCGACCGTCCTCACCGAGGTCCATCAGGACACGGTCGGGGTCACCACGGAATGCCGATCCTGCTGTCGCTCCCAGTTGCGCCACGTCCGCTGCCGCTTCGGGATGCGTAGTCGTACGCAGGAATCCGTTGGGATGCGCGGCGAGACCCAGAGTTGCCCAATGCCCGTCGTCGGAGCGGTTGACGCCGCACAGTGCGATGATCACCCGCCCGGTGTCGGGCTGTGTGAACCGCCAGAAGTAGCCCTCCATCGCGACGCCGTGCGCGACGAGCGGGTTGCCGAACGGAAGATCTGCGCCGGTCGCACGATAGCGCTCGAGCAGCGACCTGTTGTTGCTCTCACGCGTCGCTCGGCGTCCTCGATGCTCCATCGGTTCTCCTTCTCGTCGGTACGGCACGTCGTATCTCTAGAGTGGAAGCGAAGTTTCGTGGAGACCGGGCGGAGCCCCCCGCAGCCGGAACCATTCGGTGCCGAACGCGGCCCTCAACTCTTCGTCGCTCATACCCAGCATGGGGCCGAAATCGCCGATCTGCGACTCGTGTGCGTGCATCGCCGCACGTTTGGCGGCGATCGCTGCGGACACGTCGACCGCGGTGGTCAGTTCACTCTCCGGCAGGCCGAATGCGTCGAGGTCCGGCGGCCGCGCGCCCTCCGCCATGTCGGGGATCGCCGCGAACAGCCGCTTCAGGTGGTCACGGTTCATGGAGGACTCGTACACGGCGTGATGCCCGGTCTGTGCCTCCGCCCGGACACCGACGCGGTGCACCTGAATGTGATCGGGGTGCCCGTACCCCCCGTTCGGGTCGTAGATCGTCACCACGTCGGCACGCTCCTCCTCGATCACGGCTGCGAGGCGCGCCGCCGCCTCCTCGACGTCGACGCGAGCGAACGCGCCGGGGGCATCGTTGGCCGGTGTGCCCGCCATCCCCGAGTCCGCGTACCCGAAAGTGACCAGCCGCGACACTCCGAGGGCCTCGGCGGAACGTTCGACTTCGCGGATCCGTCGGTCGGCGAGGCTCTCTCCCGGGGCGAGCAGCCCGTCCGGGTGCTCGCCTTGTGCACCGTCGGTGGCAACGACGAGTACGACCCGGTGCCCCGCGTCGGCCGCCCGCCGCATCGCACCGCCTGTGGTGAACACCTCGTCGTCGGGGTGCGCGTGAAAGCATAAGAGGACGCCCATACCGTGAATGCTGGCACGGATAACTGTTCCGTGGGGTTACCCGGGCCGGAAGCGACCCGGGACGGCGAGGGCCGGGCATATCGACATCCCATCAGAGAAGAGAACGAGAGCACACGTGTCACAGAGGCTGGGCGGCTCGTACCGCGAGTTGTTCACCGCGCCGGGATCGGTGGCGTTCTGCGCGGCCGGATTCGTGGCGCGGTTGCCGATCGCAATGGTCGGAATCGGAATCGTCACCATGTTCTCGCAGCTGCGAGGCAATTACGGACTCGGCGGCGCGTTGTCCGCGGTGTTCGCCTTGTCGTACGCGTTGTTCACACCGCTGGTGTCGCGGGCCGTGGACCGGCACGGGCAACGCCGGGTACTGCCCGCTGCCGCGGTCGTCAGCGCCACGGCGATCGTCGCAATGCTCGCGGGCGTGCGCCTCGAGGCTCCCGTCGCGTTGCTGTTCGTGTGTGCGCTCCCCGCCGGTCTGATGCCTACGATCGGCGCGATGGTCCGCGCACGATGGACCGAGTTGTACGGCGGTACGGCCCGGCTCCGGACGGCGTTCGCGCTGGAAGCGGTGATCGACGAGGTGTGTTTCATCGTCGGCCCGGTGCTGTCGGTGGGGCTCGGAGTGGCGGTGTTTCCCGAAGCCGGCCCGCTGCTCGCCGCGATCCTGCTGCTCGTCGGAACCTTCACCCTCGCGGGGCTGCGAAAGACCGAACCGCCCGTGCATCGGCACCGCTCGGACACGCCCGGCGTCAAGCTGCTCCGCTTGCCCGCGTTGCTGGCGATCATCGCGATGATGGTCGCGATCGGTGTGGTCTTCGCTGTGATCGACGTCGTTGCGGTCGCGTTCACCGCCGAGCGGGACGCGCCCGGCGCCGCGACCTTCGTGATCGCGCTGTTCGCGACGGGCTCGGCCCTGAGCGGCCTGGTGTTCGGGTCGCGGGTGGCGCATTCCGCGCCGGCACGGCAGTTGCTCATCGCGACGGCGGCGCTGTCCGTCCTGCTGTGGCCGCTGCTGCTCGCCGGCACGGTTCCCGTCCTCGCGGTGCTCTATCTGATGGCGGGCTGCGCGATCTCGCCGGCCATGATCGTCGCCACCTCCCTGACTCAGCAGATCGTGCCCGCGCGTCAGCTCACGGAGAGCATCACGTGGACCGTCGCGGGCCTCGGCGTCGGTGTGGCCCTGGGGTCGGCGGCAGTCGGCCAGGTCATCGATCACGTCGGCGTCACCGCGGGGTTCGGAGTCGGTATCGCCGCAGGTCTGGTCGCTGTGGCCTGCGCCACGGGGATCCATCTGCGGTCCCGGATACAGTGACGCGCATGACAGTCCGCGAAGTCCTCAGCGCCGACGGCACCCCACTCGTGTACCGCGCGTTCGGCCCCGCCGATGCGCCACCGCTCGTGCTCCTGCACGGCTGGGCGCAGTCCTCGACATGCTGGGGCGACGGCGTCCTCGACGCGCTCGCCCGGAACTTCCGGGTGATCGCCGTGGACCTTCGCGGCCACGGATACTCGGGGGCACCCGAGCGCGGTTACGACGACAGCAAGGCCTGGGCCGGAGACGTCGATGCTGTGTTCGCCGCGGAGGGCGTGTCCGAGCGCAACCCCGCCCTCCTGCTCGGCTGGTCCTACGGCGGCCTCGTGATCTGCGACTATCTCGCTGCGCACGGTTCCGCCGCCGTCGCCGCCGTCATCCTGGTCGGCGCGGTCACGAGCCTCGGCCGCGGCGAGAAGGGCGGGCGGGTCGGCCCCTCGATGCGTGCCGCGATCCCGGGTGCGATGTCGGAGGACCCGCGCGACGCAGTGAGCGCGCTGGGCTCGTTCGGGAACGCCCTGACCGGTGCGGCCGAAGGCACGGGAGTCGCGTCGCAAGCCCTGCTCGGCGCGAGTCTGAGTACCCCGCCGCGCGTTCGCTCCGCGCTGTTCGCCCGGACCGTGAGCAACGACGACCTGCTGTCGGACCTCGAGGTGCCGGTGCTCGTGCTCCACGGTTCGGACGACTCGGTGGTCGACGTCTCGGCCGCGCACCACGTCGCCTCGCTGGTGCCGCGCGGGACCACCTCCATCTGGGACGGAGTCGGCCACGGACCGTTCGTCGAGGATCCGGACCGGTTCGTCGACGAGGTGACGCGGTTCGCGCAGTCCCGATAGCGGCAGTGCCCGGAGGGGCGCCGACGGCGCTCGTGCACGAGGTCGCTGCTCGCGTCGATCTGCCGCAGGGCAGTATGGAGGGGTGACCTCCCAGCCCAGCCGTCCGCAACGCGTGGCCGTGATCTCGGTTCACACCTCCCCGCTGGCGCAGCCCGGCACAGGGGACGCGGGAGGCATGAACGTATACGTCTTGCAGACCGCGATCCAGCTCGCACGTCGCGGTATCGAGGTGGAGATCTTCACCCGGGCCACGTCGTCGTCGGTTCCTGCCGTGCAGCAGGCCGCGCCCGGCGTCCTGGTCCGCAACATCGCGGCGGGGCCGTTCGAGGGCCTCGACAAACACGACCTGCCCACCCAGCTGTGCGCGTTCGCGGCGGGAGTGCTCCGCGAGGAAGCGCGTCACCCGCAGGGGTACTACGACCTGGTCCACTCTCACTACTGGCTCTCCGGTCAGGTGGGCTGGCTCGCGCGCGACCGGTGGGGCGTGCCGCTGGTCCACACCGCGCACACCCTGGCAGCGGTCAAGAATGCGTCGCTCGCCGCCGGCGACAGCCCGGAGCCCGCCGCCCGCCAGATCGGCGAACAACAGGTCGTCGCCGAAGCCGACCGCATGGTCGCGAACACCGCCGACGAAGCGGCCCAGCTCGTGCGGATCTACGGGGCCGACCCGTCGCGCATCGACGTGGTGGCTCCGGGGGCCGACCTGTCGCGCTACCGCCCCGGCGACCGCGACGCGGCGCGTGCGGAACTCGGGCTCGATCCCCGTGAGACCGTCGTGACCTTCGTCGGACGCATCCAGCCGCTCAAGGCGCCGGATGTGCTTCTTCGGGCGGCCGCGCGTGCCGTCGCCGACGCCCCGGATCTTCCGCTGAGGGTGCTCGTCGTCGGCGGACCGTCCGGTACCGGGCTGGAACGTCCTGATGCGCTGATCGAGCTGGCCTCCGAACTGGGCATCGCCTCGCGTGTCACCTTTCTGCCACCCCAGCCGGCCGACCGCCTCGCGCAGGTATACCGCGCGTCCGATCTCGTTGCGGTGCCGAGCTATTCGGAATCTTTCGGTCTCGTGGCCATCGAAGCGCAGGCATGCGGCGTTCCGGTGCTCGCGGCGAACGTGGGCGGACTCGGCGTCGCGGTCCGCGACGGGCAGACCGGTGTGCTCGTCGACGGGCACCGCACCGACGACTGGGCGGCGGCCCTACGGTCGCTCGTGAGCGACCCCGGGCGGTTGCGAACTCTCGCGGCCGCAGCGCCGAAGCATGCCGAGGGCTTTTCCTGGGAACACACGGCAGAAGGATTGATCGACAGCTACCGGAAGGCAGGCATGAGACGAAACCGGGCGTTCGGGACGAGCGAGCACGCACTGCGACGGCAGCGCGGGCTGTGGAAGTTGCGGCGCACCGGGGGAGTCAAGGCATGACCGAGCAGTTGATCGAACGCATCGAATCCACCTTGCGGGACCGGGAAATCGAGTTCTCCCGGAAAGAAGGTGGTCACGTCGTCGTCGACCTGCCGGGCGAGAACAAACTCAAGACCACGGTTCTGCTGTCGGCGGGCAACCACGGTGTGCGCGTCGAGGCGTTCGTCTGCCGCAAGCCCGACGAGAACTTCGAAGAAGTCTTCCGGTATCTGCTGCGCCGGAACCGCCGCCTCTACGGGGTGGCGTACACGCTCGACAAAGCGGGCGACATCTACCTCGTCGGGCGGATCGCCGAGCACGCCGTGACCCCCGAGGAACTCGACGCGGTACTCGGCCAGGTCCTCGAAGCCGCGGATTACGACTTCAACATCATCGTGGGTCTCGGTTTCGTCTCGTCGATCAAGCGGGAGTGGGAGTGGCGCGTCTCGCGCGGTGAACCGTTGCGCAATCTGGAGCCGTTCCGGCACCTGATCGAGGAGCAGACCGGTACTCCTTTCGACCCCGCATCGCGCAACAACGAGGCCTGAACCGACTCCACCGAGCCGTGATCCGCGCCCGATTTGCGAGGCATGCGGTAGTCCTTTATGTGACGCTGCTCACATAACGGCGGCGTGAACCCGATTCCTCGGGCCGCGCATTTTCCGCTCGACCTGGGAAGTTACCTTCCTGTGTCCGAATTTCCTGAACGTCCGTGCAAGAAAACTGCGACGTGACCGCTCCGTGATGAGCGCTTACCGTCGTTGTAGGCCCGAAATCAACGGGCGTTACGCACCGGCCCCGCCGCAGCTTTCTGCCCCGCGGGTTGTTCGGATTCACAAGCTCAGGGCAGAGCGAGACACGCGATCACCGGAGCGGCACCGACCGACCGGATTGCCCGGCATATGCCGTCTCGCGAGCAACGCCACGAGAGGATTCATTTCACATGGCAAAGTTCGACATCAAGCGCACCCTCGGTACCGTTGCTGCCACCGCAGCACTCGTCGCCACCCCCTTCGCCTTGGGTACCGGAACGGCGAACGCAGCCTCCGGTAACTGGGATGCCGTCGCGCAGTGCGAGAGCGGCGGAAACTGGGCGATCAACACCGGAAACGGCTACTACGGCGGTCTGCAGTTCTCGCAGAGCACCTGGGAGGCCTACGGCGGTACGGGCTACGCGCACAACGCGTCTCGTGAGGAGCAGATCCGGATCGCGGAGAACGTGCTCGCGGGCCAGGGTCCGGGCGCATGGCCGGTCTGCGGCCAGTACCTCTGATCCTCGGGTCGAGAGCGCACAACCCAGCTTGTGACGAGCCCTGCACGCGAAATAGTTCGCGTGCAGGGCTTTTCGTCCTTTTTCAGGCTCGGTCTCTTCCGGTGATCAGGGGCACGATTCTGCTGTGAGGTCTCTCACAGTCGTGCGGTATCGTTGCCCCGACGGTACGGCACCTGCGTGCCCTCGAGATCCGCTCGGAGGAGAACACATGAGTTTCCGCAGCCCTTTTCCCGACGTCGAGATACCCGACCTCAGCGTCTACGACTTCCTCTTCGGGTCCATCGACGAGGCCGATCTCGATCGGCCCGCGCTGATCGACGGCCCGTCCGGGGACGTGACCGACTATCGCACCCTCATCGGCCAGGTCGACGGGATCGCCGGTGCGCTCGCCGCCCGGGGTATCGCGGTCGGAGACGTCGTGGGCCTGCTCTCACCCAACGTTCCGGCGTTTGCCTCCGTATTCCACGGCATCCTGCGTGCCGGTGCCACCGCCACTACGATCAACGCGCTGTACACCGCCGCGGACATCGTCAAGCAACTCGAAGACTCCGAGGCCAAGGCTCTCGTGACGGTCTCGCCGCTCCTGCCGCAGGCAGCGGAAGCGGCGAAGGCTGTGGGAATCCCCGACGACATGCTCATCGTTCTCGATGGCGCAGAGGGTCATCCGTCGCTCAGGGACCTGCTCGCCGAGCGCGCTGCGGCTCCCGACGTGAGCTTCGATCCGGCGACGCATCTTGCTGTGCTGCCGTATTCCTCCGGCACCACCGGCCGCCCCAAGGGCGTCATGCTGACACACCGCAACCTGGTCGCCAATGTGTGCCAGATCAATCCGCGCATGGGGATCGGACCGCAGGACAGGGTGCTGGCGGTGCTGCCGTTCTTCCATATCTACGGCATGACTGTGCTCCTCAATGCGGCCTTGTCGAATCGGGCAGCGCTGGTGACGATGCCGAAATTCGACCTGGTCGAGTTCCTCGGTCTCATCGCCGACCGCAAATGCACCTACGTGTTCATCGCCCCGCCGGTCGCGGTGGCGCTCGCGAAGCATCCGCTGGTGGACCAGTACGACCTCTCGAGTATCCACACCGTGTTCTCCGGCGCGGCGCCGCTCGACAAGGCGCTGGGCGGTGCGGTCGCGGCGCGGCTCGGCTGCAACGTCCGGCAGGGTTACGGAATGTCCGAGATGAGTCCGGTGTCGCACGCAATCCCGTTCTCGGACAACGAGACCGAACTGGATTCTGTCGGGCCGGCGGTCGCCAACATGGAATGCAAGATCGTCGATCCCGTGACCGGTGAGGAAGTCGAGTACCCCACCGGCGAAGGAGTCTCCGAGCCTGGCGAACTGTGGTGCAAGGGCCCCAACATCATGGCCGGATACCTGAAGAACGACGAGGCGACCGCCGAGACTCTCGATGCGGACGGGTACCTGCACACCGGGGACATCGCGACCGTGGATGCGCAGGGGGCCGTCAGGATCGTCGATCGGCTGAAAGAACTCATCAAGTACAAGGGCTATCAGGTGCCGCCCGCCGAACTCGAGGCGTTGCTGCTGACCCATCCGCAGATCGCGGATGCTGCCGTGATCGGTGTCACCGACGACGAGGGCGAAGAGATTCCGAAGGCGTTCGTTGTGCGGCAGCCCGATTCGTCTCTCACGGAGCAGGACGTGATCGAGTTCGTCGCCGAGCGCGTGTCTCCGCACAAGAAGGTCCGGCAGGTGCAGTTCATCGACGTGGTGCCGAAATCTGCCGCGGGCAAGATTCTCCGTAAGGATCTGCGCGTCCCGTCCGCGTAGGAACCGGAACGGGACAGGGTCCGGACGCGCGTGCGACCCCTCGTCGCTGCGTCCGGGCCCTGTCCGGGGACCTTCGTCACCCTGCGAGGATGTGCGGCAACCCGGCGTGAAAGCGGTCCGCATCGACGCGACGGAACGGCTCGAGTTCCGGAGGTTCGTGCAGGCGGTGCATGGCGGGCGGTTGCGCCGTGGATCCCGAGGCGACGAGCAGGGCCGAGACGGCGGCACGCGCGGACTCGTTCGCTGATTCCATGGTGGCCAGGTCGATGTCCGTCCGCACGTAGTCGCCGGCGAGGAACAGGTTGGGAATCGCCGTGTGGGCGTCCGGCCTGTTCTTCCACGAGCCGGCGGTGTTGATGAGCAACGGCGTGTCGTTGGTGTTGTGTCCGCTCGCGGCGTTCCAGTGGACCCCCGGATCGAGGAACCACGAGACGAGGTCGTCGTCGCGCAGCACGGGTTCGCCGACATCGTTGAGGCAGCGCTGCATCTGCACCCACGTCTCGCGGGCGATCTCGTCGGGGGTGCACTCCTTGGCGGTTTTCCCGTAGAGGATTCCGGGAGTGTCCCAGTCGGAGATGTCGACGGACAGGCAGTCGTGGGCGCTCCCGTCGCCGTACCGCGCGGCGAAATCCCCTCGCCAGAACTGTGCCTGGCTGATCGAGGTGAGTGCCCACGGGGTGCCGAGATAGGCCACGTGTCCCTGCGCGATTCGGGTGGGTGCACGCAGGAAGTACTGGATACCGACCATCCAGTCCGTCGTGAGGTTGCGCATGAGTTCGAGCCGGGGATCGGCGTCGAGGACGGCCGGAGACCACAGCGGCACCGCGCGCTCGACGGGCATCGCCGCGACGAACCAGTCGGCGTCGGCAACGGCACGATTCCCCGAGGAGTGCGCAACCCGGGCCGCGGTGACCCTGCCGCCCGCGAGGTCGAACTGATCTGCACGCCAGCCCATTTCGAATTTCACCCCGCGCTCGCGCAGGAGCGCTGCCCACGGGTCGATCCAGGCTTCGTTCGTCGGTGCAGAGAGCAGGCGGTCGAGGTGCCCGTAAGACGGTACGGTCCCCAGCGCGTTCCAGACGAACGCCTGGCCCATGATGCCGATCGTGCGGGTCGACACCGTCTGCGGACGGGCCGCGACGAGTTGCCGCGTCAGCGCGGAGACGAGGATGTCGCGGTAGCCCTGCGACTTGCCGTCTGCTTCCAGGGTCTGCGACCACGTCTGGTGTTCCCACTCGTCGTTGCGGCGTTCGAGGCAACTGGTCAGGAACATCACCAGTTTGCGTGCGAACACCGCGAGTTCGTGTGGGGGGATGGCACCGCCGAGGGAGAACGCGGCACCGAGCGACTGCTGCAGTGAGTCGAGATCGTAGACGTCGAGTCGCAGCGGGCTGATCGAAGCCGGTGCGGTGAGGTCCGGGCCTCCGGGCATCGACATCCGGAAGGCCGGGCCCGACACCAGGTTGTCGAACACTCCGTTCGGGTTGCCGGGAAACGGGATTCGCCGCATCGTCTCCGGGATGTGCTGATAGAAGCCGGGGAAGAACCGGAACCCGTGCTCTCCCGGTAAGTCGAGGCGGCCGCCACTGCCGGTGCCGGGGGACGGGATGCTGCGTGCCTTGCCGCCGAGTGCCGTCGGCTCGTAGACGGTGACGTCGAATCCGCGCTCGACGAGTTCGTGGGCGGCCGTGAGTCCGGCCATTCCGCCGCCGAGGATCGCGACGCGACGGCCGGTCGAATGGACCGCGGGCGCCCTCCGCACCGGGTGGGGCGCCCCCGCCCCCGGCGGACCGGCCCCGGCAGCGGGTGGCAGCGCGGCGGCGGCGCCGAGCGCACCCAAGGCGGTGAGGACGGAGCGACGGGACAGGCGTGCGTCGGACATGGAACCCCCCAGTTCGGCGACGACGGCGACAGCCGTGCGGTGCGTTCCCGTGACGACATTGGCAACGCACGTTGTCAAATATGGCCGATGATTGGCCCTCCCGTGGGCGAAATCGACGTCGCACCGTGTCAGGATTGGACCATGAGTATCGGAACACTGGTTCTGCTCCGCCACGGCGAGAGCGAATGGAACGCGATGAACCTCTTCACCGGCTGGGTGGACGTGCACCTCACCGACAAGGGCGTCGCCGAGGGCAAGCGTGCCGGCGCGCTGCTCGCGGAACAGGGTGTCCTGCCCGACATCGTCTACACGTCGCTGCTGCGCCGTGCGATCAGCACCGCGAACTTCGCCCTCGACGCCGCCGACCGGCACTGGATCCCCGTCGTCCGGGACTGGCGACTCAACGAGCGTCACTACGGCGCGCTGCAGGGCAAGAACAAGTCCGAGATCAAGGACGAGTTCGGTGAAGAGCAGTTCATGCTGTGGCGCCGCAGCTACGACACGCCGCCGCCGCCGATCGAGCCGGGCTCGAAGTACAGCCAGGACACCGATGTCCGGTACGCGAATCTCGACGAGGTTCCGCTGACCGAGTGCCTGAAGGACGTCGTCGAGCGGTTCATCCCGTACTGGGAGTCGACGATCTCGCAGGACCTGCTCGCCGGAAAGACGGTGCTGGTCACCGCGCACGGCAACTCGCTGCGTGCGCTCGTCAAGCACCTCGACGGTATTTCCGATCAGGACATCGCGGGCCTGAACATCCCCACCGGCATCCCGCTCCGTTACGACCTGGACGAGAACCTTCGCCCCCTCAACCCGGGCGGAACCTACCTCGACCCCGAGGCCGCCGCTGCCGGCGCCGCGGCAGTCGCCAACCAGGGCGCGAAGAAGTAGTGCCGCCGCCGTGCCCGCGCGCGACACGTCTCGTGCGGGCACGGCAAACGGTGGATGAACAACCGGACAATGCCCGCAAAAAAGGGCGTGACGTGCAGTGAACGTCATCGACCCGGTGTCGTCCGCCGTGCCGGTGTTACTACGATTCTCATCGTGAGTGTTACGCAGGCGGTCCTGCTGGCAATCGTTGCCGCGGTCCTCGGCGCCGTTCTCGCGCTGGCGGTGTCGCAATCGACCCGGCGACGCCGCGCCGCCGAGCGCGACGACGCGGGTCCCACCATGGCGGATGTTCTCGATCGCGTGGTCTACGGGTCCGCGACCGGTATCGCCGTCGTGGACAAATTCCATGACGTGATCCTGTTCAACCCCCGCGCAGAAGAGCTCGGGCTCGTGCGCAACCGTCTCGTCGAAGATCGCGCATGGGCGGTCGCCACCCGGGTCCTCCAGACGGGTGAGCCTCTCGAACTCGACCTCGGTCCCAAGACGCCCCACGGCCGCGACCACATCGCAGTGCGCTGCGTGGCACGAATACTCCTCGACGACGACCCCAGGTTCGTCGTCCTCTACGCATACGACGACTCCGAGCACGTGCGTATGGAAGCAACCCGCCGAGACTTCGTCGCCAACGTGAGCCACGAGTTGAAGACGCCGGTCGGGGCGATGGGACTGCTGGCCGAGGCTCTGCTCGAATCTGCCGACGACCCGGACAGCGTCCGGCATTTCGGCCGGCGGGTGCAGAGCGAGGCTGTCCGCCTCGGCAACCTGGTCACCGAACTGATCGCCCTCTCCAATCTCCAGGGCGCCGAGAAACTCCCGGATCTCGAAGTCGTCGACGTCGACACGGTCATCGAGGAGTCCCTCGCGCGCACCCGTCTGACCGCGGAGAACGCCGACATCGAGATCACCACCGACAAGCCCTCCGGATTCGAGGTGCTCGGCGACCGGACGCTCCTCGTCACCGCGCTGACCAATCTCATCGCGAACGCGATCGCCTACTCGCCGCCGGGCTCACCCGTGTCGGTGAGCCGTTCACTGCGCGACGGGAAGGTCGCCATCGCGGTCACCGACCGCGGAATCGGCATCGAGAAGGACTACCAGGAGCGCGTGTTCGAACGATTCTTCCGCGTCGACAAGGCCCGGTCGCGCGCGACAGGCGGCACCGGTCTGGGTCTCGCGATCGTCAAGCACGTCGCCGCGAACCACAACGGCGAGATCACCCTGTGGAGCAAGCCCGGAACGGGATCGACCTTCACCCTGCTCATCCCCGCCCACGTGGAGGGGGACGTCGACGACAATTCGATGGCGGACCGTGAAAGCGGAGTCGGCCGGTGACGGACAACGCGACCCGGAGACCCGGGTGGCTCCCACGGAACGTACGGAGGACCAGGCAGTGACGCGTGTGCTGATCGTCGAGGACGAGGAATCGCTGGCGGATCCACTCGCCTTCCTGCTGCGCAAGGAAGGATTCGAGGCGACGATCGTGGGCGACGGGCCCTCCGCGCTCGCGGAGTTCGATCGCGCGGGGGCGGACATCGTCCTGCTGGATCTGATGCTGCCCGGCATGAGTGGCACGGACGTGTGCAAGCAATTGCGCAGTCGCTCCGGTGTCCCGGTGATCATGGTGACCGCTCGCGACAGCGAAATCGACAAGGTTGTCGGTCTCGAACTCGGAGCCGACGACTACGTCACCAAGCCGTACTCGGCCCGCGAGTTGATCGCCCGGATCAGAGCGGTCCTGCGGCGGGGCGCCGAGGCCGAGGTCGAGAGTGGACAACCCGACGGGGTGCTCGAGGCGGGACCGGTGCGCATGGACGTCGACCGCCACGTCGTGCAGGTCAACGGCGAGCCGATATCGTTGCCGCTCAAGGAATTCGACCTCCTCGAATACCTGTTGCGGAACTCGGGCAGAGTGCTCACCCGAGGGCAGCTCATCGACCGCGTGTGGGGCGCCGACTACGTGGGCGACACCAAGACACTCGACGTCCACGTCAAACGTCTGCGGTCGAAGATCGAAGCCGACCCTGCGCGACCCCAGCATCTGCTCACGGTTCGCGGACTCGGCTACAAGCTCGAGGAGTGACGAGCACCCCGCACGCCGTCAGGAGTGGTTGTGCGCGGCTGTCGTCGCGGGGTGGACCGCGACGAGTCCCAGACCCTGACGTCGCCGGCACAGACGTGCCAGTTCGTCGTAGACGGCCGCACCGAGGAGTTCGGTGAGCTCGGGCGCATAGGACTGCCACACCGGACGTTCGCCGACGTGGGCGTCGGGGGAGCCGGAGCAGTACCAGTCGAGGTCGTGCCCACCCTCGCCCCAGCCTCGCCGGTCGTACTCGGTGATGACCGTCCGCAGGATGTCGGTTCCGTCGGGACGCTCGATCCAGTCCTGGGTGCGCCGGATCGGGAGCTGCCAGCACACGTCCGGCTTCATCTCGAGCGGTTCGATACCGCGCCGCAGGGCCATCTTGTGCAACGCGCAGCCGACCCCGCCCTCGAACCCGGGCCGGTTGAGGAAGATGCACGCGCCCTTGTACCGGCGAGTCCGGAGCGCGGGTTCGTCCTCGAGTTCGTCCTCTTCGAGGAAGCCCTTCTTGCCGAGCCCTTTGTCCATGAACTGCCAGTCGTCGGGCGTGAGATGTTTCACTGCCTTCTCCAGCTTGACGCGGTCGTCCTCGTCGGACATGAACGCGCCGTGCGAGCAGCACCCGTCGTCCGGGCGCTCGGCGATGATGCCCTGGCAGGCAGGTGTGCCGAAGACGCACGTCCACCGGGACAGCAGCCAGGTCATGTCTGCTGCGATGAGGTGCTCGTCGTTGTCGGGGTCGTAGAACTCGACCCACTCCCGCGGGAAATCGAGGGGAACCTCCGGGGCCGGATCGAGCTTGCGTGGGGCGCCGGGCATACCTGCTGTCACAGGTCTCGACGGTAGACCCAGTAACGTGTTGATGTGCGCTTAGGGGTACTCGACGTCGGAAGCAATACCGTTCACCTACTTGTGGTGGACGCCCATCGTGGCGGCCATCCCACACCTATGAGTTCTACCAAGGCGACACTGCAGTTGTCGGAGAACATGGACGACGCAGGCGACATCACCACTCGGGGCGCCGATCGGCTGGTGGAGACGGTCGCCGAATTCGCAAGCATCGCCCGGACCTCGGGGTGCGGCGAGCTCATGGCGTTCGCCACCTCGGCGGTGCGCGACGCCGGAAACTCCGACGACGTGCTGGACCGCGTGCGCCGCGAAGCCGGGGTTTCTCTCGACGTGCTGTCGGGCGAACAAGAAGCGCGGCTGACGTTTCTCGCGGTGCGGCGCTGGTACGGGTGGAGTGCCGGCCGCATCCTGAACCTCGACATCGGCGGCGGTTCGCTCGAGTTGTCGTTCGGTGGGGACGAGGACCCGGACGTCGCGTATTCGCTCCAGATGGGCGCCGGGCGTCTCACCCGTGACTGGTTCCCCGAGGATCCGCCCGGCAAGCGGCGGATCGCCGCGCTCCGTGACTGGCTCGACGCCGAACTCGTCCAGCCCACCAAGCACCTGCGCCACGCCGGCGATCCCGACCTGTGCGTCGGCACCTCGAAGACCTTCCGGACGCTCGCGCGGCTCACCGGGGCCGCGCCGTCGTCGGCGGGTATGCGGGTGCAGCGCACACTGACCGCGAGCGGCCTCCGGCAGCTCATCGCATTCATCTCCCGGATGACCACGGCCGACCGCGCCGAACTCGAGGGTGTGAGCTCGGACCGGTCCCAGCAACTCGTCGCGGGAGCGCTGGTCGCCGAGGCGAGCATGCGCGCACTCGGCGTGGAAACATTGCAGATCTGCCCGTGGGCATTGCGCGAAGGCCTGATTCTGCGGAAGCTCGATACCGACATGGGGGGCGAACTGGTGGTGACTGCCGGATGACCGAGAATCGGAGAAACGACACGGGGCAGGTCTCCGTTGCCGAACTGCTGGCCCGTAACGGCCAGAAGGTGAACTCGCGCAGTGGTGGACGCCGTCGGCGTGGCACGAGCGGCGGAATCTCCGTCGCCGAGCTGACCGGCGAAATCCCCATCACGCGGGCCGACGACTCCGCGTCCGCCGGGACACGATCGGCCGACGCGGCACCACAGGTGCCGAAGGTCGAGCCGGTGGCGCCGTCCGTCCCCCGGGTGGAATTCGTCGTTCCCGAAACTCCGCGCGTCGAGCCCGTCGTGCCGGTCACTCCCCAGGTCGAGGTCCCCGAACTCGTCACCCCGGCACCGCCGTCGGCGACGGAGCTGACCACCGTGACCGCGCGCCCCGAATTCGGCTCGCCGACAGCAACACCCAAAAGTGGCCTCGGAGCCAAGCCCACCATCGCTTCCCGTTCGACCTCCGCTCCGCGAGGCGCGACGTCCGGCTCCCGCGGCTCGGCGCCGTCGGCAGCCGCGGTGCGGGAAGCACCGAAGGTCGAGTCGCCCACCGAAGTGATCAGGCCTGCCGCACTTCCTCGACGTGCCCGCGCACACCTGGGCATTTCGGCACCGGACACCCAGAGTGCGCCCGTGCCTACCCCGCGGGGCGGGGACGTCGCCGAGCCGCGACTGCTCTCCGGTCCCGCCAGCGACCTGCAAGGCACCGGCACCGAGGACGAGAACGACCCGACCGACACCTACGGCTTCGCCGAGCCGGTCGGGGATGCGCGGAAGGGCGCGCCTGGCTCCGCGGCCGGCGACGGTGCCGACACTCCCGCACGGGGCAAGCGTCGCCGGAAGAACACCGAGGACGTCCCCGAAAAGGCCTCCCCCCGGAAGGTCGCCCCGGCGAACCCGTCCGACGTGGACGAGCAGACGAGCGGCCGCACCTCCCGGGATGACCGGACGGACGACGCCCCACAGGACGGTGCAGACGACGAGCCCGGCGGCAGCAGCCTCAAGCAATGGGCCCTGCTGATCACCGAAAGCGTTGCCGCGGTCGCCGCAGGGGCACTGTTGTTCAAGGGTTTCGAGAAGCTCTGGGACATGATGCCGTGGGTGGCATTCGGCCTGGCGTTGCTGGTGATCGTGGGTCTCGTCGCGCTGGTGCGGATTCTGCGCCGCACCGACGACATCGCCAGCCAGCTCATCGCTCTGGCGGTCGGCGTGTTCGTTGCGTTCGGACCCCTCCTGTTCCTGATGCCCAACGGGTGATGATCCGATGATGACGGCGAACGGCATACGGGTAGGGCTGTCGACCGCTTCCGTGTACCCCGAGAACACGGAAGCGGCCTTCCGATTCGCGGCGGACCTCGGATACGACGGTGTCGAACTCATGGTGTGGGCCGACCCCGTCAGCCAGGACCTCGGTGCGGTCGAGCGACTGGTGCGCAAGTACGGAGTGCCGGTCCTGGCGGTGCATGCGCCGTGCCTGCTCATCTCCCAGCGAGTCTGGGGCGCCGACCCGGTTGCGAAGCTCGAGCGATCGGTGCGGGCCGCGGAGATCCTCGGCGCGGCCACGGTGGTGATCCATCCGCCGTTCCGCTGGCAGCGTCGATACGCGGACGGTTTCCCGGACCAGGTCGCGGCGCTCGAGGACACCAGTGACGTATCCGTCGCGGTAGAGAACATGTTCCCGATGCGTGCCGACGTCCTGCTCGGCGGTCGTGAGCGTGGAGCCGAACGCCTCCGGCGCCGCGGACTGGGCCGGGCGGTGTCCACTTTCCGGCCTTCGCTCGATCCGACGGACACCGGATTCCCGCACTACACGCTCGATCTGTCGCACACCGCGACGGCCGGAATGGATCCGATGGCATTGGCCGACCGGATGGGGGACGGGCTGACCCACCTGCACCTCGCGGACGGCCGCGGATCGCCGGTGGACGAGCATCTCGTCCCGGGGGACGGCACCCAGCCGTGCGCGGACATGTGCCGTCGACTCGCGGACAGCGACTTCGCCGGACAGGTCGTGCTCGAGGTGAGCACACAGAGTGCGCGCACCCGGGCGGAACGCTCGGCCATGCTCGCGCGGTCCCTCGAGTTCGCGCGCCGGCACCTTGCCCGGCCGGCACGTCGCGCACTGACCTCGGGTCCGGAGCATCTGCGCCTCACGGAGGTTGCCCGGATACCCGCGCAGTCGGACGACGCCGACGCCGGCGACCAGCAGGGCGACGCCTGACACGACATCCCACCCGCTGTCGGGTACTGCTGTCTGCCGAGATTGGATAGCTGTAGTATCCATTATCGACCGAGGGTGAAAGGGGTCGATCCGTGCGCATCTCCGAACTCGCCTCGCGCGCTCGCGTGCCGCTCCCCACGGTGAAGTACTACCTGCGCGAAGGGCTGCTCATGCCCGGCCGGGTGACCAGCGCGACGCAGGCGCAGTACGACGACCGGCACGTCCGGCGACTCGGTCTCGTCCGCGCCCTCGCCGCCCAGGGTCTTCCGCTCGACAGGATCAAGATGATCGTCGCGCTCGCGGACCATCCGGGAGACGACCTGTTCGAGGCGCTCGGCAAGGCGATCGCCACGCTCCCGCCGTACGTCCACGAAGAACCCGGAAACACCGGCGGCCCTACCCGTGGCGAGGATCCCGAATATCCGCGCGCCAGGCGCGTGCTCGAGCATCTCGGTCAGCTCTACGACCCCCGGTTCGCGGCCGTCGCGCAGCTCGAACACGCGCTCGCGGCGCTCGACGCCGCCGGGCTCCCGATGTCCGGGCGCCGCATCGACGCGTACGGCGAGCACATCCGGGAGATCGCGCGTTTCGAGGTCGGAGCCCTGCCCACGGGCTCCCCGCACGAGACCGTCGAGGCCGCGGTGCTCGGCACCGCACTGTACGAGCCGGTCCTCACGGCGATGCGCCGTCTCGCCCATCAGCACCTTGCGGCGGGACTCTTCGTGCCCCCGCACGAGACCCCGAGTAGAACCACCGGCAAGTCGAACACCGAGGAGAACCCGTGAGCACGGCCCATTCCCATCCTTTCCGCGACCTCGTCACCGTCACCGCGACGGGCCAGAACGCCTGGCAGGCGCATATCGACCCCCTGTGGACAATCGGGCCGAAGGTGCACGGTGGCTGCATGCTCGCGGTGTGTGCCGCCGCTGCACGCCGGGAAATTCTCGCTGCCGGTGCGGATGCGGCCGTGCAACCGCTCGCCGTCAGCGCCTCGTTCGTCTCCGCGCCCGATCCGGGCGAGGTGGACCTCACCACGACCCTGCGCAAGAACGGCCGGCAGGTCGGGGTCGTCGACGTCGAACTCGCGCAGGGAGGCCGGGTGGCGGTCCGTGCGAGCGTGACCCTCGGTGTCCCGGACGGCGGCGAGCCGCTCCACACCGTGCCGCACCGCACGAGTTCGCTGCCCGTGGAGCCGGTCGCGGACGCGGTGGCCGTGACCCCCGACCATCCGATGGGTCGGATCGTCAAGTTCGCCGGGCTCGCGAATCTGCATATCGACGGCTCGACCGCACATTTTCTGTCCGGGACGGAGGGGGAGCCGTCGGTGTCGATGTGGACGCGCCCCCGCCCGGACGACGAGACCGATATCGACACCGCCGTGCTGTTCGCACTCATGGCGGGCGACATCTCCGCACCCGTCACGATGAACCGCGGCATGTTCGGCTGGGCACCCACCGTGCAGCTCACCGCATACCTGCGCCGCGTGCCCGCCCCCGGATGGCTGCGGGTGACGGCGGAGAGCAGCGTGCTGGGCAACAAGTGGTTCGAGGAAGACCACACCGTGGTCGACTCCACGGGCGCAGTCGTCGTGCAGTCGCGTCAGCTGGCGATGATCCCGCGCTGAGGCAGCGCCGCAAGGCGGTGGTTGCCGACACACGACCTGCGATACCGGACGGGCAGCGCGTCGTGGCAGGCTGTCACCTATGACGAGAATTGCTGTGATCGGTGGCGGAAAGATCGGCGAGGCCCTGATCTCCGGACTGCTGCACAACGGCTTCGCGACGAAGGATCTCGTCGTGGCCGAGAAGTACCCGGAACGTGCACAGGAACTGGCCGCGGAGTACTCGATCCGCGTCACCGACAGCACATCCGACGCAGCCGAGGGTGCGGACGTCGTGGTGGTGGCCGTCAAACCCAACGACGTCGACGCGGTGGTCACGGCGTTGTCGTCGGCCGACCTCGACAGCGAGAACGAACAGATTCTGGTCTCCCTCGCTGCCGGTGTCACCACGGCGCGCTACGAGAAGAAGCTTCCGGCGGGCTTCCCCGTCGTCAGGGTGATGCCGAATACGCCGATGCTCGTCGGGCAGGGCGCGAGCGTTCTGGCCGCGGGCCGGCACGCTCGGCCACAGCACCTCGACACCGTCCGGGAACTCCTCTCCACGGTGGGCACCGTGTCGGTGGTGCCGGAAGCGCAGATCGACGCCGTCACCGCTGTCTCGGGTTCGGGCCCCGCCTACTTCTTCCTGGTGGCCGAAGCCATGATCGACGCGGGCGTCGCGGTCGGGCTCACCCGCGCGGTCGCCACCGAACTCGTCGTCCAGACGATGACGGGCTCGGCGGCCATGCTCGCGCAGTCGGGGGAGAACGCCGCGGACCTGCGTGCCGCGGTCACTTCACCGGGCGGGACCACCGCGGCCGCTGTCCGGGAACTCGAACGCGGGGGCGTCCGCAACGCCTTCTACGAGGCGATCGACGCCGCGCGTGCCCGCTCGCAGCAGATCGGCAGTGCGCCCGAACCGGGGCCGGGCACCGCGTAAACCCCTCATTATGGGGTGTACCGGATCGGGAGTCCGGAAAATACCGGTCGTCATCGTCGCACAGGAACCATTCGTCACGCTAAGCTCGAAACAGCACGTGCGTGTCTGTTCCGCCGGAGGGGAAGCCGGCGGCGCGGACGTGCCGGAGGTGTGTAATGGCTACAGGAAACACGCCGTCGAAGGGGCAACAACCCCAAGACGGACAATCGGTTCTCGCCGGTACCCAATTCCTGACGGTCGCCGAAGTGGCGGCGTTGATGCGGGTGTCGAAGATGACCGTCTACAGGCTGGTCCACAGTGGTGAACTACCCGCGGTGCGCGTCGGACGCTCGTTCCGAGTGCATGCGAAGGCGGTTCACGACTACCTGGAGACATCGTATTTCGACGTCGGGTGACGGATCGTCGAAGGCAGTCGCGTCACGGAGCGGACCTCGGTTTCACCAAGGCGTACCCGCCCCGGTACGATTGCTTTTCGTCGTACCGGCGGCCGGTGTCGTGAGGCGCTGAACTCAACGAGGGCCAGCGTCGACATACATCAGGCGTACGTCACCGGCGTGCGTAGGAACGCTATAAGAAACGTGAGGGATGCCCACATGGGTTCTGTGATCAAGAAGCGCCGCAAGCGCATGTCCAAGAAGAAGCACCGCAAGTTGCTCCGTCGCACTCGCGTGCAGCGTCGCAAACTCGGCAAGTAAGTCTCTGAGCTTGCCGATGCCCGCCCCCTTCACGGTGGCGGGCATCGCTTGTATCCGCGTCCGGTCGCCGCGCCGCGGATGGCGGCATCGCCCCGGGTGTAATGCGCGCATGCCGAACGCGCCGTATTGTGGCCGCATACCGTGAGGACCGCGACAGCGTAAGAGCTCGCTGGTGTCACAGGCAGGGGTGGATGTGAGTTCGCAGGGGCGGGAAGCAGAACAATCTCGTGTGGTGCTCGTCACCGGTGCGAGCAGGTTCCTGGGCGGCTACCTCGTCACACGACTGGCGCAGAATCCCGAAATCGAGCGCGTGATCGCCGTCGATACGCAATCCCCCACCAAAGACATGCACCGGCGGATGGGCCGCGCCGAATTCGTCCTCGCCGACATCCGGAACCCGCTCCTCGGCAAAGTTATCCGCAACATGGACGTCGACACGGTCGTGCATGCGTCGGCCGTCGCCAAAGCTCCCAAGTCCGGCAGTCGCGCAGCGATGAAGGACATGAACATCCTCGGCGCCATGCAACTCTTCGCCGTGTGCCAGAAAGCGCCGTCGGTGCGCAAGGTCGTGCTGCGGTCGTCCTCGGTCGTCTACGGCTCGAGCGCCAAGGACCCGGCGAAGTTCACGGAAGAGATGAGCGCCCGCCGCCGGCCCACCGGGCCCTTCGCCCGGGACATGATCGAAATCGAGGGCTACCTGCGCGGCTTGGCCCGCCGCCGCAGCGACATCGCGACGACGATCCTGCGACTTGCCCCGACCGTCGGGAGCCGGTTGCCCGGTTCCGTGTCGACCTATCTGACCTCGCCGCTGGTCCCCAGCGTGCTCGGCCGCGACGCGCGGCTGCAACTTCTCCACGAGGAAGACGCCCTCGGCGCCCTCGAACATGCCGTCGTCGGCAGGGGGCCGTCCGGAACCTACAACATCGCCGGCGACGGCATCGTCATGATGTCGCAGGCCGTCCGCCGGGCGGGTGGCGTGACGGTGCCGATGCCCTACGCGCTGTTCCGCACCGCGGGGCACGCGCTCATGGGTTCGGTGATGAAGTCGTTCACGAAGGAAGAACTCGACTATTTCCACTTCGGTTGTGGCCTCGACACCACGCGCATGCGTACCGAACTGGGCTTCGAGCCGCGATGGACGACGCGGGACGCGCTCGACGACTTCGCGCGGGGCATCGGCCTCACCCGGGTGATGAAGACCGAATGGGTGGACAAAGCCGAGTCGATGGTGCTGTCCGCCCTGGGAGAGCGAACGGAGGTTCGATGACACAGGTTGCCAAGGTGATCCCGCTGCACGCCGGTTCGCGTCGTCCGGCGGGCGGAGGCACGCACCGCACCGTGACGCCGGGTCCTCCCGAGCGGAAGGAGAGCGAGGCGAAGCAGTCCGTCGATACCGGTGGACTGCTCGACGACTTCCGCGATGCCCTCATCGCCCAGGTCATCGGCACGGCCGAATTCGTGCGGCGGCGCATGACCGGCGATTACGAGGTCGACGATTTCGGCTTCGACCCGCATTTCGCCGACAACGTGGTCCAGCCCGTCCTGCGTCCGCTGTTCGAGAAGTGGTTCCGGGTCGAGGTGCGCGGTGCCGAGAACATCCCCACCGACGGGCGCGCGCTCGTCGTCGCCAACCACGCCGGGACGTTGCCTCTCGACGCGCTCATGACCTCGGTCGCGGTGCGGGAACGCGCGGGACGGCCGCTGCGGATGCTCGCCGCCGATCTCGCGTTCGACATGCCGTTGGTCGGGACGGTCGCACGCAAAGCCGGCCACACCCTCGCGTGCCACCCCGACGCCGAACGGCTGCTGCGCGAGGACCAGGTGGTCGCGGTGTTCCCGGAGGGCTACAAGGGTCTCGGGAAACCGTTCAAGGAGCGCTACAAGCTGCAACGGTTCGGCCGCGGCGGATTCGTGTCGGCGGCGCTCAAGACCCACGCCCCGATCGTGCCGTGCTCGATCGTGGGTTCGGAGGAGATCTACCCGAACCTGGCAGACCTGTCGTCCCTCGCGCGGTTGCTGGGCCTGCCGTATTTTCCCGTCACGCCGCTGTTCCCGGCGCTCGGCCCGCTCGGGATCATTCCGCTGCCGTCCAAGTGGTACATCGAATTCGGCACACCGATCAACACCGATGTGTACGACGAAGTGGCAGCCGACGACCCGATGGTGCTGTTCGAGGTCACCGACCACGTTCGGGAAACCATCCAGCAGACGCTCTACAAACTGCTCACGCGCCGCCGCAACGTCTTCCTCGGTTAGAGCTTCCTCCGGCCCGTCGCGGTCGTGCGACTGTCAGTTGCGGTCGCGGCGACGCCCGACCATCACGGCGACCGCACCGCCGGCCGCTCCGAGGCCCAGCGCGGTGGGCACCCCGACCTTCGCGGCTTTGCGGCCCGTCCGGAAATCCCGGATCTCCCATCCCCGCGTCCGCGCGACCTGCCGGAGATCGGGGTCGGGGTTGATCGCCACAGCGGTACCCACCACCGACAGCATCGGCAGGTCGTTGTGGCTGTCGGAGTACGCGGTGCACCGTTTGAGGTTGAGGCCTTCACCGATGGCAAGCGCACGCACGGCGTGCGCCTTGCCGAGACCGTGCAGGATGTCGCCGACGAGCCGGCCGGTGAACCTGCCGTCCTCGGCTTCCGCGACGGTGCCGAGCGCACCGGTCAGACCGAGCCGTTTCGCGATGACATCCGCGAGCTGGACCGGTGTCGCGGTGACCAGCCAGACCTGCTGACCTGCGTCGAGGTGCATCTGCGCGAGCGCGCGGGTGCCGGCCCAGATCTTGTCGGCGATGATCTCGTCGTAGATCTCTTCGCCGAGTTGCCGAAGTTCCTCGGTGGAGCGGCCCTGCACGAACGACAACGCCTTGTCGCGGCCGATGGCGACGTCGTGGGCATTCTCCTTGCCGGTGACGCGGAACTTCACCTGCTGCCACGCGAACTCGAACAGGTCCGACTTCCGGAAGTAGTCGCGCGCGACCAGTCCGCGCGCGAAGTGGATGATCGACGCGCCCTGCACCATGGTGTTGTCGACGTCGAAGAACGCGGCCGCGGTGAGATCGCGAGCCGGTGGTGCGGCGTCGAGATCGGGTTCGGGCTCGGTCCGTGACTCCTGCATCGCGAGAGCGGCATCGGCACTCGCCGCGCCCGCGAGGTTGGCGCGCACCTCTTCTTCGCTCGGGCCGAACTTTCGGGACAGCAGCCGCCGGCCGGGCCTGATGATCCGCGCCCATGTTTCGCCCATGCCCCACACGTAGGGAAACGAACCTGTTGGCACTCGCACCTCCGGTGTCGCGACGGCCGGGCCCTCCCACCCGTCCCTGATCACGGGTGACCCGCGCCCAGCGTAGCCCGTACGCGACGCGCACCCGAGGATGCGCACCCGAGGAGGAACAACGCGGTCGTGAGGGTGTGACCTTCATCTCGACGGGCGATGGCGCAGAGTGGATGCATGACCGATGATCGTTTCCGCGCCCCCGACGCGTCCGCACTCCGTCACGACGTCACGCTTCTGGTCCGTGCCGGGTGCGCCGCGTGCGAGCCGGCGCACCGGCAGCTCGAGCAGCTCTGTGAAGAGTTCGGGCTGCAGGTCACCTGCATCGATGTGGACGAAGCTGCCGCAAGGGATCCCGAATTGCGTGCCGAATTCGGCGACCGTCTGCCCGTCGTCCTGCTGGACGGGCGGGAGCACAGTTATTGGGAGGTGGACGAGGCGCGACTGCGTGCCGATCTGGCCCGCTGAGCGGACCCTCGTCGGCCGTGACGCAGGTGAGAAGCACATTCGGGGGCCTTCGAGCAACTTTGTGCATGGCTTCACAAGCGGTTACCGTGGGGTGAACGAAATCCCCGGATCACCGTGAGGCCAGACGTGTGTCCACAGGCCGGACGAGGAGCCACAACGTGACGCAGTTGCACCCACCGCAGGGCGAGGACGCCCGCGGTACCGCCGACTCCGGCGGGGGTGCCGCTCCCGTTGTCACGGTGAGGGATATCCCCCAGGCTACTGTGACGCGTCTCGCGACCTATCTGCGGGTCCTCGGAGCGCTCGTCGAAGCGGGCACTCTGATCGTGTCGAGCGAGGAACTCGCGTCCGCCGCCGGGGTCGGTTCGGCCAAACTGCGCAAGGATCTGTCGTTCCTCGGACCGAACGGCGTGCGGGGAGTCGGATACGACGTCCTGCGCCTGCAATCGCGTATCGAAAACGCTCTCGGCCTCGACCGCGGACACCGCGTCGTGCTGGTCGGAGTGGGCAACCTGGGCCGTGCGCTCGCCCGGTACCCGGGGTTCGATCGCCGCGGGTTCACCATGGCGGGCCTGTTCGACGCCGATCCCGCGGTCGTCGGAACCCGCGTCGGCGATCTGATCGTCCGGCATGTCGACGCGCTCGAAGAGGACGCCCGCGAACTCGGTGCCACCATCGCAGTCGTCGCGACTCCCGAAGACGTCGCCCAGCACGTGTGCGACCTGCTGGTGCGGTCGGGCGTCCGGAGCGTGCTGAGCTTCGCCCCGATCGAACTGGATGTGCCCGACCACGTCGAGGTGCGCCGGGTCGACCTCGCCGTGGAGATGCAGGTGCTGTCGTTCAACAGCACCCGCCACGACGAACTCGTCAGAACCGCAGACGGCGCCCGGGCGTCCGGTCTCGCGCGAGTGTCCACGCAGAGTTCCGCTCGGCGAACCCAAACAGGTAAGGCGGGCCCACTGGGTCCGGCCGTGACCAGAAACGGATCGGTGATCGCGCCGTGAGTGTTCTCCTCGTCGGGATTTCGCACCGGAGTGCTCCGGTCTCGATTCTCGAGAAGGTGGCGGTCGCAGATACCGACCGCCCCAAGCTCACCGACAAGATGATGGCGTCCGGCCGCATCTCCGAGGCCATGATCGTCTCGACCTGCAACAGGGTCGAGGTGTACACGGTCGTCGATGCGTTCCACGGCGCCCTGTCGACGGTCGGTGAGTTGCTTGCCGAACATTCGGGGCTCGACCTGGCCGAACTCCAGAAGCACGCCTACGTCCGGTACAGCGAAGCCGCAGCCGAGCACCTGTTCTCCGTGGCCAGCGGACTCGACTCGATGGTGGTCGGCGAACAGCAGATCCTCGGGCAGATCCGCACGGCATACGCGTCGGCCGATGCCCAGCAGGCCGCCGGCCGGACCCTGCACGAACTCGCGCAGCAGGCGCTGCGCGTCGGCAAGCGGGTGCACTCCGAGACCGGGATCGATTCCGCCGGCGCCTCGGTGGTGTCGGTGGCTCTCGACAAGGCCTCGGCATTCCTCGGAGGTGACGGGCTGCGCGGCCGCACCGCCGCGGTGATCGGTGCCGGTGCGATGGGCGGCCTCGCCGTCGCGCACCTCACCCGTTCCGGCGTCGGCACGATCGTGCTGGCCAACCGCACGCGTGAGCGCGCCGAGCGACTTGCCGAGACCGCCCGTGCCAACGGCGTCGAGGCCGACGTCGTTGCGTTCGACGATCTCGCCTCCGCACTGTCGCGCGTCGATGTCGCCGTGACCTGCACCGGCGCAGTCGGAACGGTGGTCACCCTCGCCGACGCGCACCGTGCGCTCGCACAGCCAGGACGCGGCGAGCGTCCCCTGGCGATCTGCGATCTCGGTCTGCCGCGCGACGTGGAACCGGCCGTGGCCGGTCTGCCCGGCGTGACGGTGTTCGACATGGAGTCGCTGCAACGCGATCCTGCCGCCGGTGCCGCGTCCTCCGACGCGGAGGCCGCGCGCGCGATCGTCGCGTCGGAACTGTCGCAGTACCTCACGGCGCAGCGGCTCGCCGAGGTCACCCCCACGGTCACGGCACTGCGTCAGCGCGCGGCCGAGGTCGTCGAGGGCGAACTGATGCGTCTGGAATCCCGCCTGCCCGATCTCGAGGACACGCAGCGTGACGAAGTCGCACGCACCGTCCGGCGAGTGGTGGACAAACTGCTGCACGCGCCGACCGTGCGGGTGAAGCAACTCGCCTCGACCCCCGGCGGCGACCAGTACGCGGAAGCTCTGCGCGAGCTGTTCGAGCTGCGTCCGGGCGCGGTCGACGCGGTCGCCACCCCGACCAAAGAACTTGGGTCGCTGACCGACCCGACCATGGCGACGGACCTGTCCGCCGCACTCGACCCTGCGGTCACCACTGAGCTGCAGGCCCCACGAAAGGACGGCAAGGCATGAGCACCGAAGCCGCTTCGGCAACCCGGATCGACGCACCCGGGCAGCGCCGCACCTTGCGGATCGGCACCCGCGGCAGTGTGCTCGCCACCACCCAAGCCGGAACGGTGCGCGACGCGCTGGTAGCCGCCGGGCATCCCGCGGAACTCGTCATCATCACGACGAAGGGTGACGTCACGCCGGGCCCCGTCCAGCGGATCGGCGTCGGCGTGTTCACCGCCGAACTCCGTGAGGCGCTGCTCAACGGCGAGGTCGACATCGCAGTCCACTCGTACAAGGACCTGCCCACCTTCCAGGACCCGAAACTCGTCGTCGCGGCGGTGCCGCCGCGGGAAGATCCGCGCGACGCGCTCGTCGCCCGCGACGGTCTCGTGCTCGGTGAGCTGCCGTGGGGCTCGAAGGTCGGGACCTCCGCGCCCCGCCGTCGCGCCCAGCTCGCCGCGCTGGGACTGGGCCTCGAGCTCGAGCCGCTGCGCGGCAACATCGACACCCGCATCGGCAAGGTCGACTCCGGCGAACTCGACGCGATCGTGATCGCGCGCGCCGGACTGTCGCGCATCGGCCGGCTCGACCGGGTCACCGAGGCGCTCGAACCGGTACAGATGCTGCCCGCACCGTCGCAGGGGGCTCTCGCGGTGGAGTGCCGCTCCGACGATGCCGAGACGATCGCGCTGGTCGCGCCTCTCGACGACGCCGCCAGTCGCGCCGCTGTGGTCGCGGAGCGGTCGTTGCTCGCCGAACTGGAAGCCGGCTGCACGGCTCCCGTCGGGGCGCTCGCCGAGGTCGTCGAGTCGATCGACGAGGACGGGCGCGTCTTCGAGGAGCTGTCGGTGCGAGGCTGTGCCGCCGCGCTCGACGGTTCGGACGTGCTGCGCGCGAGCGCGGTCGGCGCCCCCGAGCGTGCCGAGGAACTCGGCCGTGCGGTGGCCCGCGAACTGCTCGAACTCGGTGCCCGGGGCCTGATGACCGCCGACGGCATACTGCCCGAACAGGCCACGGCGGATGATTGACGTGGCCGAGTTGTTCCCCCTTTTTTCCCTTACCGCAGATTTGACCGCACTGGAGAATGACCGATGAGCCGAGTCCGTAAGAACACTCCCGGACGGATCCTGTTCGTGGGATCTGGACCGGGCGATCCGGCACTGCTCACCGTGCGCGCGCACGACGTGCTCACGGGTGCCACCATCGCTTTCACCGACCCCGATGTCGACAAGGGCGTCGTTGCGCTCGTCGGGACCGATCACGGCACCGACCCCGAGACGGGGGAGCCCGTCGCCGAGGTCCGGCCCGCCCTGGGCGAGCCCGCCGAGGTGGCGAAGACGCTCGTCGCGGAAGCCAAGGCCGGACGCGACGTCGTGCGCCTGGTCGCAGGCGATCCGCTCACGACCGACTCGGTGATCGCCGAGGTCAATGCCGTCGCCCGCACGCAGGTCGTCTTCGAGGTTCTGCCGGGCCTGCCCGCCGGGTCGTCGGTGCCGAGCTACGCGGGCATGGCCCTCGGCTCGTGTCACACCGAGGTCGACGTGCGCGGCGAGGTCGACTGGGCCGCGCTGGCCGCGGCTCCGGGCCCGCTCGTCCTGCACGCCACGTCGGGGCATCTGGCCGAGACCGCGAGCGCACTCGTCGAGCACGGACTCGCGCCCCAGACTCCGGCTGCGATCACGGTGCGCGGCACCACGCGTCAGCAGCGCACCGTCGAAGCGACGCTTGCGACGCTCAACGACGCGGGTTCCGAACTCGTCGGCTCGCTCGTCGTGACGGTCGGCAAGGTGGTCGCTCAGCGCAACAAGATGTCGTGGTGGGAGTCGCGCGCCCTGTACGGCTGGACCGTGCTGGTGCCCCGCACCAAGGAACAGGCCGGGGAGATGAGCGATCGTCTCGTCACCCACGGCGCCATTCCGATGGAGGTGCCGACGATCGCGGTCGAGCCGCCGCGCAGCCCGGCGCAGATGGAACGCGCGGTCAAGGGTCTCGTCGACGGCCGCTACCAGTGGGTGGTGTTCACCTCCACCAACGCGGTGCGCGCCGTGTGGGAGAAGTTCGAGGCGTTCGGTCTCGACGCTCGTGCGTTCTCGGGCGTGAAGATCGCATGTGTCGGTCAGGCCACCGCCGACAAGGTGCGCTCGTTCGGCATCATCCCCGAACTGGTTCCGAGCGGAGAGCAGTCCAGCGAAGGCCTGCTCGCGGAGTTCGCGCCGTACGACGACGTGTTCGATCCCGTCAACCGGGTTCTGTTGCCCCGGGCCGACATCGCGACCGAGACACTCGCCGAGGGTCTGCGTGAACGCGGCTGGGAGATCGACGACGTCACGGCCTACCGGACCGTCCGGGCGGCGCCGCCGCCGGCGTCGACCCGCGAGATGATCAAGACCGGCGGGTTCGACGCGGTGTGCTTCACCTCGTCGTCCACGGTCCGCAACCTCGTGGGTATTGCCGGAAAGCCGCACGCGCGCACCATCGTTGCGTGCATCGGACCGAAGACGGCCGAGACCGCGATCGAGTTCGGCCTGCGCGTGGACGTGCAGCCCGAGACCGCTCAGGTGGGACCGCTCGTCGAGGCCCTGGCCGAGCACGCGGCCCGGTTGCGCGCCGAAGGTGCGCTGCCTCCGCCGCGGAAGAAGTCCCGCGCCCGCCGCTGATCCCCGTACGGCGTGGTGTCTCTCCTGGAAGGTGCTGTAGTCCGAATGTTTCCCGAGATTCGTCCGCGCCGGTTGCGCAGTACGCCGGCGATGCGTCGGCTGGTTGCCGAAACCTCCCTCGAACCGCGGCATCTCGTGTTGCCGATGTTCGTTGCCGACGGAATATCGGAGCCACGCGAGATCACGTCGATGCCGGGTGTGTACCAGCACACCGGCGAGTCGCTGATCGCTGCGGCGTCCGCCGCGGTCGAGGCGGGTGTCGGCGGGCTGATGCTCTTCGGCGTGCCTCGCGCCGAAGACAAGGACGCCCGAGGGTCGGGTGCGACCGACGAGAACGGCGTCCTCAATCGCGCTCTCAGGTCGCTGCGCAGCGAACTCGGCGACTCGACGGTGCTGATGGCCGACACGTGCCTCGACGAGTTCACCGACCACGGGCATTGCGGAGTGCTCACCGACTCGGGCGTCGTCGACAACGACGCGACGCTCGAGCGGTACGCCGACATGGCCGTGATCCAGGCGGAGTCGGGCGCTCATCTGCTCGGGCCGAGCGGGATGATGGACGGCCAGGTCGCGGCGATCCGCGCGGCGCTCGACGACGCGGGCTACACGGACGTGGGCCAGCTCGCCTACGCCGCGAAGTACGCGTCCGCGTTCTACGGCCCGTTCCGCGAGGCCGTCGGCTCGTCCCTCGACGGCGATCGCCGGACCTACCAGCAGGACCCGGCGAATCGTCGCGAGTCGCTGCACGAGGTGGATCTCGACCTCGCCGAAGGCGCCGACATGGTCATGGTCAAGCCGGCGATGTCGTACCTCGACGTGCTCCGGGAAGTCGCGGACCGGTCGCCGGTGCCGGTGGCCGCCTACCAGATCTCGGGTGAGTATTCGATGATCTCCGCCGCGGCCGCGAACGGCTGGATCGACCGCGACGCCGCGATCCTCGAATCGTTGATCGGCATCCGCCGTGCGGGTGCGGACATCGTGCTCACCTACTGGGCCGCAGAGGTCGCGGGCCGGCTGTCGTGAGCTTTCCCGTACCCCCGCCGGTGTCCGCCGCGCCGTCCGAGCGGCCCGTACCCGCGGATGTCACAACGGCGTACCAACTGTGGTGTGGGGTACTCGGCCTCGCTGTCGTGACACTCGTCGCGAGCCTGGTCGACATGGTGGCCAGGCGTACCGAACTGGTCGATCTCATGACCGAGATGGCCCAGGATCCGGCGTTCGAGGGCGTCACGAGCGAGCAGTTGGAGTCCGCGGTGCCGGTGGTGGTCGGGCTCACCGCCGCGCTCGGTCTGGCACTCATCGGTGTCCTGTACCTCGTGGTCAGGCAGTTGCGGCGTGGCAAGAACTGGGCCCGAATGCTGCTGACCCTGCTCGGGGTGTTCATGTCCCTGTCGACCCTGCCGACAGTGTTCGGTGTGGGGGTCGGCGGCGGCACCCTCGGCTGGATACTCGGTTTCGTGGGCATCGTGCAAGCGGTGCTCACGGTGGGTGCCATCGTTCTGATGCACCGGAAGGACTCGAACCGGTACTTCCTCCGGCTTCCACAGGATTAGAGCGCGTCACCGGGTTCAGATCCGCGTGCGGGGATAGTACGGTGAGCGCTGGCATCCACGGCCGGACACGGCCGTTCCCGTCGACCTCGAGGACGTCATGCAGGTGGAACCGAGGCCCTATGGGCGTCGTCGCGAACTGGTCCTGATCGCCCTTATCGCCGTGCTCGGCCTGGTGACCACGCTGCTGATCGTGATACCCGGAGCACTCACCGCTTGAGCGGCACATCTCCCACCGGCGATATCACCGTGCCGCTGTTCCACGAACCGGGTGGCCGCCGGCGCACGGTGGCCTACGGTCCGGTGCTGTGCGCGGTGGGGCTCGTCGTCGAGATCGCGACCGGGCCGGTCGTCCACTGGATCGCGCTGCCGGTGATCGCGCTCCTGCTCGCCGGATTCGTCTATCCGATGGTCGTCGCTGCCCGGCGGCACGTGAGTGTCGAGCTCACTCCGAGCGTGCTGCGCCAGGGCACCGAAGAACTGCCGGTGGACGACATCGAGGCGGTGCTGCCGCCGTCGGCCGACCCGTGGAAGCCGGATCGGTGGGAATCGGCCCGCACCCTCGGCGAACTCTCGGGCGTGCCCCGGGGCCGCACCGCGGTCGGGCTGCGCCTGCGCGGCGGCGCACTTGTCCGGGCCTGGGCGAAGGACGCGGACGGACTGCGGGCGCGACTCGAGGAACTCGTTCGTGCCGCAGGTACCCCCTAGGGGTATATTTGCGGGCGTCCCCCCGAGAAAGGAACACACCACCATGCAGACCACGTACCGCGTCGAGGGCATGACCTGCGGGCACTGCGTCGCCGCCGTGGAAGAAGAAGTCGGCGCGCTCGACGGAGTGACCGCCGCGAAGGCCGACCTCGAGACCGGACAGCTCGTCGTCGACAGCGGCAGCGAACCGGATAGAGCTGCGGTCGCCGCCGCCGTCGACGAAGCGGGTTACGCGCTCGCGCCCTGAAGCGGAGCGACCGCGCCTTCCCGGTCGAGCATCGCCGAGCCGAGCAGGTACTCCGGCACGCCGAGACCTTCGGCGAGCGTCAGGGCATACGGACGCAGGGTGCGGCAACGCTCGTTGATGCCGCGCCCCACGGCCTTGGCGCGCTCCACCGACAGCTGTCGATGCTCCATGAACCAGGCCTTGTCGCCGTCGATCACGGTGAGCGCGTAGAGGTCGCACAGCTCCGAGAGCAGGCCGCACGCCGTTTCGTCCTTGCAGTCGTCGATCGCCGCGACGAACGCTTCCAGCACCACGCGGTCGATATGCGCTTCGGCGGCGTGCAGCACATGGTCCTGCACGAAGTTGAACGCGTCGAACGCGTTCTCCTCGCGGTTCATGGCCGCTTGGAGGCGTCGCGCCGCCGTCGAGATCAGATACTGCTCGCGGTCCTCGAACATCGTCAGCTGCGTACCGCGGTTGAAGAGGCTGCCGTCCTCCTCGTTGTCCTGCCGGGTGTCGAGGAAGGTCTGGATGATCTGCTGCGCAGCGGTCCGCTTCTTCACGACATCGGAGATCGTCGTCGCGGCGAAGCGCATCCAATCCACCGGGCTCATGCCCTGCACCTCGTCGGCGTAGGAGGTGAGCAGTTCCTTCGCCACGAGCTGGGTGAGCACATGGTTGTCACCCTCGAACGTCGTGAACACGTCCACGTCGGCGCGCAGAGCGGTGAGCCGGTTCTCCGCCATGTAGCCCGCGCCGCCGCACGCTTCCCGGCACTCCTGGATGGCTTGTGACGCGTGCCAGGTGTGGGCCACCTTCAGGCCTGCGGCACGACCCTCGAGTTCGCGCTGCTCCTGGGGATCGAGGTCCTCCAGCGACATGGACTGGAGACGGTTCATGGTGCTGAGCAACTCGTTCTGCGCGAATCCCAGTGCATATGACCGCGCGATGAGCGGGAGCAGACGGCGCTGGTGGACGAGGTAGTCCATGATCGGCACCTCCGCCTCGCGGCCCGGCGCGTCGAACTGCCGGCGCTTCTCCGCGTACTGCGTGGCGATGGTCAGTGCGACCCGCGCCGCGGCGCCCGCGGACCCACCGACCGTGATGCGGCCGCGCACCAGCGTGCCGACCATCGTGAAGAATCGGCGGCTCGGATTGTCGATGTCGGACACGTACGTGCCGTCCGGTTCGACATCCGAGTACTTGTTGAGCAGGTTCTCGCGGGGGATCCGCACCGAGTCGAACATGATCCGGCCGTTGTCGACGCCGGGCAGTCCGCCCTTGTGACCGCAGTCCGAGGTGGTCACCCCGGGCAGGTCGTTGCCGTCCTCGTCGCGGATGGGAACGACGAAGCAGTGCACGCCGTGCGACTCGCCGCCGGTGACCAACTGTGCGAACACCGCCGCGACCTTTGCGTGCTGCGCCGCACCGCCGATGTAGTCCTTCCGGGACGACGGAGTGGGCGAGTGGACGACGAATTCCTGGGTTGCCGGGTCGTACGTGGCGGTGGTCTCCAGCGCCTGGACATCGCTGCCGTGCCCGGTTTCCGTCATCGCGAAGCATCCGAGCAGATCGAGGTCGATGAGCGGCCGGATGTACTCCTTGTGGTGACGCTCGGTCCCGAGGTTCTCGATCGCGCCGCCGAACAGTCCCCACTGCACCCCGGCTTTGACCATCAGCGACAGATCAGACATCGCGAGCATCTCGATCGACGCCACCGCCCCGCCGGGGTCGCCGGTCCCGCCCGACTCGACGGAGAAACCGGACGCCGCGTAGCCGCGCTCCGCGAGGATCTTCATCTGCTTCAGGGTGATCGCGCGGGCCTCCTCGAGGTCCGGCGTGTAATGCGGCGCGAACGCGGGGTCGGCCAGATCGGTGCGGGCGCGGTGGCGGGCGTCGTGCCACGCGCCGTCGAGTGCGGTGCGGAGGTGTTCGGCTGTGGTCGGCATGGCTCGACCATAAGGTGATCCGCCCCGGAAAAGGCAGCCTTTCCCTACCGTCCGGGAGAAGAAACACACCAGGTTTGGCGCACTGCTTTTTTGGCAAATCCGGCGAAACTGGGACACTGGAAGTCGTGACTGCGACTCCCGATGCTGCGCCCGACCGCGACACCCGATCCGCCGCACTCTTCCGACGGGCATCGAAGGTCACTCCCGGGGGTGTGAACTCTCCGGTCCGGGCGTTCGGATCGGTCGGCGGCACGCCCCGCTTCATCGCTTCGGGCTCGGGATGCACGCTCACCGATGTGGACGGAAATACCTACGTCGACCTGGTGTGTTCCTGGGGTCCGATGATTCTGGGGCACGCGCATCCCGCCGTCGTCGACGCGGTCCGCACGGCCGCTACGTCGGGCCTGTCGTTCGGCGCGCCCACGGACGGCGAGGTCGAACTCGCCGAAGAAATCGTCGCTCGAATTGCTCCCGTCGAGCAGGTACGGCTCGTCAACTCCGGCACCGAAGCGACCATGAGCGCGGTACGTCTTGCGCGTGGATTCACCGGACGGTCCAAGATTGTGAAGTTCTCCGGCTGTTATCACGGTCACGTGGACGCGTTGCTCGCGGATGCCGGATCGGGGCTCGCCACGTTCGGGCTGCCCACCTCCCCGGGTGTGACCGGGGCGCAGGCGGGCGACACGCTGGTGGTGCCCTACAACGACCTCGACGCCGTACGCGCGGCGTTCGAGGCGAATCCCGGCGAGATCGCCGCGGTCATCACCGAGGCTGCCGCCGGAAACATGGGCACGGTGCCGCCGGTGCCCGGATTCAACGAGGGACTGAAGGCGCTCACCCGTGAGCACGGCGCGCTGCTGATCATGGACGAGGTCATGACCGGATTCCGTGCGAGTGCCACGGGCTGGTACGGCATCGACGGGGTCGCCGGTGACCTGATGACGTTCGGCAAGGTGATGAGCGGCGGGTTGCCCGCCGCCGCGTTCGGCGGTCGCGCCGACGTGATGGCGCACCTCGCCCCCGCGGGTGCGGTGTACCAGGCCGGCACCCTGTCCGGTAACCCCGTGGCCGTCGCCGCCGGGCTCGCGAGCCTGCGCGCCGCCGACGCCGAGGTCTACGCCGCGCTCGACCGCAATGCCGCGACGCTCGGCCGCCTTCTCGGCGAGTCCCTGAGCGCCGAGGGCGTGCCGCACCGGATCCAGAACGCCGGCACCATGCTCAGCGTCTTCTTCACCGAGGACCCGGTCACGAATTACGACCAGGCCAAGGCTGCCCAGACCTGGCGTTTCCCCGCCTTCTTCCACGCGTTGCTCGACCATGGCGTGTACGCGCCGCCGAGTGCATTCGAGACCTGGTTCGTGTCCGCCGCCCTCGACGACGCCGCGTTCTCGCGGATCGCCGATGCCCTTCCGCACGCGGCCCGCGCAGCCGCCGCCGCGACCGCGCCCTGACCTGCCCCGTAGACGACCTGCCCGTCCTGATCCGTTCGCTCCGCCCATCACCCCGAGGAATACTCACGTGACCGAAGCCGCCCCGTCCGAGACCCGCACCATCGTGCACGTGCTCCGGCACGGTGAGGTGCACAATCCCGACGGCATCCTGTACGGCCGCCTCCCCGGATTCCAGCTGTCGGCGACCGGTGAAGCGCAAGCCCGGGCCGTTGCGGCTTCCCTCGCCGACCACGACATCGCGCACGTCGTCGCCTCGCCGCTCGAGCGTGCACAGCAGACCGCCGCGCCCATCGCGGAGAAGCACGGCCTCACCATCCGCACAGACGAGAACCTGATCGAAGCCGCCAACGACTTCGAGGGCCTCAAGGTGTCGGTGGGCGACGGTGCGCTGGGCCGGCCCCGGCACTGGTGGAAACTCCGCGACCCGTTCACCCCGTCGTGGGGCGAGCCGTACCTGCAGATCGCGCACCGCATGCTCGCCGCGGTCAACGCCGCGCGCGTCGCCGCAGCCGGTCACGAGGCCGTCTGCGTGAGCCACCAGCTCCCGGTGTGGACGCTGCGCCGCTTCCTCGAGGGCGAGCGGCTGTGGCACGACCCGCGCCACCGTCAATGCAGCCTCGCATCGCTCACCTCGCTCGTCTACGAAGGCGACACCCTGGTCGACCTCGTCTACTCCGAGCCGGCCGGTGCCTCCGACCCGAACGTGCACGGCGCATGAGAAAAGTGTTCGGGGTGGTGTGCGCGGTACTGCTGAGTGCCGGGCTGCTCACCTCGTGTGCGACCGGAGACGATGCCGTCGCGACCGGCGGTACGTTCGACTTCGTGTCGCCCGGTGGGCAGACCCGCATCTTCTACGATCCGCCTTCCGAGCGCGGCACCCTCGGTGAGCTGACCGGTGACGACCTCATGAACGAAGGCGCCACGATTTCCCTCGCGGACTTCGCGGGACAGGTCGTCGTGCTCAACGTCTGGGGCCAGTGGTGTGCACCGTGCCGTAGCGAGGCCGACGATCTCGAAGAGGTCTACGAGCAGACCAAGGATCTGGGAGTCGAGTTCCTGGGCATCAACGTCCGCGACAACCAGCGCGACAAGGCGCAGGACTTCGTCGTGTCGCAGGAGGTCGGCTACCCGTCGATCTACGACCCGTCGATGCGGTCGCTCCTGGCGCTCGGACGCAACTATCCGACGTCGGTCGTGCCCACCACCGTGGTCCTCGACCGCGACCACCGGGTCGCCGCCGTCTTCCTCACCGAACTGCTCGCAAGCGACCTGCAACCGGTCGTGGAACGCGTCGCAGCCGAAGCGGACGAGGGGTAGATCGTGAGCGGGGCAGCGGGCGCGGGAATGCTGATGTCGGGGACTGCGGAGGCGGTGCTTGCCTCCGGAGTCGGCGACACCTTCCAGAACACGGCGCTCTCCGGTCCGCTGCTGCTCGCAGTCGGCGCGTGCATGCTTGCGGGCCTCGTCTCGTTCGCCTCCCCGTGTGTTGTTCCCCTCGTCCCCGGATACCTGTCGTATCTCGCGGGCGTCGTCGGCGCCGAGGCACCGGCCGTCACCGCGGATCAGGCCGGAGCGCGCACCACCAAGGTCCGTGACGACGGCCGTCTGCGCGTCGCCGGTGCGGCCGCGCTGTTCGTCGCGGGATTCACCGTCGTCTTCGTGCTCGCGACAGCGTCGGTCTTCGGGGCGATCTCGGCGCTCGCCGTCAACAGAGAACTGCTCATGCGCATCGGCGGCGTCGTCACGATCGTCATGGGACTGGTGTTCATCGGGCTCATTCCGGCCCTGCAACGCGATACGCGTCCCGAGCCCCGGCGCATCTCGAGCCTGGCCGGTGCTCCGCTGCTGGGCGCGGTCTTCGCACTCGGCTGGACCCCGTGCCTCGGCCCCACGCTGGCCGGCGTCATCTCGCTCGCGGCCGGCACCGAAGGCACCACCGCTGCGCGCGGAGTGACCCTCATCGTGGCCTACTGCCTCGGCCTCGGCCTGCCGTTCATCGTGCTCGCGCTCGGCTCCGCCAAAGCGCTGCGCGGCGTGGGCTGGTTGCGTACGCACGCGCGTACCGTGCAAATCGTCGGCGGCGTCCTGCTCATGGTCGTCGGAATCGCTCTCGTCACCGGGGCATGGGACCTGTTCGTGTCCTGGGTTCGGGACGCCTTCATCTCGGAAGTGATCTTGCCAGTATGACCGCCACAGACACGCCCGCTCCTGCCCCGCAGCGACCGCCGCGGCAGACCCCCGCCGGGAGGGCGTTCGCTCTCGTACGCAACACCTGGCGCGGCCTGACCTCCATGCGCACGGCGCTGGTGCTGTTGTTCCTGCTCGCGCTCGCCGCGATCCCGGGCGCCCTTCTGCCGCAGCGCAGTCTCAATGCGGGCAAGGTCGACGAGTACATCAGTGCCCGTCCGACCCTCGGGCCGCTCATGGACAGGCTCGAACTCTTCGACGTGTTCGGCAGCTTCTGGTTCACCGCGATCTACGTGCTGCTGTTCGTCTCTCTCGTCGGCTGCATTCTGCCGCGCTGCGTCGCGCACTACCGGGCGCTGCGCACCCCGCCGGTACCGGCGCCCCGAAACTTCGCGCGTCTGCCGCACCACGTCGAGACCACCGTGGACGACGCGCCCGACGCGGTGCTCGACCGGGTACGCGGGCAGTTGCGTGGGTGGAAGGTCGAGCGTCGGGAGGGCGGACCTCGCGCTCACGACGGCGAGCTGACCCTCTCGGCGGAGAAGGGCTACCTGCGGGAAGTGGGAAACCTGGTCTTCCACATCTCGCTCGTCGCGTTGCTCGCGGCCGTCGCGATCGGCAAGTTGCTCGGTTACGAGGGGCAGCGCATCGTGGTCGCGAACGGCGAAGAATTCTGCACGACGTCACCCGCGGCGTTCGACTCGTTCATCGCCGGCGTGAACCTCGACGGCACGGGCCTGAACCCGATGTGCCTGCGCGTCAACGATTTCTCGGCCGACTACCTCGACACCGGCCAGGCCGAGATGTTCACGTCGAACATCGAGTACCAGTACGGCGACGACCTCGCGACCGACACCTGGCGCGACGCCCAACTGAAGGTCAACCACCCACTGCGCGTCGGCAGCGACCGCGTGTACCTGCAGGGACACGGTTACGCGCCCACGTTCACCGTCACCTGGCCGAACGGCGAGACCCGCACCGAGACGCTGCAGTGGGCGCCCGAGGACGCGACGACCTTCCTCAGCAGTGGCGCGATGCGATTCGACCCGCCCGGCGACATGTTCACCGAGCAGGACGAGCGCCGGAAGAACCAGATCGCGATCGAGGGTCTGTTCGCCCCGACGGCCTCCTTCCACGGGACGCTGTTGTCGTCGGTGTTTCCCGCGATGCTCGACCCCGCGGTCGCGATCGACGTCTACAAGGGTGAAGCCGGCCTCGACACGGGCAGTCCCCAGTCGTTGTTCTCGCTCAACAAGGAACTGATCAACCAGGGCCGCCTCGTCAAGCAGGACCGCGTGAACCTCATGCCGGGGGAGAGCGTGACGCTGGCGGACGGCACGCAGGTGCGTTTCGACGGTGCCGTCGACTTCGTGAACCTGCAGGTCTCGCACGACCCGGCACAGCAGTGGGTGCTGGTCGCGGCGATCACGATGATGGCGGGTCTGCTGGTCTCCCTCGTCGTGAAACGACGCAGGGTATGGGTTCGGGTGTATCCGGCCGGTACAGTGACAGACGGTAAACGACGAACCGTAGTAGAGGTCGGTGGGCTCGCGCGCACCGATCAGGCCGGGTGGGGCGACGAGTTCGACCATCTGGTCGAGCGACTTCTCGGACAGTCCCCCACGCACGTCGGCACTTCACACGACGACATCGCCTCCGCCCCGGCGGCACAGGAGAAAAAGGCATGACACTCAACGACACCCTCGCGCAGTACAGCGACTGGGCCTTCGAGTCGGCGTTCGCGGTGCTGGTACTGGCACTGATCCTGCTGGTCGCCGAATACGCCACGCACCGCGCCGACGCAGTCGCCGAGCGCGAGCGGGTGCTCGTCGCGTCGGGCAGCAGCGCTCCGGCCGACGGACCGGGCCGGGTCACCGAGACGAACGGCCGGACGCTGTCGCAGCGCCTGGGCAACATGGGGCGCGCGCTGGTCGTGGTCGTCGCCGCTCTCCAGATCGCGTCCATCGTGTTGCGCGGATTCGCCACGGAACGGTTCCCACTCGGCAACATGTACGAGTTCGTGGCGATGGCGTGCACCGCGGCGATCGTCTTCGGCCTGGTGATGCTCCGCAAGCCGTCCTACCGCATCATGTGGGTGTACGTGCTGGTTCCGGTGCTCATCCTCATGTTCCTCGCGGCCACCGTGCTCTACGCAGACGCCGCGCCCGTCGTGCCCGCGCTGCGGTCGTTCTGGCTCCCCATCCACGTCACGATCATCAGTGTCGGCAGCGGCATCTTCCTCGTCTCGGGTGTCGCGAGCCTGCTGTTCCTGCTGCGCATCCGTTACCCCAAGGGCGAAGCGTCGAGCGGGTTCTTCGCTGCGATGGCACAGCGTCTTCCCGATGCCCAGATCCTCGACCGGCTCGCCTACCGCACCACGATCATCGGTTTCCCGTTGTTCGGCGCCGGCATCATTCTCGGCGCGATCTGGGCCGAAGCGGCGTGGGGCCGGTTCTGGGGCTGGGACCCGAAGGAAACCGTCTCGTTCATCACCTGGGTCATCTACGCCGCGTACCTCCACGCACGCGCCACGTCGGGCTGGCGCAACACCCGCGCGGCCTGGATCAACGTCGCGGGCTTCGTCGCGATGCTGTTCAACCTGTTCATCATCAACATGGTCGTCTCGGGCCTGCACTCGTACGCCGGACTGAACTGACCCCTGCTATCGTCGCGCCGTCGCAGGCGAACAGCGGGGGGGAGTAGGCGATGGGGGACGGAACGCAGGGGGACGGAACGCAGCTACCGGGGGCGGGGCAGCCGACTGCACGAGACCTCGACGCGTCGCTACTGGTTCGCCCGGTGGCCTCGCCGCCGCGCCGGGGATGGCGTCGTGCAGTGTTCCACGCGAGCGGTGGCCTGCTGACCATCGGTGACAGCGCACGGGAGCAACGCCGTCGCGACCTCGTCGACAAAGTGCGCACGCCGTCGCACGGGTGCTCCCGGATCGCGCTGCTGAGTCTCAAGGGAGGGGTCGGCAAAACGACCACGACGGTCACTCTCGGGTCGACCTTCGCGGCGCTTCGCGGTGACCGGGTCGTCGCTGTCGACGCGAACCCGGACCGGGGAACCCTCAGCCAGAAGATCGCCGCCGAGACCACCGCAACGGTCCGGACTCTCCTGCGTGACGAGCAGCGGCTCGATACCTACGCGGACGTCCGGGAGTACATGTCGCAGAACTCGCATCGCCTCGAAGTGCTCGCGTCGGACACCGACCCGGCGGTCTCGGAAGCGTTCAGCGGGGAGGACTACGAGCGCACTCTCGCCGTGCTCGAGCGTTTCTACAGCATCGTTCTCACGGATTGCGGAACCGGACTCATGCATTCGGCGATGCGCTCGATCCTGGGAAACGCGGACACGCTGATCGTCATCAGTTCGGGGTCGGTGGACGGCGCGCAGAGCGCATCGGCGACGCTCGACTGGCTCGAGGCGCACGGATACCGGGATCTCGTCTCGCAATCCCTCGCGGTAGTCAATGCGGTACGGCCGCGCTCGGGAAAGGTCGATCTCGACCGGCTCGTGGGACATTTCGCGCAGCGTTGCCGCGCGGTGCACGTCCTGCCGTTCGATCCGCATCTGGAAGAGGGCGCGGAGATCGATCTCGGCCGGTTGCAGGAAGGCACGCGGCGGGCACTGCTGGGCCTGGCCGCGGACGTCGCGGCCGGTTTCGCCGAGTCGGGCACGGGTTCCGGCCGCAGCAGAAAGCCGTGAATGCGTGTCTTCGTGACGTCGTTGTTCGTGACGTGGGGTCTATCTCGCAGGATCGTCGGTGCGTCCGGTGTTCCGGCGACCGGGAACCTCACTTCCCGGTATCGCCACTGTCCGGGCCGGGTCGCGCCGTGTCGTCAGGCGGACGGCGTCGTACTTCGCGGTCGACCTTCCAGAGGAACTCGGGGTCGTCGTCGGGACCGACGACCCGGGTGGGCGGCTTTCCGGAATTGGGCCCGTATGCCTTCCACAGCAAAACGGCCAGTGTCACCGCGCCGATGAGGGCCAACAGGTAGAGCACTACGCACCTCCTAGCCGTGGACGGCACCGTCGGGGGGATCCGGTGCCGGCGTCCTACGTTCCCACAGTCTATGCGCCCCGGAGTTGTGCCCGTTGGGACGGGTGTGACCGGTAACGGGTCGGGTCCGGGTGGTGGTGCGTTCACCGCAGGCGCGGGCAGCGGTCGGGTCCGCTGCGGAGCAAGCCCTGCGGAGTTTCAGCGGCGCGTGATCAGCGTGTGGCTTCGGTCGTCAGGGACCGAAGGAGCGTGAGCACTTCGGACTCGCGGAATCGACGGTGGCCGCCTGGTGTCCGGAGTGACCCCAGTCGACCTGCGTGAGCCCACCGGGTGACCGTCTTCGGGTCCACATGGAACAGGGCTGCCACCTGGCCCGGAGTGAGCAGGGATTCTTTGGCGCCGTTGAAAGTGGGTGCACTCATCTTGAAATCCTCCCGGTTGGATTGCCTTGATCGAGGTATTCGATCGTGTTGTCCAGTGACATGGTTGCACCGGAACCCCTGGTTGCTCGAACGGTCAGCCGTTGGTAAAGCGGAAGTAATAGACAAAACGGACGAGCGGCCAAGCCTCAGGGGTCGGTGTCCCGTGCCCGTACCGCGCCGACAGTTACCCTGGAAGGGTGAACGACGAACGCCGGAACGACTCCCCGGAACAAGACTCCTCCTCGGATAGCCGCTCCGAGGGCATTTCACACACAACGCCCGCGAAGGGCGCCGTGCGTGCTTCCGGCAGCACGGGCACCCTCGTTCGCGATGTGGCGCTGTACTCCCTCGCGCGGCTCGGACTCGTCGTCGTGCTCGCGCTGCTGATCATCTACGTGCCGCGTGTCTTCGGTGTCGAGATCCCGCTGCTGGTGGCCGCGCTGTTCGCAGTGCTCATCGCGCTCCCGGTCTCGCTGGTGCTGTTCAAAACGCTCCGCCGTCGCGTCAACGAGGGCATCGCTGCCGTCGACGAGCGCCGCCGGACCGATCGCGCAGATCTGGAGAACCGGCTGCGCGGTGAAGGCCGCCGGTGACCGACGTGGGTGCCGCGGTCGTCGACCGCAGCGAGCCGCGTGACTGGGTCGACAATGCCGTCCGGCTGATCGAAGCGGACGCGCAGCGGAGTGCCGACACCCATCTGCTCCGCTACCCTCTTCCCCCCGAATGGGGCGTGCAGCTGTATCTCAAGGACGAGTCGACGCACATCACCGGCAGTCTCAAGCACCGTCTCGCACGGTCGCTGTTCCTGTACGGCCTGTGCAACGGGTGGATCACCCGGGACACCCCGATCGTCGAGGCGTCGTCCGGGTCCACCGCGGTCAGCGAGGCGTATTTCGCGAAGCTTCTCGGTCTCGCCTTCGTCGCGGTCGTGCCGCGCACGACATCCCCGGCCAAGGTCGCGCTGATCGAGGCGCACGGTGGCCGCTGCCACTACACCGACCGGCCGTCCGAGATGTACAGCGAGGCACGACGTCTCGCCGACGAACTCGGTGGGTGCTTCATGGACCAGTTCACGAACGCCGAGCGTGTGACCGACTGGCGCGGGAACAACAACATCGCTGAAAGCATCTACTCGCAGATGCGGCTCGAGCAGCACCCGGTGCCGGACTGGATCGTGGTCGGCGCCGGCACCGGAGGAACGAGCGCGACGCTGGGTCGCTTCATCCGGTATCGCCGTCACCGGACCCGTCTCGCGGTGGTCGACCCGGAGAACTCGGCGTTCTTCGGCGGCTACGAGAGCGGTTCGGCCGACTACACCACCGGAATGCCGTCCCGTATCGAGGGGATCGGCCGGCCGCGGGTGGAACCGTCGTTCGTCCCGGAGGTCGTGGACCGCATGATCCGGGTTCCGGACGCGGCGTCGATCGCCGCGATGCGGCACGCGAGCGAGGCGCTCGGCCGGCGCGTCGGGGGGTCGACGGGGACCAATCTGTGGGGTGCCTTCGGGCTGGTCGCGGACATGCTCGCCGACGGCCGCCGGGGGAGCGTGGTGACGCTGCTGTGCGACGGCGGCGAGCGGTACAGTGACACGTACTTCTCCGACGACTGGCTCGTGGCCGAGTCGATCGACCTGGCGGAGTCGACGGCTGTGCTCGAGACGTTCGCAGCCACCGGACTGTGGAGTCCCGGCATACCCGACTGACCCACTGTCGAGGGTCTCAGTTTGTCAACATCTATTGACGTCGCCACAGTTGTCAACCTACATTGACAGTATGACCGACACCACCGACCTGGCGGCATCTGCCGCGAGCCCCGACCCGGCAGTGGGCCTTCGCGCGGTCCGCGCGCTCCGGCGACTGCTCGAGCGACTCGAGACGGTCCAGGTGGAGAACGCGAGGAATCGGGGCTGGTCCTGGCAGGCCATCGCCGACGAACTCGAAGTGAGCAGACAGGCCGTCCACCAGAAGCACAACCGGAAGCGCAGGTGATCGTCGTGTTCGAAAAGTTCGCAGACAGTGCCCGGTCCGCGGTGGTCGCCGCGCAATCCGAGGCGAAACGACTCGAGGCTCAACGGATTCACCCGTCGCACCTGCTGCTCGGAGTCCTCGTCAGCGCGGACGAGCCTCTGCGCGACCTGCTCGCCGACGCGGATCTCACGGTTGACGGTCTCCGCGACGACTGCGCCGCACAGGCACCCGGCGATGCGCTCGGTGCCGACGACGCTGCCGCACTCGACGCGATCGGCATCGACCTGGGCGCGGTGAAATCGCGGCTCGAGGAGACGTTCGGCGAAGGTGTTCTCGACCGCGATCCTTCTGGAACGGGGGATGCCGGACGCGGGAATCTCTGGGGGCGGTTCGGCCACATCCCATTCGACAAGGGCGCCAAGAAGGTGCTCGAACTGTCTCTCCGAGAGGCGATCGCCCGGCACGAACGGGTCATTCGTGCCGAACATTTCCTGCTCGGTGTGCTCCGGTGCGGCGACCCGTCGGCCACCGCGCTGGTCGAGGCGCACGTACACCGCGACGAACTGCGACGACGCCTCGTCGAGCACCTCGACGAGGCCGCCTGAAACCTCTGCGACTCCGTGGCAGGCGATGTGCCACAGTGACTGCATGATTTCACTTGTACTGCGGTTGATCATCAACGCCATCGGCCTGTGGCTTGCCGCTCAATTGGTGTCCGGCATCAGTGTCACGGAACCCGGAGGCGCGTCCCAGACCGACCTCGGGACGATCATCACGCTGGTCGTGCTCGCGGTGATCTTCACCGCGGTGAACGCACTGGTCAAACCGATCGTGAAGATGCTGTCGCTGCCCTTGGTCATCCTGACCCTCGGGCTGTTCACCCTCGTCGTCAACGCGCTGATGCTCTGGCTGACCGCATGGCTCAGCGGATTCACCGACTACGGACTGACCATCGCCGGATTCTGGTCCGCCTTCTGGGGCGCGATCATCATCTCGCTCGTCAACTTCGTTCTCGGCCTGGCCGTACCCGACCGCGACTGACGGTGCCCGTTCCGGGCGGCAGTTCTGCCGCCCGGAACGACGACTCAGCCGAAGGCCAGTGCCAGACCTGTCGCGGCCGCCCACACCAGCATCGCCAGCCCCGAGTCGCGCAGTGCCGGAACGAGAGCGAGCCCCGAGGCTCCGGACCGGACCGGCGCGTTCGCGCGCACGGCGAACGGGGCCGCGAGCAACCCGGCCGCCGCCCACGGCGTCGCCGCGACGAGCGCCACCGACAACACGAACGGCACCGTGACGAGAACGAGGTGCAGGATTCGGGTCCGGCGGTCGCCCAGACGGACGGCGAGGGTGCGTTTTCCGGTGACGGTATCGGTCGGGATGTCGCGGAGATTGTTCGACACCAGGACGGCGCTCGAGAACGATCCGACGGCCACCGCGCACGCGAGTCCTGCCCAGTCGACGCGGCCCGCCTGCACGAATTGCGTACCCAGCACCGCAACGAGACCGAAGAACACGAACACGGCAACTTCGCCGAGACCGTTGTAGCCGTACGGGGTGCGGCCGCCGGTGTAGAACCACGCGCCCGCGATGCACAGCGCCCCGACGACGATCAGCCACCATGCACTCGTCAGCGCCAGTGCGATGCCGGCTACCGCGCCGATTCCGAAGCAGACGAACGCCGCACGTTTGACCAGCGCGGGGGCGACGAGCCCCGACCCGACGAGTCGCACCGGGCCGACACGGTCGTCGTCCGTCCCGCGCACACCGTCGGAGTAGTCGTTCGCGAAGTTGACGCCGATCACGAATGCGAGTGCCACGACGAGCGCGAGGAGCGCCTTCCACCACACCGCCTCACCGAGCGCTGCGGCCGCCCCCGTGCCTGCAAGGACGGGAGCGATCGCGTTGGGGAGTGTGCGCGGACGTGCGCCTTCGATCCAGTGACCAGCGGTTGCCATGCTTCGATCTTCGCACCTTCGCGACGCCGGTTCTCACGCCCCGTCGCGCGGCTGCGAAGGGCGCTACGAAAACCGGGCGACGAGCGCGCGACGATCGACCTTGCCCGGACCCCGCACGGGCAGCGACTCGACGACGTGCAGTTCCCGCGGCGCCGCGGTGATGTCGAGTGACGCCGCGGTGTGTGCGCGCAGTGAGTCCAGCGTGGGAACCGCGCCGTCCTCGGCCACGACGATCGCGGTGACCCGCTGCCCCCATCGCTCGTCGGGAAGGCCGATCACGGCGACCTCCCGGACCGCGGGGTGCTCGGCCAGCACCGCTTCGACGATCTGCGGAACCACTGTCAGGCCGCCGGTCGAAATGGCTTCGTCGAGCCGGCCCAGGATGCGGAGCACCCCCCCGTCGAGTACTCCGGCGTCGTCGGTGCGGAACCATCCTGCCTCGACGAACGCGGGATGATCGGGGAGCCCGCGGTATCCGGAAGCGAGGGTCGCCCCGCCGAGCAGGACCCGTGAATCGTCGCCGACCCGCACCCGCACCCCGTCGAGCGGGACGCCGTCGTACACGCAGCCGCCGCACGTCTCGCTCATCCCGTACGTGCGCACGATCTTCAGCCCGGCATCGAGTGCACGGCGTAGCACCGGCGCGGGAGTGGCCGCCCCGCCGAGCAGGATGCCGTCGAGATCGGCGAGCGCCGCCCGTGCCCCGGAGTGGTCGAGAGCCTTGACCAGCTGGGTCGGAACGAGGGAGGTGTAGCGGCGGGGTCCGGGCATCGCGGCGACCGCGTCGGGGAGGAGGGCGGGATCGAACCCGCGCGAGACGTCGACGACGGTGGGCTCGGTCCCGGACAGGACGCTACGGAGTAGCACCTGCATTCCGGCGATGTGGTGTGCGGGCAGAGCGAGCAGCCACGAACCGGTGCCACCGAGGCGAGCGTGTGTGGCGTCGCCGCTCGCTCGCAGCGCGTCCACGGTGAGTTGAGCGCCCTTCGGCACTCCAGTCGTGCCCGACGTGGCCACCACGAGACCGATCCGCTCGTCGATCGGATCGCCGGGCCGCAGCGCGTCGGTGAGCCGCCGGGTCTCGCGTGCGTCTCCGGCGGGAACCGGCAGCAGTGGGGGAGCACTTCCGTCGAGAAGCCGTTGCAGGGTCGGGACAAGCGTGCGGACGGCATCCCCCGAGGGGACGGCGAGCGGGGTCAGCAGGGCGGTCATGCGCGGGAGGCGGTCACAGGTCGTGGTCCGTCCGGTCCCAGTTGCCGGTGCCCAGGTGCCGGTGCACCCGATCGATGTCGCGGTCGGACGGCATCTCGTTCGTGATCTTGGTGATGAGAACGGCGATGTCCGTCTTGTCGATCGGGAGATCCCCGTCGTCGACGAGCCTGCCGGCCACCTGATCGACCTCTTCCTCGGACAGCCGGCGGGACAGCAGCGCGAAAAGCGGCACGTAGTCCTGCTCGGGAACCCCGTCCGGGTAGCCCGCACGGAGCCACTCCACGATGGAGGTGAGGATCGGCGGAAGAATCATCTGGACCTGCTCGGCACGCGGCCGCACAGCACACGGGACCGGACACGATGTGTGAGGACCGGGTTCGAGGTCACTGCACTCCTTCCAGCCGAAACCTGCGATGCGGGAACGCGATGTCGGAAACTCGGTGTCGGAAACTCGGTGTCGGAAAACGCGATGTCGGGAAAACGCGATGTCAGAAAACGTGGATACCGAAGGTGCCCGACAAGAAGTCTGCGGTCAGGAGCAGGATTCCGCAGAGTACCGCGATGGCGACGACAGCGAAACACACGACCGCTCCGGCGACGCCGAGGGGCTGCAGTGCGCTCTCGCTCGACGAACGACCCGCGTGCAGGGAGCGGACGCCGAGTGCGAAGAGCGAGGGCAGACCGGCTCCGAGGAACAAGCCGACGAGCACGACCTGCCACAGGGAATCCAAGGTGTGGGTCAGCAGATTCACGGGCGGCCTTCCTGGACGACGGGTTCAGGGGTGGTTGCGGCGGGGACCAGCGACCCGTCCCACTCTGCCGTCACGTTGGAGGCATCGACCGGCTCCTTGCGCGACCGCAGCCACATGAAGAGCGACAGTCCGCACAGGAGGGTGAAGACGAACAGGACGCCTCCCAGGCCCCCGATCATGTGTGCGAGCGCCCAGCACAGTGCACCGACGAGCGCGGCGCTCGGAAGCGTGATCAGCCATGCGACGACCATGCGGCCGGCGACACCCCAGCGCACTTCGGCGCCCTTGGTGCCGAGTCCGGTGCCGAGGATCGAGCCGGTCGCGACGTGCGTGGTGGACAGTGGAAGCCCGAAGTGGCTCGAGGTCAGAATGATTGCCGCAGACGACGACTCCGCGGCAAGTCCCTGGGTCGGCGCGATCTCGACGAGGCCCTTGCCGAGGGTCCGGATGATGCGCCAGCCGCCGAGGTAGGTGCCCAGTGCGATGGCGACCGCGCAGGCGAACTTCACCCAGAACGGCATCTCGGTGTCCGCGGTGATGCTGCCGTGAGCGACGAGGGCCAGGAAGATCACGCCCATCGTCTTCTGGGCGTCGTTGGTGCCGTGCGCCAGCGAGAGGAGCGACGCGGTGCCGATCTGACCCAGCCGGAATCCGCGGTCGCGACGCTCTTCGGAGATGTCGCGGGTCAGGCGGCGCATCGACCACGTGCCGACGGTGGCGACGAGGGCTGCGATGACGGGAGCGAGCAGAGCGGGCAGGAGCACCTTGCCGAGAACGCCGTCCCACACCACGCCGTTGACGCCGATGGAGGCGAGCGCCGCACCCACCAGGCCGCCGAACAGGGCGTGCGAGGAACTGGACGGAAGGCCGAACAGCCACGTCGCGATGTTCCACAGGATGCCGCCGACAAGGCCGGCGAAGACGATCAGCAGAAGGTCCTCACCGCCGACGGTACCGAGGTCGACGACGCCTTTGGCGACGGTGGCCGCGACTTCGACGGAGAGGAACGCACCGATCAGATTGAGGACCGCCGACAGTGCGACGGCCGCCTTCGGCTTCAACGCTCCGGTGGCGATGGACGTGGCCATTGCGTTGCCGGTGTCGTGGAAGCCGTTCGTGAAATCGAATGCGAGGGCAGTGACGACCACTACCAGTAGGACAACGAACTCTGCGGTCACGTCTTCCCATTCTGGGGTAGCGGACAGGGGAAAGTACAGCGACGCTCAGGTGAACGCGGACACCCTGCAAGCCTCCACGTGCAGGGAGCGGCGCCGCCGGTTCCCCGGTGTGGTGAAGATCACTTGCCGGAGGGGTTTGACCGGCCGGTTGAGGGGGTCCGGCTGTCGCGCCGGAGCGGATGATCGTCAGGGATCTGCACGAGCACGATGGGGACTCCGTCCGGATCCGCGACCCACAACTCGTGCAGGCCCCACGGCTCCTGCCGCGCTTCACGCACGATCGGCACCCCGACGAGGGCGAGTTCGGCCTCGCACTCGTACACGTCGCGGACCTGGAGCCACAGCGCACCCTGGAACGTCTGGTCCGCATCTCCGCGTCCGTGGGCGGCGATCTCGATCAGCGACTGACCGGCGAAGTAGACAGTGCCGGCGGGGTACTCCCGCGCGATCGCGAGACGGAGTTTCCCGCCGTAGAACTCCAGCGCCGCCTCGTAGTCGCGAGGCCGCAGGATCGTGCGACTGCTCAGTATCTCCACGTCGAGGCCTTCCGGTGATGGTGCTTCGTCTTCGCCGATCGGGATCGTGCGCGACCGCCTCCGCCGATCGTACGGCCGGCCCGCCGGGACCAATTGTCGGCCGCGGCCCGGAGTGTGCCCGACGGCACACCTTTCGGCGGTAACGCGGGGGGCGTGTTTGGCGAACCGACAAACGGGACATCATGTCCGGCAGGTGCAGCGCAGTGCCTACACGGCTCGGCAGAGTAAGCCGCACGCCACGACCGTTACCGGGACGACCCCAGGAGAACAGCCATGAAGACCGATTACGACGCCCCCCGCACCACCGACGTCCTCGGTGCCGAAACTGCTCTGGACGAACTTGCGCTGACGCCGACCCAGAAGGCCGACGCGGACGAGGCCGAGATCCTCGAGTCGCTGGATCTGCCCGGAGCCGACCTGTCGGGCGAGGAACTGACCGTCCGCGTCCTGCCCAAGCAGTCCGACGAGTTCACCTGCATGAGCTGCTTCCTCGTCCAGCACTACAGCCGGAAGGCTTCCGGCTCCGGCGAGTACTGCCGCGATTGCGCTTGACCGCGTAACGCTCCCCGGCAACGAACGCGAGGCGGGCACTTCCCGAACAGGGAGTGCCCGCCTCGCGTCTTGCTACCTGGTCCGGCCGTCCTTGCGGCTTCCCGCTCGGAACCGCTTTCGCCGAAGGGCGAGCTCAGTCGGCGTCGTTCTCGAGGGTTCCGGCGCGATGCTCGACAGGTGAGTCAGGGCGCACGCCCATCGCCCATCGCGGCGGACGAAGACGCTGGAGGAGCGCTCGTGCTCGCGGAACGGCCGGCCTCGGTACGCCCCGGCAGAGACGCCCCGAGCCACGACGATCGCGCTGTCCCCGAGGACACGGATGATGGGATCCTCAGTGGTCATTGTGTCGTGCGTCAGATCGCCCGAGGCTATGAGCTCCAGGAACCGCTCGCGGCCGTCGATGCTGCCGTCAGGCCCGACGATGATCCAGTCGTCGGTCATGAAGCTGCCGATCGCCTGGCTGTCGTTGTCGACCATCGATTCGTCCCAGGCGCGGACCATCTCGATGAGCTCCGTGTGCTCCCTGGACTCCACTCGGACAGTATCGCCGTTCCGCTGGATGCCCGGCAAGCACTGCGCCGCGCCCGAGTGATCTAGTAGTACCAGGGGTACGGGGACCAGTCCGGGTCCCGCTTCTCGAGGAAGCTGTCCCGGCCTTCGACGGCCTCGTCCGTCATGTACGCCAGGCGGGTGGCCTCCCCCGCGAACAGTTGCTGGCCGACCAGGCCGTCGTCGGAGAGGTTGAACGCGTACTTGAGCATGCGCTGTGCCTGCGGCGACTTGCCGTTGATCTTCTCGGCCCATTCCAGCGCGACGTTTTCGAGTTCGTCGTGCGCGACGACCCGGTTCACCGCGCCCATGTGATGCATGTCGTCGGCGGAGTAGGTGTCGCCGAGGAAGAAGATCTCGCGGGCGAACTTCTGTCCCACCATCTTCGCGAGATACGCGCTGCCGTAGCCGCCGTCGAAGCTGCCGACGTCGGCGTCCGTCTGCTTGAAGCGGGCGTGCTCGCGCGATGCCAGGGTCAGGTCGCACGTCACGTGCAGGCTGTGGCCACCGCCCGCGGCCCAGCCGTTGACGAGCGCGATCACGACCTTGGGCATGAACCGGATCAGGCGCTGCACCTCGAGGATGTGGAGCCGGCCCGCGCGGGCCTTGTCCACCGTGTCCGCGGTGTCGCCGCTCGCGTACTGGTATCCGCTGCGCCCACGGATGCGCTGGTCCCCGCCGGAGCAGAACGCCCATCCACCGTCCTTGGGGCTCGGGCCGTTGCCGGTCAGCAGCACGACGCCCACATCCGACGTCATCCGCGCGTGATCGAGTGCGCGGTAGAGCTCGTCGACGGTGTGCGGCCGGAAGGCGTTGCGCACCTCCGGCCTGTCGAACGCGACACGGACCGTGCCCTGCGTGACATGACGGTGGTAGGTGATGTCGGTGAGGTTCTCGAACCCGGGAACCGGGCGCCACAACTGGGAATCGAAGGTCACGTCGTCACCTTAGAGCCCCGGGCCGTCGTACGACGCGACCGTGGGCCGGATAACGTGCATCACATGAGCGAGCAGACCGGCGCAGGTACCGAAGAGGTCGACGGCAACGACGTAGCCGACGACTACGAGCACCACGGAGGTTTCCCCGTCTACGAGCCGGTGAAGGCGGGCCCGAACTACGGCACCTTCATCGACACGTTCCGGCGCCTGCAGGACCTCATGGTCTCGACCCACGCCCCGGACGACGTGATCGACCGGGCGATCGCACAGACCGAAGCGCTCATCGACCTCCTCGAGCCCTACGAGGTTCCCGAGGGGCGGTCACCGGCCGGCTTCAACGTCGAGCTTCCCGGCCGCGGCAGTGCCCTGCTGCTGCCGTGGAAGATCGAGAAGTTCGGCGAGGACGGCGTCCGCGAGCGCGGCATGTTCCGCCGTTTTCACCTCGGAGGAAACGGTGCCGCCCACGGCGGGACGCTGCCGCTGCTGTTCGACGACCTGTTCGGCATGGTCATCCACGCCAACGGACGGCCCATCGCACGCACCGGATATCTCCACGTCAACTACCGCAAGATCACGCCGATCGAGACGGAACTCGTGGTCGACGGATGGGTCGACCGGGTAGAGGGCCGAAAGGCATTCTGCAAGGCCGAGCTGCGCGACCTCGACGGCAATCTCCTCGCCGATTCCGAGGCCCTGATGATCCAGCTTCTGCCCGGCCAGCAGTGATCGATCCGGCCCTGCCGTCCGCCGACGAGCTCCTCGCGAGCGCCGTCGTCGTGTCGCTGCCCATGCGGGTCCGCTTCCGGGGCATCACCCGGCGTGAGGTGCTGCTGGTGCGCGGACCCGTCGGCTGGGGTGAGTTCGGGGCGTTCCCGGAATACGAAGACGACGAGGCCGCGCACTGGCTCCGTTCGGCGATCGAATCCGCATGGGTCGGTCATCCTCCGGCGGTCCGGTCCGTGGTCCCGGTCAACGCGACAGTGCCGGCCGTCGATCCGGACCGCGTTCCCGAGGTGCTCGCGCGGTTCCCCGGCGCCGACACGGCGAAGGTGAAAGTCGCCGAACCGGGCCAGGATCTCGCGCAGGATCTTGCTCGGGTCCGGGCGGTCCGTGAACTGGTGCCGCGCGTTCGCGTGGACGCCAACGGCGGCTGGACGGTCGACGAGGCCGTCACCGCGCTGACCGCGCTCACCGTCGATGCGCCGCTCGAATACGCGGAACAGCCCTGCGCGACCGTGCCCGAACTGGTCGCCGTCCGGAAGCGGTTGCCCGACGTGCGTGTCGCGGCGGACGAGAGCATCCGCAGGGCGGAGGACCCGATGCGCGTCGTGCGTGCCGGTGGCGCCGATGTCGCGGTCGTCAAGGTTGCTCCGCTCGGCGGGGTGCGCAGGCTGCTGGCCCTGGCCGACGAACTCGCAGCTCACGGCGTCGAGGTGGTCGTCTCGAGCGCGCTCGATTCCGCTGTCGGAATGAGCGCCGGACTCGCCGCGGCGGGCGCGTTGCCGCAGCTGCCGTTCGCGTGCGGACTCGGTACCGGTGGCTTCTTCACCGCTGACGTCGCGACCGCGCGACGCATGTCCGGCGGCGTGCTTCCGGTCGGAGCGGTGGTCCCGGAAGCCGGGATGCTCGACGCGGTTCGGGCCGCACCGGACCGTGCCCAGTGGTGGTTCGACCGGCTGCGACGGTGCCGCGCCCTGTTGGGCTGAACGCCGAGTATGTACCTGCTACAGAGTCGTATATCGTTCCCCCAGTCCCAACAGTCACAAGTGTCACATTTACGGAGGCAGTGAAAGTGGTTGCAGCTCTGCACGATGCTCTGCTCGGACCCGACAAGTTCCCGGCGGTCAAGGCCGACGTCGAAGCTCTGATCGACGCCGAGGTGTCGGACAAGAAGGGTGCATCGGGCCTCGCCCTCAAGGGCGGCTACGCCGCAGTGAAGAAGGTCGGACCGTCGGTCGTGCCCGGCGCGATCGAGAGCCTGCTCCCCGACTTCGTCGAGCGGCTCCAGCCGTTCTGGATCGAGTACGCCGGTGCCGGTTCGTTCGCCGACTTCCTCGTTGCTCGCGGTGACGCGGTCGCGGACGCGCTGCTCGGAGTGACCGACGACAAGATTGCCGGCTCGGACAAGACCGCTGTGAAGAGGGTCTACGACTCGCTGCGTCCGTCGGCCAAGAAGCACGTCATCGAGGCTCTGCCCCGTCTGGGCGACCTCGTCCAGAAGCACGCGGGCTGATCCGATACTGCGGATCGATCCGACGAACGTCGCGGTGACCACCGGCTCCGGCCGGTCGGCACCGCGACGTTCTGCTTTCGTCGCAGGGTTCTCCCGAGGGAGACCTCAGTAGACGGGCTCGCCGTACTTCCAGTAACCCGTGAACGTCACTGCCGACCTGTCCCAGCCGCGCTCGCGCACGAGGTGACGTCGCACCCCGGTCGCGAGATCGGATTCACCGGCGACGAACGCACAACCGCGTGCCGACGGGAGGGTCGCGGCTCGCACCGCTTCGACGGCGAGAACCCCCGGACGCGCCGCTCTGTCGGTGCGGATGAGGGGATGGACCCTCACGTTCGGGCCGGTCGCCAGGTGCTGCGCCGCGAGATCCTCCGGATGTGGAACCTCCACGAACACTTCCGCGACCGCCGCCGGATCAGCCGAGAGGACGGACTCGAGGATGCCCGCGACCGCCGGCAGCGCGCTCTCGTCGGCCACGAGCAACTGCCAGTGCGCGCTCGCGTCGGGGACGTAGCCGATTCCTTCGTCGAGCACACCGATTTCTTCACCGGCCGAGACGGTGTTCGCCCACGCCGACGCCGGTCCGAGGTCTCCGTGCGACGCGAAGTCGATGTCGATTTCCGCCGTGTCGCCGTACGATCCGGCGCCGGCCGCGCGGAACCGGCGGAAGGTGTAGTTCCGCAGCACGGGCCGCTCGTCGTCCGGGATCACCTGGTATTCGGGCCACCACCGGTCGTCCGTCGCCGAGGGCAGCGTGAATCCGCGCCGGCCGGGCGCGGGAAAGAACATCCGGAACCAATGGTCGAAGCCCATCGGACCGATGGTCGACACCGCATCGCCGCCGATGGTGACCCGGACGAACGTCGGACTGATCCGTGCGGTGGCGAGCACGCGAGCGCGCACGATCTCGCGTGTCGCGGGTTTGACGAACTTCGGCGCCTTGCGCGCTGCCCTGGTGCGTTCGGCCATGACCACCCTTCCGGAGCCGCCCCCTACTGAGCCGACCCTAACCTGCGGGGGCGGTGTCCGGTGACGCAGGGCTCAGCAGGTAGGGCGCTCGAGGGACCGAACCTGCGGCGTCAATCCCCACTCGGTGCGTCCCAGCCTGCTCGCGGGCGCGAGCGCCGCGAAGTCCGGCGCTCCGTCTTCGGCCAGCACGTCGCGCCGAACCGTCACCGCGACCACATCGCCCATGACCACGAACGAATCGCCCACCTCGATCACCCGGCGCAACGTGCACTCGATCGACGCGGGCGATTGCGCGACGCGGAGAGGGCGCACCCGCTCGCTCGGCTCCGCCCGCAACCCGACTTCCGTGAACTCGTCGACCTCGTGCGGAAAATTCGCAGAGGAGGCGTTGACCTGCTCCATCAGCGGAACCGTCGCCACGTTCACCACGAATTCGCCCGTCTCCTCGATGTTGCGAAGACTGTCCTTGCGGCCCACCGACGTGAACTGCACGACCGGTGGCGCCGTGCTCGCGACCGTGAAGAAGCTGTAGGGAGCCACGTTGGCGACCCCGTCGCCCGACACCGTCGAGACCCACGCGATGGGACGGGGCACGATCGTGGCGGTGAGCAGGCCGTAGAAACGTCCGGGACTCAGATCGGCGGGATCGAAGACGGTGCGCATCCCCCCATTGTGGTGGTTGCCGGGCGGCGGATCGCTGCCCGGCCGCAACCCGGCGCGGCGCGGGGGAGAACCCGGGCACCTGCCGCCCCGCACTACCCTGGACGTCGTGAACCCGTCCACAGCCCAGGCCACCGCAGTCGTCGACGAACTCGCCCGAGGTGGGGTACGGGATGTCGTGCTGTGCCCGGGCTCGCGCAATGCCCCGCTCGCGTTCGCGTTGCAGGCGGCAGATGCTGCCGGGCGGCTTCGTCTGCACATGCGCATCGACGAACGGACCGCCGGCTTTCTCGCGATCGGCCTGGCCCTGTCGTCGAAGCGGCCCGTGCCCGTGGTGATGACATCCGGGACAGCGGTGGCGAACCTTTCCCCGGCGGTCCTCGAGGCGAACTATGCGCGCGTGCCGCTCGTCGTTCTGAGCGCCAATCGCCCCTACGAACTGCTCGGATCGGGTGCGAACCAGACCGTCGAGCAACTCGGCCTGTTCGGTACGCAGGTCCGCGCGACCATCAGCCTGGGATTGGCGGAGAGCGCCGACCAGAACAGCGCGTGGCGATCGGCGGTCAGCCGTGTGCTGGCGGCAGCGCGCGGCACCCGGTCGGGGAACGCCGGTCCCGTGCACTTCGACATTCCGCTGCGTGAACCCCTCGTTCCCGCGGCGGACCAGAAGGGATCCGCCCCCGAAGGTCGTCCGGACGGGGCAGCGTGGACCACCACCGCCAACGCGACACTGGACGTACCGGTCGAGATCGACCTCACGCCGGACACGGTCGTCATCTCCGGGCACGGCTCCGCGCTGCGGCCCGAACTCGCGGGCCTGCCCACCGTCGCCGAACCGACCGCGCCGCTGCACGGCGTACCGCTGCACCCGATGGCGCTGCCACATCTGAAGCCGCGGCAGGCAATCATCACGGGCCGGCCGACCCTGCACCGTCCCGTGTCGAACCTGCTGGCAGACCCGGCGGTGGCGGTCTACGCCCTCACCACCGGTCCGCGCTGGCCCGATGTGTCCGGCAACGTTCTCGCGACCGGCACCCGCGCGGTGATCTCCGGACAGCCGGACGAGGCATGGCTCGAGCGGTGCCGGCAGCTTTCCGCGCACACCGACAAAGCCGTGCGTGCGCAGTTGGATTCCCACCCGAAAGCCACCGGACTGCACGTCGCCGCAGTCGTCACCGACGCGATGCGCGACGGAGACCAGTTGCTGCTCGGGGCTTCCAACCCCGTGCGCGACGCGGCGCTGGTCAGTTACCCGAAACCCGGCGTGAGTGTGTTGTCCAACCGGGGCGTCGCCGGTATCGACGGGACGGTCTCGACGGCGGTCGGCGCCGCGCTCGCCTATACCGCCGGCCGCACCGTCGCGCTGCTCGGCGACCTCACGTTCCTGCACGACGCGGCCGGACTGCTCATCGGACCTTCGGAGCCGCGCCCGCGCAACCTCACGATCGTCGTCGCGAACGACGACGGCGGCGGCATCTTCGAACTGCTCGAACAGGGCGACCCGCAGTATGCAGGCGTCTTCGAGCGAGTCTTCGGCACGCCGCACGGAATGGACCTCGGGGCGTTGTGCGCCGCGTACCGCGTTCCGCACGAGAGTGTGGACCTGCAGGGCCTGGCGGCCGCCCTCGCCGACACCGCTCCGCCGTCCGGGGGGATCCGGGTCGTCGAGGTGACCACCGACCGGGCGGGACTGCGTGAACTCCATGCGGCGGTGCGGGCTCAGCTGTGACCGGAACCGAACGCGCGCGACGCATCGTCCTCATCGTCGCCATCGCGCTGTCCGCATTGGCGGTCGCCCTGTTTCTCGGTGCTCTGCGCAACGACCGGACCATCGAGAGCGACATGGGCACCGCAACCGCCGAGGTGTTGTCGGCCGGGTCGCTCCGGTCCGCGGTCGCTTTCGTCACGCCCGACGGCGTCACACACAACCCCGAACTCGGCGTGCTGTACCCGACGGGTCTTGCCGCCGGCCAGCGCATCGCCGTCGAGTACGCGCGCAGTGATCCCGACCTGGTGAGGGTCACCGGACGCGATGCCCGGGTGGCACTGATCCCCACCGGTTCGGTGATTGTGGTCACGTGGCTGATCGCGGTGCCGGTCCTCGTCTACCTGCGGCGCCGTGAGGCCGCGGACACCGATCCCTCCGTGGCCGAGGGCGCGGCACGCGCGATGTCCTGACGACGAGGTCCTCCTCAGGGTTCGCGGGCCCGTCGCCGGGTAACGTTTCGGCCGTGGCAAAAACTCACGGATCGCGCGCGTCCCTCGACAAGGATCCGCGCGAGGTCGCGTCCATGTTCGACGGTGTCGCGGCGCGCTACGACCTGACCAATACCGTTCTGTCGTTCGGCCAGGACCGCGGATGGCGCCGTGCGACGCGTGCCGCGCTGGACCTGAAGCCCGGCGAGCGGGTTCTCGATCTCGCGGCCGGCACCGGCGTCTCGACGGTCGAACTCGGCCGCTCCGGAGCGTGGGTGGTGGCCACCGACTTCTCCACCGGCATGCTGAACGCCGGTGCGTTCCGCCAGGTACCCATGGTCGCGGGCGACGCGATGCGGTTGCCGTTCGCCGACGCCGTCTTCGACGCCGCGACGATTTCCTTCGGCCTGCGCAACGTCGCCGATCCCGATGCCGGCCTCCGCGAGATCGCGCGGGTCGTCAAGCCCGGCGGGCGGTTGGTGGTGTGCGAATTCTCCACTCCCGTGCGGGAACCGCTGCGCACGGTCTACATGGAATACCTGATGCGTGCGCTTCCGCGGGTCGCGCGCGCCGTGAGCAGCAACCCCGACGCGTACGTGTACCTGGCCGAGTCGATCCGGGCATGGCCGACGCAGGAACAACTCGCCGTGCGTATCGGAGAGGCAGGCTGGCGCGACGTGAAGTGGCGGAATCTGACGGGCGGGATCGCGGCGCTGCACAGCGCGGTGCGCTAGGTCGGCACAGCGCGGTGCGCTGGATCGGTACAGCGCGGTGTGTCAGGCGAACAACGGCCGGCGGTCCCAGCGCATGGACGCACGTCCGCTCGCCCGCCACGCCCGTGCCACGACATCGGTGTCCTCGTCGGTCACCAGATTTCCCATCACACGCACCGCGACATTCATCATCGCCCGTGATCGCATCGCGACCGGTCCGGTCGTCGGCAGGAACTTCGGCACGGTGAGCAGCCCGGCGAGCCTTCGTGCGGTCGAGAACGCGGCTCCGTAGTGCGCGCGCAGCAATGCGGGCCACTCGCCTGTCAGATCGTCCCGGTCGAGGATCTCTGCGAGCAGGCGCCCGCCCTCGAGTCCGTAGTCGATGCCTTCTCCGTTGAGGGGATTGACGCAGGCGGCTGCGTCGCCGACGAGCGCCCAGTTGACGCCGGCCACTCCGGACACCGCACCACCCATGGGAAGTAGGGCCGACGCGACCCTGGTCACGGGGCCCAGTCCCCACTCCGCACGACGCTTGTCCGCGTACAGGTCGATCAACGGCCGCAACGATCCCTGTGCGGGGCGCGCGGCCGTGGCGAGCGTGCCCACGCCGATGTTGACCTCGCCGGTTCCGAGTGGGAACACCCAGCCGTAACCCGGTTGCAGGGTTCCCGCATCGTCACGCAACTCGAGGTGCGAGGTGATCCACGGATCGTCGCTCCGGGTCGATGTCGCATAGGCGCGCGCGGCCACGCCGTACGCGGTGTCGCGGTGCCAGCGGCGCCCGAGGACCTTGCCGAGCGGCGAGCGCACGCCGTCGGCGACGACGAGCCGCCGGCACGACACGGTGCGCGGACCGTCCTCGGTGCGGAGGAGAACGGAGGTCACCCGGTCGCCGTCACGCTCGACGTCGACGGCCTTGGCTCCTTCGACCATCCGGGCACCGGAGTCGAGGGCGACCCGGCGGATCCGGTCGTCCAACTCGGTGCGGGGCACGGCGCTACCCATCGAGGGGAACGAGGAGTCAGGCCACGGCAACTCGAACCGGCCGCCGAACCCTTCGAGGCGCAAGCCGCGGTTGACGGTGTGGGTGCGCAACCAGTCGCCCAGGCCGAGACGGTCCAGTTCCGCGACCGCGCGCGGGGTGAGCCCGTCGCCGCAGGTCTTGTCTCGCGGGAACGTCGCGGCGTCGACCAACAGCACGTCGTGCCCGGCGCGGGCTGCCCATGCCGCAGCCGACGAACCGGCGGGACCGGCACCGACGACGAGAACATCGGTACTGTCGGGAACGCAGGACCGGGATTGCCGCGGCTCTGTCGCGGAGTTTTCGCCCACCACGTGTCCATCCTCTCAGGCACGACTTTCTCGCCTCGACGAGGTGGTGTGGTGGTGGAGCGGCTAGGTTCACTACCGTGAGGCCGAGGCGACAGAAGAGGATGGGTACGTCATCGTGAGCACTGAGGGGGCGGCTCGGACCGCCGGTCCGGCCGACGCGGTATCGAGCACCGTCGTTGCTGGTGTGGAACTCGGCGACCCGGGTCTCGCGACCAGCGTGCGCGACGGACTCGCGAGCGTCGAGGCACTGCTCGTCCAGGAGTTGTCGGACGGTGAAGACTTCCTGACGGAGGCGGCACTGCACCTCGCGAAGGCGGGCGGCAAGCGATTCCGGCCGCTGTTCACGATCCTGACCGCGCAACTCGGCCCCAACCCCGCCGATCCGTCGGTCGTGACGGCAGCGACGGTGGTCGAACTCGTCCACCTCGCGACCCTCTACCACGACGACGTGATGGACGAGGCGACGATGCGGCGGGGCGCTCCGAGCGCGAACGTGCGCTGGAACAACAGCGTCGCCATCCTCGCCGGCGACTACCTGTTCGCCCACGCGTCCCGGCTGGTGTCCACACTCGGCCCGTCCGCGGTGCAGATCATCGCCGAGACGTTCGCCGAACTCGTCACCGGGCAGATGCGCGAAACCATCGGTGCCCGTGAGCAGCAGGACCCGGTCGAGCACTACCTGCGGGTGGTGTGGGAGAAGACCGGTTCGCTGATCGCGGCGAGCGGCCGATTCGGCGGCACCTTCTCCGGGGGCGACGAAGAACACGTCGCACGGCTCGAGAGGCTCGGCGACGCCGTCGGTACCGCCTTCCAGATCGTCGACGACATCATCGACATCGCGTCGGTCACGTCCGAATCGGGCAAGACACCCGGAACCGATCTTCGTGAGGGCGTACACACGTTGCCGGTGCTCTACGCGCTGCGCGAGACCGGACCGGACGCGGACCGGTTGCGGGAGCTGCTCGTCGGTCCGATCGACGACGAGGCACACGTCGAGGAGGCCCTCGAACTTCTCGTCCGGTCGCCCGGCATGGAGGCGGCCAAGCACACCCTCGACACGTATGCACGGCGGGCGCACGCCGAACTCGAGGCGCTGCCTCAGGGTCCCGCCAACGAGGCGCTGCGGCACCTCGTCGACTTCACGATCGCCCGGGTGGGCTGACCTCCTCCGACCTGTCCCGGGGGAACCGGGAAGCTCTGCCGTTCGTTGATCGGGCGAATGGACCACCACCGTGCGAACCACAGACGCGGGGTGGGGGAGGAGCGTGACGTGCACGGGTATGCGAACCGTCTCAAGACGGCCGGGTTACTGGTGGGAATGTCGGCGCTGATCGTCTTCGTCGGCGCCTTGTTCCAGAACTCGACGATCCTGGTGATCTCGGTGGTGCTGGCGGTCGGTGTGAACGGGTACGCGTACTTCAACAGCGACAAGCTCGCGTTGCGGTCGATGCACGCGCAGCCGATCACCGAGGTCCAGGCACCGGTGATCTACCGCATCGTGCGTGAGCTGGCGACGGCGGCGCATCAACCGATGCCGCGGTTGTATGTCAGTCCCACCAACGCGCCCAACGCGTTCGCCACCGGCAGGAATCCACGTAATGCCGCGGTGTGCTGCACCAGCGGGATCCTCGACATTCTCGACGAGCGCGAACTACGCGCGGTCCTCGGTCACGAGTTGTCGCACGTCTACAACCGCGACATCCTGATCTCGTCGGTGGCCGGCGCCATGGCCGCAGTCATCTCCGGCCTTGCCAACTTCGCGTTCTTCGCGGGCGCGTTCGGTGGCGGCCGGGAGGGCGGCGCCAATCCGATCGCGCTGTTGCTCGTCTCGTTGCTCGGCCCCATTGCCGCGTCGGTGGTCAGGCTGGCGGTCTCGCGCTCACGTGAGTACCAGGCAGACCAGTCCGGCGCCGAGCTGACGGGCGATCCCCTGGCGCTGGCGTCGGCGCTACGCAAGCTCGAGCGCGGCACCCAGGCCGCACCGTTGCCGCCGGAGCCGCAACTCGCGGCTCAGTCGCACCTGATGATCGCCAATCCGTTCCGGGCCGGCGACAAGATGAGCAGGCTGTTCTCCACCCATCCGCCGATGGAGGAGCGCATCGCGCGGCTGGAGCGCATGGCCGGCCTGCGGTAGGCGACCCCCGCGTAGTTCCGGGGAAGTGCCCGCAGAGGCCTCAGGGCCCGGAAACCGCGGGAGCGACACCGCCCGCGCAGGGAAGCGCGGGACGGGTGTCGGTGTGGCCGCGTCGCTCTAGCGGTAGTTGACGAACTGCAGCGCCACGTCGAGGTCGGCGTTCTTGAGCAGCGCGATGATGGCCTGAAGGTCGTCACGCTTCTTGCTGCTCACACGCAGCTCTTCGCCCTGGATCTGTGCCTTCACGCCCTTGGGGCCTTCGTCACGGATGAGCTTCGTGATCTTCTTCGCATTCTCCTGGCTGATGCCTTGGACGAGAGTGCCGGTGAGCTTGTAGACCTTGCCCGACTGGGTCGGTTCTCCGGTCTCGAGCGACTTGAGGGACAGGTCCCGCCGGATCAGCTTCTCCTTGAACACGTCGAGCGCCGCCTTGACGCGGTCCTCGGTGTCGGCGGTGATCACGATGCTTTCTTCGCCGGACCATTCGATGCTCGCGCCGGTATTGCGGAAGTCGAAGCGGTTCGCGATCTCCTTCGCCGCCTGGTTCAGGGCGTTGTCCACTTCCTGACGGTCGACCTTGCTCACCACATCGAACGACGAATCAGCCACGTCTGTCTCCACTTCGGTCGGTCTGTACGGGGTTGTCATGCCGACGCTATCCGGTCGATCGGCGCCCGTAACCACCCGGTTTGCATTTCGGGGGGGTATGCGTTGTATTCTTCCAACGCATCAGGGACACGGTCCCGAGAGCACCCGGCAGGTTGCCCGAGCGGCCAATGGGAGCGGACTGTAAATCCGTCGGCTTATGCCTACGTAGGTTCGAATCCTACACCTGCCACCACACAGCCCCGGTTCTTCGGAACCGGGGCTGTCGTGTTCTCCGGGGTAGTTTCCCGGGGGGTGCCGCGGCACACGGTCCGGCAGCTGTCGGCAACCCTGTCGGGCCGACCGGAGCGTGCGGTGGCCGGCAGGTCCTGCGCGACGCTCGAGCGTCGCTTTTGGTGCCACTACCTGCTGATTTTGTGCTGACGGCGAGTGTGTGTAATCTTTTGGAGGCCGCAGCGAGCAGAGATGCTCCACGTGGCCGCGCCCCCTTAGCTCAGTCGGCAGAGCGTTTCCATGGTAAGGAAAAGGTCGACGGTTCGATTCCGTCAGGGGGCTCGCTGGATTGTGTGCCTTGATTCCGCGCGGCACATGACACCGAGGCGGTGTAGCTCAGTTGGTAGAGCAAACGACTCATAATCGTTGTGTCGCCGGTTCAAGTCCGGCCATCGCTACCAGAGTTGAATGAACCACCTGATCGATCATGATCAGATTTAACCGAAAGAAGGCATCCCGTGGCCTCCTCTACAGACGTCCGGCCGAAGATCACCTTGGCCTGCGAGGTGTGCAAGCACCGCAACTACATCACCAAGAAGAACCGTCGCAACGACCCCGATCGGCTCGAACTGAAGAAGTTCTGCCCGAACTGCGGTACGCACCAGTCGCACCGCGAGTCGAAGTAGCCTATCTGATCGACGTCGACGCGTAAGGTCTCCGCAATACCGACCGCGCCTGTTGGCGTCCTGGGCGGAATTGCGGAGGTTTTTGCGTATGACAGACGCACTCGTATCCGAAGACTCTGTGGACGTGACCGAACAGGCCGGGATCCAGTTCGATGTCGCCGCGCATGCGAAGTCCATGGTCGGACACCATTACCGTGTGGACGACTTCTACGAAGTCGGTCGCGAGAAGATTCGTGAGTACGCCCGTGCGGTGCTCGACGGACATCCCGCGCACCACGACGAGGACGCAGCCAAAGGCCTCGGATACGACGGCCTGATCGCTCCGCTCACGTTCATCTCGATCGTCGGCATGATCGCGCAGCGCAAGCTGTTCGAGGAAGTCGTCACGGGTTACGACCTGAGTCAGATCATGCAGACCGATCAGCGTCTCGTGTTCCACCGGCCGATCCAGGCAGGCGATCGTCTGTTCTGTGACGTGTACCTGGAGGAATTCCGTCAGGCAGCCGGCAGCGACATCATCACCACGAAGAACCTCATCACGGATCAGTTCGACAATCTCGTGCTGACCTCGTGGACCACATTGGTGGGCCGTACCGGCGGCGAGGTCGACGCCAACATCGCGCACGCGGTCAAGGATGTGATGATGCATGAGCCTTCGTAGCTTCGAAGACGTCGTGGTCGGGGACGAGCTTCCCACCAAGACGGTGACGCTCACGCGCGGCAATCTTGTCAACTATGCCGGTGTGTCGGGTGATCCCAACCCGATTCACTGGAGCGACAAGGTCGCCGAACTTGCCGGCTTGCGCGGCGTCGTCGGTCACGGCATGCTCTCCATGGGCATCGGGGCCGGCTATGTCACGGAGTGGCTGGGAGACCCCGGTGCGGTGAAGGAATACAACGTTCGTTTCACCAGCCCGGTATACGTGGAGGCCGATGAGGCCGCCGCAATCGAGTTCAACGGCAAGATCAAGTCGTTGGACCCGGAAAGCAAGACAGCAGTGGTCGCGATCGTGGCGAAGTCGGAAGGTCGTAAGATCTTCGGCCGGGCCACGGCAACGGTTCGCTTGGCCTGACGGCCGGGCGGATTGGGTTTGTCCCGGGGCAATGCAGTACACTAAAGCTTCTGGGATCGTATAGCGCAGCGCGCTGCTCTTCGGTGCTCGTTCAAAGCCGATGGGGTAGCGCGCGTGTCATGTGATCGCAGACGGGTCGATCGACAAGGTGCTCGTTCGAGACACCGATGATCGACCAAAGGGGCGTAGCTCAATTGGCAGAGCAGCGGTCTCCAAAACCGCAGGTTGCAGGTTCAAGTCCTGTCGCCCCTGCCCCCGGACTGCCAGCGACCGAGAGGAACGATGTGAGCGAGGAGCGCGGTAAGCGCCTCAGCGACACCGGAGGGTTCACCCCCCGCGACGCTGGACCGGCAACCGGCGCAACCCCCGACGATTCCTCTGCGGTAGCGAGGCCGAGCGGCAAGCGTGTCGCCCGCTCGTCCGATGGTGGACGAGTTTCCGTCGCCAAGGATTCCGATCCGGCAGGTTCGCGCCGTGCCAGGTCTGCCGTCGCGACCGGTGACGTCTCCGGGGACAAGAAGCCCGAGAACATCTTCAAGCGCCTGCGTCGCTACTTCCGTGAGGTCATCGCCGAGCTCCGCAAGGTGATCTGGCCGAATCGCAAGCAGCTGACCACCTACACGATCGTCGTGGTGGTGTTCGTGGCTGTGATGACGGCGTTCATCTTCGGCTTGGATCTGGCGTTCGTGCAGGGCGTCAGCTGGTTGTTCGGCTAGCGCTCGCGCGCCTGCAAATTTGATCGACGAGAGGAAAAGTGCCGGTGAGCACCCCCGAGAACGACTCCTACGAGGCTTCGGCCGAAGAGCACGTTTCGGACGAGGTTTTCGTTGACGACGCGGCGACCGCCGAGGCCGTCGATGCCGACGCGACGCCCGAGAACGTCGATGACCTTGCCCCTGCCGGTGAGGATGCCGACGCATCTGCAGAAGGTGGCGAGCCCGAAGCCGAGGTCGAGATCGATCCCGCCGAGGCTCTGGAGAAGCAGCTTCGCCTCGAAGCCGGTGACTGGTATGTGATCCACTCGTACGCCGGTTACGAGAACAAGGTGAAGGCCAACCTCGAGACCCGCGTGCAGAACCTGGACCTGGGCGAGTACATCTTCCAGGTCGAGGTGCCCACGGAAGAGGTCACCGAGATCAAGAACGGGCAGCGCAAGCTGGTCAACCGCAAGGTGCTGCCCGGTTACATCCTGGTTCGCATGGAGCTGAACGACGAGTCGTGGGGCGCCGTGCGCAACACGCCCGGCGTGACCGGCTTCGTCGGTGCGACCTCCCGTCCGTCGCCGCTGACGATCAAGGAGGTTGTGAAGTTCCTCCTCCCGCAGCAGGCGAAGAAGAAGCCTGCGGCCGGAACGTCGGCCGCCGGCGAGCAGTCGGCCGCCGCGTCGTCGAAGCCCACCATCGAGGTGGACTTCGAGGTCGGGGAGTCCGTGACCGTGATGGACGGTCCGTTCGCTACGCTGCCCGCGTCCATCAGCGAAGTAAATGCCGAGCAGCAGAAGCTCAAGGTCCTGGTGTCGATCTTCGGTCGTGAGACTCCCGTGGAGTTGTCCTTCACGCAGGTTTCGAAGATCTGACGCACGAAAGCTTGCAGTAGCAATACGCAAGAACCACACCGAGCAAGAAACTTAGGAATAGAGATGCCCCCCAAGAAGAAGAAGATCGCCGGGCTCATCAAGCTCCAGATCCAGGCCGGCGCGGCCAATCCGGCGCCTCCGGTCGGCCCCGCGCTGGGTCAGCACGGCGTCAACATCATGGAGTTCTGCAAGGCGTACAACGCAGCGACCGAGTCGCAGCGCGGCAACGTCGTGCCGGTCGAGATCACGGTCTACGAAGACCGCTCGTTCGACTTCAAGCTGAAGACGCCTCCGGCTGCCAAGCTGCTGCTCAAGGCAGCGGGCGTGCAGAAGGGCTCCGGCGAGCCGCACAAGACCAAGGTCGCCACGGTGACCATGGATCAGGTGCGCGAGATCGCCAAGACCAAGCAGGAAGACCTGAACGCCAACGACGTCGAGGCCGCCGCGAAGATCATCGCCGGCACCGCGCGTTCGATGGGCATCACGGTCGAGGGCTGAGAATCCCTCACCGGTCGGAAGGGACACGTTCCCGTCCGGCTGCAGCACCACCACGTGGGAGGGCCGGCCAGGTCCGCAACCACTCCCGAACCATTCACCGCAGGGTGAGAAGTTAGGAAAGAACATGGCAAAGCGCAGCAAGGCATACCTCGCCGCCGCCGAGAAGATCGATTCCGACAAGCTCTACAGCCCGCTCGCAGCCGCAAAGCTCGCGCAGGAGACAGGCTCGAAGAACAGCGACAGCACGGTCGAGGTCGCAATGCGCCTCGGCGTCGACCCCCGCAAGGCCGATCAGATGGTCCGCGGCACGGTCAACCTGCCCCACGGCACGGGTAAGACCGCTCGCGTCATCGTCTTCGCCGTCGGCGAGAAGGCTGCCGAGGCAGAGGCCGCAGGCGCCGACGTCGTCGGTGCAGAGGACCTGATCGAGCGGATTCAGGGTGGCTGGCTGGACTTCGACGCCGCGATCGCGACGCCGGACCAGATGGCCAAGGTCGGTCGTATCGCGCGTGTCCTCGGCCCGCGTGGCCTCATGCCGAACCCGAAGACCGGCACGGTCACGCCGGACGTCGCGAAGGCTGTCACGGACATCAAGGGCGGCAAGATCAACTTCCGCGTCGACAAGAACGCCAACCTTCACTTCGTGATCGGTAAGGCATCCTTCGGCGACACCAAGCTGGTCGAGAACTACGCGGCTGCCCTCGACGAGGTGCTCCGTGTGAAGCCCTCGAGCGCGAAGGGCCGCTACATCAAGAAGATCACGATCGCTACGACCACCGGACCGGGCATCCCGGTGGATCCGCAGCGCACGCGTAACCTTCTCGAGACTGCAGAGTAGATCGCTCGTTCACGCGAGTACGCACTCCGAACGGCCGGTACAGGATCCCTGTGCCGGCCGTTTTGCGTTCTACCGGCGTGTTCCGCTACAGTAGCTGGGTAGTTCGGCATTGTGCCGATCTCCACCCCGATCATGTTCTACCAAAGACCGTTGGTCACCGAGGTTGCTTGCAGCATCGGTTGAAGGTCCGGATTCATCCGGCGGCCCACGCAGGAGGACGAGGTTAGGGGAGTTGCGAAACGATCGCCTCCGTGCGGTTCTGATCCCTCTCTCACGCCCCGTGTGCCCTGCGCCGGGGCGTTTGTCGTTCCCGGCCCGACGGTTCCCGGTGGGACGTCCCATTCGGGACACCGGGAAAACGACTGTTACTGAGAGGAGGCGAAGTATGGCAAAGCCCGAGAAGGTTTCCGCAGTTGCGGAGATCACCGAGCAGTTCAAGAGCTCGACGGCCGCCGTGATCACGGAATACCGTGGTCTTTCGGTGGGAAGTCTGACTGAGCTGCGTCGCGCTCTCGGAGAGGGTGCTACCTACTCCGTCGCCAAGAACACCCTGGTCAAGCGTGCCGCCGCAGAGGCGGGCGTCGAGGGTCTCGACGATCTGTTCGTCGGTCCGACCGCCATCGCGTTCGTCAAGGGCGAGCCGGTGGACGCAGCGAAGGCTCTCAAGGCCTTCGCTAAGGACAACAAGGCACTCGTCATCAAGGGCGGGTACATGGACGGCGGCATGCTGTCTGTGGACCAGGTCAACCAGATCGCGGACCTCGAGTCCCGCGAGGTGCTGTTGGCCAAGCTCGCCGGCGCGATGAAGGGCAACTTGGCAAAGGCCGCGAGCCTGTTCAATGCTCCCGCTTCGCAGGTGGCTCGCCTTGCGGCCGCCCTGCAGGAGAAGAAGGAAGCCGAAGAGGCAGCCTGACGCTGATCCGCATCACCGCGTATCGCTGAACAAATCCACGCACGCTCCGGCGTGCACCATCCCATCCGGTCGCGGATCAGCGACATGGGACTTACAGGAAGGACCGCCATCATGGCGAAGCTCACCACCGAAGAGCTGCTCGACGCGTTCAAGGAACTGACCCTGCTCGAGCTCTCGGAGTTCGTGAAGGCATTCGAGGAGACCTTCGAGGTCACCGCTGCTGCTCCGGTCGCCGTTGCCGCTGCCGGCGCTCCGGCCGCTGCTGCCGAGGCTGCTGAAGAGCAGGACGAGTTCGACGTCATCCTCGAAGGTGCCGGCGAGAAGAAGATCCAGGTCATCAAGGTCGTTCGCGAGATCGTCTCCGGCCTGGGCCTGAAGGAAGCCAAGGACCTCGTCGAGGGTGCTCCGAAGCCGATCCTGGAGAAGGTTGCCAAGGACGCTGCAGAGGCTGCCAAGGCGAAGCTCGAGGATGCCGGCGCCAAGGTTTCCGTCAAGTAAGACGGTTTCCCTCGCGCGGGCGGGACGGTCTCCGTCCCTCTCGTGCGGCGTTACTCCGAAGACCGCCCCCACGGATGTGTTCCGTGGGGGCGGTCTTTTCGGTATTTCCGGGCTTGCGGGGCCGTCGCCGACCCCGAACGGCACCCTGCGTCCGGACACTTCGGGTGTGGGACGGCATCGGCGCAGGTCAGGGCATAAGTTCACCTATGTTGGCCCTGGTGATTCCTTTACTTACTTTGGAGTAGGGTCACTTGTCACGGGCACCACGTCGATGCGATAGAGTGGCGCAACCCACATCGGGAACGGGATCGAAGAGCGCGGAGGTAATCGTGGGCGTCGAGGTGTCCGTCGAGGGACTGACCAAGTCCTTCGGCTCGCAGCGAATCTGGCAGGACGTGACTCTGACCCTCCCTCCCGGTGAGGTGAGCGTGCTGCTCGGACCTTCCGGTACGGGTAAATCGGTATTCCTGAAGTCGCTGATCGGCCTGCTGCGCCCGGAGCAGGGCTCGATCATCATCGATGGCACCGACATCCTGCAGTGCTCGAGCAAGGAACTCTACGAGATCCGCAAACTGTTCGGCGTGCTGTTCCAGGACGGCGCGCTGTTCGGCTCGATGAACCTGTACGACAACGTTGCCTTCCCCCTGCGGGAGCACACCAAGAAGTCCGAGTCCGACGTTCGCAAGATCGTGATGAGCAAGCTCGAACTGGTCGGTCTGCTCGGCGCGGAAGACAAACTGCCCGGTGAGATCTCCGGCGGTATGCGCAAGCGCGCGGGCCTGGCCCGTGCGCTGGTGCTCGACCCCGAGATCATCCTGGTCGACGAGCCGGACTCCGGCCTCGACCCGGTCCGGACCACATACATCTCGCAGACCCTGATCGACATCAATGCCGAGATCGACGCGACTATCCTCATCGTGTCGCACAACATCAATCTCGCCCGAACGGTGCCCGACAACATCGGCATGCTGTTCCGCCGCCAGTTGGTGATGTTCGGTCCGCGTGAGGTGCTGCTGACCTCGGACGAGCCGGTGGTCAAGCAGTTCCTCAACGGCACGATGATCGGCCCGATCGGCATGTCGGAGGAGAAGGACGAGGCGCAGATGGCTCACGAGCAGGCGCTCGTCGACGCAGGTCACCACGCCGGCGGTGTCGAGGATGTCGAAGGCATCGTGCCGCAGATGAAAGCCACTCCCGGTATGCCGTTCCGTCAGGCCGTCGCGCGCCGGAAGGACCGTGTGCGGCAGATCCTGCACACGCTTCCGTCCGTCGCACAGAGCGCGATCCTCGAATCGCTCGACGAAGACGACACGCCGATGGCCGCACCGGGACAGCACGGTCAGGCATCGGGATACCACGATGATCTCGATGCGGACACGCAGGTAATTCCCGTGTACTCCCCAGAGCAGCACGGTCAGCCGTAGGGCCAGAAGTAGGAGATTAGATGGGGGCTGGTAGCTCGCTGTTGCGTCCCGCGCACGGCGCACTCACCCAAGCCGGAAATATCGTCGAGCTTTTCGTCGACGTCGTGAGGAACACGTTCCGCCGACCGTTCCAGTTCCGCGAATTCATCGAGCAGGCGTGGTTCATCGCCAGTGTGACGATCCTGCCCACCGCGCTCGTGGCGATCCCGTTCGGCGCGGTCGTCTCGCTCCAGACCGGTTCGTTGATCAAGCAGCTCGGTGCCGAGTCGTTCACCGGCGCGGCCAGTGTGCTCGCGGTGATCCAGCAGGGCAGTCCGATCGTGACAGCTCTGCTGATCGCCGGGGCAGCGGGCTCGGCGGTCACCGCCGACCTCGGATCACGGACCATCCGGGAGGAGATCGACGCGATGGAAGTGCTGGGTATCAACCCGGTGCAGCGTCTCGTCGTGCCTCGCGTACTGGCCATGGTGCTCGTGGCGCTGCTGCTCAACGGTCTCGTCTCCGTCGTGGGCATCGCAGGTGGTTACTTCTTCAACGTCGTCCTGCAGGGCGGTACACCCGGTGCGTATCTCGCGTCCTTCTCGGCGCTCGCCCAGCTACCCGATCTGTACGTCGCCGAACTCAAGGCAGCGATCTTCGGTCTCATCGCCGGCGTGGTCGCGTGCTACAAGGGCTTGCACCCAGGCCCCGGGCCGAAGGGCGTGGGGGAGGCAGTGAACCAGACCGTGGTCATCACGTTCCTGTTGCTCTTCTTCGCCAACCTGATCTTGACGATGGTGTATCTGCAGGTTGTACCCGCGAAGGGATCTTGACGCCATGACAATCTCGAAAGGCCGCGGAGATCTCGTCCTTCTCCGGGGTCGCAAAGTGCTGCGCGCTCCGCTGAACGTGCTCGATCGCGCCGGCGAACAGATGTCCTTCTACGCGCGTGCCGTCGCATGGACACCGCGAACCATCACCCACTACCGCAAGGAAGTGCTCCGGCTGCTCGCCGAGGTCACCTTCGGAAGCGGCGCGCTCGCAGTCATCGGCGGCACGATCGGCGTCATCGCGATGATGTCGGGATTCACCGGCGTCGTGGTGGGGCTCCAGGGCTTCGCGGCGCTCGAGCAGCTCGGCTCCTCGGTGCTCACAGGCTTCTTGTCGGCGTACGTCAACACCCGCGAACTCGCACCGGTGGTCGCGGCGCTCGCGTTGTCTGCCACCGTCGGCTGCGGTTTCACCGCCCAACTGGGCGCGATGCGCATCAGCGAAGAGATCGATGCACTCGAAGTGATGGCCGTGCCGTCCGTCCCGTTCCTCGTGACGTCGCGCATGATCGCCGGTTTCGTGGCGGTCATCCCGCTCTACATCATCGGCCTGCTCGCGGCATACCTTGCGACGCGCGTGATCAGCACTCTGTTCAACGGCCAGTCCAGCGGGTCGTACGACCACTATTTCTACTTGTTCCTGCCACCCGCGGACGTACTCTATTCGTTCGGAAAAGTGCTGGTCTTCGCGTTCGTGCTCATTCTGATCCACTGCTACTACGGCTTCCACGCCAGCGGTGGCCCGGCAGGCGTCGGCGTAGCGGTAGGGCGGGCGGTCCGCACCGCCATCGTCACGATCGCCGTGCTCGACTTCTTCCTGAGCCTCGCGATCTGGGGCACGACGACGACGGTGAGGATTGCCGGATGAGCGAACCCACTTCGGTGCTGCGACGGCGCGTGCTCGGCCTGGTGTTCTTCCTCGTCGTGGGCTTGTTCCTGTATTTCGCCGTGGCGGTCTACAACAAGACGTTCACCAAGATCGTGGAAGTCGACGTGCTCACCGACAGCATCGGAAACGCGCTTCCCCAGAACGCCGACGTCAAGGTTCGAGGCGTGAACGTGGGCGAGGTCCGCGGCACGAGTGCGGAAGAAGGCCGGGTCACGGCGCATCTGGCACTGAATCCGGACATGGTGGACAAGATCCCGTCCAACGCCACGGCCCAGTTGCTTCCCAAGACGCTTTTCGGCGAGCGGTACATCTCGCTGATCATCCCGGACGAGCCGGCCGACCCCGTGCAGCCCGGTGACGTGCTGATGCAGGACACCGGCCGGCGCACCGCGGAACTGAGCGAAGTGCTCGACGGGCTTCTTCCGCTGCTCCAGGCGATTCCCCCGCAGGATCTCGCGAACACTCTCGGCGCCCTCGCGCAGGGCCTGAGCGGACGCGGCGAAACACTCGGCCGTACGGTCGACCAGCTCGAGCAGGTGTTCCGTGAAGTCAACGTCGAACTGCCGACGCTGCAGGAGGACCTGCGAGGGCTGGCCGACTTCTCCCAGACCTACGCGGACGCGGCCCCGGACCTCGTCGACGCACTGGACAACCTGCGGACCACGGGCGGCACGGTGGTCGAGCAGCAGAACCAGATCCGGACGCTGCTCGCGAGCGCCACCGGCGCGTCGTCGGTCACCGCGGATTTCGTCGACACGAACGCGAACTCGATCATCAGCCTGTCGGCCGATTCGAAGGAGGCGCTGCAACTGCTCGCCCGATACTCTCCGTCGTTCCCGTGCACGTTCAAAGGCTTCGCCGATGCGCTGCCCGCGGCGGCCGGAGTGCTCGCGGCGGACGACCCGTTCCCCGGTGTGCGCGCCAATATCCAGTTCACCAATCCCAAGGGGCGGTACCTTCCCAATCAGGACGAACCCCGGCTGCTCGACGACCGTGGTCCGGCCTGCTACCTCGACGTCACCGCGCCCGGACGGAAGTTCCCGCAGTACCCGGGCGGCTCGGTCAACGACGGGTCCTACCAGGTCCCCTCGCGTAATCCCGGGCCCGCGAACATTCCGATGTTCCCGGCACCCGAGGGCTCGGGTGTGCCGGACGCGGTGAGCGAGATCATCGGTACCTCGCCCGACACGGCGTCGACGGTGTCCTACACCGGTTCGAACGCGGAGCAGGACACACTCGACGTGATCTACGGCCAGGCCGCCGGTATGGCACCGGAAGACGTACCCACCTGGACCACCCGGCTGGGTGCGCCGGCGATGCGAGGGACGGAGGTGAGCATCGGATGAAAAGCCTTGTCGCTCCTTTGACCAAGCTCATCGTCTTCGCCCTCGTCACGATCGTCGCGACAGGCATCCTCGCGGCCACGATCGCCAGTGTCGGCGGTGGCGGCGGTACGAAGTTCCACGCGATCTTCTCCGACGTCACCTCGCTCAACGAGGGTGACGACGTGCGCATCGCAGGCGTGCGGGTCGGGCAGGTGGACAAGATCGCGATCGTCAACGACCGCGAAGCCCGCGTCACCTTCTCGCTCGAACAGCGCGACTGGATCCCCGCCGGTGCGACAGCGACGATCAGGTTCCGCAACCTGGTGGGTCAGCGCTACATCGCGCTCGCCGAGGGCGAGAGCAAACAGGGAATGAAAATGACGGCGGGCGAGACCATCCCGCTCGAACGGACCCGGCCGGCCGTCAACCTCACCACGCTGTTCGACGGGTTCAGACCGCTGTTCCAGACACTCAGCGCCGATGACGTGAACAAGTTGTCGTACCAGATCATCCAGGTCTTCCAAGGGGAGGCCGGTACCGTCAGCGACCTCGTGCGCAGCACCGCGAGCCTCACCAACACCATCGCGGACAAGGACAGGGTGATCGGTGCCGTGATCGACAATCTCAACACCGTCCTGGCGACGGTCGACGAGCGCGATCGGCAACTCGACTCGCTGCTCGTCAACACGCAGGCACTGGTCAGCGGTCTCGCCGCCGACCGCGACACGGTCGGTTCGGCGGTCCAGTCGCTCGCAGGTCTGACCGACGCGGTCTCGGACGTACTCGAACCGACACGCCCGTCGATCTCGCAGTCGATCACTGCCCTCGAACAGGTCTCCTCCACGCTCAACGCGAACCGTGACGATCTCGACAAGGTGCTCGAGACCCTTCCGGTCAAGTTGGAAAAGCTCGGCAGGGTCGCGAGCTACGGTTCGTGGTTCCAGTTCTATCTGTGCGGTATCGACATCGTGGCCGGCCCCGGATCGATTCCCTACCTGAACCTGCCGACGGGTCTCCCCACCGTGAACCAACCCATCTACACGAATGCGGCGCAGCGATGCACGCAGGACGGGATGCAGGAGTTGCAGGGACGATGAGTAAACGCCGCAGTCCGGCCGCAGCCGGTGCCCTGGGCATCGTCGTAATTCTGCTGGCCACAGTGTCCGCCTTCTTTCTCGGTTCGCTGCCGATCATCGGAGCGGGCGTCACCTACGAAGCCGAATTCAGCGAAGCCGCCGGTCTCAAGCCCAGCAACGAAGTACGCATTGCCGGGGTCAAGGTCGGCCAGGTCACCGGTGTCGAACTCGAGGGCGACCGCGTCGTCGTCTCCTTCAAGGTGCAGGACGCGTGGGTCGGCAACGACACGTCCGCCTCGATCCAGATCAAGACGATCCTGGGCCAGAAATATCTCGCCCTGGACCCGCGTGGCACCGAGGTCCTCAACGCCGACACACGCATCCCGATGGAACGCACGGTCGCGCCGTACGACGTGATCGAGGCGTTCTCGTCGGCAGCCACGACTATCGGCGAGATCGATACCGACCAGCTCGCTACCGGTTTCGAGGCACTTTCCGAGGCGTTCTCCGAAACTCCCGACGACTTCCGGGCGTCGCTCGACGGGGTGAGTCGGCTTTCGGAGACCGTCGCCAGCCGCGACCAGGAGCTGAAGAAACTGCTCGGCGCGACGAGCAACGTCTCGAAGGTGCTCGCGGACCGGAACGTCGAATTCAACCGGCTTCTGAGCGACGGCGCCTTGCTCGTCGCCGAACTGAACAACCGTCAGCAGGCGATATCCCAGCTCCTCGACGGAACCAAACGGCTCTCCACCGAGCTGTCCGGTCTGGTGCAGGAGAACGAGGAATCCATCGGCCCGGCATTGCAGCAGCTACGCGGAGTCGTGCAGACCCTGCAGGAGAACAACGACAACCTCGCCCGAGCGGTGGACTTGTACGAACCGTTCGTTCGCGTCTACTCCAACGTCGTCGGTAACGGTCGCTGGTTCGACCAGGTCATCGTCAACCTCACGCCGCCGGGGCTGCCCGAGATTCCGGGCTACCGCGATCCCGTCCGCCAGCTGGAAGGAGTGAACTGATGGCGCACTCCGAAGACCGTGACACCCGCTCGGGTCGCAACCGCATCGCGATCATCGCCCTCGTGGTGGCGGTGGTGGTCGCGGCCGGTGCAGGCGGCTGGTGGCTGTGGACCCGGGCCGGAACGACGAACATCACGGCCTATTTCGACAACAGTGTCGGTATCTACCAAGGTTCCGGTGTGCGTGTCCTGGGCGTCGAGGTCGGCACGGTGACCTCCGTCGAACCGCAGGGCGACGTGGTGAAAGTCGGTATCCGTGTCGACCGGGGCGTGGACATCCCCGCCGACGCGCAGGCCGTGCAGATCAGCCCCTCCGTGGTGGCCGACCGCTACGTCCAGCTCACTCCCGCCTACTCCGGCGGCGACAAGATGGAGAACGGCGCGGTGATCGAACGGGAGCGCACCGCCACTCCGGTGGAAGTCGATCAGCTCTATGCGAGCATCGACGACCTGTCGCGCGCTCTCGGGCCCGAAGGCGCCAACCGCGACGGGGCTCTGACCGAGTTCGTCGAGGTGGGTGCAGAAAACCTGGCGGGCAACGGTGCCGCACTCGGACAGAGCATCGATCAGCTGTCCTCGGCCGCACGGACCCTCAACGAATCGCGCGGCGATCTGTTCGGCACGATCGAGAACCTGCAGGTCTTCGTCAGCGCACTGGCCGCCAACGATCAGCAGGTCCGCCAATTCAACACCCAGCTCGCGGACCTGTCGGGGTTCCTCGCCGGCGAACGCGAGAATCTCGGACAGGCGGTGAACCAGCTCTCGGTGACGCTCGGGGAGGTCGCGACCTTCGTGCGCGACAACCAGACCGCACTCAAGGACAACGTCGACGCCCTCGTGCCGATCACCACCACGCTCGCGGAGCGCCGGGAGTCGCTGGTGAACTCGCTCACCCTGCTGCCGCTCGCCGTGAGCAACCTCGTCAATTCGTACGACGCGGAAGCCGGCGTTCTGGCGTCGCGTCTCGTCCTGACCGACCTGCAGGACCCTGCCGGTGCGGTGTGCAATCTCATCGACGTGGGCCGGCTCGTGCCGGGTGACCCGCGCTTCGAGCAACTCGGCAGGCAGATGCAACCGCTCATCGACCGGTGCGACGTCATCGCGGGGCAGGTCACCGCGGCCCAGAAAACCCCGGACCTGATCCTCCCGTTCGGAATTCTCAGCGGCGAGAACATTCAGCGTCAGGTCGTTCCGGGCACGGTGCCGGGTGTCGAATCACCCCGGCTCGATCTCGAAGGTCAAGGGGGTACCCGGTGAGCGGCACGGTCAGGTCGGCGCGGGCCACCGTTCTCGGCGCGGGCGCATGTGTGGTCGCGCTCGCGGTGTCGGGCTGTGGCGGACTCTCCGGCGTTCCGCTCCCCGGCGGCGCGGATGTCGGTAGTTCGCCGATCCGGGTTGCGATCCAGTTCGAGGACGTCCTCGACCTCGTCCCCCAATCGACGGTGAAGGTCGACGGCGTCCCCGTGGGCCGCGTGGAGTCGATCGGGGTGGCACCGAACGACGGCTGGACCGCGGACGTGGCGATCGTGCTCGATTCCGCGGTGGATCTGCCGCAGAACTCGTTCGCCTCCGTCGAGCAGACCAGTTTGCTCGGTGAGAAGTTCGTCCAGCTCACCAGGCCCGAGGACGAGCCCCCGGTCGGCAGGCTCTCCGACGGAGACGTCATTCCGCTCGATCGCACCCGCCACGCCACCGAGATCGAACCTGTTCTGGGTGCTCTGTCGCTGTTGCTCAACGGTGGTGGCGTCGGTCAGATCGCACCGGTGGTGAAGGAACTCTCCAGCGCGTTCGACGGCAGGGAAGGCACGACGAGGAGCCTGCTCGAACAGGCCGAAACCCTCATCACCGGACTCGACGAGCAACGCAACGACATCACGCGTGCGCTGGACGGTCTCGATGCGCTCACCGTGCGGGTCGCCGAGCAGAACGACAAGATCGCCGCGGTACTCGACGAGCTGCCCGTGGCCACGGAAGTGCTCGAACAACAGCGTCCCGAGCTGACCGAACTGCTCGCCCAACTGGACAGGCTGGGCGTCGCCGGTGTCGGCGTGCTCGAACAGTCGAAGGAAGACCTCATCGCGGATCTGCTGGCACTGCGCCCGACCTTGCAGCAACTCGCCGCGTCGGGAGACGACCTCGTCGAGGCTCTGCCGTTCATTCCCACGGTGCCCTTCCCGGACGGCGTGGAACGGATCGCGCTCGGTGGTTCGGTGAACCTGTTCCTCGCCGTGGATCTGCAGATCGGTGATGCGCTGGCCGCGCTCGGCGTGGGTCAGGGCGAGCCGGAATACCGGCAGCCCAAATTCGGCAACCCGAAGCCGGTCGTCGATCCTTCGAACCCGTACTACAACGGAAACGGTCCTGCAGTCGGCTGGCCGACCGTCTCGCTGGTCCCCGAACTTCCCCTGCCGACGCTGCCCGGGCTGGAACTGCCGGAAGGGGTGTCGCTGCCGGAAGGTATCGACATCCCGGGCCTCGGTGAGGCCGCGGCAGGGACCGGGGGAGCTCCGCCCGGTAACGAAGGGGCAGCACCCGCACCCTCGAACCCGCTGGAGGGATTGTTGAACGGTCTCGGATTCGGGGGTGGACAGTGAGATCACGTCTCGTGCGGTTCCAGTTGGTGGCGTTCGTGGTGATCGCCGTCCTCGGCCTCCTGTACGTCGGTGCCCGTTATGTGCGGCTCGACAACCTGTTGGGTTTCGGGCAGTACACCGTGAGCGCACGGTTCCCCGACTCGGGCGGTGTCTTCGAGAACGCCGAGGTCACCTACCTGGGTGTGCCTGTCGGCCGGGTCGGACCGATGACCCTCACCGCCGACGGCATCGACGTCGAGTTGCGCCTCGACAACGGTGGCCCTTCGATTCCCGCGGCAACCCGTGCCGTGGTGGCGAACCGTTCGGCGATCGGCGAGCAGTACGTGGACCTCCGGCCCACGAGCGCCGACGGCCCGTATCTCGTCGAAGGCTCGGTGGTGGAGTCCACCGCCGAGGATCTGCCGACACCGGTCGAAGATCTGCTCGTCAGCACGAGCGAACTCGTGAACTCGGTGCCTGTCGAACCGTTGCGCACCGTGGTGACCGAACTCGGTGCCGCTCTCGACGGGCGAGGAGGCGACCTGCAGTTGCTGGTCGATTCGCTCGCGGGACTCAGTGAGTCCGGGGTGCAGTACCTCCCGCAGACACTCGCATTGATTCGTGACAGCCAGACGGTGCTCGACACCCAGTCCGAGCAGTCGTCGTCGATCCGGCAGTTCAGTTCCGACCTGGAACTCGTCACGGCGCAGTTGCGCGACAGCGACCCGGATATCCGGCGGTTGATCGAGACCGGAACCGACGCGAGCGACCAGCTGTCGCAGCTCATCGCCGGTTCCGGACCGGGCCTCACCGCGAATCTCACCAATCTCGCCTCGCTCGGGGAAGCCCTCGCCCCGCAAGCGATCGCCCTGCAGCCGCTGCTTGCGTTCCTGCCCGCGGTCGCGGGCAGTGCGGGTACCGTCGCGCCCGGCGACGGCACGGTCAAGCAGGGGATCATCCTGGAGACGAACAACCCGCCGTCGTGCACCATCGGGTACGAAGGAACGCAGGAGATCCTTGCCCGGATGAGAGCCGAGGATCCGAACTTCGACGACACCCAGCAGGACTTCCCGTTCAACACCGAAGCGTCGTGCGAGGTGCCGCAGGGGAGCGTCACCGGTGTGCGCAGCGCCAACCGGATCGTGTTCGCCGATCCGGCGACGATCCAGCCCTGGGACTTCACGCCGAAGAAGGACCCGGACCGTCTGAATCTGAACCTCGTGGCGACGCAGCTGGCGCCGTTGCTCGGAGTCACCCCCAAGTGAGCAGTGAGTAGGTTGTTGGAGTGAGTGCATCAGGAACATCCGTCGTCGGCCCCGACGAGCGGACGTCTTCGGAGAAGGAGCCGCACCGGACCGGCCGCAGTTCGTCGCGCACGTGGGCACTGGCAATCGTGAGCGTGCTGGCCGTGGTCGCACTCGGCGCCGCAGTGTGGTTCGGGTACGGCTGGGGCAGGGCGCTTTTCGTCGATAGGCCGGTCGCCGATGCGCGGGACGCCGCCCTCTCGGGTGCGTACCAGGCGGCGATCAACCTCAACAGCGTCGATGCGGAGAACGTCGATGCGTCGATCGAGAACATGCGGTCGTCCATCACGGGTGAGGCGCTCGAAAACGATCTGGCCGCCACCGAGCAGCAGATCCGCGATCAGGTAGCCCAGACCGGGACGAGCATGTCCGGCGAAGTGCTGTTCGGAACGCTCACCGAGCTGAACACCGACGACGATGTCGCGAAGGCGCTGGTGGTGCTCGCGGTACGCACCACGACGCCGCAGAACTTCGTGACCAACAAGGTGTCGGTCAACGTCTCTCTCCGGGAGGACGGCGGCGTGTGGAAGGCCGAGACGATCGAGCCTCTCGGCTCGGTGCAGATGGAGGCCGGACCCGCCCCGGGTGCGGCACCGCCGGAAGCCGGCGACGGCGCTCCGGCCGAACCCGCTCCGGCCGAACCTGCCCCGGTCGAGCCCGCCCCGGAGGGGACCGAGGGACCGTGAGAGCCGGCGAGCGTTTCCCGCGCACGAGTCTGCTCGAACCGATGAAGGAGTGTGTGTAGTGCCACCGCAGCGACGGAATCCCGGACAGTTCGGACCGCCGCGTCGGCGCCCGAAGATCGCGGGGTCCACTCGTGCGCGGTCGTACGACGCCTCGAACGACCGCCCCATCGACGAGGGTGCTGCCGCGGAGAACCCTGCCGCCGAGAACCCTGCGGCCGAAACACCTGCGGTCGAGACACCGGGGGTGGAGGCACCTGCTGCCGAGACACCTGTTGCCGACTCGTCTGCGGGAGACGGGCCGGCCCGTGAGGCGCCCGTCGTCGAGAAGTCCGCGTCGGAGTCGCCTGTGGTCGAGCCCTCCGATACCGGCGCGGTGTCGACGGTCGAACCCGGCGCGCGCGCCGACGCGACATCCGGCGACGCCGCATCAGACGACGCGACACCCGACGATGGGAAGACGGACGACGCGAAGACCGACGACGCGAAGACGGACGGCGTGACGCCGCTCGCCCGCGTGTCCGGCACCGCGTCAGCAGCGAAGCCGGCACACAGAAACCGGAGCATGCGTTCTGTGCTGGCGATCGGCGTGGTCGCGCTCGTACTCGCCGCGGTGGCCGTCGTTGCCGCCTTCCGTCCGGGGACGAGCGTGTCGAACGAGGCGTGGGTCGATGCCGCGGCCACCCGCGAGGTCACCGACGCCGCCAAGCACGCGATCGAGGCCATGCACGGGTACAACTACGAGACCATCGACGAGGACTTCGCGGAGATCCGTGGGTTGCTGACCCAGGAGCGCCTCGAGGAGTTCGATGCGACGGCAGAGGTGACCAAGCAGGCTGCGATCCAGACGCGCACTGTGACGGAGGTGAACGTCCTGCACATCGGTACATCTGTGCTCGACGAGACACAGGCCGAGGTCGCCGCCTACATCAACGTCAGCGCGACCGGCGACGGTATCGCGCAGGGGAGTGCGCAGGCACCCGTGCTGGTGCGGATGGAGAAGACCGACGGGCAGTGGCTGGTGTCGGAGATTCGGGACCGGTGACGACCCGCGGGGTGACGGCAAGGATTCGCACGATCTCGGTCCCGCGCAAGGCTTGACGCGGAGCGCGTGAACGGTCACTCTATCGGTACGCCTGTGCGGTTCGTTCCTTCCAGCCGCTTGCCAGGTTTCTTTGAGGCACCCCTGTGGACATCTGCATTTTCTTGGTGTAGGCTCGTTCTTTGCGCTGGCTGCCTCCTGTCCACTCCTCGTTTGCCGAGTTGGATTTCACCCCGAGGGTGAGATCGTCCCGGTTCTTCGGTGGAGTTCTCGTTCGGGTTGTAACCAGCGAAAACGCCCCACATGAAGAAGCAGGTACAGCGGCGGTCGCACCGGTTGGAGCGTCCCGCGTGAGGTGCTGGAAGGACGCATCTTGGCAGTCTCTAGCCAGACCAAGGCAGTAGCCGGAATCCCCGGAGCCCCGAAGAGGGTGTCGTTCGCGAAAATTCGCGAGCCTCTCGAAGTCCCAGGACTCCTCGATATACAAACAGATTCCTTCGAATGGTTGATCGGATCCGAGCGCTGGCGCGCAAAGGCTGCCGAACGCCTCAACGGCAGTGCCGTCGGCGGTCTCGAAGAGATCCTCCACGAGCTCTCGCCCATCGAGGACTTCTCGGGCTCGATGTCTCTCTCCTTCTCCGATCCGCGCTTCGACGAGGTCAAGGCCTCTGTCGAGGAGTGCAAGGACAAGGACATGACGTACGCCGCTCCGCTGTTCGTCACGGCGGAGTTCATCAACAACAACACCGGCGAAATCAAGAGCCAGACGGTCTTCATGGGTGATTTCCCGATGATGACCGACAAGGGCACGTTCGTCATCAACGGCACTGAGCGCGTCGTCGTGTCGCAGCTCGTACGTTCTCCGGGCGTGTACTTCGACAAGTCCGTCGACAAGAGCACCGAGAAGGACCTGCACAGCGTCAAGGTCATCCCGGGTCGCGGTGCGTGGCTCGAGTTCGACGTCGACAAGCGCGACACCGTCGGTGTCCGCATCGACCGCAAGCGCCGTCAGCCCGTCACGGTGCTGCTCAAGGCGCTCGGCTGGTCCACCGAGCAGATCGTCGAGCGTTTCGGGTTCTCCGAGATCATGATGTCGACGCTCGAGAAGGACAACACGGCCGGCACCGATGAGGCGCTGCTCGATATCTACCGCAAGCTCCGCCCGGGTGAGCCGCCGACCAAGGAGAGCGCGCAGACCCTGCTGGAAAACCTCTTCTTCAAGGACAAGCGCTACGACCTCGCTCGCGTGGGTCGCTACAAGATCAACAAGAAGCTGGGCCTGAACACCGGCCAGCCGATCGAGGCGTCCACCCTCACCGAGGAAGACATCGTCGCCACGATCGAGTACCTCGTGCGTCTGCACGCGGGTGAGAACAAGATGACCGTCCCCGGCGGCGTCGAGGTTCCCGTCGAGGTCGACGACATCGACCACTTCGGTAACCGTCGCCTGCGCACCGTCGGTGAGCTCATCCAGAACCAGATCCGCGTGGGCCTGTCCCGCATGGAGCGTGTGGTTCGCGAGCGGATGACCACTCAGGACGTCGAGGCCATCACCCCGCAGTCCCTGATCAACATCCGTCCCGTCGTGGCCGCGATCAAGGAGTTCTTCGGAACCTCCCAGCTGTCGCAGTTCATGGACCAGAACAACCCGCTGTCGGGCCTGACGCACAAGCGTCGTCTGTCCGCTCTGGGCCCCGGTGGTCTTTCGCGTGAGCGCGCCGGCCTCGAGGTCCGCGACGTCCACCCGTCGCACTACGGCCGCATGTGCCCCATCGAGACCCCTGAGGGCCCGAACATCGGCCTGATCGGTTCGCTGTCGGTGTACGCACGGGTCAACCCGTTCGGTTTCATCGAGACCCCGTACCGCAAGGTCGAGGGTGGCGTCGTCACCGATGAGGTTGCCTACCTGACCGCGGACGAAGAGGACCGTTACCTCATCGCGCAGGCGAACTCGCCGATCGCAGCGGACGGAACATTCGCCGAAGAGCGCGTGCTCGTCCGTAAGAAGGGCGCGGAGATCGAGTACGTCGCCGCCGACACCGTCGAGTACATGGACGTGTCGCCCCGGCAGATGGTCTCGGTCGCCACCGCGATGATTCCGTTCCTCGAGCACGACGATGCCAACCGTGCCCTCATGGGCGCGAACATGCAGCGTCAGGCTGTCCCGCTCGTGCGCAGCGAATCGCCGATCGTCGGTACCGGCATGGAACTCCGTGCCGCCGTCGACGCCGGCGACGTCATCGTCACCGAGAAGGGTGGTGTCGTCGAGGAGGTTTCCGCCGACTTCATCACCGTCATGGCCGACGACGGAACGCGCAAGACGTACCGTCTGCGCAAGTTCGATCGCTCCAACCAGGGCACCTGCTCCAACCAGCGTCCGATCGTGGACGAGGGTCAGCGCGTGGAGTCCGGCCAGGTCCTCGCCGACGGCCCCTGCACCCAGAACGGTGAGATGGCGCTCGGCAAGAACCTGCTCGTGGCGATCATGCCGTGGGAAGGCCACAACTACGAGGACGCGATCATCCTGTCGCAGCGCCTCGTGGAGGAGGACGTGCTCACCTCGATCCACATCGAGGAGCACGAGATCGACGCCCGCGACACCAAGCTCGGTGCCGAAGAGATCACCCGGGACATCCCGAACGTCTCCGACGAGGTCCTCGCGGACCTCGACGAGCGCGGCATCGTCCGCATCGGTGCCGAAGTTCGCGACGGCGACATCCTCGTCGGCAAGGTCACGCCGAAGGGCGAGACCGAGCTGACCCCCGAGGAGCGCCTGCTCCGCGCGATCTTCGGTGAGAAGGCGCGCGAGGTTCGCGACACGTCGCTGAAGGTTCCGCACGGCGAGACCGGCAAGGTCATCGGCGTCCGCGTGTTCTCGCGCGAGGACGACGACGATCTTCCTCCCGGCGTCAACGAGCTCGTCCGCGTGTACGTGGCACAGAAGCGCAAGATCCAGGACGGCGACAAGCTCGCCGGCCGCCACGGCAACAAGGGCGTCATCGGCAAGATCCTTCCGCAGGAAGACATGCCGTTCCTGTCCGACGGCACGCCGGTCGACATCATCCTCAACACGCACGGTGTTCCGCGTCGTATGAACATCGGCCAGATCCTCGAGACGCATCTCGGCTGGATCGGCAAGGCGGGCTGGAACATCCAGATCGCCGATGACGGCAGCCGTCCCGAGTGGGCACAGAACCTCGCCGAGGAGATGGTGTCGGCGGAGCCCGACACCAATATCGCCACCCCGGTGTTCGACGGTGCCCGTGAAGAGGAACTGACCGGTCTGCTCGCGTCGACGCTGCCGAACCGTGACGGTGAAGTCATGGTCGGACCGGACGGCAAGGCAACCTTGTTCGACGGTCGTTCCGGCGAGCCCTTCCCGTACCCCGTGTCGGTCGGCTACATGTACATCATCAAGCTGCACCACTTGGTCGACGACAAGATCCACGCTCGTTCGACCGGTCCGTACTCGATGATCACCCAGCAGCCGCTCGGCGGTAAGGCCCAGTTCGGTGGCCAGCGCTTCGGTGAGATGGAGTGCTGGGCCATGCAGGCCTACGGTGCCGCGTACACGCTCCAGGAGCTTCTCACCATCAAGTCCGACGACGTCGTGGGCCGCGTGAAGGTCTACGAGGCGATCGTCAAGGGCGAGAACATCCCGGAGCCGGGTATCCCGGAGTCCTTCAAGGTGCTCCTCAAGGAACTCCAGTCGCTGTGCCTGAACGTCGAGGTGCTCTCCAGCGACGGCGCGGCCATCACGATGGCCGACGGCGACGACGAGGATCTCGAACGGGCTGCCGCCAACCTGGGCATCAACCTTTCCCGCAACGAGTCGGCCACCGTCGACGACCTCGCGAACTAGGAGCCGAGCCGATGCGGTACGCAACCGGACAACCGGACACGTACCGCATCGGGCCCCGGCAGCGATAGCGACAACTAGCAGCAACAAAGCCCGCACAGGGGAAAGGAAGTTACGTGCTCGACGTCAACTTCTTCGATGAACTCCGGATCGGCCTGGCCACCGCCGAGGACATCCGTAACTGGTCGTACGGCGAGGTCAAAAAGCCGGAGACCATCAACTACCGCACGCTCAAGCCCGAGAAGGACGGCCTCTTCTGCGAGAAGATCTTCGGCCCCACCCGGGACTGGGAGTGCTACTGCGGTAAGTACAAGCGCGTCCGCTTCAAGGGCATCATCTGTGAGCGCTGCGGCGTCGAGGTGACTCGCGCCAAGGTGCGTCGTGAGCGGATGGGCCACATCGAACTGGCCGCACCCGTCACCCACATCTGGTACTTCAAGGGTGTGCCGAGCCGTCTCGGTTACCTGCTCGACCTCGCTCCGAAGGATCTCGAAAAGATCATCTACTTCGCTGCGTACGTCATCACCGCGGTCGACGACGACCTGCGTCACAACGAACTCTCGACCCTCGAGGCCGAGATGGAGGTCGAGAAGAAGGCTGTCGCCGATCAGCGCGACGCCGACCTCGAGGCCCGTGCGCAGAAGCTCGAAGCAGACCTGGCCGAGCTCGAAGCCGAGGGTGCCAAGTCCGACGTCCGCCGCAAGGTGAAGGACGGCGGCGAGCGCGAGATGCGTCAGCTGCGCGATCGCTCGCAGCGCGAACTCGATCGCCTGGACGAGATCTGGAGCACCTTCACGAAGCTGAAGCCGAAGGATCTCATCGTCGACGAGATGCTCTACCGCGAGCTGCAGGATCGCTACGGGGAGTACTTCACCGGTGCCATGGGCGCCGAGGCGATCCAGAAGCTCATCGAGAACTTCGACATCAACGCCGAGGCAGAGTCGCTGCGCGAGACCATCCGCAGCGGCAAGGGCCAGAAGAAGCTGCGTGCGCTCAAGCGGCTCAAGGTCGTCGCGGCGTTCCAGCAGTCCGGCAACTCGCCCATGGGCATGGTGCTCGACGCTGTTCCGGTGATCCCGCCGGAGCTCCGCCCGATGGTTCAGCTCGACGGTGGCCGTTTCGCGACGTCCGACCTCAACGATCTGTACCGCCGCGTGATCAACCGCAACAACCGCCTCAAGCGACTGATCGACCTCGGTGCTCCCGAGATCATCGTCAACAACGAGAAGCGGATGCTGCAGGAGTCCGTGGACGCGCTGTTCGACAACGGTCGTCGTGGCCGGCCTGTCACGGGCCCGGGCAACCGTCCGCTCAAGTCGCTGTCCGATCTGCTCAAGGGCAAGCAGGGTCGTTTCCGTCAGAACCTGCTCGGTAAGCGCGTCGACTACTCGGGCCGTTCGGTCATCGTCGTCGGTCCTCAGCTCAAGCTGCACCAGTGTGGTCTGCCGAAGCTGATGGCGCTCGAGCTGTTCAAGCCGTTCGTCATGAAGCGTCTCGTCGACCTCAACCACGCGCAGAACATCAAGTCCGCCAAGCGCATGGTCGAGCGTCAGCGCGCTCAGGTGTGGGATGTCCTCGAAGAGGTCATCAGCGAGCATCCGGTTCTGCTGAACCGTGCTCCCACGCTGCACCGTCTGGGCATCCAGGCGTTCGAGCCGCAGCTCGTCGAGGGCAAGGCCATTCAGCTCCACCCGCTGGTGTGTGAGGCCTTCAACGCCGACTTCGACGGTGACCAGATGGCCGTGCACCTCCCGCTCTCCGCGGAGGCGCAGGCCGAGGCCCGCATCCTGATGCTGTCCTCGAACAACATCCTGTCGCCGGCGTCGGGTCGTCCGCTCGCCATGCCGCGTCTGGACATGGTGACCGGTCTGTACCACCTGACCCGTCTGCGTGAAGACGCTCCCGGTGCGTACCAGCCGGCCGCCGAAGATCAGCCGGAGCAGGGCGTGTACTCGTCCCCGGCCGAGGCTCAGATGGCTGTCGACCGTGGCGTGCTCTCGGTTCAGGCTCCGATCAAGGTGCGGCTCACGCATCAGCGTCCGCCGCGTGAACTCGAGTCCGAGCTGTTCCCCGAGGGCTGGAAGTACGGGCAGGCATGGACGGCGGACACGACCCTCGGTCGTGTGCTGTTCAACGAACTCCTGCCGGTCAACTACGGCTTCGTCAACGACATCATGCCGAAGAAGCGTCAGGCCGCGATCATCAACGATCTCGCCGAGCGCTACCCGATGATCGTCGTCGCACAGACCGTCGACAAGCTCAAGGACGCGGGCTTCTACTGGGCCACTCGTTCGGGTGTCACCATCTCGATGGCGGACGTGCTCGTTCCGCCGGAGAAGAAGGACATCCTCGAGCGTTACGAGGGTCAGGCCGACGCGATCCAGCGGCAGTACGACCGAGGAAAGCTCTCCGAGGACGAGCGTCGCGATTCGCTCGTCAAGCTGTGGCAGGAAGCGACCGAAGAGGTCGGTCAGGCCATGGAGGCGCACTACCCGGACGACAACCCGATCCCCACGATCGTCAAGTCCGGTGCTGCGGGCAACATGACCCAGATCCGCTCGCTGGCGGGTATGAAGGGCCTGGTGACGAACCCGAAGGGCGAGTTCATTCCTCGCCCGATCAAGTCCTCCTTCCGTGAGGGCCTGACCGTCGCCGAGTACTTCATCAACACGCACGGTGCGCGTAAGGGTCTGGCCGATACCGCTCTGCGTACCGCCGACTCGGGTTACCTGACCCGTCGTCTGGTGGACGTGTCGCAGGACGTCATCGTCCGCGAGGTCGACTGTGGCACGCCGCGTGGCATCGAGATGGTCATCGCCGAGCCCGAGCGCGACGCCGAGGGCAACGAGACCGGCAAGCTGGTCCGCGATGCCCACATCGAGACGAGCACGTACGCCCGTACGCTCGCCACCGATGCGGTCGACAAGGACGGCAACGTCGTCGTCGAGCGTGGTTCCGATCTCGGCGACCCCGCCATCGAGGCACTGCTCGAGGCCGGTATCCGCAAGGTGAAGGTCCGCTCGGTCCTGACCTGCGACACCGGCACCGGCGTGTGTGCCACGTGCTACGGCCGTTCGATGGCCACCGGCAAGCTCGTCGACATCGGCGAGGCCGTCGGTATCGTCGCCGCACAGTCGATCGGTGAGCCCGGTACGCAGCTGACCATGCGTACGTTCCACCAGGGTGGCGTCGGTGAGGACATCACCGGCGGTCTGCCCCGCGTCCAGGAACTGTTCGAGGCCCGTGTCCCCAAGGGCAAGGCTCCGATCGCCGACGTGTCCGGCCGTGTCCGCCTCGAGGACGACGATCGTTTCTACAAGATCACGATCATCCCCGACGACGGTGGCGAGGAGGTCGTGTACGACAAGCTGTCGAAGCGTCAGCGTCTGCACGTCATCCGTAAGGCCAACGGCACCGAGGGTGTCCTCGCGGACGGCGACCACGTGGAAGTCGGCCAGCAGCTGCTCGAAGGTGCTGCCGATCCGCACGAGGTGCTGCGCGTGATGGGTCCCCGTCAGGTCCAGGTCCACCTGGTCCACGAGGTCCAGGAGGTGTACCGGAGCCAGGGTGTGTCGATCCACGACAAGCACATCGAGGTCATCGTGCGCCAGATGCTGCGTCGCGTGACGATCATCGACTCGGGTGCGACGGAGTTCCTGCCCGGTTCGCTCGTCGAGCGCAGCGAGTTCGAGGCTGCGAACCGTCGTGTGGTCCAGGAAGGCGGCGAGCCGGCTGCCGGACGTCCGGTCCTCATGGGCATCACGAAGGCCTCGCTGGCCACCGATTCGTGGCTGTCGGCAGCGTCGTTCCAGGAGACCACTCGTGTGCTCACCGACGCGGCGATCAACTGCCGCTCGGACAAGCTCATCGGTCTCAAGGAGAACGTGATCATCGGCAAGCTGATCCCGGCCGGTACAGGCATCAACAAGTACCGGAACATCCAGGTGCAGCCCACCGAGGAAGCACGTGCTGCCGCCTACGCCATCCCGGCGTACGACGACCAGTACTACTCGCCGGACGGCTTCGGCCAGAACACCGGCGCTGCGGTTCCGCTGGACGATTACGGTTACTCCAACGACTACCGCTAGCAGCCGACTGTCCTAGGACAGTGATGCTGCAGTAGAACGACAGAGGTCCCGCCCCTTTCTCTTCGGGGGCGGGACCTCTTCGCTGTCCGGACGTTTATCGCGGGATGTGGAAATCGGTGAGTTCGGCCCGGCCGGGTTCGAGTTCGTCCCAGCGCCCCCGGACCGCCAGGACGGCGACCGACGACGTGGGGAACTTCTCCGTGACCTGCTGCGCCTCGTCGGTGCTGTGGTCGGTGACGAGATTCAGGACCGTCGTGGACAGTGTCGGCTCGTGGCCCACGACAAGGAGGGTCCGGACATCCTTCGGCACCGAGTGGATCTCCTCGAGCAGCGTGGCGGGATCTGCGAGGTAGAGGCTGTCGCGGTAGTCGACGGGTGCTTCGATACCCGCTTCGGTGAGGGTCTTGCGGGTTCGGACCGCGGTCGAGCACAGCACCTTGTCGATCGGAGGCACTGTGGCCCTGATCCACCGCCCGGCGAGCCCCGCCTCGCGGCGACCGCGCGGGGACAGCGGACGGTCGTGATCGTCCACGTCGTCCGGGTACGCGGACTTGCCGTGGCGCAGCAAGATCAGAGTGCGGGTCATGGGCTCCACCGTAGAGCGTTCAGAGGCGAACGACCCGGGCGACCGCGCGGGCGCGATCGTCCACTGTGAACCACAGCGTCAGGCCGTGCCGGTCGTCGCCGGCGCGGAGGACCAGGGTCTCGTCGGTTCCGATGGGTCGCAGATGTTCGATCACCGCTCGATACGGTGAGCTCTGCAGATCGGGACGGGACGCGAGCAGTTCCTCCACCCCGTGCCAGTACACGGCGTTGTTGACGTGCCCGAACGGGTCGAAATCGGTGACGCGGAGCGGGAATTCGCGACTGTCGGTGATCTCGCCCTCCGGTGAGGCAGGCAGCCACGCGCGCCACCGGAGCCGGGTGTCGAGCGCATATCGCGACATGTGCTCGAAGAGCCCGTCACTGATGCGGGTCGGGGCACCCGTCGTGGGACCGATGTCGATCCAGAATCCTGCCGTGTCGATGAGGGGTCCGCCCTCGTCGTCGTGCGGGTCGTCCAGACGGACTCGTACGTTGGCCCACCGGGTGGAGAGAGCATCGCACCAGCGGCGCAGCCGGAGATGCTGCGGGAACCGCGCCGGCCGGTGGACGTCGATCACGGTGCGCCGGACGATCCACAGGGGATCGGTGTGCGCGGCGTCGACGGCCTCGAGGTTGTCGATGCCGATGTCCTGGAGGTACCGGGCGACGCCGTCGAGTCGGAGACGCTGCGAGGTGTCGACATCGCCGGTACGCACGGAGCGTTCGGTGCGGAAGGGCGTCGCCTCGGCGGGGAGTGCCGCGAGAGGTCGCGCCCAGGGCGGGTCGTCGGTGGATGTCGCTATGGCCACTGCGTGTGTCCCCCTGTGTCGGATGCCCGATCGGCCGATTCTCGCAGCTACCCGGCTCGTGCGCAGCGCGTCTTGCGAACCGGGTGTGGCGGGGACTACAGTCGTATTAACTGTTACGCACTGTTACATGAACTCGGCGGTCGTGCCGCCCCGCCCTTCCGAGGACCCCGCCATGGCCTATGTGATCACTCAGACGTGCTGCAACGACGCGAGTTGTGTCGCGGTGTGCCCCGTGAACTGCATCCACCCCTCGCCCGACGAGCCGGGGTTCGCGACCGCGGAGATGCTCCACATCGACCCGCAGGTCTGCATCGACTGCGGTGCGTGCGCCGACGCCTGCCCCGTCGAGGCGATCCTTCCGGACGACAAACTCGACCCCTCACAGTCGCGTTTCGCCGAGATCAATGCCGAGTACTACGTAGATCACCGGACGCCCGACGGCTGGCTTCCCCTCACTCCCACCCATGCCCCGCCCCGCGGGCAGGGGACCCTCCGGGTCGCCGTCGTCGGCGCCGGTCCCGCGGCGTGTTACGCCACGCAGGCACTGCTCGAGCGCTCCGACGTCGAAGTGGAGATGTTCGATCGTCTTCCCACGCCTTTCGGACTGGTGCGTGCCGGTGTCGCGCCGGATCACCCGGGAACGAAGAGCGTGACCGACTCCTTCGAATGGTCGTTCCGGCGTGACGCATTCGCGCTCCACCTGAACACGGAGATCGGCCGCGACCTGACGCATGCCGAACTCCTCGACCACCATCACGCCGTCGTCTACGCGGTGGGCGCTTCCGCCGACCGGCGGCTCGGTATCCCGGGCGAGGACCTTCCGGGAAGTCACGCCGCCACCGAGTTCGTCGCCTGGTACAACGGGCACCCCGACTACGCCGACCGCACGTTCGACCTCTCCGGTGACCGCGCCGTGATCGTCGGGAACGGAAACGTCGCGCTCGATGTCGCCCGCATCCTCACGATGGACGTCGACGAACTCGCCCGCACCGATATCGCCGACCACGCGCTGACGGCGTTGCGGAACAGCAACATCCGTGAGGTCGTGCTGCTGGGCCGGCGTGGGCCCGCCCAGGCGGCGTACAGCAACCCGGAGTTCGTCGCCCTCGGTGATCTCCGCGGCGTCGACGTCGTCATCGACGACGCAGACCTCGACCTCGATCCGGTCAGTGCCCGTGCGGTCGAAGAGGATCCGGCGACGGCCCTGAAGGTTCGCCTCGCGCGCGAATACGCGCAGCGACCGCTCCGCCCCGGCCACCGGCGCATCGTGTTCCGCTTCTTCGCCGCTCCGCACGAACTGCTCGGCGACGAGCGTGTCACGGGTGTGCGGGTCGCCCGCACCGAACTCACCGGCACCGACGGTGCGGTTGCTGTTCGCCCGACGGACGACTTCGACGACGTAGCCGCACCTCTGGTGCTCCGGTCGATCGGATACCGGGGTGTCGCGGTACCGGGCATCCCGTTCGACGAGGTGCGCGGCGTCGTGCCCCATTCGGAGGGACGCGTCGACAACGGCGTGTACGTGACCGGGTGGATCAAGCGGGGTCCGAGCGGAGTCATCGGCACCAACAAGGCCTGTGCACGCGAGACCGTGAACGCGTTGCTCGCCGACTTCGACGCGGGCGTCCTGCGGGAGCCGCGGGGTGACCGGCGCGCGCTGCACAAGTTGCTCGCGCGGCGGCGGCCGGAGCGCGTCGACCTCGAGGGGTGGCGCGCGATCGACGCCGCCGAACGCAAGGCGGGCATCGCCCAGGGCCGTCCGCGGGTGAAGATCACCGATCGCGAGGCGCTCGCGGAACTCGGGCGCCGGCGCCGCCGACTGCTGCCGCTGATCGGAGCCGTGCGCCGGTAAATCGGTTGGGCCGGGCGGACGTGGTCGTTAAGATCATCCGGCGTTTCGCAGTCGCCATCGATGCCGACTTCCGATCTGGTGACCGGATCTTCGCGCGACGCTCGTTTCCTACCGCGCGGGTACTCGCCTGCGCCGACCCTGGAGTAACCGCATGACTGCGCCGCCCGACAAATCCCCAGCTCAACCCAGTGACAAGCTCGATGCCGCGGTACTGAAGATCGCCTCGGTCGTCGTGCTCGGCGCCATCATGTCGATTCTCGACGTCACGGTGGTGTCGGTGGCACTGCCGACATTCATGTCGGACTTCCAGGCGTCCTACGCGACCGTCGCGTGGACCATGACGGCCTACACCCTCGCGCTCGCCAGCGTGATCCCGCTCACCGGCTGGGCTGCGGACCGTTTCGGCACCAAGCGGCTGTATCTGACGGCACTCGTCTTGTTCGTCGCCGGTTCCGTGCTGTGCAGTGTCGCGTGGGATGTCACGTCGCTGATCGCGTTCCGCGTCGTCCAGGGCTTCGGCGGCGGCATGCTGATGCCGCTCGGCATGACGATCATGACCCGTGCGGCCGGCCCGCACCGCGTGGGTCGCGTCATGGCGGTGCTCGGTATCCCGATGCTGCTCGGCCCCATCGGCGGTCCGATCCTCGGTGGCTGGCTCATCGACGTCGCGACCTGGCACTGGATCTTCCTGATCAACCTGCCGATCGGGATCGTCGCGCTGATCGTCGCTGTCGTCGTGCTGCCCAAGGACGCACCGAAAGCGTCGGAGGCGTTCGACTTCAAGGGGATGCTGCTGCTTTCGCCCGGGCTCGCGTTGTTCCTGTTCGGCGTCTCGTCGCTGCCGGAGACCGGCACCGTCGCGTCCGCCCGGGTCCTGGTCAGCGGCCTCGCCGGTCTCGCGCTCATCGCGGCGTTCGTCGTGCACGCGTTGCGCACCGACCATCCGCTGATCGACCTGACCCTGTTCCGCAACCGTCAGCTCACCTTCGCCGTCCTGACGATGTCGGTGTTCGCGATCGGGTTCTTCGGTGCCGGTCTGCTGTTCCCGAGCTACTTCCTCCAGGTGCGAGGCGAGAGCACCTTGGCGGCCGGACTCCTGCTCGCACCACAGGGAATCGGTGCGATGCTCACGATGCCGATCGCCGGACAACTGGTCGACCGTATCGGGCCGGGAAAGATCGTGCTGACCGGCCTGGCTCTCATCGCCGCCGGGATGAGCGTGTTCACCCAGGTCGGCGTGGATACCGGCTACCCGCTGCTCCTCGGTGCCCTGTTCGTGATGGGTATGGGTATGGGCTGCACGATGATGCCCACCATGACCGCCGCGCTGCAGACTCTCACCGACAACAGCATCGCGCGGGGTTCGACGTTGATGAACATCGTCCAGCAGGCCGCCGGATCCATCGGCACCGCGGCGATGTCGGTGATCCTCACCAGCCGCGTGATCGCACCGCAGGGTGCGCCCGAGGGGTCGTCCGGTCAGCCGGATGCCGAGATGCTCGCCCAGCTGCCGGCCGAGATGCAGCAGTCGGTGCTGAGTTCACTCGCCGAGGCGTTCGCGTTCACCTTCCTCATCGCGACGATCATCATGATCTTCGCGCTGATCCCGGCAGCCTTCCTTCCCCGGAAACGTGCCGAGAAGACAGAGGGCGCAGCGGCCCCGGTCGTGATGCACTAGCCGGGCAGCCAGACGCCGTGGCGTAAGGAACAATCCCGTGCGCGGGGGCCGTGACGCAGGTCGCGGCCCCCGTTCGCGTTCCCCGATAGGCTCGGTCGGAGCAGAAACCGCGACCCGAACGGACACGTGCATGAGCTTCGATTCTTCCGACCGGACCTCCGTACCCCGGCGCGCATTGCTCGGCGGAGCCGGAGCGGCAGCGGCCGTCGCTGCGCTCGCAGCGTGCGGCGCGTCGACCGATACGGCGGGGGATCCTCCACAGGCACAGCCCCCGACGACGACGGCGCCGCCCGGGCCCGACGCACAGGTGGTCGCGGCCGTGGCGGATGTACCGGTCGGAGGCGGAGTGCTCATCGAAGGCAAGCGCCTGGTTCTCACCCAGCCCACCGAAGGCGACTTCTGCGCATTCCTCGCCTTGTGCACGCATCAGGGCTGCAACATCACCTCCGTCGAAGGCGACACCATCGTGTGCGCATGCCACGGCAGCAAGTTCGCTCTCGACGGCTCGGTTGTGCAGGGCCCGGCCAAGCGTCCCCTCAAGTCGCAACCCGTCGAGGCACGCGGCACCGATCTCGTCGTCGGCTGACCCGGCCCGCCGGACCGGCCGGCGGGATAGTGTCCCACTCGTGGATCCGTCCGGAGAGCAGCGTTGGCGCCCGAAGGCACTGCGGGTCGGTACCGACCCCGACCCGCGATTCACCCTCGCCAACGAGCGCACCTTCCTCGCGTGGATCCGGACGGCGCTGGGCCTGATCGCCGCCGCGGTGGGGCTCGAGGCTTTTGCCGGTGACGTCATCGGCTCCGCCCTTCGCACCGCGTTCTCGTGTGCGCTGCTGGTCTGTTCCGCAATTCTCGTGGTCGTGGCGGTGGCCCGCTGGCTGAGCGTCGAGCGCGCTATGCGCACGCAACGTCCGCTCCCGCTGCCGTGGGCGTCCTTCCTGCTCGCGGGTCTGCTCGCGACGGCGGGCGTCGGGCTCGCCGTCGCGATCGCGGTGTGACCTGCGGATGAGGCACGACGATCCCGGACTCCAGCCCGAACGTACGAGCCTCGCCTGGATGCGCACCGGGGCCGCCCTCGGTGCCGTCGTCCTGCTCTTCATGCGGTTCGTTCCTGGGCCGGGTCCGGTCGTCGCGGCCGTGGGACTGCTGTGCCTCGTGCCGTCGGTGGTCGTGTTGCTCTCCGCCCGGATCGGTCACCGTGCCCGCGTGCGCGGATTCGTCGCGGGGGACGTGGGCCGTCTCTGGTGGCGCAACATCGCCGTCGCAGCGGCCGTCGTGGTGCTCGCGACAGCGACGACCGTGCTCATCGCTGTCGACGGACTCGGGTGATGCGCGCGGATTCGAACCCGTAGTGCGGACGTAGGAGTTTCCGCGCTCAGGCGATCACCAGGACGCCGGCCAGTGCGATCGCTGCAACCCACACCGTCGCTGCGGCGGCCAGCACCAGCGGGCGCCATCCCAGTCCGCGAATGATGTCGCGCCGCACGCCCGTTCCCAGTGCGAACATCGCGATGGTGAGCAGCGCGACCTGAACCCAGTGAGCCACATCGAGTGCCTGCGGCCCGATCAGGCCGGTCGCGCGTACGGCGACGAGCACGAGAAATGCGACGAGAAACGCGGGTACGAGCGGAGGAGTGTGCCCGTCGCGCCGTGCGTTCCCACTGCGCCGCGCCACGGCGGCGACGACAGCGACCACCGGGGCCAGCAACGCGACGCGCGCGAGTTTGACGGTGACCGCGACGGCGAGCGCACCGCCGGCGGCGGCCGCGCCGGCCGCCGTGGCGTCGAGGGCGGTTCCCGCCGCCACCACCTGGGCAACCTCGTGCACCGCTGCGCCCGCCCACATGCCCGCTTCGGTCGAGTCGAGTCCCAGGGCGCCGGACAGGGCGGGAAGGAGCGGGATCATGGCGGTACCGAACACCACGACGAGTGCGACGGTCGTGACGAGTTCGCGTTTCCGAGCGTCGATCACACCGTCGACCGCGGCGGCTGCGGCGGCACCGCAGATCGAGAATCCGCACGCGATGAGCATTCGCTCCGTCCATCCGACGCCGAGCCACTTTCCGAACAGCAGCGCGCCGCCGATGCCTGCCGCGACCACCGCGGCCGCGACTCCCGTTGCGCCCCAGCCGAGTCCGACGACGTCCGATATCGCCAGTTGCAGTCCGAGTAGCGCGACACCGATTCGGAGGAGGTGTTTCGACGCCAGCGTCAGTCCCGGTTCGAGCACTGCCAGGTGTGGCCCAATGTTGGCGACGACGACTCCGAGCACGATCGCGATCAGCAGTGGGCTGGCGCCGGGGAACAGTCCGGCTGCGGCGAGCGCGACTGCTGCGCCCGCTGCTCCCACGAGCAGGCCGGGAACGGCGGGACGCATGCGCCGGAGCAGCGGCTCGGGGCGGAGCGGAGAGAGGACGGCGACCATGTCTCCAGCGTGTCGCGCCCGCCTCCGCGCGACTAGCCGTCGATTCGGTATGTGCTCATATCGAATAGATATGCCCGGTCCGGTAGGCATATCGTATCGGCATGACGGACTGGCCCGATCTGGCGGCGCTCGACCTGCTCGTCGGCATCGACGACCACGGCGGTCTGGGGGCAGCAGCGCGGAGGGCAGGGATCGCCCAGCCCAACGCGACCCGCATGCTGAGACGGCTCGAGAAGCAACTCGGCGCGGTGCTCGTCCGCCGGGGCCGCACGGGATCGGTGCTCACTCCGGAAGGCACCGTCGTCGCGCACTGGGCCCGTGAGGTCCTTGCCGACACCGCTCGCATGCTCGACGCGGCGGCGTCGCTGCGTGTCGACCATCCTCCCGAACTCGTGGTCGCGGCATCCATGACGGTGGCCGAACACCTCATCCCACGGTGGCTCGGAGAGTTCCGGGCGATCCGCAGCGACGTGCAGATCCAGTTGCACGTACACAACTCGGTGCAGGTGTGCGACGCCGCTGCCGCCGGGGAGTGCGACGTGGGCTTCGTCGAGGGTCCGTCGGTGCCGCGCGGGCTCTACAGCGTGCCGGTAGCGCGGGACCGGCTCGTGGTGGTCGTGCCGCCGGACCACCCGTGGGCGCGCAGACGCCGACCGCTGACCGTGGCGGAACTGGCGTCCACTCCGCTGGTCGTCCGCGAGGTGGGGTCGGGTACCCGCCGAACCCTCGACCTCGCGCTGGAGGAGTACGCCCGTCCCGCGCCGCTGCTCGAACTCGGGAGCAGTGCAGCGGTCCGGACGAGCGTGCTCGGCGGGGCAGGTCCTGCGGTTCTCAGTACGCTCGCGGTGGCCGAGGACCTCGAATCCGGCAAGTTGCGCGCAGTGGACGTGGAGGGACTCGACCTTTCCCGGGTTCTGCGGGCGGTATGGCGCCCGCCGCGTGCGCTCGCCGGACCGGCCGGTGAACTCGTCCGGATGATCACCCGGCCACGTTGACGCGGAACTAGGTGACAGGCGCGCGCGGGCGAGAGTTGCGCAGAGCCCCGATCCCGGCTGCGACGACGAGTGCGATACCGATGGCGGACAGAGCGTCGACGAACTGGCCGAGCACGAGCACGCCGGCAAGGGCCGCCGCCGCAGGTTCGAGAGCGATCAGGATGGCGAAGACGTTCTTGGACAGGTCACGAAGGGCGCGGATCTCGAGGCTGTACGGGATCACCGACGACAGCAGCGCCACGGCGAAGCCCGCTGCGAGAAACGTGGGTGAGAGCATCTCTGTCCCGGCGGAGACGACGCCGAACGGCAACACGGCCACGGCGGCGATCGCGGTGGCGCCGGCCAGCCCGGCGGTGCCGGAGAGCGCCGAGCCCGCAAGCCTGGTCGCGACATGTGATCCCGCCACGATGTATCCCGCCCACCCCGCCGCCGCGACGAGCGCCAGTGCGACGCCCAGCGGGTCGAGGCCCTCGGTGAGGCCGTCGCCGTGGCCCGCGCCGAGGCACACGATCCCGCCCAGCGCGAGAAGAACCCACACGCCGTCCCGGGCCCGCCGCGACAGCACGGCCGCCACGGTGAGGGGACCGAGGAACTCGATCGTGACGGTGGTGGCGAGGGGGAGTCGTGTGAGGGCGGCGTAGAAGAACGAGTTCATCAGCGCGAGACTCGCGCCGAGTGCGAGGACTGCCTGCCACTCGATACGCGACCACCGGTGGACCGGTGGGCGCGCGATCGCACACAACACCAGGGCGGCGAAGAGCAGTCGTACGGTCACCGTGCCCGCCGCGCCCGCCTGATCGAACAGGGTCGTCGCAAAAGCGGCTCCGAACTGCATCGACAGCACGGCCCCCAGCACCGCCACGACGGGCAGCGCAGTGCCCCCGTGATCCTTGTCGGCCATCCGTCCTCCGCTGTCGTCGTTGTCGATGCGCTCAGTCTCGCCGACCGTACTGCCAGCCGCGCGACAGAAAACAATCACGCCTGCTTGATTCCTGCGCGCGTACGTGTGACCCTTGTCGCATGGTGGAGTTGCACAATCGCGCTGCGGATCAGCAGACCTTGCTCGACGACCTTCGGGCCGAGGGAGACGCCCTCGACGATCTCGTCGCGGACCTGCCCGCAGACCGGTGGACCGTCGCGACGCCCGCGAAGGGCTGGACGATCGCGCATCAGATCGGCCACCTGCTGTGGACCGATCGTGCTGCGCTCACGGCCATCCGTGATCCCGAGGCGTTTCGCGCCGGGGTCCTCGAGGCGTTCACCGACCCGCTCGGCTTCGTCGACGCCGGAGCCGCGGAACTGGCGCAGTTGCCGGCCGCGGACCTGCTCGCGGACTGGCGCGCGGCACGACACGAACTCGCGCACGCCCTCGCCGAGGTTCCGCAGGGTACGAAGATCATCTGGTACGGACCGCCCATGTCCGCAGCGTCCATGGCAACGGCGCGACTGATGGAGACCTGGGCACACGGCGGCGACGTCGCCGACGCTCTCGGAGTCGTGCGGGCACCCACGGCCCGGCTGCGCCACATCGCGCACCTCGGCGTGCGTACTCGCGACTTCGCGTACATCATTCGGGACGCCACGCCACCGGCCGAACCGTTCCGCGTCGCACTCACAGCGCCCGACGGGAGCGAATGGACCTGGGGCCCCGAGGATGCGCAGCAGTCCGTCACCGGACCCGCCCTCGACTTCTGCTCGCTGGTCACGCAACGAGTCCACCGCGACGACACCGCGCTCGTCGCGACCGGTTCCGACGCCGACGAGTGGCTCGGCTTCGCGCAGGCGTTCGCCGGCCCGCCCGGGCCGGGTCGCGCTCCCGGCGAGGCGGTTCCGTGATCTCCGTGCCGGTGCGCGACGGTCACCGCGCCGTGCGCATCGGCAACTGCTCGGGTTTCTACGGTGACCGTGTCTCCGCGATGCGCGAGATGCTCGAAGGCGGCGAACTCGACTACCTCACCGGCGACTATCTCGCCGAGCTCACCATGCTCATCCTCGGCCGAGACCGAATGAAGAATCCGGATCTCGGCTACGCGAAGACCTTCGTACGACAGCTCGAGGAATGCATGGGCCTTGCGCTCGACCACGGCGTCCGCATCGTCGCGAACGCCGGCGGTCTCAATCCGGCCGGACTCGCGACCCGGTTGCGTGACATCGCCGAACGGCTCGGCCTGGACGTCACGGTGGCTCACGTCGAGGGCGACGATCTGCTCCCACGGATCGACGAACTGGGCCTCGGCGGCACGCCCGCGCCGTTGACCGCCAACGCATATCTCGGCGCGTGGGGCATCGTGGAGTGCCTTCGTTCGGGCGCCGACATCGTCGTCACCGGACGGGTGACCGACGCGTCCGTCACCGTCGGCCCCGCCGCAGCCCACTTCGGCTGGGGACCGGGCGATTTCGACGCGCTCGCGGGTGCGGTTGCCGCGGGCCACGTCCTCGAATGCGGCACCCAGGCGACCGGCGGCAACTACGCATTCTTCACCGAACTCGGCAACCTCGACCGGCCCGGTTTCCCGATCGCCGAGATCGAAGCCGACGGTTCGTCGACCATCACGAAGCATCCGGGAACCGGTGGCGCGGTCACCGTGGGCACCGTGACGGCGCAACTGCTCTACGAGGTCGGCGGCGCCCGGTACGCCGGTCCCGACGTGACCACCCGCCTCGACACCGCGGTTCTCGAAGACGGCGGGCCCGACCGGGTGCGTATCTCCGGCGTACGCGGAGAGGCGCCGCCGCCCACGCTCAAGGTCTGTCTCAACGCGCTCGCGGGGTTCCGCAACACCGTGGAGTTCGTGCTCACCGGACTCGACATCGAGGCGAAGGCCGCGCTCGTGCGCCGCCAGATCGAGGCGAACCTTCCGGCACGCCCGGCCGAACTCGAATGGACCCTCGCCCGCACCGACCACCCCGACGCAACCACCGAGGAAACCGCGAGCGCGGTGCTCCGGTGCGTCGTCCGCGATCCGGACCCCGACGTGGTCGGCCGCGGATTCACGTCCACAGCAGTAGAATTCGGTCTTGCGAGTTACCCCGGATTCCATGTCACCGCACCGCCGGGAACGGGCAGCGCCTTCGGCGTCTACACGGCAGGTCTGGTCGCCGCCGAGCAGGTGCCACACATCGCGGTACTGCCGGACGGCAGCGGCGTCGACATCTCCCCGAGCGCCACCACCCGGACGCTCGAACCCGTTCCCGAACCGCCACTGCCCGAGCCCCTTCCGCCCGGCCCGACGCGCCGCGCCGCGCTCGGCACCGTTCTGGGCGCGCGCAGCGGAGACAAGGGCGGTGACGCCAACATCGGGGTCTGGGCACGGAGCGACGACGCCTATCGCTGGCTCGTCCACACCCTCACGGTCGACGCGCTCACCTCCCTGCTTCCCGAGACGGCAGCGCACGATGTCACCCGGCACGTGCTGCCGAATCTCCGGGCGGTGAACTTCGTGGTCGAGGGAATCCTCGGGCGCGGCGTCGCCTCCCAGGCCCGATTCGATCCCCAGGCCAAAGGACTCGCCGAATGGCTGCGCTCCCGACACCTGGACATCCCACTCACTCTCCTGGAGGACTCGGCGTGAGCATCTGGACAACCGACGAGCGCACGTCGCTGCGCGCCACCGTGGCCGGTTTCGTGCGCCGCGAGATCCTGCCGAATCTCGACGACTGGGAACGCGACGGCGAACTCCCGCGCGACCTTCACAAGAAGGCGGCCGACGTCGGGCTGCTCGGTATCGGTTTCCCGGAATCCGTCGGCGGGTCCGGTGGTGACGGTGCCGACGTGGTGACCGTGTGCGAAGCGTTCCACGAGGCCGGTGCGTCCGGTGGCGCGTTCTCCTCCTTGTTCACGTGCGGAATCGCACTGCCGCACCTGATCGCTGCCGGAGACCCGGAGCAGATCGACCGGTGGGTGCGTCCCACCCTCGCGGGCGAGATGATCGGTTCGCTCGCGATCACCGAACCGGGAGGCGGGTCCGACGTCGGGCACCTCACCACCACCGCAGTGCGCGACGGCGACGATTTCGTAGTCAACGGCGCGAAGACCTACATCACGTCCGGGTGCCGCGCAGACTTCGTCGTCACCGCCGTCCGCACAGGAGGTCCCGGTGCCGGCGGCGTGTCGCTCCTGGTGATCGAGAAGGACACCCCCGGGTTCACCGTCTCCCGCAAACTCGACAAGATGGGCTGGCGCGCCTCCGACACCGCCGAGTTGTCCTTCGTCGACGCCCGGGTTCCGGTGGCCAACCTCGTCGGCGCCGAGAACTCCGGGTTCATGCAGATCGCACAGGCTTTCGTGTCCGAGCGCATCGGCTTGGCAGTGCAGGCGTACGCGAGCGCGCAGCGCTGCCTCGACCTGACCGTCGCGTGGTGCCGTGACCGGGAGACCTTCGGCCGTGCGCTCATCACGCGTCAAGCCGTGCAGCGCACCCTTGCCGAGATGGCCCGCCGGATCGACGTCGCGCGGGTGTACTCGCGGCACGTCGTCGAACGGTCCGTGGCGGGCGACACCGATCTCATCGCCGAGGTGTGTTTCGCCAAGAACACCGCGGTCGAGGCGGGGGAGTGGGTCGCACACCAGGCCGTGCAACTGTTCGGCGGCCTCGGATACATGGCCGAATCGGAGGTCGAGCGCCAGTACCGCGACATGCGCATTCTGGGCATCGGGGGAGGCACCACCGAAATCCTCACCGAACTCGCCGCGAAGCGTCTGGGGTACGGCGCGTGAGCATCCTGAAGTCGACTCTCGACGTGGCGTCGTCGCAGTACGGCGCGGCAGCGGAGGCGATGCGCACCAAGCTCGCCGAACTCGACGCCGAGCACACAAAAGCACTCGGCGGGGGCGGGGAGAAGTACGTGCGCCGCCACCACGAGCGCGGCAAACTGCTGCCGCGTGAGCGCATCGAACTGCTGATCGACCCCGACTCGCCCTTCCTCGAGCTCTCACCGCTCGCTGCCTGGGGCACCGAGTTCCCCGTCGGCGCCAGTACGGTGACCGGCATCGGTGTCGTCCACGGCGTGCAGTGCGTGATCGTGGCGAACGACCCCACCGTCCGCGGCGGTACGAGCAACCCCTGGACGCTGCGGAAAACTCTGCGCGCCAACGATATCGCGCTCCAGAATCGGCTTCCCATGATCAACCTCGTCGAGTCGGGGGGTGCGGACCTGCCGACGCAGAAGGAGGTTTTCATTCCCGGCGGGCGGTTGTTCCGCGACCTCACGCGCCTGTCCGCGGCGGGCATCCCCACGATCGCGCTGGTATTCGGCAACTCCACCGCCGGGGGTGCGTACGTGCCGGGCATGTCCGACCACGTCGTGATGATCAAGGAACGATCCAAGGTCTTCCTCGCCGGACCCCCACTGGTGAAGATGGCCACCGGCGAGGAATCCGACGACGAGACGCTCGGTGGCGCCGAGATGCATGCCCGCGTCAGCGGCCTGGCCGACTACCTGGCGGTCGACGAGGAAGACGCCATCCGACTGGGCCGCGACATCGTCCGGCGGCTCGAGTGGGCGCGGCTCGGACCGGACCCGAAACCTGATGTGAGAGATCCCCGCTACGGGCCGGAGGACCTGATCGGCATCGTTCCCGGCGATCTGCGGATCCCGTTCGATCCCCGTGAGGTGATCGCACGCGTGGTCGACGATTCCGACTTCGACGAGTTCAAGCCGCTCTACGGATCGTCACTCGTGACGGGGTGGGCACAGATACACGGGTATCCCGTGGGCATACTCGCCAACGCGCGGGGCGTGCTGTTCAACGAGGAATCCCAGAAGGCCGCGCAGTTCATCCAGCTCGCAAATCGATCGAACACGCCGTTGTTGTTCCTGCACAACACGACCGGATACATGGTGGGGCGCGAGTACGAGGAACGCGGCATGATCAAGCACGGCTCGATGATGATCAACGCCGTATCGAACTCTCGTGTCCCCCACATCTCGGTTCTCCTCGGTGCCTCGTACGGTGCCGGGCACTACGGGATGTGCGGCCGCGCATTCGATCCGCGTTTCCTGTTCGCCTGGCCCAGTGCGAAATCCGCGGTGATGGGCGGTGCCCAGCTCGCGGGGGTCATCTCGATTGTCGGGCGCGCTGCGGCGCAGGCGCGCGGCCAAGGGGTCGACGAGGCCGCGGACGAGGCGATGCGTGCCGCCGTGGAGAACCAGATCGAGGCCGAGTCCCTGCCGATGTTCCTGTCCGGCAGGCTCTACGACGACGGTGTCATCGACCCGCGTGACACTCGCGACGTGGTCGGATTCTGCCTGTCCGCAGCCGCATCGGGACCGATCGAGGGCGCCGGTGACTTCGGCGTCTTCCGGATGTGAGGACACCGTGACCGACAACCCCGGCGCCACCGTGACGACCGTATTGGTCGCCAACCGCGGAGAGATCGCCCGAAGAGTGTTCGCGACGTGCCGTCGTGCCGGACTCGGCACGGTGGCGGTCTATTCCGACGCGGACGCACACAGCCCCCACGTCCGCGAAGCCGACGTCGCGGTCCGGTTGCCCGGCGCGAGCCCGTCCGACACCTATCTGCGCGGTGACGCGATCGTCGCCGCCGCGCTCGCCGCAGGTGCGGATGCTGTGCATCCCGGGTACGGATTCCTCTCCGAGAACGCCGAGTTCGCGAGGCAGGTGATCGAGGCGGGTCTCACCTGGGTCGGTCCGTCGCCCGACTCGATCGCCCGGATGGGTTCGAAGATCGAGGCGAAGAAGATCATGGCCGCGGCCGGCGTGCCGGTCCTTCCCGAACTCGAGCCCGGGGCGGTCACCACCGACGACCTGCCGGTGCTCGTGAAAGCCTCGTCGGGAGGCGGCGGACGGGGCATGCGTGTCGTGCGTACGCTCGACGAACTGCCCGCCCAACTCGCCGCGGCGAGTCGCGAGGCGGGTGCGGCCTTCGGTGATCCCACAGTGTTCTGCGAACGGTATCTGGAACACGGCCGCCACATCGAAGTGCAGATTCTCGCCGACCGGCACGGCACCGTATGGACGCTCGGCGAACGCGAATGCTCGGTACAGCGACGCCATCAGAAGGTCGTCGAAGAGGCACCGTCGCCACTGGTCGAGGCGACCGAGGGCATGCGCGACGCAGTGTTCTACGCAGCCCGGCGCGCGGCCACGGCGATCGGGTACGAAGGTGCCGGAACCGTCGAATTCCTTGCGTCCGGTCCCGCACAGGGATCCGATAGGGGGGAGTTCTACTTCCTCGAGATGAACACCCGCCTGCAAGTCGAACATCCGGTCACCGAATGCACGACCGGTGTGGATCTGGTGGGGCTGCAGATCGATGTCGCATCCGGTGGGGAACTCGCAGCCGAACCGCCTCTGCCCTCGGGTCATTCGATCGAGGTCCGTCTCTACGCGGAGGACCCCGCCCACGACTGGCAACCCCAGTCCGGCGTGTTGCACCGGTTCGCCGTGCCGGCCGCGACCGAGGAGTTCGCACCGCTGCGATTGCCGGGGATCCGGGTCGATGCGGGCGTGGTCGACGGCTCGGACATCGGAGTGCACTACGACCCGATGCTCGCGAAAGTGATCTCCTGGGCTCCGACGCGGGCTGCCGCGGCACGCATGCTCGCGCGCGCCGTGGCCGATGCGCGGCTGCACGGACCGAGGACCAACCGTGATCTCCTGGTGCGCGTGCTCAGGCACCCCGCATTCCTCGCCGGAGACACCGACACCGCGTTCTTCGATACCCATGATCTGGCGGTGCTCGCTGCGCCGCTGGCCGATGCCGAATCCGAACGGATCGGCGCCCTCGTCGCCGCCCTCGCCGACGCAGCGGCCAATCGCGAATCTGCTACCGTCGCAAGGACGTTGCCCGGGGGATGGCGTAATCTCGCGTCGTCGTTCCAGGTGAAGACGTACGCGGGCGACCGGGACGAGCACGAGATCCGCTACCGGTTCGGTCGCGACGGACTCATGACCGATGCCGTCGACGACGTCCGGGTTCTCGCATACGACCCGCACCGCGTGGTCCTCGACATCGACGGACTCCGTCGCGAGTTCGAGGTCGCGCGGTACGGCGACGTCGTGCATGTCGACTCGTCGCTGGGCCCGGTCTGCCTGCGCGCGATTCCGCGATTCACCGACGCTGCGGCGGTGGTGCCGACCGGGTCGTTGCTGGCACCGATGCCCGGGTCGGTGATACGGCTCGGCGCTGCCGTGGGCGACACCGTCACCGCCGGACAGCCGGTGCTGTGGCTCGAAGCCATGAAGATGGAACACACCGTCACTGCCCCCGTCGCGGGAACCCTCACCGTCCTGGAGGTCGACATCGGCACCCAGGTGGCGATGGGATCGGTCCTCGCCGTCGTCACGACCGGCGACGCACCCGCGCGACCCGCCACAGACCCGTCCGAAATATCCACAATTCCAGCCCCGTCCGAACACCCTCGTACCCCCGGAGAGATCTCATGAGCGTCATCGAAACCGAAGAACAGAAGGAACTGCGCGCCTCCGTCGCAGCACTCGCCGAGCGTTACAACTACGTCGACTACGTGCTGCCCAAGTCGCGCCGGCACGAGCCGCTCACCGAACTGTGGAACGAAGCGGCCAAGCTCGGGTTCCTCGGCGTCAACCTTCCCGAGGAATACGGCGGCGGCGGTGCCGGGATCTACGAGTTGGCGCTCGTGCAGGAAGAACTGTCGGCGAAGGGCGCCGGTCTGTTGCTGGTCGTGGTTTCGCCCGCCATCTGCGGCACGATCATCTCCAAGTACGGCACCGACGACCAGAAGCAGGAGTGGTTACCGGGTCTCGCCGACGGCTCGAGGATCATGGCATTCGGTATCACCGAAGCCGACGCCGGATCGAACTCGCACAAGATCACCACCGTCGCGGCGCGCGACGGGGACGACTGGATTCTCTCGGGCAGCAAGGTCTACATCTCGGGCGTCGACCAGGCCGACGCGGTGCTGGTGGTCGCCCGCACCGAGGACGCCAAGACCGGCAAACTGCGGCCCGCACTGTTCATCGTGCCGACCGATACTCCGGGGTTCGTCAAGACCCCGATGGAGATGGACATCATCGAGCCGGACTACCAGTTCAGCCTGTTCTTCGACCAGGTGCGGCTGCCGTCGACGGCACTGGTCGGCGAGCCGGAAGCGGCACTGATGCAGTTGTTCGCGGGCCTGAACCCCGAACGCATCATGGGTGCGGCGATGGCTGTGGGAATGGGCCGCTTCGCGATCGACTCGGCGGTGCGGTACGCGAAGGAACGCACCGTCTGGAAGGCTCCGATCGGTGCGCACCAGGGCATCGCGCATCCGTTGGCGCAGCGCAAGATCGAGATCGAACTCGCCAAACTGATGATGCAGAAGGCCGCCGTGCTCTACGACAACGGTGACGATTTCGGTGCTGCCGAAGCCGCGAACATGGCCAAGTACGCCGCGGCGGAAGCGGCGATCGGCTCGCTCGACCAGGCGATCCAGACGCACGGTGGTGCCGGCCTGACCCGCGAGTACGGACTGTCCGCCATGCTCGGGGCGGCACGCATCGCGCGGATCGCGCCGGTGAGCCGGGAGATGATCCTCAACTTCGTGTCCCAGCATTCGCTCGGGCTGCCGCGGTCGTACTAGGAGGCGAGATGCCGGACCCCGATATCGCCGGGCACGCGTCGGCCCCGGTCGTGCGGTACTCGGTGGCGGAGGGCGCAGCGACGCTCACGCTCGATTCGCCGCACAACCGCAACGCGATCTCGTCCGCGATGGTGCACCAGCTACGCGTCGGCCTCGATGCGGCCGCGAGTGACACCGCCGTGCGGGCGGTGGTTCTCACCCATACGGGTGGAACCTTCTGTGCCGGCGCCGATCTCGGCGAGTCCTCGGGGAGTCCGGACGAGGCGGCCGCGCAGCGGACCCACGACATGGTGGGTCTGCTGCGCGGCATCCTCGAACTGCCCAAGCCGGTGGTCGGTGTGATCGACGGCCATGTCCGTGCCGGCGGAATGGGTCTTGTTGCAGCATGCGACATCGTCGTTGCGGGGTCCCGCGCGACGTTCGCGCTGACCGAGACCCGGCTCGGCCTGGCGGCGTCGATCGTCTCGCTCACCGTTCTGCCGAAAATGACGCCGCGCGCCGCGGGCCGTTACTTCCTCACCGGAGAACGCTTCGGGCCGGAGGACGCGGCGGCACACGGACTCGTCACACTCGTGTCCGAGGATCCGGCGACGCGGGCAGCAGACGTGATCGCGGATCTGCGGGAGTGCTCCCCGCAGGGCCTCGCGGAGTCGAAGCACTTGCTCACCATGCGGATGCTCGACGATTTCGATCGATACGCCGAGGGACTGGCCGCGCAGTCCGCGCGGTTGTTCGGCTCGGCCGAAGCGGTGGAGGGTGTCACCGCCTTTCTGCAGAAACGGCCCCCGTCGTGGTCCCCGGGACGGTGAGGGAGGCCGGCCCCTACGCTGGTCGGCATGATGAGTGCGCCGAGCGAACCCCGTCGACGCGCGGAGCAGCAACGCGGCCGTGCCACCCGCGTCACCATCCTGGATGCCGCTGTGTCCGTGCTGGTCGAGCACGGATACTCGAACGCCACCACCGTCCGTATCCAGGCTGCGGCGGGTGTCTCTCGTGGCCGGCTCCTGCACCATTTCCCCAGTCGCGATTCGCTCCTGGTCGCGTCGGTGCATCACCTTGCGGCGCAGCGCGTCCAGGATCTCGGGCACGACCAGGAGTGGCCCGACGACCCGGTCGCGCGGGTCGCGCTGGCGGTGGACCTGATGTGGCTGCACTTCCGGCAGCCGTATTTCTGGGCCTCGATGGAACTGTGGCTCGCGGCCCGCTCCCACGAAGAACTCCGCCGCGAATTGATACCGCTCGAACGGACTCTCGGCGGGATGATCAAGGCGCAGACCGATCGGTTCTTCGGCAGCGACTTCATCGGGCTCCCGCGCTACCGCGTGGTGCGCGATCTCGTCTACAGCAGCATGCGGGGGATCGCCCTCGGTTATGCGATCGATCCCCGCGATCCGGACGCGGACCCGAATCTCGTGGTGTGGCGTGAACAGTTCGAGGATCTTCTGCGGCGGTGATCCGTCACCGGGTGTCGACGACATCCTCGAGTACCTGCGACAACACCCGGTTCAGCGACCATCGCAGGACGGAGACGTCCTGAGCGGGAAGAGTTTGCTGATAACCGATCAGGGCGAACATCGCGAGATGCGCGAATCTGTGCGCGTCGTCCCCCGGGCCGAGGATCGCGGCGGTGGACTCGGCCACCACGTCGAATCGCTGCCGGTCCACGAGGGCCTGGATGTCGCGCACGGCGTGATCGCTGTACGCCCAGCCCCGGATCGCCGATTCGGCGGGATGCGGAAGCTTGCACGCGAAGTCGATGAGCATCTCGAGCCGGCGCCGGGGAGAACCTTCGAGCCGTGCGGTCTCGGCCAGTTGCAGGGTCTGCCTGTCGAGCCAGTTCTGAAGGAACTCTTTCTCGAAGTCGGCCCAGCTCGCGAAGTAGTTGTAGAACGACCCGGTGGTGACCTCGAGGTGTGCGCACAGGCGTGCCTGCTTGAGTCCCGCGTGGGCGTGCGTCGCAAGAATGTCGAGGGCGGCGGTGAAATAGTCTTCGCGCCTGACAATCGTCGCCACGTGGGTTCCCCTTTCGTCCGGTGCGTCGTCCCGCTGTTCGGGCAGGCTACGTTCGTACGGTCTCGACGTGATCTCATTCCGTCGGGTCGTGGGACATCGAGGCGGCGTTCCGGGCGCCGAATGCTCTCCGGCGGGCATCCCTGCGGGGCGAGGATCGAGGAGGACGGGTGACGCGCGAACCCAAGCAGGACCGCAGTCGAGCGACGCGTCTGCGCCTGCTCGAATCCACGATAGATTGCCTGGCCGAGTTCGGCTGGGCGGCGACCACCGTCGGCGTCGTCGCGGAACGCGCCGGAGTGTCGCGCGGGGCGACCCAGCACCATTTCCCCACCCGTGAGGATCTCATCACGGCTGCTCTCGATTTCATGTTCGACAGCCGGATGGAACGCGCCCGGAACGAGACGCCCGACGTGCCGCCCGGCAGCGCTCGCACCGAGGCGGTCGTGTCGCGTCTCGTCGAGCAGTACACCGGCAATCTGTTCAACGCGGCGTTGCAGGTCTGGACCGCCGCGGCGGCGGATCCCGCGCTGCGCGAACGCCTTCTCCCGCTCGAGGAGCGTTTCGGCCGGGTCGCGCACAAGGTGGCTGTCGAACAACTCGGCGCGGACGACTCCGATCCGGTGGTGCACCGCATGGTGCAGGCGACTCTGGACCTCGCCCGTGGCCTCGGCCTGGCCGACGTCCTCACCGACGACTCGGTGCGACGCCGCGAGATCGTCAGGCACTGGGCGGCCCAGCTCGACACCGTGCTGGAAGACGCCCGGCGTCGGCGCGCAGCAGGCCCTGCGGCTCGGTAGTGTCTCGGCCATGTCCTTCGAGCGGACCGGTAGCAGAGCGGCGACGGCGGCCCTGGCATTCCTGGCGATGCTCGTCGCGGCCGGATGCGGCTCCGGCGACGATGCCGCAGACCAGGGGCAGACCTCGACGACATCGGCTGTGACCGAGCCGGGCCCGCTTTTCGGGGAGTGCGGGTCGCTGACCGACGACGAGGTGGCGAATGCGTTCGCGCTCGGTCCGTTCTCGTCCGTCACACGCAACTCCGTCGGCTGTGAGTGGGAACTCTTCGTGGGTGGGCCGAGCGTGAGTTTCAGCTGGTATCGGGGAAGCCCGATCGGCAGGGAACGGGCCGGGTCCGATCTGATCGGCCGTCCTGCAACGGATGTCGAGGTCGGGGGCAATCCCGGCTTCCTGGGTTCGTCCCAGTCGCTGGACGGGCAGACGACCCTGTGCGAGATCGGGGTGCAGTTCGGCGGCGACTTCATCCATTGGTCCGTCTCCTACGGGAACTTCCCGCCCGCGGCCGACGCATGTGCCGTCGCTCGCAGCCTCGCGGAGACCAGCGTCGACAGGGCGCAGCAGTGATGCGCCGGGTCCCGCTCCGGCCGGCCGGTCGTCGTCTCGGCGCCGGCATGGCAGCGCTGGCGGTATGCGCCACGGTGCTCACCGGATGCTCCCGGACGATCGAGGGCCGCGCGGTGCAGGAAGGTGCGGGTGGCGGCGGAAACACCGAGGAATTCACCCGGCTGCTCACCGAGTGCGACGCGGTCGCGGACCCGCAGATCGCCGAGGCGGTCGGAGCCGAAGCGGTGTACCGGGGGTTCTTCGGAGCGATCTGCCGGTGGGAGGGCGACGGGCCCGGCGGCGTCGTGAAGGTCACCTTCAACTGGTTCGAGACGGGCTCGCTCGACCACGAGCGCTCCGCTGCCGAACACCTCGGGTACACGGTGGAGAACACCACGGTGGAGGGACGACGGGCCCTGCAGATGCGCCGGCCCGACGACCCGTCGTCGTGCGGGGTGAGTTCGGGTGCCTCGACGACCGGTATCTTCGGCTGGTGGGTGCAGTACCAGGGCGGTGGGCCGGACCCCTGCGAGGCCGCTGCTACCTTGGCACGGCTCACCTTGAACCTCAGCAGCTGACCGTGGCTGGGGCCGACCAGGGTCGAGCGGGTCCTCGGTTGCCTACCTCACTTTGACCTGATGCTCGCCAGCCGGGTATCGTTGTGGGTCGTGTCCGGCAAGCCCGGACCGGTCTGTGTGCCTATGCGAGGTAGTGCCGTGCGCGTCGTCTGTAGAAGTCTGCAGTTACGAGTTCCCGGCTGCCTGTGTGGGGGTACGCGACACACCCGACCTCGTGTGCACACGAGGGGCGAGTGAGGGGCAGCTAGCTCTCTTGTCCCAACCGATGGATCCCTAATTTCAGAACAGCCAGTGTTGCTCGTGTGAGCAGCTCCAGACAACGAAGAAAGCCGGTTAATGCCAACCATCAATCAGCTGGTCCGTAAGGGCCGCCGCGACAAGACCGTCAAGGTCAAGAGCGCGGCCCTCAAGGGCAGCCCGCAGCGTCGCGGCGTGTGCACTCGCGTGTACACCACCACCCCGAAGAAGCCGAACTCGGCTCTTCGTAAGGTCGCCCGCGTGCGCCTCACCAGCTCTGTCGAGGTCACCGCGTACATCCCGGGTGAAGGCCACAACCTCCAGGAGCACTCGATGGTGCTCGTGCGTGGCGGTCGTGTGAAGGACCTTCCCGGTGTCCGCTACAAGATCATCCGCGGCTCGCTCGACACCCAGGGTGTCAAGAACCGCAAGCAGGCCCGTAGCCGCTACGGAGCGAAGAAGGAGAAGGCCTGATGCCACGTAAGGGTCCCGCTCCCAAGCGTCCACTGATCGCCGACCCGGTTTACGGGTCCCCGCTGGTCACCCAGCTGGTCAACAAGATCCTGATGGACGGCAAGAAGTCCACTGCAGAGCGCATCGTCTACCAGGCGCTCGAGCAGGCACGTGAGAAGACCGGTACCGATCCGGTCGTCACCCTCAAGCGCGCGCTCGACAACGTCAAGCCCGCCCTCGAGGTTCGTAGCCGCCGCGTCGGTGGTGCCACCTACCAGGTGCCGGTCGAGGTTCGCCCCGGCCGTTCCACCACCCTCGCACTTCGGTGGCTGGTCACGTTCGCACGTCAGCGTCGTGAAAAGACCATGGTGGAGCGCCTCGCCAACGAGCTCCTCGATGCGAGCAACGGCCTCGGTGCCGCTGTGAAGCGTCGCGAAGACACGCACAAGATGGCTGAAGCCAACAAGGCGTTCGCGCACTACCGCTGGTGAGTCGAGGCCGGTCGGGAGGCACCGTGATCCGGACCTCCCGATCGGCTGCTCGCACAACTGTGTCGGTCCCGTAAAGGCCGGCTGACAACACAAGAACATGGGTCCGCACAAAAGGACCGACACTAGCTACGAGCGGGGTTACCTGTGGCACAGGAAGTGCTGACCGACCTGAACAAGGTCCGCAACATCGGCATCATGGCGCACATCGATGCCGGCAAGACCACCACGACAGAGCGCATCCTCTTCTACACCGGTGTGAACTACAAGATCGGTGAAACCCACGACGGTGCTTCGACCACCGACTGGATGGAGCAGGAGAAGGAGCGTGGTATCACCATCACCTCCGCCGCCGTCACCTGTTTCTGGAACAACAACCAGATCAACATCATCGATACGCCCGGCCACGTCGACTTCACGGTCGAGGTCGAGCGGTCCCTGCGCGTCCTCGACGGCGCCGTTGCCGTCTTCGACGGCAAGGAAGGCGTCGAGCCCCAGTCCGAGCAGGTCTGGCGCCAGGCTGCCAAGTACGACGTTCCGCGCATCTGCTTCGTCAACAAGATGGACAAGATGGGCGCGGACTTCTTCTTCACCGTGCAGACCATCATCGACCGTCTCGGCGCGAAGCCGCTGGTCCTGCAGCTCCCGATCGGTGCCGAGGATGCCTTCGACGGCGTCGTCGACCTGGTCGAGATGCGTGCGCTGACCTGGCGTGGCGTCACCGAGATCGGCACTCCGCCGACGATCGAGGAGATCCCCGCCGATCTCGTCGAGCTGGCTGCGGAATACCGCGAGAAGCTTCTCGAGACGGTTGCCGAGTCCGACGAAGAGCTCATGGAGAAGTACTTCGGCGGTGAAGAGCTCACGGTCGACGAGATCAAGGGCGCCATCCGCAAGCTCACCGTGGCCTCCGAGCTGTACCCGGTCATCTGTGGCACCGCGTTCAAGAACAAGGGCATCCAGCCCATGCTCGACGCTGTCATCGACTACCTGCCGACTCCGCTGGACATCGGCGAGGTCGAGGGTCACAAGCTGAACGACGAGGAGACTATCCTCACTCGTAAGCCGAGCAAGGACGAGCCGTTCTCGGCTCTCGCGTTCAAGATCGCGGCGCACCCGTTCTTCGGCAAGCTCACCTTCGTGCGCGTCTACTCGGGTCGTATCGATCCGGGTGCCCAGGTGCTCAACGCCACCAAGGGCAAGAAGGAGCGCATCGGCAAGCTCTTCCAGATGCACGCCAACAAGGAGAACCCGGTCGACGAGGCCGTGGCCGGCCACATCTACGCGATGATCGGCCTGAAGGACACCACGACCGGTGACACCCTGTGCGACCAGGCGAACCCGATCGTCCTCGAGTCGATGACGTTCCCGGACCCGGTCATCCAGGTCTCGATCGAGCCGAAGACCAAGTCCGACCAGGAGAAGCTGGGCACCGCGATCCAGAAGCTCGCCGAAGAGGACCCGACCTTCTCGGTCGAGCTCGACGAGGAGACCGGCCAGACCGTCATCGGCGGTATGGGCGAGCTCCACCTCGACATCCTCGTCGACCGCATGCGTCGCGAGTTCAAGGTCGAGGCGAACGTCGGCAAGCCGCAGGTCGCGTACCGCGAGACGATCACCAAGCCGGTCGAGAAGCTCGAGTTCACGCACAAGAAGCAGACCGGTGGCTCCGGCCAGTTCGCGAAGGTCATCATCGCCCTCGCGCCGTTCCGCGGCGAAGACGGCGCGACCTACGAGTTCGAGAACAAGGTCTCCGGCGGTCGTGTGCCCCGCGAGTACATCCCGTCGGTCGACGCGGGTGCGCAGGACGCGATGCAGTACGGCGTGCTCGCCGGCTACCCGCTGGTGAACGTCAAGGTCACGCTCCTCGACGGTGCGTACCACGACGTCGACTCGTCCGAAATGGCGTTCAAGATCGCCGGCTCGCAGGCCCTGAAGGAAGCGGCTCGCAAGGCTGCTCCGGTCATCCTCGAACCGCTCATGGCTGTCGAGGTCACCACCCCCGAGGATTACATGGGTGAAGTGATCGGCGACCTCAACTCCCGCCGTGGCCAGATTCAGGCCATGGAGGAACGCAGTGGTGCCCGTGTCGTGAAGGCGCTGGTTCCGCTCTCGGAGATGTTCGGTTACATCGGTGACCTTCGGTCGAAGACCCAGGGCCGCGCGAACTTCTCCATGGTGTTCGATTCCTACGCAGAGGTTCCGTCGAACGTCTCGAAGGAAATCATCGCCAAGGCGACCGGCGAGTAGCCTTCGGGTTATCCCCTCGGTCACCTGCACGACCAAGTAATACAAACCGCACTGCTGCATACTGCAAGCAACAACAGTCCAGGAGGACATTCCAGTGGCTAAGGCGAAGTTCGAGCGGACCAAGCCGCACGTGAACATCGGCACCATCGGTCACGTCGACCATGGCAAGACCACCACGACGGCCGCCATCACCAAGGTGCTGGCAGACAAATTCCCGGACCTGAACGAGAGCTTCGCGTTCGACCAGATCGACAAGGCTCCCGAGGAGAAGGCTCGTGGCATCACGATCAACATCTCCCACGTGGAGTACCAGACCGAGAAGCGTCACTACGCGCACGTCGACGCCCCGGGTCACGCGGACTACATCAAGAACATGATCACGGGTGCCGCCCAGATGGACGGCGCAATCCTGGTCGTGGCTGCAACCGACGGCCCGATGCCCCAGACGCGTGAGCACGTGCTGCTCGCTCGCCAGGTCGGCGTGCCGTACATCCTCGTCGCGCTGAACAAGGCCGACATGGTCGACGACGAGGAAATCCTCGAGCTCGTCGAGATGGAGGTCCGCGAGCTCCTCGCTTCGCAGGAGTTCGACGAGAACGCTCCCGTCGTCCCGATCTCTGCTCTCAAGGCACTCGAGGGTGACGAGAAGTGGGTTCAGTCGATCGTCGACCTCATGCAGGCCGTCGACGACTCCATCCCGGACCCGGTCCGCGAGACCGACAAGCCGTTCCTCATGCCCGTCGAGGACGTCTTCACGATCACCGGCCGCGGCACGGTCGTCACCGGCCGTATCGAGCGTGGCGTTGTCAACGTCAACGAAGAGGTCGAGATCGTCGGCATCAAGGAGACCTCGACCAAGACCACGGTCACCGGTATCGAGATGTTCCGCAAGCTGCTCGATCAGGGCCAGGCGGGCGACAACGTCGGCCTCCTCGTCCGCGGCATCAAGCGCGAGGACGTCGAGCGTGGCCAGGTCGTCGTCAAGCCCGGCACCACGACTCCCCACACGGAGTTCGAGGGCCAGGCTTACATCCTCAACAAGGAAGAGGGCGGCCGCCACACGCCGTTCTTCAACAACTACCGTTCGCAGTTCTACTTCCGTACCACGGACGTGACGGGCGTTGTTACCCTTCCCGAGGGCACCGAGATGGTCATGCCCGGTGACAACACCGAGATGTCCGTCAAGCTGATCCAGCCGATCGCCATGGACGAGGGCCTTCGCTTCGCTATCCGCGAGGGTGGTCGTACCGTCGGCGCCGGTCGCGTCACGAAGATCATCAAGTGAGCTAGTTCTCACTGACGCCAACGGCGTCCACCCTTCGGGGTGGACGCCGTTCGGCGTTTCAGGACCGGTGGGCGATGCGGCCGGCGGGTGCCGTCAGTCGTGTTCGGAATGCGGCGGATCGAGATGCAGCAGCACCTGCGTCGCCACCCTGGCACCGCCGAGTGCGCACGCGGCGCGTTCCGCGGTGTCCTCGGCGTGCGCGGTGAACTCGGCGACGTCGATTCCCGGCTCGGCATGCACGACCACCGACAGCGTGGGCAGGTGACGTTCCACCACCGCGCGGCCGCGCGCCGACCGCACGCCCGGCAGCCCGGCGAGTTCGCGTGCTACTCCCTCCGCGACCGGGCCCAGTTCCACACCGAGCGTCGCGTCCGTCACCTCGTCGAACAGTTGCACCGTCGAAGTGCGACGGCGGGACAGGTTGACCACGAGCAGCACGATGCCGATCGCGGCCCCCACGGCGAAGACTGTCCACAGTGCGGGTGTCCACCAGTCCTGGTCGGGAACGTCGATGACGCGTGGCCGGTCGAGTTGCGAGAGCCGGTCTCGCGCGAGGGGAACCTCCCACAGCCAGGCGAGCGCGAACGCGCCGATTCCGAGCAGGGCGAAGCCCGTCACGAGTGCGAAGAAACGGTTGGCCAGCACCGTACGGAGTTTCATCGGCGCGTTCCTCCCACGGCGTTCGCCCGCGTCTCTGCGGGGGTGATCTTCACGATCAGTGGAAGGGGATCGGCGAGAAGCGAGAGATTCGGTTCGACCTCGGCGCGCACGGTCGCGGTGAGTTCGGCGACCGGCACTTCGGGGTCGGCGACTATCCGCACCACCGCGCGCCGGCGATCGACCACAGTCCGCGCGGTGCGTACACCGGGGAGCGCCGACGCCCGGGCACTGCACATGCGGGCGACGTCGGTACGCCGCATCCACACCGTGTCCACGGGACCGGAGACTCGGAGCGGGAGGTGGGTGCGTCGCCGTGGCTTGATCGCCGCGAACAGCAGCGCGGCACCGAGCAGCACGAGCACCGCGGCCACCGGACCGATCCACGGTTCCCAGTGCAGCCTGCCGAACCACTCGAACGCGTTGCGGAGCCACGGCGCTCCGGCGTAGGTGCCGCGCACGATGAGAAGCTCGCGGGCGGCGACGAACGAGAGTCCGAGCGCACCGATCGCGATGAGCGCCGCAGCCGGCGCCGCCGCCGGGGTCGCGAGCGGGGGCAGCGGTTGCACGACCGGTATCCGCGCGCGGGACTCGGTGTGAGCGACGATGTCCGATTCGAGGTACTCGACAGGCACGGATTGCTCGGCCGGTTCGTCCTCGCGTGCCTGGGGCGTCGCGGCGACGAGGACGTTCAGTTCGGTGACGTGGAGACCCGTGTAGTCGTGCAGGTGACGCGCGACGGCGTCGTGCACCCTCCGCGTCAGTGCCGCTGCGTCGTAAGGCCATTCGGCGGCGATGAAGAGATTCACCGCGACCGCCCGTCCGCCGGTGGTCACATCGGCACGAGGAAGTTCCCGGCCCGTGAGCAGACTCAGGTTGCCGGTGTGCCGGACCACGCCGGGAACCTGGAGTGCGGCCGACGCGGCGATGCGTTCGACTGCGCGGTCCTTGATGACGAGGGTGCCGCGGTTCCCGACCGTGTCGATGTCGTCGAGCGTGGAGCCCGGCAGTGGCCCGGTCTCCGTGGGGACGCCATCAGCCACGGCCGCGGCTCCGCAGAATCGCACCGAGGTCGAGCAGACCGTCCCGGTGTGCACCGATTGCGGCACCGAGCGCGCCGAGAAGGACCGCGAACAGCAGTCCGCTGACGCCCCCGAAGATCCCGGCAAGAGCGAGGAGGAGACCGGCGATCAGGCCGACCGCGGTGTTGCCGGTGGGAGTGTGGTTCACGGGGACACCTGTTTCTGTTCGAGGTGGACGTCTTCGATCGTCACATGCACCGGAGGGCCGACGACCGCTTCGACGAGCGCTCGCACGGTGTCGGCGAGGGCCGGCAGATCGGCGGGGTATTCCGCGGTGATGTGCACGGCGCACCCCTCGGGTCCGAGCCGGATCCCGGGGATCCGGCGTCCCGGCAGGTAGGTCGCGACCGATCCGAACGGGCCGCTGTTGAGCCCGGCGACGCCTGCGACACCCCTGACGATCTCGGCGACGAGGTCTGCGACCTCGGGGTCGGGATGCGTACGGGGGTCCGCGCCGGGAGACGAGGTCACTGCACTCGAGGCTTGAGCTCGTCGGCTGCTGCCGCCTCGTCGTACAGCACCACGTCGAAGACGGTGATGTTGACTTCCGTGACCTCGAGACCGGTCATCCGTTCGACGGCCGTGATCACGTTGTGCCGGATCGCGATCGCCAGCTCGTGGAGCGCCACGCCGTACTCCGCGACGATGCCGATGTCGATCGCTGCCTGTTTCTCGCCGACCTCGACCGCGACGCCCTGCCCGTGGTTGATTCGTGCTCCCGGGATGCGGTCGCGCAAGGCGCCCACCACCCGGGCGGTCCCCGCCCCGACGTCGAACACGCCGCTGACCTCGCGTGTCGCGATGCCTGCGATCTTGGCGACCACCGCGTCGGCGATGATCGTCCGACCCTGGCTGTCGAGGGGACCGGAGAACGAACCGGTACCGAACTGGATGCGGCTGATTCCTGCGCCGCTGTCGCTGGTCATGAGTGCTCCTCGTGCCGTGTGGGTCGTGGGGAACGTGCGGGCCGTGCGTTGTCCATCATTATCCGCCCGGTGAGGGTGATATGCCGGGCAGGACCGCCACCGTGTTGTGCTGCGGGGTATTTCGGTGTTGCCGGGATCGGCGCGCTGTTCAGCCCTGTACGTGCGTTTGGTATGAAGAGTGCACGCACACGGGTGGCAGAGGTCACGCCGCGATGAGGAGGATGTACCAGGTGGCAGTCGAACGGATCGTAATAGCAGGAGCCGGACTCGCGGGTGTGCGAACCGCGGAGGAGTTGCGACGCGCGGGGTACGAGGGCGAGATCGTTCTGCTCGACGACGAGGGCCACCTGCCCTACGACCGGCCCCCGCTGTCGAAGGATGTCATCCGCGGCGAGCGGGAGGACACCACGCTGCGCCCGGCCGAGTTCTTCGACGAGCAGCGCATCGACCTGCGGCTCGGCGCCGCCGCACGCTCGGTCGACACCGACGCCCGCACCGTGACACTCGCCGACGGCACCGAACTCGCCTACGACGAGCTGGTCGTCGCCACGGGTCTGCGAGCACGGCGCATCCCGGGCCTGCCCGATCTCGACGGCGTCCACGTCCTGCGGTCGGTGGACGACAGCCGCGCCTTGCGGGCCGCGATCGTCCCCGGCGTGCGGGCATTGGTCGTCGGCGCCGGATTCATCGGATGCGAGGTCACCGCCAGCCTGCGGGCACTGGGCGTCGACGTCGTCCTGCTCGAGCCGCAGCCGACGCCGCTCGCGTCGGTGCTCGGCACCGAGGTCGGTTCCCTCGTGGCACGACTGCATACCGACGCCGGAGTCGACCTGCGTGCAGGAGTCGGGCTCGCCGAACTGCGCGGCGACGGCCACGTCACCTCTGCCGTGCTCGGGGACGGCACCGAGATCGACGTGGATCTCGTCGTGCTGGGTATCGGATCGGTGCCTGTCACCGAGTGGCTCGAGGGCTCGGGGATCGAACTGGACAACGGGGTCGTGTGCGACGACACGGGCAAGGCGTCCGCGCCGCACGTCTGGGCCGTCGGCGACGTCGCGTCGTGGCAGGTTCCCGGTGGTGCCCGCAAACGTGTCGAGCACTGGACCAGTGCGGGCGAGCAGGCCACCGTGCTCGCGAAGAAGATCGTCACGGGGGAGTCCGGGGGCGCCCGCCAGGTGCCCTACTTCTGGAGCGACCAGTACGACATCAAGATCCAGGGCCTGGGTGCGGTTCGCGCCGACGACACCGTGCACGTGGTGCGCGACGACGGACGTAAGTTCCTCGCGTACTACGAGCGAGAGGGCCGCCTCGTCGGTGTCGTCGGTGGCGGGCTGCCCGCGCAGGTGATGAAGACCCGGATGAAGATCGCCGCCGGCGCGCCCATCGAGGAGTTGCTCGCGGCCGTGTGAGCACTCGAAGCCGTATGCCTGAACACCGCCGCGACCGGGAAGGGCTAGATTCGTAGGGTGATCGTTGCGCTCATCGACTCGGGATTCGGTCTGCTGCCGACTGCTGCGTGGCTGCGCCGGATGCGTCCGGATCTCGACTTGCTGCTGTCGATGGACCCGGAGTGCGCTCCCTGGGGACCGAAACCGGCCGACTGGGTGTCCGACCGGGTGGTGACCACCGCCCGGCGCGCCGTCGACCGCGGCGCCGACGCGGTGGTGCTGCCGTGCAACACGGCGTCGGTGACCGCGCTGGACGACGTGCGCGCCGCGCTCGGTGACGATGTTCCCGTGATCGGAACCGTGCCCGCGATCAAGCCTGCCGCGGCCGTGTGCACGTCGGTGGCGATCTGGGCGACGGCCGCGACGACCGCGAGTCGTTACCAGGCCGACCTCATCGAGAAGTTCGGGAACGGCAGCGAGGTCGTGGGCGTCGCATGTCACGGACTCGCCGACGCCATCGACCGGGGTGACCGGGAAGGCGCCGACCGGGCGATCGCCGATGCCGCGGCGCGCACTCCGGACGACGTCGAGGGCATCGTCCTCGGCTGCACCCACTACCCCCTGGTGGCGGACTCGATCCTCGCCCGGTTTCCGGAGGGTGTGCGCTTGTTCGACAGCGCCGAAGCGGTCGCCAGGCAGACGCTGCGTCGTATCGCCGACCTCGATGCGGACGAGCCGGGCACCCGCGAGTTCGGCGACCGTTCCGGAGCCTCCGGGCGCGTCGAGGTGTACCTCAGCGGTAAGCGCGGTGCCCTCCCGCCCGGAGCGGAGGCGTTCGCGGCTGGCCGGGAACTGCTCACTGCTACGACTACGCCGTAGGAGCACACAGCGCGACGGTGTGGTCTGCCCACACATCGAGCAGCGCATGGTGGTGGCTGATCGCAAGGACGCCGAGCCCACGGCGGGTTTCCTCGCTGATGAGTTCGGTGAGTGCCGCGGTGGTGACGGGGTCGAGCATGGCAGTCATCTCGTCACAGATCAGATAGCGCGGTTGCTGCACGAGCGCACGAGCGAGACACGCGCGCTGGAGTTGCCCGTCGGAGACCTGGTGCGGTCGCCGGGCGAGGAGGTCGTCGGTGAGCCCGACGCGGGTCGCGGCGTCTCGTACGAGGTCGGGCATGCCTCGGCGGATCCGGATAGGTTCGGCGATGATCCGCGCCAGCGTCCATCTGTACGTCACGGCCGCTCGAGGTGCTTGGAACAGCATTGCCACGGCACCCGGCTCGGCAGCGTGCACCGGGATGCCGTCGACCGTGACCTGTCCCGATCCGGCGGGATGCAGGCCTGTGAGTACGCGAGCCAGGGTGGTCTTTCCGCTCCCGGATGATCCTGTGAGGCCCACGACCGCACCGGTCGGGATGTCGATGGAAACATCGGTGAGTACGGGATATGACGGGTCGTGGCTTGCAGTGATGCGATCGGCGCGCAGGCTCATGATCGGACATCGATCAATCGCCGTACGGAGCGGTCGCCGTGCCGGGTGATGTGTGTAGGTCCGCCGGAGAATCCGGTGGCAGGGCGGCGCAGATGGTAGACGCAGTCGTCGGGTAGATCGGTCAACGTCGGTGGTGTGCCGGGGATCGAGTGCAAGCCGCCGGATGGAAGTGCAGCGAGCAGATCCTGGGTGTACGGGTGCCACGGGTCGCGGAACACGCACTCGGTCGGGCCGGTCTCGACGATGCGCGACGCGTACATGACCGCGACCTCGTCGGAACGGCCGGGCAGGGTGGCGAGGTCGTGACTGATCAGGAGGACCGCGGCGCCCGCGTCGGCCGCCCCGCGCAGTAGTCGCAGGGTGTGCTCGGTCAGTGCGGGATCGAGGTTCGAGGTCGGCTCGTCGGCGATGATGACCTCGGGGTCGCCCGCAAGCGCGAAGGCGGCGGCGGCGCGTTGCGCCATGCCGCCGGACAACTCGTGTGGATAGAGACGTGCAACCTCCGGCTCGAGACCGACCTGCTCCAGCAGCGCATCAGGACCGTACATGGCACCGAGATGGTGACAGGTTTCGCCGAGTTGGGCACCGACAGTGCGCACCGGAGTCAGATAGGTCGCAGCAGACTGAGGAATCCAGCCGACGGAGCGGCCCCGGATCTTCCGCCAGGCGGATGGGGTCGCGGCCGTGAGGTCGACATCAGGACTGCCTGCTCGGTGGAGGACGACGTTCCCGGTCGTCTCGGCACCGTACGGAAGAAGGCCGCAAAGTGCATACCCTACAACAGATTTGCCACATCCAGATTCTCCGACCAGCGCGAGTATCCGGCCCTCCTCGAGAGTGAGGCAGACGTCGCTGGCGGCATGTACGACGCCGGAGTCGCTGGGGATACGCACTGTCAGACCGGACATCGTGACCTTGGCGGTGGACGTCATCGGACTGCCCTTTCCGGTACGGAGGGAACGATGCGGCTACGTGCTGTCGCACCCACCGCTGCGACGAGCAGGGTGGTGATGACGAGCGCCGCAGCAGGGAACACCAGGGTCCACCAGGAGCCGGTGAGGACGGCGGCGCGGGCGTCCTGCAACAACGTGCCGAGTGAAGCCCGATCGGGAGGAAGACCGAGACCGAGAAAGGACAGTGTCGACTCGTGCCAGATCGCGTGGGGCAGGAGCAGTACTACTGCGACGAGGGCCTGCCCGGCGGCCGCAGGAACGAGATGGGTAACAGTCACCCGGGTGCGGGTGGCGCCAGCGAGTCGGGCAGCTTCGATGTAGGTTCCCGTGCGCGCGGTCCTGACCTCGGCACGCGCTATGCGCGCGACCTGTGTCCAGTGCGTCAAGGCGATCGACGCGACGATCGCTATGACGTTGCCGGGATAGAGAGCAACGATCGCGATGCCGAGCAACAGGTGCGGAAGCGCGTTGATCCCGTCCACCAGTCGCATCACGACCCGGTCGGTCCATCCTCCGAGAGCTCCCGCCGCCACTCCGACCGCGACCCCCAGCACTGTGGACACGACCGCACATGCTGCGGCGATCAGCAACGAGACCCGCAATCCGGCCGCGGTGCGCACGAACAGGTCACGTCCCGCCGGGTCTGTGCCGAACCAATGAGAACTCGAGGGGGGCCGATGGGCGGCCGCGAAATCCGTCAGCCTCAGGTCACCGCCGGCGAAGAGGGGAACGGCGACGGCGTACAGGGCGATTGCGGAGAGGCCGGCGAGGGACCACACGAGAAGGTAGGAGTGTCCCTGCCCCGGTGTCCTCTGCCACAGCCGGAACCCGTGGGCGCGCGTTGCGTCAAGAGCCATCGGCGACCACCCGAGGATCGATGAGCGCGTGGGCCACATCGGCGAGCAACGAGCCGACGAGCACAAGCAAAGTGGTGCCGACCGTCAGTGTTGCGAGCAGCGCGAAGTCGAGTTCCCGCGCTGCCGTGACCACACTCCCTGCCAGGCCGGGCCAGGAGAACACTTCTTCGACGATCGCGGCGCCGACGAGCAACTCGGGCAGTCGCAGGCCGACGACCGTGGTGAAAGGTCCGAGTGCGACCGGCAGGATATGGCGGCGTACAACGACTGTTTCCGGTAGGCCACGCGCGCGGGCACCCAGCACGGCGTCGGAGCCTGCCGCGGCACGGACCGACTCTCGCAGCGAAAGCAGGAGCCACGGTAATACCGAAACGGTGAGGACCGCACCGGGAAGAATCAGGTGGCGAAGAGTCTGGGGGAGGCTGGGGTCTTCGCCCGGGGAGGTCAGCCCTGCCACCGGAAGCCACCTCAGGGTGACGGCGAATACGGCAACCGCCCCGAGGGACAGCACGAATGGCGGTACGGCCTGTACCAGGTTCGCGGCGAATGCGGCTCCGCGGTCGAGTACGCCGCCGGGATGCAGACCCGTCCAGATTCCGGCGAGGAGCGCGACGAGGATTGCCGTGGTGAGCGCGGTGCCGGACAGCAGCAGCGTCCATGGGGCTCGCTGGGCAACAACCTCGGATACCGGCTGGGCGTAAGCCCGCGAATACCCCATGTCACCTCTGAAGGCACGACCGATCCAGGTGGTCCACTGGTGCCACCACGGTGTGTCGAGCTGGAGTTGGGTCGCCAATTGTTCTTTGTCGGCGGTCGACATGGTGAGGTAGCGATCCCCGAGAATCCCGGCGAGGGGATCGAACGGTGATCGAGACGCGAGTGCAAACAGACCGAATGAGGTTGCGAGGGTGAGGGGAGCGACGAACAGTATTCGCCGGAAGACCATTCGGATGACTCCCCGCCGTCGTCGACTGCGGGGCGCAGCGGCCGTTGCGCGATCCGGGGGCTGGGACGCCGTGTCCCGCTTCCCTGTAGCAGTGGTCGTCATCCCGTGGCTGTCCATTCTTCGAGATTCCACCAGGGCCCCCAGGAGACACCGTGACTGTGCGGCTCGAGAATCGGTTCGCTTCCGGTGAATTCGCTCTCGACCGAGACGTAGGTGTGGTCGAGGAACACGAGCATCACGTACCCGGGATCGTCGACGTATGCGTTCTGCACGGTCCGATACTGTGCCGTACGTTCATCGGACTCGGTGGCGCGCCGCGCGCTATCGAGGGCATCGTCGACGAGGGGATTGCTGTAGTCGGAGGCGTTGTCGTACGGAGAGCCGGCATCGTCCCGTGCGAACGTCGAGTGCAAAGTGTTGTAGAGCTGCGGATCGGGGTCGTACGGCATATCGCCTCCTCCGAGCAGCACCGCGTTCTCGGAGAGCCGGTCCGGCACGTTCGAGCGGTCCACCGCCGCAACGTCCACCCGCACGCCGATTCGATCGACCTCGGTGGCGAAAGCTTGAGCCAGATCTCGACGCAACGTGTCTTCGGGAAAATACATGACCGTGAATGTTGCTTGTTGCCCGCCCTTTTCGCGAACACCCGAGGGTGTCTCGCGCCAGCCCCCTTCGTTCAGGATCCGTTCGGCTTCTGCCGGGTCGAATTCGAACGTCGCTGTGGGCTCGTATGCGTCGCCGTACACCTCGGGCAATGGTGTCGATGCGGGGCGACCGTATCCTGCCAGGACGTGCTCGACGAGGTCCTCGCGGTCGACCGCGCGGTTGAGTGCAGCGCGGATTGCGGGGTCGCCCGTGACCGGATTACCGGAGGGAAGACTCACCGCGCGCCAGTCCGCCGACGTATTCGCCGTGACTGTGGTGCCCTCGCGTCCCTCGAATGTCGCCGCGAGTCGCGGCGGCAGGTTTGTGCCCGCGATCTCCCCGGCGGCCATCCGCTGTGCGCGGGCGTTGTCGTCCGGGATGTATACCACCGTCAACGGGGAAATCTCGGGCACGCCGCCCCAGTACGTGTCGTTGGCCTCGAAAACTGCCTGGTCCGGACGCAGGGAGACCAACCTGTACGGGCCCGTGCCGACCGGATCGATGTTGAGTGTCGACTCGGTGGCGGGACCACCTGTCAGCCGTTCCGAGGGAGCGATACCGAGGAGCAGCTTCGTGGGCATCGCCGCGAACGGGTAATGCAATTCGAATCGCACCTGCAGGGGTTCGACGATATCGATCGATCGGATCATGTCGAAGGATGTGGCGAGTGGCGACGCGGATGCCGGGTCGAGGATCGCGCGGTATGTGGCAGCAACATCGGCTGCGTCGAAGGTCGTTCCGTCGGTGAAGGTGACATCGTCGCGCAGGTGCACTGTCCAAGTCGTACCGTTGTCGCCGACGGTGGGCATCCGGGCCGCAAGGGCGGGTTCGAAGGTAGGGATCCCGTCACCGCCCGCGAGGCTCAGAAGGCCATCGTAGATCTTGGAATCTCCCGCTTCGCCGTGACCCGCGACCGGGTTGTAGGCCCCGAGTTCATAAGCGTCCCCGAGGATCAGGCCGTTCGCGGTGGTCGGCCCGCTCCCGGCCGGTGAGGAGGCCCCGCATGCCGTCGCTGCGGTGGTCATGACGACGGCAACCGAAAGCAGGAAGCGATATCTCGAAATCACTTGTGTCCCTTCGCCAGACTTGCTGGATCGAGCCGGTAGCCCTGCTCATCTGCTCATCTGCTCATCTGCTCATCTGTGCAGATCCGCAGCTGTGAGGGTCGGAGCCGTCGCTTCCTTTCTCTCGAATGTGACGCCTGACAGTCCCGGGCGCAGCTGCTTCCCAGGGGACACCTGGAGGGAGGCGAAGCACCCACTCCGGGGAACGCATTGTCGAATGCCGCAAAGTTAACAGGAATGCTGAAGGGCGGACGCTGTTTCCGCGGGATCCTTCGTGTTCGATATCCACGACGCATTTCGTCCTACCGGTTCAGCGGCAACGGGTTCGGACAACTCGGTCTGTCCGGACACTCGTGCAGGCGGCGAGGACGTAGGCTCGTCCACGTGACCGACGACCTGTCCGCAAAGGACGTTCGCGCGGCGCTCGACGCCCTCGGCGATCCTGACGGAGCCGCCGGGATGGGACGCTTCTTCAAGACCGGGCCCGGCGAGTACGGCGAGGGCGACGTCTTTCTGGGACTGCGGGTGCCGCAGACCCGTGCCGTGGTCCGGAAGTTCCGCGACCTGCCGATCGAGGAGTCGCGTCTTCTTCTGGACAGCGCTGTCCACGAACACCGTCTCGCCGGCCTGCTGATCCTCGTGGACAGGTATACGCGCGACCCGGTCTCACGTCGCCGGGTGGTCGAGGTATACCTCGACGCTCTCCGCTGCGGACGGGTGAACAACTGGGATCTCGTCGACGCCTCGTCCGATCACATCGTGGGTGAATGGATCCACGCGAATCCGGCCGATGCCGGGTTGCTCACGACGCTGGTCGACGACCCCGACCTGTGGCGGCGACGTGCCGGGCTGCTCGCCACGTTCGCCTTCGTCAAGAGGGGAGAGGCCGGCCCGACGCTCATGATGGCCGAGCGTGTCCTCGACGACCGCCGGGATCTGATCCAGAAGGCGGCAGGCTGGATGCTGCGTGAGGTCGGCAAACGCGTGGACCGCGACGCCCTGCTCGACTTTCTCGAGCGTCACGCGGCCGCGATGGGCCGGACGGCACTGAGTTACGCCACCGAGCATCTCGACGCGGAGGAACGCGCCCGGCTCCGCGGGTTGCGCTGACGAGACGTGAGCGGCACCCGGCGATGCCGGCCACGCCTCGACGTGCGGCTCAGAACTCGATCTTGAGGTGGTCGGTGACCGGACGTGCCTGGCATCCCAGGATGTAGCCCGCCTCGATGTCCTCCGGGTCGAGCACGTCGCAGTTCTCCATCTCGACCTTGCCTTCGAGGACGGTGCACGCGCACGATCCGCACTCGCCCTCCTGGCAGGAGTAGGGAACGTCGATGCCCTTGGCGAGCATGATGTCGACGAGCGTCTGCTTGCGGGGCCAGGTCAGGTTGTGGACCTCACCGTCGAGTTCGACCTCGACGGTCGCCGCGTCCGCGGCTTCTTCGTCGCTGACCTCGACGGGCGCGTGGTCGGCGAAGGGATCGCCGGACAACGAGTTGAACACTTCGGCGTGGACCTGAGTCCGCGCCATCCCGATGCTCGAGAGCGCCTGATGCACGGTGTCCATGAACGGTCCCGGCCCGCACATGAACGCCTCACGATCGGAGTACGGCGCTGCGAGTGTTGCGAGCTGGTCGGCGCTGGGAAGACCCTGCACGGATTCGAGCCAGTGGACGACGGTCAATCGGGTCGGGTACTTCTCGGCGAGCATCCGCAGTTCCTCGGCGAAGATGACCGATGCTTCGTCACGGTTGGCGTAGATCAGCGCGACCTTGCCCGATCCCTGCGTCAGCGCGGACTTGAGGATCGCGATGACGGGGGTGATACCGCTGCCTGCCCCGAACAGCACGAAGTCGTGGTCGAAGGACTTGGGGGTGAACACCCCGGCGGGCGGCAGAACCTCGAGGGTGTCGCCCACCGCGACGGTGTCGCAGAGCCAGTTCGACCCGTAGCCGTCGGACGTGCGCTTGACGGTGACCTTGGGGGCATCGTCGGTGTGCGGTGAACTCGCGAGGGAGTAGCAGCGCGCCACCGAGCCGGTGCGCTCGCTGGGAATCCGCAGGGTGAGGAACTGGCCCGGCTTGTACGCGAACTTGTCGCGGAGTTCGTCGGGGACGGCGAAGACGATCGACTTCGCGTCGGCGGTTTCCTCGACGACGGCGGAGACGGTGAGTACCACCGATCGCGAGCCGTGGGGCACCTCGACAGTCGTCATGGCGTGTGTCGTCCTCTCGTGCATACCGTGCGGGAGCAGTGGCGCCACCCCGGGTGTTCCCGTTCCGGGATGTTCTGGAACACCCCGAAATCTAGAACCCGTTCTAGTTAAGGGTAGCAGCCTGTTGTAGCCCCAGAAACGGTACCGGGTGCGCCCGAGGGCACCCCCGCCTGTCCCGCACAGTGGGCACTTCTGCCTCGACCGGGTGTCCCGAGGCCTTCCGCTGCCGCGTTGGTCCTGCGCGTCGTGCACGGCTCTCGATCCGGCCCGATGCGGCCGCACCCGGCGGCGAGTGCGGCCGCATCGGGCGGATGATCAGGCGCTGGCCTTCGCGAGAAGCTCTTCGATCCGGTCGTAACAGTCGCGCGTGCCCTCCTCCCATCCGGAGGACGCCATCCCGTCGCGTGCTTCGAGGCTCGGATACACGCTGTGGCCGCTGAGCTTGCTGCGGCCGTTGCCGAGATCCTCGAAGGTCATGAACTCGATGCTCACGATGTCGCGGAATTGATCGAATTCGAAGGTCTGGATGGCGAATTCGTTCTCCCGCACGGTGTGGAACACGCCCGAGAAGGTGTACGAACCGCTGTCGTCGCTGTGGGTGTACCGATACGAGCCACCGCTACGGAAATCGTAGTGGTCGATGTCCATGGACACCCCGCGCGGCCCCAGCCACTGGGCGACGAGAGCCGGATCCTGATGCGCCCGGAAGATTTCGGAGACGGGATAGTCGAACTCGCGCTCGTAGTCGATGAACGGAACGCCGTCCGGAACGTTGATGTGCAGTGGGTTGCTCATGACGATGCCTCTCGCAGGGAGCGGGATCACCCCGGTGGGGGGTCTGTGGTGTCGGCCGTGTCCCCGGCCAGCACAGAGTCGAGGCTGCGGAACTGCTGTTCCTTGGTCAACCGATACCGGTCGATCCAGGAAGTCAGCGCCTCCAACTGTGCGGGATTCAGGTGAACGGGGCGGCGCTGGGCATCGCGGGTGCGCGTGACGAGCCCGGCTTGCTCGAGTACCTGAATGTGCTTCGAGATCGCCTGGGTGGTGATCGCGAAGGGTTCCGCGAGTTCGTTGACAGTGGCGGGACCCCGGCTGAGCCGGGCGACGATGCGTCGGCGGATCGGATCGGAAAGGGCCATGAATGCCCGGTCGAGTAGTTCGTCGTCCGCGTCGGCAACGTTCACCTGCCACCATCCTTATTCAACCTTTCGGTTGAATACACCATCCTCCGCAGGGAACAGCCCTGTCAAGACCCTTCCGGGCAGACTCCCGGTGCCGACAAGATGGATGTCGCGTTTGCCCGGTGAATCCCGCGACCCCCGGCTACCGTCGTCAAGATGATCTCGGTGGGGAGAAATCGGTCGGGAATACGTGCCGCTGTGGCTGCGACGGCGGCACTCGTACTCGTGGGCGGATGTGCGTCGAGCACGGACGGTGATTCGGAGAACACCGCCGCGCCCGGGGCGGTGTGTGGAGCGACGCCCAACGGCACGCCGTTGACCGGTGGAGCGCCGCCGGAGACCGGGGGTGGCGACATTTCCACCAACCCGGAAATCGCCACCGGCTACCGCAGCGACATGACCGCTGTGAGTACCGAATCGTTCGCGGTCTCCACCGCCAACCCGGTCTCCACCGAGGTGGCGTGCGAGGTCCTCCGCGACGGCGGGACGGCGGCCGATGCGCTCGTCGCGGCACAGATGGTGCTCGGACTCGTCGAACCGCAGTCGTCCGGTATCGGCGGCGGAGCGTTCCTGATGTACTACGACGCCGAATCCGGTGCGGTCCAGGCATTCGACGGACGGGAAACCGCCCCGAGTGCGGCCGACGAGAACTATCTTCGCTGGATCAGCGAGACCGACCGCACCGAGCCCAAGCCCGATGCTCGCGCGAGCGGACGGTCGATCGGCGTGCCCGGTGTCCTGCGCATGCTCGAGTCGGTGCATGCCGAGTACGGCGACCGGGAATGGCGGAGTCTGTTCGCGCCCGCCATCGATCTGGCCGACAGAGGCGTGAGCGTCAGCGACCGGATGGCGCAGTCCATTGCCGATTCCGCCGAGCAACTCGCGGTCGACGACGAGGCTCGCGCGTACTTCCTCGAGCCGGACGGCAGCCCCAAGGCCGTAGGCTCGACGCTGACCAATCCGGCGATGGCGAAGACCCTCGGCGCAATTGCCACCGACGGCGCCGACGCGTTCTACACCGGTGACATCGCACAGTCGATCGTCGAGGCGACCGGAAACACATCCGGTGGGCGAACACCGGGAATGCTCACGCTCGACGACCTCGCCGCGTACGAGGCGAAGGAGCGCACGCCGCTGTGCACGCCCTACCGTGACCACGAGATCTGTGGGATGCCGAACCCGTCTTCCGGCGGCACCGCCGTCGCGGCCACTCTGGGCATCCTGGAGAACTTCGACCTTGCGGCATTGGGACCGTCCGAGGTCGACGCGAACGGGGGAGTGCCGAATGCCGAAGCGGTGCACCTGATTTCCGAGGCCGAGCGTCTCGCATACGCCGACCGCGACAAGTACGTCGCCGATTCGGACTTCGTTCCGCTGCCCGGGGGGTCGCTCGACACCTTGGTCGACCCCGAGTACCTCTCTCAGCGGGCGGCACTGATCGACCCGGGCAAGAGCATGGGCACCGCACAGCCGGGCGATTTCGGACCGGTACCGCTCGGGGTGCCGCCGCAGAGTCCCGAGCACGGCACCAGCCACATCTCGGTCGCCGACAGTTACGGCAACGTGGCCGCCATGACGACGACCATCGAATCGGCATTCGGGTCGTTCCACATGGTCGACGGCTTTCTCCTCAACAACCAGCTCACCGACTTCTCGGCGGAACCCAACGGCAAGGACGGGCTGCCGGCTGCCAATCGGGTCGAGCCGGGAAAGCGTCCGCGCAGTTCGATGGCGCCGACGCTGGTGTTCGACAGGACACCCGACGGCGAGCGAGGCGACCTGCAGATGGTCGTGGGATCGCCCGGCGGATCGGTGATCATCCAGTTCGTCGTCAAAACGCTCGTCGGGATGCTGGACTGGGGGCTCGACCCGCAGCAAGCGATCTCGGCCGTGTCGTTCGGCGCGGCGAACACCCCGGCCACCGGCGTCGGGGGCGAACATCCCGCCGTCGACGCGTCCGACGACGGCGCACAGGACCCGCTCGTGCAACAGCTTCGGGACAAGGGACACGAGGTCTCCGTCGCGCCGCAGTCGAGCGGGTTGAGCGCACTGCAGCGCCAAGAGGCCGGCTGGATCGGGGGTGCCGATCCTCGGCGCGAGGGAGCGGTGATGGGCGATCCGGCACCGTGACCGCGCTCGTCCACCAGGAGCGAGCGCCGAGAACATGACATCCGCTGTCTCGGATTCGTGAGAGAGAGCCGGGTATGTCGCTCGGGGCCCGGTTCGTGCACACTTTCGACCATGGAACACACAGGTGCCCCGGCCCTCGAACTGCGCGACGTCGTCAAGACTTTCCGTGCGCAGGGCGGCGAGGAGGCGCATGCGGTGTCGGGCCTCGACCTCACCGTCCGGCGCGGTGAGGTCATGGCTCTGCTCGGACCCAACGGCGCAGGGAAGACGACGACGCTCGACATGGTTCTCGGGCTGACGACTCCGACCTCGGGATCGATTTCCGTGTTCGGCGCGCCTCCCCGGCACGCCGTCCGCGAAGGCCGGGTCTCCGCCGTCCTCCAGACCGGCGGACTGCTACGCGATCTCACGGTGCGTGAAACCGTGCGCATCATCGCCTCGACTTTCGACACCCACCGCGACATCGACGAGGTTCTCGACAGCGCCGGACTCTCGGCACTCTCCCGCCGAATGGTGTCGAAATGCTCGGGCGGAGAACAACAGCGGCTTCGTTTCGCTCTCGCGCTGCTCCCGGACCCCGACCTGCTCGTCCTCGACGAACCGACCGCGGGAATGGACGTGGCCGCCCGCCGCGAGTTCTGGGCCACCATGCACGCCGAGGCCGACCGGGGCCGCACGATCGTGTTCGCAACCCACTACCTCGAAGAAGCGGACGCCTTCGCCGGTCGGATCGTGATGATGGCCGGAGGGCGGGTGGTGGCCGACGGGCCTACTGCCGAGATACGGGCTCGGGCCTCAGGCAGGCTGGTCTCCGCAGAGGTACCAGCGCAGTTCCGAGACGAAGCGCAGGCGGTCCTCGCGTCGACTCCCGGTGTCGCCGACATCTCATGGGCCGGAACGAGAATCGAGGTCCGGACAACGGATTCCGATTCGGTGGCCCGCATTCTCCTCCTACGCCTCGGTGCCCACGACCTCGACATCGTCAGTGGCTCGCTCGAAACCGCCTTCCTCGCGCTGACACAGAAAGCAACGGCATGAACGCCACCTTCGTCGGTCTGGAGTTGCGGAGGACCTTCCGCGACTACGTCAACGTCTTCTTCATCGCGGTGCTGCCCGCGTTCTTCTACCTGATCTTCGGTGCGTCCCAGTCGTTCGCGACCGAGTCGGCCGGCAACGGCAACGTGGCGATGTACATCATGATTTCGATGGCTGCGTACGGCGCGGTGACCGCTACCACCGGCGTGGGCGGCACGGCAGCGGTCGAGCGGATGCAGGGCTGGGGCAGACAGTTGGGGCTGACCCCGCTCACCGACGCCTCGTATGTGGCGATGAAAGCAACGGTGGCCCTCGTGGTCGCGGCCATTCCGATCGGGCTGATCTTCGTCCTCGGAGTCTTCACCGGTGCGTCCGGCGACTCGAGTGCGTGGATCCTCAGCGCGGTGGCCGTGCTCGTGGGTGCCGCAGTGTTTTCCGTCTACGGTTTGGTCTTCGGTCTGGCTTTCTGATCGGAAGCCGCCGTCGGCGCTGCCGGCGGCAGCCTGGTAATCCTCGCGTTCCTCGGCAACATCTTCATTCCGCTGTCGGGCACGCTGCTCACCATCGCCAAGTTCACTCCGCTCTACGGCTATGTGTCGCTGGCGCGCTACCCCGTGACCGAAGGTGTGCTGATCGACCGCAGCGGAAACCCGCTGCCGTCCGAGCCGCTGTGGGTTCCGATCCTGAACCTGTCGGTGTGGGCGGTGATCTTCGTAGCGCTCGCGACCTGGCTGGTGCAGCGCGGACGTGGCCGGCAGTGACGGAATACGTCGAGGCGGTACGCCGAGTACGGCAGACCGGCGCGAAACCGGCCGTCGGGCGCCACCCGGACCCGCGCCACGGTTGACACCCTTCGGTCCTCGCCGCCACGCTGGAGCCAACGCTCCGGAGTGTTCACCCACCGAAAGGTGCGTCCATGCCCACCGTCGATCTCGCTGCAGGGCCGATTCACTACGTCGAACACGGTGACGGACCGGCCGTGGTCTTCTTGCACGGCCTGCTCATGAACCACACGGTGTGGGACGAGGTGATCGACCGGTTACCCGCCGGGTTCCGTTATGTGCGACCGGATCTACCGCTCGGTGCGCACCCCGAACCGATGCGTCCCGACGCGGATCTGAGCTTGCGCGGTCTGAACCGGATCGTGGCGGACTTTCTCGACGCGCTCGACCTGAACGACGTCACGCTGGTGCACTGTGATTGGGGCGGGGCTCTGTTCCTCACCGCGTACGGACTGGACGACCGCCTCGGCCGTCTGATCCTGCTGCCGTGCGAGGCCTTCGACAACTTCCCGCCGGGCCTGCCGGGCAAGATGGCGGTCCTCGCCACGCGTATCCCGGGTGGCCTGGCACTCGCGCTGCGGCAACTCAGGGTTTCGTGGCTGCGCAACACGCCGCCGTTGCTCGGCTGGATGGCCCGCACGCCCCTGCCCGACGACCTCGTCCGTACCTGGACCGAACCCGGACTCCGCAGCAAGGACATACGCCGTGATCTGCGCAAGTACGTCGCGACCCGCTTCACCGCAACCGAACTCGTCGCCGATACCGAAGCGCTGCAGCATTTCGCCGGTCCGGCGCTGGTGCTGTGGTCGTCGGCCGGCAAGGTCATGCCGCGCGGCCACGGGCGACGGCTCGCAAATCTGCTGCCGAACGGGACACTCGTCGAGGTCGACGACGCCTATGTGCTGTCGATGCTCGACCGGCCCGAGACGATCGCACAGGCGATGACGACGTTTCTCGTCGCGGAGCGCTCGTAAGTCACACGAGATCGACAGTCACACGAGATCGACGATCAGCCACCCGCCGTGGTGTTCGAATACCTCGTACCGAAAACCTGTCGTGCGTCCGAGCGCGTCGAGCGACGCGAGATCGAATGTCCGGATGTGCCCGTGACACGCGGTTGCCTCGTCCTCGAACGGCACCGCGACCACCACGCGTGCACGCGCGATGCGCAGCGCTTCGGCGAGAACGGCGGCTCCCGTCTCGTGGTCGACGTGCTCGAGCAGGTGGATCGCCGTGACGGTGTCCGCGCTGTCGTCGGGAACGGGCACTCCGGCCGCGTTGCAGACGAGGGTGTCCACAGCCAGGCCCAAACGGGGTGCGACCGCGTCGAGCAGTCGCATCGTGCCGGGGAGGATGTCGGTGGCGACCACGTCGAAGCCCGCTCCTGCGAGCCGCAACGGCAGGAACCCGAAACACGACCCGAGATCGAGCACGCGGCCTCGTGCCAACGTGGCGGCCTTGTCGTGGATCGGGGCGAACGCTGCTGTGCCGTCGAGCAGTTCGTTCAACGAGTTGCGGTAATAGGTGACCCACGACTCGAGAGCTCCGGGGACCGTCGAGCGGACGAGGCCGACCATCGTCAACTCGAACTCGTTCTGCCCGAACTCGGCGTCCTGGACAGATGCGGTCACGTCGGCGACGAGGCGTTCACTGAGCAGGTCGGGAGTGAGCGCGTGCGTCACGTGCAGTCCGTCGATGGTGCGGCGCAACCTGATCGGGCCGGAGGGCACCCGCTCGACGGTCACGTGGTCGTGTGTCCACCGGCCCGGTGGACATGGCGCGAGAGAATCCAGCACAGCCATTGTCTGTCAACCTCTTTCGAGTGGGGGAGTGCTCGGGCCGAGTCCTTCGGAGAGTGTGAGCATTCCTGTTCCGAGCAGGTCACGCAGGTCCGAGTCGGCGTCGGTGAGCCACTGCTCGTAGGACGCGACCGCGACGCCCAGCACGAGGTAGGCGACGGTCCTCGGGATGTGGTCGTCGGCGCGGGCACCGGTGTGGCGCGCGACGAACTCGGCGATTGCCGCGCGCCACCCCTGGTACATCACCGACGAGTACCCCTGGAGGGCGGGAGTGCGCAGGATCAGTTCCATGCGGGCGCGATGCCGCTCGTTCTCGGATGCCGGAAAGGTGTTGAAGTCGAGTAGTGCGGCGGTGAGCGCGTCCGCGAGCGAATCGTCCGGCGGGACCTCTGCGAGTCGTCGGCGCATCTGTTCGAGCTGGCCGTCGAAGTCACCCCACGCGACCGCATTCTTCGAGGGGAAGTACCGGAAGAAGGTGCGCCGCGCGATGCCCGCCGCCTCGGCGATGTCGTCGACGCTGGTCTCGTCGAAGCCGCGGGTGCGGAAGAGTTCGATGCCGACCGCCGCCAGCGATTCTCTCGTGGTGGAGGGGCGCCGGCCGGTCCGGGTGGACGGCTCTCGGCGGTCAGGCATATTTCCCTCGATCCATGGATGACATTCTGCACTCGATGCCATTACAGTGGTGAACCGAGTCACAACGCTAGCCCTGTTGTGACGTGGACTCCACATGTGGAGTGAAAATTCGAGGAGGAATCATGTCCGATCGCGACAACGCGGTGATCGAGTCCGAGCTGATCGAGGAGTCCCTCGTGGAAGAGGTCTCGATCGACGGCATGTGCGGCGTCTACTGATCATGTCCGCCCCCGGAGCCACCGCCGTGGCGACCACACAGTTCGACCCGGGCGCCACGTGGCGGCTCCACCCGCAGGTAGCGCTTCGCCCCGAGCCTTTCGGGGCGTTGCTCTACCACTTCGGCACCCGCAAACTGTCGTTCCTGAAGAACACCGTCATCGTCGACGTCGTCCGGTCCCTCGACCACCACGCGTCGGTGCGGGAGGCCTTGCGCGCCCATGGAATCGACGAGAGCGCCGAGCGGCCCTATGTGCGTGCCCTCGGCACGCTGGCCGACTCGCACATGATCGTGCCCGCCTGACGCCCCGACCCAGCAAGGACCCGCTATGACGTCTCTGCTCGAACCCCCCGTCACCAGCACGCCGGCTGCACCGGCTCCCTCCCTCCCGCCCGCGGTCGGTCGACTCGTCGACCAGTTCGAGAAGGGCCTCGACGCTCCGATCTGCCTGACGTGGGAACTGACCTACGCCTGCAACCTCTCGTGTGTGCACTGCCTGTCCTCGTCGGGCAAGCGCGACCCGCGTGAGCTGTCCACGGAACAGTGCAAGGCCATCATCGACGAACTGCAACGCATGCAGGTGTTCTACGTCAACATCGGTGGCGGCGAGCCCACCGTGCGCTCGGACTTCTGGGAGCTCGTCGACTACGCCACCGAGCACCAGGTCGGCGTGAAGTTCTCCACCAACGGCGTGCGCATCGACAAGAAGGTCGCGGCGCGGCTGGCAGCGTCCGACTACGTGGACGTGCAGATCTCCCTCGACGGCGCGACCGCCGAGGTCAACGATGCCGTACGCGGTCCCGGTTCCTTCGCGATGGCTGTGCGCGCGCTCGAGAACCTGTCCGAGGCGGGCTTCCGCGACGCGAAGATCTCCGTCGTGGTCACGCGCCACAACGTCGATCAGCTCGACGACTTCAAGGCGCTCGCCGACCGTTACGACGCGACACTGCGCATCACCCGGCTGCGTCCGTCGGGCCGCGCCGTCGATGTCTGGGACGACCTGCACCCCACTCACGACCAGCAGCGTCAGCTCTACGACTGGCTCGTCGCTCACGGCGAAGGCGTCCTGACCGGCGACTCGTTCTTCCATCTGTCCGCCTTCGGCGGTGACAGCGGCGGCGGTGCTCTGCCCGGCCTCAACCTCTGTGGTGCCGGCCGTGTCGTGTGCCTGATCGATCCGGTCGGTGACGTGTACGCGTGCCCGTTCGCGATCCACGAGAACTTCCACGCCGGGAACATCCTCACCGACGGCGGTTTCGCCGAGGTGTGGAAGAACTCCGAGCTGTTCCGGGAACTGCGCGAACCGCAGTCCGCCGGCGCGTGCGCCTCCTGCAACTTCTACGACTCGTGCCGCGGTGGCTGCATGGCGGCGAAGTTCTTCACCGGCCTTCCGATGGACGGTCCCGACCCGGAATGTGTTCAGGGATACGGTCAGTCGGCCCTCGAGGCCGAACGGACGGTGCCGCAGTCGAGCGTGGACCACTCGCGTACCGGCAAGCGCGCCGAGCGTCGTACCCCGGCAGCACCGGTGCCACTCACGCTGCTCGCCAAGCCGCCCGCCAAATTCTGCGACGAGAACCCTCTCGCAGGCCTGTAGATCTCGAGGAGAGAAGTTCACGATGGCCAAGTTCTCGTGGCTGAAGAATCCCTGGAAGCAGAGCGACTGGTTCGAAACGGTCGCCGTGGCGCAGGAGCGTGCCCGCAAGCGGCTGCCGAAGTCGGTGTACGGGGCGCTCGTGGCGGGGTCCGAAGCCGGCATCACCGTCGACGACAATCTCGCGGCGTTCCGCGAACTCGGTTTCGCCCCGCACGTCGCGGGTCTGTCGGAGAAGCGCGACATGGGCACCAGGGTCATGGGGCAGGACGTGGCGATGCCCGTCCTCATCTCGCCGACCGGTGTCCAGGCCGTCCACCCGGACGGAGAGGTAGCCGTCGCCCGCGCGGCCGCCGCACGGGGGATCGCGATGGGTCTCAGCTCGTTCGCGAGCAAATCCATCGAGGACGTGGCTGCGGCCAACGACAAGACGTTCTTCCAGATGTACTGGGTGGGCAGCCGCGACGTGCTCGTCCAGCGCATGGAACGCGCCCGCGCGGCCGGTGCCAAGGGTCTGATCATGACCCTGGACTGGTCCTTCTCCAACGGCCGGGACTGGGGGAGTCCCGCGATCCCCGAGCGGATGAGCTTCGATGCGATGGTGAAGTTCGCGCCCGAGGGCATCATCCGGCCCAAGTGGCTTCTGGACTGGGCCCGGACCGGCGGCGTCCCGGACCTCACCACCCCCAATCTCACCCCGCCCGGTGGTGACACGCCGACGTTCTTCGGCGCGTACGGCGAGTGGATGAGCACCACGCTGCCCACCTGGGAAGACGTGGCGTGGCTGCGTGAACAGTGGGGCGACGCTCCGTTCATGCTCAAGGGTGTCATGCGGGTCGACGACGCCAAGCGCGCCGTCGACGCCGGCGTCACGGCGATCTCGGTGTCGAACCACGGCGGCAACAACCTCGACGGCACCCCGGCCCCCATCCGGGCGCTCCCGGCTATCGCGGAGGCGGTCGGCAACGACATCGAGGTGCTGCTCGACGGTGGCATCCGGCGCGGGAGCGACGTCGTCAAGGCCGTTGCGCTCGGTGCCGACGCCGTCATGATCGGCCGCGCCTACCTGTGGGGTCTCGCGGCCAACGGCCAGGCGGGTGTCGAGAACGTCCTCGACATCCTCGGCGGCGGAATAGGTTCCGCCCTCTTGGGCCTCGGCCGTGATTCGATCCACGACCTCACGCCCGGTGACGTCGTCGTCCCGCCCGGATTCCGTCGCGATCTGGGAGTCGAGTAGCTCCTGCCGGTATGAGCTTTGCCCTCACCGATCCGATCACCCTCGCCGGCCGCACTGCGCCGTCGAGGGTGATCTTCGGTCCGCACGAGACCAATCTCGCTGCGGGACGGAGGTTCTCGGGTCGCCACCGCGCGTACTACGAGCGTCGGGCCCGGGGCGGTGCGGGCGTCGTGATCACCGAAGTGGCGTCGGTTCTCGCCGGCGACCGTCCCTACGAACGCGCTCCTCTCGCGGCCGAATCAGGGGAAGGCTGGGCGGATATCGTCTCGGCGTGCCGGCCGCACGGCGCACTCGTCCTGGCCGGACTCGGGCACTGCGGACTCCAGGGCTCCAGCGCCTGGACTCGAGCGCCGCTGTGGGCCCCGTCGCGCGTACCCGACCCCGCGACGCGTGAACTCCCGGCAGAGATGACTCCCGGCGACATCGAATCCGTGATCGCCGGATTCCGTGCTGCGGCGGCCGTCGCGGTCGATGCCGACGCCGACGGCGTCGAACTCGATGCCGGACCGACCGCCCTGCTCCGGCAGTTCCTGTCCGGCCTGACGAACCATCGCACCGACCGATACGGCTCCGATCGGCCACGCCTCCTCCGGGAGGTGATCGCCGCCGTGCGCGCCGAACTCGGACCCGGCCGGGTCGTGGCGCTGCGCCTGAGCTGCGACGAGAACGCCCCGTGGGCCGGCCTCACACCGGAGGTCGCCGCCGGCTACGCGCGGGAATTCGCACCGTCGCTCGACTTGCTCACCGTCGTACGTGGCGGCTTGTTCACGCCGGAAACCTACCGGCCCGACGCGCACACGCCGGCGGACTTCAACCGAGACCTGTGCAATCAGGTCCGCGCGGCCGTCGCGGGCACCGTGCCGGTGGTGTTGCAGGGCAGCGTCGTCCATCCTTCATCCCCCCAGGAAGCTCTCGATCTGGGGGTGTGCGATGCGGTGGAGATGACCCGTGCGCAGATCGCCGACCCCGACCTCGTCGACTCGATCCGCGACCACCGCGATCCGCGGCCGTGTGTGCGCTGCAACCAGGCATGTCTCGTGCGCGACTTCCGCAATCCGGAAGTCGGATGTATCGCCAACCCGGAGGCGGGGCAGGAAGACCGTCCGGTCACCCGTGCGGCGACCGCGGCGCGTGACGTGCTCGTCGTCGGCGGGGGACCTGCCGGGCTGGAAGCGGCGCGCGGTCTCGCGGGACGCGGCCACCGCGTGACCGTCGCCGAGCGCGCCGATCGCGTCGGAGGGATGCTGCACACCGCGGCACGCGGCACGGGTGCTCCTGACTTCGGACTGCTTGCACAGTGGCTCGAGGAGCGCTGCCAGGACCTCGGTGTCGTCGTCCGCACCGGCGTCGCCGTCACTGCGGACGAACGCGACGCCGCGATGGAGGCCGGCACCACGGTGGTGCTGGCCACCGGCGGCCGTCCCCGCCCACCCGGATTCCCGGTCGGCCGGGGTGGCCGCTACGTCACGGCCGCGTATGCCCTCGACCACCCGGACACGGTCCCCGATCATGTCGTCGTCTGGGATCCGGCAGGTGGCCGGCTCGGTGTCGCGGTTGCGGAGCACCTCGTTGCGCCGGGGCGTGCGGTCCACTACGCCACGCCGGACCCCATTCCGGGATCGAGGCTGGCGCCTACCGGCGATCTGGTCGCGGCGAACGTCCGGTTGCAGCGTGCGGGCGTGCGGCGGCACCTCGGCGTCGGGGTGCGTGCGGTCGACTCGTCGGGGGTGCGTCTCGTCCATCGAGTGACGGAATCGGAGGTCACCGTGCGTGCGGCCGCACTCGTGGACTGCTCAGTGGGACTGCCGGATGACAGATTGCGCCGTCCGGGGCTGGATGAGATCGGTGACTGCATCGCTCCTCGGACGGTGCGGGACGCGATCCGGGAGGGGCACCGTCTCGCCTCGGAACTGTAACCTGTTGCATAGACCGATCTGGAAGGATCTCCATGGGCGAGTTCGACGGCAAAGTTGTCTTCATCACCGGTATCGCGCGAGGTCAAGGCCGTAACCACGCCTTGAGGTTCGCCCGGGAGGGAGCGTCGATCATCGGTATCGACGTCGCGAAGCCGGTATCGGAGTACATCACCTACGAGCAGGCGACCGAAGACGATTTCCGTGAGACCGTCCGACTCGTCGAGGAGGCCGGGGGCAAGATCGTCGCTCGCATCGCCGACGTCCGCGACAGTGCCGCCCTGCGGGCTGCGGTGGACGAGGGTGTCGCGCAGTTCGGACGGCTCGATGTCGTTGTCGCGAACGCCGGCATCTGCAGTTGGAACCGATTCTGGGAAATGCCCGACGAGCAGTTCGAAGAACTCGTCGACATCAACCTCACGGGCGTGTTCAAGACGTTGAAGGCGGCGGCGCCCGCCATGATCGAAGCCGGGAACGGCGGTTCGATCATCGTCGTCAGTTCCGTCGCCGGACTGAAGGCGATGCCCGGACAGGCACATTACGGCGCTGCCAAGTTCGGTCTCGTCGGCATCACCCAGGCTGCTGCGAAAGAACTGGGTGAGTTCAACATCCGCGTCAATTCGATCCACCCGTACGGCGTGAAGACCCCGATGGGCACCGATCAGGGGTCGCTGAAGATGTTCGAGCGCTTCCCGGGCTGGCTCCCCAACTTCGCACCCATCCTCACCGAGAAGCCGATCGCCGATCCCGACGACACGTCCGACGCGGTGCTGTTCCTCGCGAGCGATCGTGCGAAGACGATCACGGGCAGCCAGATGGCGCTCGACCAGGGCAACTCCAAGGTCTAGCCGGTGTCGCGCAACACGGCCGGTCCCGATCCCGGGAACAGCCTCAGGATCGGTCCGGCCACGTTGCGCAACCGGATCATTTTCCCGGCCCACCTGACGAACTTCGCGGTCGACGGGGAGATCACCGACCAGCACATCGCGTATTACACGGCGCGAGCACGCGGCGGGGCAGCGATGATCGTCACCGAGGAACACACGGTGCATCGCTCGGATCGGCCGTACGAGAAGCTGATACGGGGCTGGGATCCCGCCGTGCTACCCGGGTACCGCCGCCTCACCGACGCGGTGCACGCGCACGGCACACGAATCCTGGCTCAGCTCAACCACAACGGTGCACAAGGAAGCTCGATGTACACGGGCCGGCCGTTGTGGGCACCGGGACCGGAACCCGACGCGTTGTTCCGGGAAGTGCCGGCGGCGATCGGTGGCGACGAGATCGCCGAACTGATCGCCGGCTACGCGGCGGTCGCGCGGCGGTGTGCCGACGGCGGATTCGACGGTGTCGAGATCCAGTGCTCGCAGGCGTCGATCCTGCGCGCCTTCCTCGCACCGGGGACCAACCGCCGCACCGACCGCTACGGTGGCGATCCGACCGGTCGTGCCCGGTTGCTCCTCGAGGTCGTGGCCGCGGTCAGGTCCGTGCTGGGGCACGAGTACATCGTGGGGGTGCGTCTGAGCGGCCACGACGGCACCGCCGGCGGGATCGGCATCGACGATGCGGTGCAGGTCGCGCGCATGCTGGATGCGACGGATGCCGTCGACTACCTCAGCACGTCGGTCGGTGTGGCCACCGAAACGCTCCATCTCGTCGAAGCGCCGATGTCCACGCCGCACGGATACTCCTTGTTCGTGCCCGCTGCGTTCCGCGCGGTTGTGTCGCTACCCGTTGTGGGCGTCGGACGGTTCACGACACCCGGCCAGGTCCGCTCCGCGCTGGCAGAGGGGGTCTGCGACCTCGTCGGTGCGGTGCGGGCACAGATCGCCGACCCCGACTTCGCGGGGAAGACTCTCGGTGGACGCGACGCGGAGGTGCGGCCGTGTATCGGTTGCAACCAGGAATGCATCGGGCGGGTCGGTCTGGGCCGGTGGATCGGGTGCACGGTGAACCCGCGCGCGGGCCGCGAATCCACGCCCCTGCCTGCGCCGCGGATGCCGGGCCGCCGGGTGCTCGTGGTCGGTGGTGGACCGGCCGGACTACAGGCTGCCGCTACGTCCGCTCGTCGCGGGCACTCCGTGACGCTGTGTGAGCGAGAGCCGTGGACGGGTGGGCAGATTCGCGCCGCGGCGACCGCACCGCACCGCGGCGAACTGGCAGGGATGGTGACGAGCCTCGAGGCGGAATGCGCTCGGGCCGGTGTCGAGATCAGGACCGGATTCGAGGTCGATGCCGACTTCGTCCGCGCCTACCGGCCCGACGCCGTGATCGTGGCGACAGGTGCCCGGCCTCAGCGGCCGGTCTGGGCCGGAGACTCCGCGAAGGTCGTGGACGTCCGCGACGTGCTCGAGGGTCGCGGCGATCCGGAGGGGAGGGTGCTCGTGGTCGACGATCTGGGTTTTCATCAGGCGACGTCGGTGGCCGAACTTCTCGCCGGACGTGGCTGCACCGTGACGGTGTGCACCGGCGGCATGATCGTCGGACAGGATCTCGGCCTCACCCTCGATATGGACGGATGGACGCGTCGCGCCCATGCTGCGGGGATCATGCAGATCACCGACGTGATGGTCACGGGAGTCGTGGACGCCGACGACGCGACGGTCGTGTCGCTCGTCGATCACCGGACCGGCACGGCCCGGCCCTTCGTGGCCGACGCCGTGGTGGTCGTCGCCCATCAGGAACCCGTGGACGAACTCTGGAAACAACTGTGCGACAGCAGCATTCCTGTGTTCCGCGTCGGCGACGCGGTGACCCCGCGCCGTGCGCACAACGCGATCCTCGAGGGGGATGCCGCAGCGATCGCGGTGTGACACCGCGTCCGAGTGTGCGGTGCCTACGAACCGAGTTCGCGTCGCATCGCAACGCGTGGACGGTAGTCGAGTCCCAGCTCCGTTTCGTGTGCGCGAATCCGGCGCAGCCCCGGGGTGAGTTCTCCGTCGCCGAGAATGCGGAAGCCGAGGCGTTCGTAATAGGGCGCGTTCCAGGGAACGTCGCGGTAGGTCGTGAGCGTCACGGCGTTGTACCCGTGATCGCGAGCCCACCCGGCGGCGTGGGCGAGCAGGTCGCGACCGACGCCGCGCCGAGCGTGACCGGGATGCACCGAGACCTGCTCGATGTGGAGCGCGTCGTCGACCGGTTCGGCGATCAGGTACGCCACCGGCGCACCGCCTTCGTCGAACGCCACCCAGTTCCGGCCCGCGGCGAGATGACGGTGCAATTCCGCGACCGTCGGCGGGGCGTCGTCCGCGACGAAGGTCATGCCCAGTTCGGCGAACTGTTCGCCCGCCGCCCGTTCGATGTCCTGGAGCAACGGTAGTTCTGCCTCCGCCGCGAGCCGGATGCGAGGCAATCCCTTGGCGAAGTACAGCGAAGACTCCGAGTCGGCCCAGACGCCGAACCGCTCGTGCATCGGGGCGTACCCGGCTGCGGTGTACATCGCGATGGCTTCCGGTTGCGCAGTGCCGGTTTCGAGCACCATCCGGCGACGTCCCGCGTCCGCTGCGGTTCGCTCCAGCGCGTCGAGCAGGCGCCGCGCGATTCCGCGTCGCCGCGAATCCGCACGCACGTACATCCTCTTGATCTCCGCGTCGCCGTCGCGCAGACCGGGATGCCCCGCGTCGTACGCGCGCCAGCCCCCGATGCCCAGCGGCGCAGTTCCGGAATGTGCGAGCAGGAACAGCCCGCGTGGGGGTGCGAACTGTTCCGGATGAAGTTCGGTGTGGTCGGGCCCGCCGTAGCGACGCACGTACTCGAGCTGAACCTCGTCGATGAGGGCCTGCACGTCCGGGTCGTCCAAGGGACGAGGTTCGATCTGCACCAGACGAGAGTACGTGCCGGCCGTGGCGCGACCGGCGCCGATCCTCCCGCCTGTCCCTCGGGCCCACGATCCTCCGACGGGACTCGCCCGGCGGACAACCGGATAAACACACTCGGCGGTATTGCTGGGCATTTGCGGGAGATGTTTATCGAATCGTTGCATGGGCACCCACTGGTGATGCACAAGAACATATTCATCCCGGCCCTGACCGATCAGCAGCGTGACAAGCTCGACACTCTTTCGAACGCCGACGAACTCCGGTTCCACGGCCTTCTGGATTACGAGTCACTGGTCGAGCCCGAGACCTATGTGTTCCGAGACCTGCTCGACCGGGCACGCCGCGAACTCGACGAGTTCGACGGCAGCGTGGACGGGATCGTCGCGCACTGGGATTTCCCGACGAGCGTGCTCGCTCCGATTCTCGCCGCCGAACGGGGCCTGCCCGCGCCGACACTCCGCAGTATTCTCCAGTGCGAGCACAAGGCGTGGAGCCGAATCGAGCAGCGGAAGAGCATTCCCGAATGTGTCCCGGGCTTCGCGGTTTTCGATCCTTTCGACGACAACGCGCTCGATTCGATCGACCTTTCCTTCCCGTTCTGGGTCAAGCCGATCAAGTCCCACTCGTCGCAACTCGGATTCGAGATCAACAGCGCCGAGGAGTTCGCCGCTGCACTCGAGCAGATCCGTGCCGAGATCGGCCGGGTCGGGGACGCGTTCGACGAAGTGCTGTCCCTGGTGGAACTGCCGCCCGAACTCGAAGGAGTCGGCGGCAACATGTGCCTCGCCGAAGACATCATCACGGGTATCCAGGTCGCGCCCGAAGGCACGATGTTCAACGGCGAGTACCGCATTCACGGCTTCTTCGACATGCGTAAGGATGCGGCAGGGCACAGCTTCGACAGGCTCGACTACCCGGCACAGTCGGTCCCCGAGGATGTGCAGCAACGCATGATCGATCTGACGGAGCGGTACCTGCGTCACGTCGGTTTCGACAACGGCTGCTTCAACACGGAGTTCATGTGGGACGAGAAGACGGGAAAGCTGTCGCTCATCGAGGTCAACACCCGCATCTCGCAGTCGCACAGTGACCTGTTCGTCAAGGTCGACGGAACGTCGAACCACGAGGTGGCGATCGATATCGCGCTCGGCGTGGAACCGCGCATCGAACCGCGCAAGGGCAAGTTCCGCCACGCGGCGCAGTGCCACGTCGGCTACTACTCCGACGGTATCGTGCGCAGCGTCCCCAGCGCCGACGATCTCGCCCGAGTCTGTGAGGAGATCCCGGATACGGTGGTGGACATCAAGGTTCGGGTAGGCGACCGGCTCTCCGAACTGCCCAACCAGGACGGCTACCGAACGGTCCTCGCGACGCTGTACATCGGTGCCGACGACGTCGGCGGGCTCGAGAAGTACTTCGATCGTGCGACCGAGTTGCTGCCGTTCGGGATCGACGAGATCTCCGAATAAGGCCTTCCTGCCTGCGACTTGTTCAACCGATCGACAGGAAGGTACTCGTGCAGACAGTGACGTCCTTTCCCCACAGTGTTCGTGTCATCGAGAACACCTTCATCACGATGCCCGACGGCTGTCGGCTGTCGGCTCGCATCTGGCTTCCGGAAGGAGTCGAGAACAACCCGGTTCCCGCTGTGCTGGAATATATTCCGTATCGGCACCGGGATACCACCCGAGCGCGAGACGAGCTCAACCACCCGTACATCGCCGGCCACGGATACGCCTGTATCCGGGTGGACCTGCGCGGCAGCGGCAACTCCGACGGGGTACTCGAGGACGAGTACCTCCCTACCGAGCAGGACGACGCGTGCGCCGTGATCGAGTGGGCTGCGCAGCAACCCTGGTGCGACGGCAACGTCGGCATGATGGGTATCTCGTGGGGCGGCTTCAACAGCCTTCATGTTGCCGCGAAGCGGCCACCGGCACTCAAAGCGATCATCAGCGCGTCCGCCACCGACGATCTGTACGTCGACAACATGCACTACATGGGTGGATGCCTGCTGTCGGACAACCTGTCCGAAGCCACCGTGATGTTCGCCTTCAACAGCATGGCGCCGGACCCGACGATCGTCGGCGACCGGTGGCGCGAGATGTGGCACGAACGATTGCAGGGCAGCGGACTGTGGGTCGAGAAGTGGCTCGAGCATCAACATCGGGACGACTACTGGAAGCGTGCCTCCGTCAACGAGAACTACGCGGACGTGCAATGTCCCGTGTTCGCGGTGGGCGGCTGGGCCGACGGTTACACCAACGCGATCTTCCGGCTGATGGAGAACCTCGACGTCCCTCGTAAGGGACTCATCGGACCGTGGGGTCACAAGTACCCGCACCAGGGAGTGCCCGGTCCGGAGATCGGGTTCCTGCAGGAGGTCGTCCGGTGGTGGGACTACTGGCTCAAGGGGATCGACAACGGCATCATGGACGAACCCATGCTCCGCATGTGGAAGCAGGGCAGCGTCCCGCCGCACCCGCGCTACCCCGAGCGGCCGGGTACATGGATCTCCGAGCCGTCGTGGCCCGCGCCGGGCATCGAGAGCCGCGAGTACTCGCTCACGCGCTTCGGACTGGACCAGGACGCCGATCCGGACGCCGTGGAGCGCCGGGACCTGGCGGTGTGTTCACCGCTGAGCCTGGGGATGGCGGGTGGCAAGTGGGCCTCGTACGCGGCCACTCCCGACCTGCCCTCCGATCAGCGGGAAGAGGACGGCGGCGCACTCGTTTTCGAAACCGAAGCCCTCGACGAACCGCTCGACGTGGTCGGCCTGCCGAAGCTCGATCTCGAGATCAGTGCCGACAAGCCGGTGGCGATGGTCGCGGCCAGGCTCAGCGATGTCGCTCCGGACGGCCAGGCGACGCGAGTGACCTACGGTCTGCTGAACCTCACGCATCGTGACGGCAGCGCGGACCCGCAGCCGCTCGAGCCGGGTCGCAAGTATCGGGTGCGCGTCAAGCTCAACGGGATGGCGCAGGAGTTCCCGGCAGGCCATCGCATCCGCTTGTCGTTGTCCACCTCGTACTTTCCGCTGGTGTGGCCGGCGCCCGAACTCGCGACCCTCACGGTGACCACCGGCGAAAGCCGTCTGAGCCTGCCCGTGCGTCCGCGACGCGACGCCGAGGACTCGGCGCTGCCCGCGTTCGGTGAGCCCGAAGGTGCGGAATCCTCCGCCGTCACACGGGTCGAGCCGGGCGAACACCACTGGCGGACCTCGCGCGATCTCGAAACCGGCGTGACCACACTCGAGATCAAGGACGACCAGGGAGAACTCTTCGTCGAAGACACCGGTACCACGATGCGGAGCGCAACGACCGAGTGGTTCAGCTTCCAGGGGAACGACGTGGAGTCGGCGCGCGGCGAGACCCAGACCGTGCGCTATCTCGGTCGAGGGGACTGGCAGACGGAGGTGCGGACCCGGACGGTGCTGACATCGACACCGGACGAGTTCGTGATCACAGCACAGTTGGATGCGTACGAGTCCGACGAGATCCACGGCAAGCGGCGCGTCTACTCCGAGAACTGGAATCGGGAAATACCTCGCTTGCTGGTGTGACACCACGCGCTCGCGGTGCGGGCTGTCCGACGCACTAGCATCGGACCGGTGATACGGGATCTTGCCGGCGCCTATTGGACCCACGTCGAACCGGAGCGGTGGACCGTCGCGGTACCGGTGGGATCGCTCGAACAACACGGCCCGCATCTGCCCCTCGATACCGATACCCGGATCGCCACGGCCGTTGCCGAGGCACTTCCCGACGTCCTCGTGGCTCCGCCGCTCGCGTACGGCGCGAGCGGCGAGCACGAGGACTTTCCGGGAACAGTGTCCATCGGAGCAGAGGCGCTGCGCACCGTGTTCGTGGAGTACGGGCGCTCTATCTGCCGCTGGGCTTCCCGGGTGCTGTTCGTGAACGGGCACGGCGGAAACGCATATGCCCTGGCCGAAGCCGTGTCGCTGCTGCGCTACGAGGGGCGCGACGTGGCCTGGCTCCCGTGCGCGGTGCCGGGCGCCGACGCCCACGCGGGGGTGACCGAAACGAGTCTGATGTTGCACCTGTTCCCGAACGCGGTGGATATGGCGAGCGCGGTTGCCGGGAACACAGATCCGATCTCCACTCTGATGCCACAACTGCGTGAAGCCGGTATGGTTTCGGTGTCGGCGAACGGGGTTCTCGGCGATCCCACCACCGCAACTGCAGCGCAGGGGGCCCGCTTGTTCGCACACCTGACGGAACGTGCAGCATCGCAGGTCGCTCGGTGGGAACCGGGCACGGAGGGGGGACTTCGGTGAGTCAGGCGACAACACCCGAACTGGCGCAGACTCCCGGTGGACGGCTACCCGACGGATTCGGGGTGCGCATCGATCCGCGGGTCCGGCGGTTCGCCGGCGGGCGCGTACTCATCGGAGGCTCGCCCACCCGGATGCTCAAACTGGCGCCCGCCGCCGCGGCGATGATCGACGGCGATCACCTCGAGGTCGTCGACTCCCGAACCGCGGTGGTCGCCCGGCGGCTGCTCGACTCCGGTGTCGGTAATCCGCGTCCCACGCGACTGCCCTCCACCGCGGACGTCACGGTGGTCGTTCCCGTCCGGAACAATGCGGCGGGAGTGCGGCGGTTGCTGCAAGCGCTTCCCGGCCTCGAGGTCATCGTGGTCGACGACGGCTCCGACATGCCGATCGACTGGCCGGACAACCCGCGGGTCCGCGTGGTCCGATTCGAGGCATCGCGCGGACCCTCCGCAGCACGAAACATCGGATTGCGGGAAGCACAAACAGAATTCGTGGCATTCCTCGACTCCGATGTCGTTCCGCGCATCGGGTGGCTCGAGGCGTCGCTCGGCCATTTCAGCGATCCGGCCGTGGCGCTCGTCGCGCCCCGCATCGTGGCTCTCGATCCCGACAACGGAGCGCTGGCACGCTACGAGCACGCCCGCTCGTCGTTGGACCTCGGCCGCCGGGAAGCCCCCGTTGTGGCAGGTAGCCCGGTGTCCTACGTCCCCAGCGCCGCCATGGTGGTCCGCCGCGAGGCACTTGCCGGGTGCGGGGGTTTCGACGAGTCGATGCACGTCGCGGAGGATGTCGACGTGTGCCGCCGCCTCCGGAGCGAGGGATGGCGACTCCGGTACGAACCGGTTGCGCGGGTTGCCCACGATCATCGTGTGAGTTTCCCGGAATGGTTCTCCCGCAAGGTCTTCTACGGAACCGGGGCGGCGCCGCTGGAAGCGAGACATCCCGGCACCGTGCCCCCGATGGCGATGTCCGTCTGGACCCTTCTCGCGTGCTCGGCCGTCGCCACGATGACCCGGTTCGGCGTCGTCGTCGCGGTACTGACCCAATTCGTCACGCTCGTGCGGTTGCGCCGCATGTTCGCCGAACTCGACCGGCCGACGCGCATCGCAGCGGTGCTGACCGGTCAGAGCTTCGCGGGCGGTATGTGGCAGGTCGCGTCCGCCGTCTGCCGGCACTACTGGCCGCTCACATTCGTTGCGGCGGTGCTGTCGTCGAAAGTGCGGCGCGCGGTGGTGGCTTTCGCTGTGGCAGAAGGCATGTGGGACTGGTATTCGCACCGCGAGGGCGGTGGCCTCGACCCGGTGCGGTACGTCTTCTTCAAGCGCCTCGACGACCTCGCCTACGGCGCCGGGCTCTGGAAAGGGGTCGTCGACGCCCGCGATCCCGCGGCGCTGATGCCCGATATCCGGTCCTGACGTGATTCCGGCGCGCGCCGACATCGTGGTGGTCGGGGGTGGGAGCGCCGGATGCACACTTGCCGCCACCCTCGCCGGACGCCCGGGCCGCACCGTCGTGCTGCTCGAGAGCGGTCCCGGCTACGCGAGCACCGGTACCGCGCCACCGGAACTCCTGGACGCCTCGAGGCTTCCCGTTGGGCCTGAAAGTCGTTGGACTGCGCAATATCCGGTGCTCCTGGCCGGGAGGCCCGGCACGATTGCCCGGGGCCGGGTGCTCGGAGGATCCGGCGCGGTCAACGGCGGCTACTTCGTCCGCGGGCGCCCGGGGGATTTCGACGCCTGGCCCCCGTCGTGGTCGTTCGACCACGTGCTGCCGTACTTCCGGCTCATCGAGCACGACTCGGACTTCGGCGACGAGTGGCACGGCGCCGCCGGACCGGTACCGGTGTCGCGAACCCCGTGGTCCCGTCTGCACGCCGTGGCGCGCGCGTTCCACGATGCCGCTGTGGCGGCGGGCCATCTTCCGGTGGAGGACCTCAACGCGCCCGGTCCGGTCGGGGTGGGACGCGTTCCCCTCAACATCGCGAACGGGGTACGCATGGGACCGGCACTCTCGTCGTTGATGCCCGCGCTCGCCTCCCCGAATCTGACCGTGTGCTCCGGTACGCGGGCGCGCAGGGTGGTGATGTCCGGTGCCGAGGCGGTAGGGGTGGAGGTGGACGGCGGTGACGGCGTCGCGTTCATCGAGGCGGGAAGTGTCGTGCTGTGCGCGGGTGCGGTCGAGAGTCCCCGCCTTCTCCTGCTCTCCGGCATCGGGCCCGCGGACGAACTCGCCACGCTCGGCGTCGCGCCCGTCGTCGACCTTCCCGGGGTCGGTACGGGATTTACCGACCATCCGGAAGTTGCCGTTCCGTACCGGTACCGCAGCGATCTGCCTCTCGGTGCGGCTGTACTCGAAACTGTCCTGCACACAGACGAACTCGAACTGCGTCCCTACACGGCTCCGTTCGCCGACTCCGTACCGGGCAGTGGCGCTGCCGTACCTGTGCTGGGGGTCGTCCTCACCCGGCCGCGCAGTCGCGGGCGCCTGATCTTCGACGCACGCGACCCGTACGCCGCGGCTCTCCTGGACTACGGATACCTGGACGACCCTCGCGATCGTGCAGCGCTCCGGCACGGGGTCGCATCGGCGGTCCACCTGCTCGCGGCGATGGACGAGGTCGTGGACCCGCACAGTGTTCCGACGGGCGCAGCGGACGTGGACGACGAGTGGCTCGCGGCGCATCTCGGTACGTCCCAGCACTTGTCGGGCTCGTGCAGGATGGGTTCGGACGATTCGGCGGTCGTCGACGACCGGTGCCGGGTGCACGGCGCCGAGCGTCTCTTCGTCGCCGACACCTCCGTGTTCCCGCAGGTGCCCAGCCGGGGCCCGCATGCCACGGTCGTGATGCTGGCGAGGCGTGTCGCGGACGCCCTCTGAATCCGGCAGGCGTCCGCCAGGGTGCCCCGAGTGCGATGACACCGACCCGCTGTGATCTGCACTACAGTGGCCCCCGGCGGAACGCGAGGAGGACAGCGGTAGATGATCGACCGTGCGGGAGCGAAAGCCCTTTCGTGGATGGCGCTGCATCCTGGGGACGACGCGGAAGCGCACGCCCGTCGACTGTCGGAAGTCCATACGGCTGTGGTGGGATCGGCGTCGAGCAGAGAGCGGTCTGCTGCGCTTGCGTCCCCCGCGGCGGTACGCCCCGTAGTGCGCGACTCGTGGCTCCGTAGCCTCGGCAGGGCGATCGATCCCGACGTCATCGAGCAACCCCTGTTGCTGACCGGCAAGGATCTCGAGGACTACCGCGCGGGACACCCGATGGCGATGATCCGTCCGGTCGTGCGCAAGCTTCTCGTGGAAGATGCGGCCGACAGCGGACTGCTGATCGCGATCAGCGACGAGCGGGGACGACTGCTGTGGATCGAGGGAGACCACGACGCCCGCGACCGGGCGCTGGCGATGAACTTCGCCGAGGGCGCGGATTGGAGTGAGGAGCACGTCGGGACCAACGCTCCCGGCACGGCTCTCACACTCGATCGGTGCGTGCAGATCTTCGGTGCCGAGCACTACAACCGTGCCGTGCACGAGTGGAGTTGCTCGGCGGCCCCCGTCCACGACCCCATCAGCGGCCGCATCCTCGGAGCACTCGACATCACCGGCGGACCGCGCGTCGCGGTGCCGGAGGTTTTACAACTGGTGCGGGCGACGGCTGCCGCTGCCGAAGCCGAACTGCGCCTGTCCATGCTCGAGGGTGCGAGTGCCCAGTCTTCTGCCGCCTGCATGCTCGAAACGTTCGGCCCGGGACGTGCGACGCTCGTTCGCGGACGCGACCGGCTCGCGCTGTCGCAACGGCATGCCGAGATTCTGCTCATTCTCAGCGAGCATCCGGAAGGGGTCGGCGCTCGGAGGCTTGCGGTCCTGCTCGACGAGAACGAACTCGATGCCGTGACGGTGCGCGCCGAGATATCCCGTCTGCGTAGGGTACTCGGGCCGGACACGATCGCGTCCCGGCCGTATCGAGTGCAGAGCGCGCTGCGCACCGATGTTACGAACGTACGTGCGGCGCTGGATCGCGGGGACCTCGACACCGCGGTGCGCCTCTACACCGGCAGGGTGCTTCCCGGCTCGGGCGCGCCGGGAGTGATCGACGTGGGCGACGAGTTGGATGCCGGAATCCGGGGTGCGCTCCTGCGCCGGGGTGCGGCGCCGCTGCTCGCCCGCTGGACGGCATCGATTCACGGCCGCGAAGACCTGCCCGCGTGGAGTGCGTATCTCGGATGCCTGGACCCGGACTCCACCGTGTTCGCACAGGTCGAGGCGAAGATCCGGATACTCGACCGGAACTTCGCAACCTAGTTGCAACCCCGGCGTTTGTAGTGTCCGGGGTCACACCCTCGACGGGTGATCACCCCGACGCGCAGGAGAACACGATGCCCGAGTACGCCCGCCCCGGTTCGCCCGATGCCCTGATGTCCTTCCGGTCCCGTTACGACAACTGGATCGGCGGTCGATGGGTGGCTCCCGTTTCGGGCGAGTACTTCGAGGACATCACTCCCGTGACCGGACAACCGTTCACCGAGGTCGCGCGTTCGACCGACAAGGACATCGAACTCGCTCTCGACGCCGCGCACGCCGCCGCCCCGGCGTGGGGCAAGACGTCACCGGCGGAACGGGCGCTGATCCTGAACCGGATCGCCGACCGGATCGAAGAGAACCTCGAGGCCGTCGCGGTCGCCGAAACGTGGGACAACGGCAAGCCCATCCGGGAAACTCTCAACGCGGACATCCCGCTGGCGATCGACCACTTCCGGTACTTCGCGGGCGCGATCCGCGCGCAGGAAGGCTCGATCTCCGAGATAGACGCCGATACCGTGGCCTACCACTTCCAGGAGCCTCTCGGCGTCGTGGGCCAGATCATCCCGTGGAACTTCCCGATCCTGATGGCGGTGTGGAAGCTTGCCCCGGCGCTCGCAGCCGGAAATGCCGTGGTGCTCAAGCCCGCCGAGCAGACGCCCGCGTCGATTCTGTATCTCGTCGAGCTGATCGGCGACCTGCTTCCCGACGGTGTGGTCAACATCGTCAACGGTTTCGGAACCGAGGCCGGCAAGCCGCTCGCCTCGAGTCCGCGCATCCGCAAGATCGCCTTCACCGGTGAGACCACGACCGGGCGGCTCATCATGCAGTACGCCTCGCAGAACCTCATCCCTGTCACCCTCGAACTCGGCGGCAAGAGCCCCAACATCTTCTTCTCCGACGTGATGTCCGCTCCCGACGACTTCCAGGGCAAGGCACTCGAGGGATTCACCATGTTCGCCCTCAACCAGGGCGAGGTGTGCACCTGCCCGTCCCGCGCACTCATCCAGCAGGACATCTTCGACGACTTCCTGTCCCTCGCTGCGGTGCGTACCAAGGCCGTACGGCAGGGAAACCCGCTCGACACCGACACGATGATCGGTGCGCAGGCATCCAACGACCAACTCGAGAAGATCTTGTCCTACATCGAGATCGGGAAGGGCGAGGGCGCCAAGATCGTCACCGGCGGTGAACGCGCCGACCTCGGCGGTGACCTGTCGGGCGGCTACTACGTGCAGCCGACGATCTTCGAGGGCCACAACAAGATGCGGATCTTCCAGGAGGAGATCTTCGGGCCCGTCGTGTCGGTGACGTCGTTCCGGGACTTCGACGATGCGATCGCGACCGCCAACGACACGCTGTACGGTCTCGGCGCCGGTGTCTGGTCGCGCGACGGTGGAGTCGCATATCGCGCCGGCCGCGCGATCCAGGCCGGCCGGGTGTGGACCAACACGTACCACCAGTACCCCGCCCACGCGGCGTTCGGCGGCTACAAGCAGTCGGGCATCGGCCGCGAGAACCACCACATGATGCTCGACCACTACCAGCAGACGAAGAACCTGCTCGTCTCCTACGCTCCGAAGGCCCAGGGATTCTTCTGATCGCTCTCGGCGCCCGCACCTTTCGTACAGGGAAGTGCGGGCGCCGACCGGTTTTCTGTGAAAGAGAGGGTATGCCGTGTCAGTCCCAGCCCGGGTGACGGCCACGGTCGCGGCCGTGGATCTTCTGCGCCGCTTGGCCGACCGCAACGGATCGCTGATGATCCACCAGTCGGGAGGATGTTGCGACGGGTCGTCGCCGATGTGCTTTCCGGAAGGCGAATTTCTGGTGGGTGATCGGGATGTGCTCCTCGGCGTGCTCGACCTCCGTCTCGGCGTGGGTCGCACGCTTCCCGATCCGCCGTCCGGGGCCGATTCTGTTCCCGTGTGGATCTCGGGGTCGCAGTTCGAGGTCTGGAAGCACACCTGTCTGGTGCTCGATGTGGTTCCGGGAAGGGGAGCGGGCTTCAGTCTCGAAACGCCCGAGGGTGTCCGATTCCTTGCTCGGGGAAGAGTATTCACCGAGCCGGAGAACGCCGCGCTTGCGACGTCGCCGGTCGTGCTCGGGAAGGAGTGGGAGAGCGGCGTCCGGCCGTGCGCCTCGCCGGTGCCACTCGTGGTGGCCGACGCCGAGGCCGGATGCGCCGTGCCTCAGTGGCCGGACCGTGACGACGAGACCGGTGGCGGCCCGGATGCTGTCGCCGGAGAGGTCGGTCCACCCGCGAGTGCCTGATAACTCACGTTCCACAGCCATTCGACTGGACCCCGCTCGAATCGGGCCAGCCACAGGCGCGCGACGATCATGAGCGTCGCGCAGACGGCGGCGAACAGCGCCACGGTGGCCGGCACGATCGTGTCGCCGTCCAGGCGAGCGGCCATGCCGAATCCCCAGCCGTAGCACACTGTCGAACACAGGATGTTCTGCAATATGTAGCAGCTCAATGCCATTCGTCCCACAGGGCTGAGAGCGGTGCCGACCGCGCCGGGTGCACGACCGTCGGCATAGCGGTGTGCGACGGCTGCGAGGAGTGCGAAAGCCACGATCGGGGCCGTGCCGTAGCGGCCCAGGACGAGACCCGCGTCGGTCCCGGACAGGCCCAGCGCGAAGTCGATCGGGAGCGCGGCACCGAACCCGACGATCATGAGAATGCGTCGGAGCCGGGCCTGTTCCGGGTCGAGGATGCCGCGGAGGTACAGCCGTGCGCCGATGAGGAAAAGAGCTATCGACAGCGGCAGGATGAAGATCGTTTCCAGCCGGAACAGCGCGATGTTCTCGGCACGGAAGACCACCAGATCCCAGAATGAGCCGTCCGCATAAGGATTGGGGGACAGCGTCCGGTTGCCCGGATTCGCAGGCAGCGCAGCGAGTGCGGCTACCACGACGGCGAGCATCGCGGCGTGCAGAGCGAGTGCGCAGGCGATCCAGATCCGCTGGGAGCGGATGCCGGTAGCCAGGACGAACGCGACGACGAGTCCGGTGACGGCGTATCCGGTGAGCACGTCGAACTCGGTGAACAGGAAGTAGTGCAGTATCCCGTCGATCATGAGAAGTCCTGCCCGCCAAGGGTATTTACCCGGCCACGGAAGTCCCCGTCCGGTCGCCGAACGCTGCTGGATGGCGAGTCCGATGCCGAACATGATCGTGAGGAGCCCGAGGGACTTTCCCTGCGTCACCTGTTGGAGCACGTCTTGGACGAAAGACCAGCTTCCGGTCGCTCGTCCGGTGCCGTTGATATAGCCGACCAATCCTTCCACGTTGGTGAAGATCCAGATGTTGGTACCGAGGGTGCCGAGAATCGCGACCCCTCGTAGTACGTCGAGTGCGGCGTATCGAGGTGTGGTGCTCACGGTGATCCCTTCCGGGGGACGCAGAGCGTAAGTAGCACGGTCGTGCTTACAAAAAGTGATGCTAGCACGACCGTGTTAGCATGGTCCAGTGCCGAAACTGATCGATCACGATGCGAGACAGCAGGAAATAGCAGAGGCCGTCTGGCGGCTGATCCTGCGCGAAGGGGTCGGCGCTGTCTCGATACGGGAGGTCGCGGCCGAGGCGGGCCTGTCTACGGGTTCCGTGCGGCACGTCTTCGGCAGCAAGTCGGAACTGCTCGGCTATTCGATGCGTTTGGTTCACGACCGCGCCGCAGAGCGCGTGTCCGCCCAACTCGGCATTGCCGATGTCAAGGAACGCGCGCGGGCCGTGCTCGGTGAACTCCTTCCGCTCGACGAGGTCCGACGTTGCGAAATGCTGGTCAATCTCGCGCTGATCGCGGAATCTCCCGGACATGACGAACTGCGGCAGATCGCGGTCGGCGCGCAGCGCGCACTGCGGGAAGGGTGTGAGCTCGTACTGGCAGGTCTGGCCGCGGAGGGGCTCGTCGCGCCGGACCGTGATCTCGGGTTGGAAGCCGAGCGTCTGCATGCCGTCGTCGACGGTCTTGCAATGCACCTGCTCGTCGGTGCCGGTGACACCCCGAGGTCCGCCGAGACGGCACTCGCGGCGCATATCGATTCGCTCGCCTGAAGCCCCGGCCACTCCGGTGCCGGCTCCCGCCGATGCCCGCGCACCCACGCGCGTCCCCGGTACGCCAGAATCGGACCGGGATCCGTCCGGATTCCGCGGTACGCGGGGCATCGGCCCCCGCATGTTCGGCGCCCGTCGGGCGGTGAGGAGTGGACGATGGCCTTCGCGGGCAACGTGGATGAGCTGGCCCTGCTGCAGACGGTGCGCCTGAAGAACCAGGTCACCGCGGAAGTGGTTGCTGCGCACCTGGGAGTGACGGTGTCGGCCGGCCAGGCCGCAGTGGATGCGCTCGTCCGGCAGGGCAAGGCCCGAGCGGCCGGCGAGGGCATCGAGCTCACCGACGAGGGGGTTCACGAGCTGACCGGCCAACTCGAGGCGGAACGCGTATCGATCGACGAGGATTCGATCGCGGACCTGCACGATCAATTCCTGCCGCTGGACGATGAACTCGCGGAGCTACTCGCCGAGCCGGAGGCGGACGGGTTCATCGACGCACTGCTCGATTTCGACCGGCGTGCGCAGGCGCTGTTCGACGACGTGTCCGCGTTCGTTCCCCGCCTGTCGCGATACCAGGACCTTTTCGCGGAAGCTCTCGAGAAGGTCAAGGGGGGCGCGCTGGCATGGGCCACCGCGGGCAACATCGATTCCTACTCCGCGGTGTGGGGCGAGATGCGGGAGGAACTCAGGGGCGCCGCGGGTCGCTGACCTGGCACTCGTTGTGAGGGTGTGACCGCAGTCATCATTTCCCCCTTTTCGGGGGTGGTCGTGAGTGACCGGTGTCACTACCGTTTCCTTCGTATCCACTGCCACGAAGGAGACCATGATGTCCGGCACCAACGTCGATCCTCTGCCGAGCTACTCCCAGGGCGCCTGGAACGTTCCACTTCTCGGCGACACCGTCGGCGACAACCTCGACCGCACCGCCGCGCGTTTCGGTGACCGTGAGGCGCTCGTCGACCGCGCCGCGGGGAAACGTTGGAACTACACCGAATTCGTAGCGGATGTCGACGCAGTCGCTGTCGGCATGCTCCGGTCGGGCATCGCGAAGGGTGACCGGGTGGGGATCTGGGCCCCGAACTGCTGGGAATGGGTTCTCGTCCAGTATGCAACCGCGAAGATCGGCGCGATTCTCGTCAATATCAATCCCGCGTACCGCTCGCACGAATTGCAGTACGTCCTCGAGCAGGCGGGCGTCCGGATGCTGGTGTCCGCGTCCGCATTCAAAACATCCGACTATGCGCAGATGATCGCGACCGTACGGGCGAACTGCCCCGACCTCGAGGATGTCGTTCTGCTCGGCTCCCCGCGGTGGGAAGACCTCGTCGAGGTGGGACGGGCCGCACTCGCCGACGACCGCCGGGTGCTCACCGAGGCGCAGTCTCTGCTCTCTCCCGACGATGCCATCAACATCCAGTACACCTCGGGGACCACTGGGTTCCCCAAAGGCGCCACGCTCAGTCACCACAATGTGCTCAACAACGGGTTCTTCGTCGGCGAACTCTGCCACTACACGGAACTGGATCGGGTATGTATCCCCGTTCCGCTCTACCACTGTTTCGGTATGACGATGGGCAATCTCGCGTGCACGAGTCACGGCGCGACAATTGTGCTGCCGTCCCCGGCGTTCGATCCCGCGGCCACGCTCACCGCAGTGGCGGAGGAGCAATGCACCTCGCTCTACGGGGTGCCGACCATGTTCATCGCCGCGTTGGCGGAGCCCGATTTCGCACGGTACGACCTGGCGAGCCTGCGCACCGGAATCATGGCGGGCTCGCCGTGTCCCGTCGAGGTGATGAAACAGGTCATCGATCGGATGGGGATGAACGAGGTGTCGATCTGCTACGGCATGACCGAAACTTCGCCGGTGTCGACGCAGACCCGCAGCGACGACAGCATCGAGCGGCGTGTGGCCACGGTCGGCCGGGTGGGTCCTCACCTCGAGGTGAAGATCGTCGATCCCGGAACAGGTCTGACGGTCCCGCGCGGCGTGCCGGGCGAACTGTGCACCCGCGGATATTCGGTGATGCTGGGGTACTGGGACCAGCCGGAGAAGACGGCCGAGGCGATCGACGTGGCCCGGTGGATGCACACCGGGGACATCGGAGTCATGGACGAGGACGGCTACGTGTCCATCACCGGCCGCATCAAGGACATGGTGATCCGCGGGGGAGAGAACATCTACCCCCGCGAGATCGAAGAGTTCCTCTACACCCACCCGGACATTCTCGACGCTCAGGTGGTGGGGGTGCCCGACGTGAAATACGGGGAAGAACTCATGGCCTGGGTCCGGATGCGCGACGGCTCGGAGCGGCCCCTCGACGCGGCGAGCCTCAGGGCGTTCTGCGACGGGAAGCTCGCCCACTACAAGATCCCGCGCTATGTGCACGTGGTCGACGAGTTCCCGATGACGGTCACCGGCAAAGTGCGAAAGGTCGAGATGCGTGAACAGGCTCGGGCGATCATCGAGGCCACCGTGACCGAGCACAACTGACGGCCCTTCGGCACGCATGGGCGAGTAATTCGGCCGTACCCGCCCCGAACCGGTCACTTTCGTCGGTTTCAAGGCAGACACTGAAGGGGTAAAGAGTCGTCGACGATGCGCAGCCACCGGGCGGCGCCGCAGCAGAGGGGCTCACCATGGGACAAATCATCGGCACGATCATTTTCGGTGCGGTCATCGGGATCCTGGCCAGATTGGTGATCCCGGGCAAGCAGGCCATGGGCATGATCATCACGATCGTCATCGGCATCATCGGCGCGCTGATCGGCTACTGGCTGTGGGGCCTGATCTCCTCCGAGGGCAACGAGGACACCAGCGGCATCGACTGGATCCGGTGGATCATCAGCATCATCGTGGCCGTGGTCCTCACCCTGATCTACACCGGCGCTACCCGCGAGCGGCGGTAACCCGTGCTATGTGCCCCGCCCGGCCACACCGGACGGGGCCAGACGTCTCTCCGCCTCGGCCCGAAAGTGAGTTGCCGTGCAGCCGCAGTGGATTCCCCATGAGGCCGCCGTTGCGCGAGCGAACATCACGGAGTTTGCGCGGTTCGCCGAACGGCGTCACGGGCTGAACCTGCCCGATTACGGGTCGCTGTGGCGATGGTCGGTCGAGGCCCCGGGGGACTTCTGGAAAGCGGTGTGGGACCGGTTCGAGGTGGTGTCGCACACCGCCCCCGGGCCGCCTCTCGCCGACACGGCCATGCCCGGTGCCGTGTGGTTTCCCGGTGCGCGGCTGAACCTCGTCGAGCACCTCTTCCGGGATCGGCCGCCGCTCGCGCCGGCCGTCGTCCACCTCGACGAGGCCGGGCACCGCAGCGAGATGACATGGTCGGAACTCCGCGGCCGGACAGCCGCGTTCGCCGCCACGCTCCGGGAGTACGGAGTCGGACCGGGGGACCGGGTCGTCGGCTACCTTCCCAACATCCCGGAGGCCGTCGTCGCCCTGCTCGCGACCGCGAGTATCGGGGCAGTCTGGGCCGCGTGCGGGCAGGACTACGCCGCTCCGGCTGCGCTCGACCGGCTCGGCCGACTCGAGCCGAAAGTCCTCGTCACCGCGACCGGATACGCCTACGCAGGCACGTGGCACGACCGGACGAACGAACTGACGTGGCTGCGCGACCGACTACCCGGTCTCGACCTGACAGTCGTCGTCCCCCGCGCGCCGGCCCGCGAGATTTCCCCACCCACCGCCACGTCCCCGTCGGTGCTGAACTGGGAAGTGGCAGCGCTCGAGGAGGGCGCAGCCCTCGACACCGTCGCGGTTCCCTTCGACCACCCACTGTGGGTCGTGTTCTCCTCCGGTACGACAGGACCGCCCAAGGGCATCGTCCACGGCCACGGCGGGGTACTGCTCGAGCATCTCAAAGCACTGTCACTCCACCTCGACCTCGGTCCGGCCGACCGCTACTTCTGGTACACGAGTCCGAGTTGGATGATGTGGAACTTCCTCGTCTCCGGACTTCTTGTGGGCGCGACCATCGTCTGTTACGACGGTGCGCCGTCGCATCCCGAGATCGACCGCCTCTGGCGGACCGCCGCCGACGAACACGTCACAGTTCTCGGGACCAGTCCCGCCTACATAGCAGCCTGCGCCAAGGCGGGGGTGGTGCCGCGCCTCGACCACGATCTGTCCGCCCTGCGCGGCGTGGGTGTCACGGGCTCGACGCTGTCCGCGTCGGGGTCGCTGTGGCTGTCGGAGAACGTGGGCTCCGATGTGCAGGTCATGTCGATCTCGGGTGGCACCGACGTGGTGTCGGCGTTCGTCGGAGCCGCGCCGACAGTGCCCGTGTGGCCGGGCGAAATCTCCGTCCCGTGTCTCGGCGTGGCGGTCGACGCGTACGACGAACACGGCCGGCCGGTGCGCGGCGACGTCGGTGAACTCGTCGTGACCGCACCGATGCCGTCGATGCCGGTCTACTTCTGGGACGACCCGGACGGCACCCGATATCTCGATTCGTACTTCTCCGTCTATCCAGGGGTGTGGCGACACGGGGACTGGATCACGGTGACCGACCGCGGCACGTTCGTCATGCACGGACGCTCCGACTCCACCCTGAACCGTCAGGGAGTCCGGATGGGCAGCGCCGATATCTATCAGGTCGTGGAGAGTCTGCCCGAGGTCACCGAATCGCTCGTCCTGGGAATCGAACAGCCCGACGGCTCGTACCGGATGCCGCTGTTCGTCGTGCTTGCAGACGGCACGGAACTCGACGACCGCGTGGCGGAACGGATCCGTTCGGCGATCCGCGCGCAACTGTCCCCGCGGCACGTGCCCGACGAGATCGTCGCCGCGCCGGGGGTCCCGCACACCCGCACCGGGAAGAAACTCGAGGTGCCGCTCAAACGAATTCTGCAGGGAGCCGACCCGTCACGTGCCGTGGATCGCACCGCAATCGACGCACCGGAACTGATCGACTGGTACCACGACCAGCGGTGATGCACACCACTTATAAGCGTGGCCTAACTGGACTCTGCAGGTCCGGAATGGTCGGATTGCCGGTATGGACATCGCCATCAAGATTTTTCTCATTCTGCACTTCATCGGTCTCGCCGGCATCATCGGCTCGTGGCTCACGGTGCTCAAGCAGCCGCGCGTCGTCGTCGGCATGCTGCACGGCGCGATCCTTCAGGTGGTGACCGGTATCGCGCTCGTGGGTCTCCGCGAAGCTCAGGACGTCGTCGAGGTGAACCACATGAAGATCGGCATCAAGCTGCTGATCGCCCTGGTCATTCTCGTCGTCGCGATCATCGGCCTGAAGAAGGAGAAGAAGAACCCGGGTTCGACCGCAGTTCTGGCGCACACGGCCGGCATCCTCGCCATCGTGAACGTGATCATCGCCGTGTCCTGGTGACCTTCGACGGCTCGTTCCCTCGGTGAGCCGGGGCCTGTATCGGAACCCTGTAGATTGTTCCGGGTGTGTACGACATGGGCTCCGGTACCGACCGGTAAGTAAGCTGCTTCGGGCGCCTCGGCCCGTCAGGCGGGGGTCCGCTACTGCGTCCGGTCCTGCGGAATGTCTCACCGCCCGGCCACGCCGTAACGATCTCCCCCTGATGCGCAGATACCCCTAGAGGTTGCGTGCATGTTCGTGTCGGGAGCGCGGGCAACTGCCCGGTGCTGAGAGGAAGGTTGGGGGATTTGGACTCGCTCGGGAAAGGCGGATCGCAGGCGCAGAACGCGGGGGGCGCGGTACCGCCCGGAGCGTTCCCGCTCTCGCCTGCGCAGTTGGGCATGTGGTTCGCCCAGCACGTCGACCCGACAGTGCCCGCCAACATCGCTCAATACGTCGAGCTCGAGGGTGACCTCGACGTCGATCTCCTCCGCGAATCCAGTGCCCGCGCTGCGCTCGAAATGGGATCCGGGTTCCTCCGGTTCATCGAGGTCGGGGCACAGCCCTACCAACTCGTCGATCCCTCGCTCGAAGCGCCGCTCGGTTTCGTCGATCTGAGCGGTGTCGACGACCCCCGCCAGGCCGCGCTCGACTGGATGCGCGACGACCGCAGCCGTCCCGTCGATGTACTGCGCGACCGTCTCATCGCCGCAACCGTGCTCCGGATCGGCGAACACCGCTACTTCTGGTACAACCGCGTGCACCATCTGGCACTCGACGGTTTCGCCGCCGCCACGTTCATGACCCGCATCGCCGAGTTGTACACGGCAGCGGTCGAGGGCGTCGAGCCGTCCCCGAACCGCGCGTCGGATCTGCACAAGGTCTACGACGTCGAGATGGAGTACCGCGGTTCGAAGCGATTCCTCGACGACCGTGAATACTGGGCCCGGCAGATCGACGGGATCGAGGAACCCACCAGCCTCTCCGGCCGGACCGCCGCGCCCGCGCCGGTCAGCCGCATCGACACCGCCGCGCTGTCCGAGGAGACCGAACGGCGAGTCGACGAACTCGCCGAGCGCGAGGGTGCGAGTCTGGCCACCGCCGTCGTCGCTGCCTTCGCCGCGTATCTCGCACAGATGACCGGCCGAACCGACGTCGTGCTGAGCTTGCCCGTCGCGGCGCGCACCACTGCGGTGCTCCGACGCTCGGGCAGCATGGTCTCGAATGTGGTGCCGCTGCGCCTGAGCGTCACCGACGAGACGACCGTCCGCGATCTGATCGCCGCGTCGGGCGCGGCCGTCTCGGGTGCGCTGCGCCATCAGCGTTACCGGCACGAGGACATCGTGCGCGACCGCGACGCCGGATCGGCGGGACAGGCGACGTTCTTCGGCCCGTGGGTCAACATCATGCTGTTCGACAACGAGGTCCGTCTCGGGGACATGGTGGGCGGAATCAATATTCTGTCCACCGGACTGATCGAGGATCTCGGTGTCAACGTCTACCGCAGCGGTGGCGCCCACACGCACATCGACTTCGAGTCCAATCCCAATCTCTACGGTCCGGAGCAGTCCCGGGCCGACCACACCCGCTTCATGGAGTTCTTCGACCGGTTCGTCGGATCGGATCCGGAACGGCCCGTGTGGGACATCCCCCTTGCGGGAGACGCCGAACTCGACAACGCGGTCACCGAGTGGAACCGCACCGACCATCCGGTCCGGCAACGTGATCTGCTCGCGCAGTTCCGCGAGCAGGCCGCAGCCACACCTGATGCCACAGCGCTCGTCTTCGAAGGCGAGTCACTGACCTACGGTGAATTCGGCTCCCGGGTCAACACTCTCGCGCGCGCACTGATCGATCTCGGTGTCGGACCCGAATCGCTTGTCGGACTGTGCATCCGGCGTTCGCTCGACCTCGTGGTCGGCATGTACGCGATCGTCGAAGCGGGTGGGGCCTGGGTGCCCATCGACCCCGACCATCCGGCCGACCGGACGGCATACATCCTCGACACGGCCAAGCCCGCAGCAGTACTGACCACCGCGCGCGACGACGTGGAACTGCCGGACGGCGTCACCGCGTTCGAGATCGACACCTTCGACTACTCGCGCGGCGACGCACGCCCGATCACCGACGCGGACCGGCACGGTCCGGTCCTGCCCGACACCACCGCGTACGTCATCTTCACCTCGGGGTCGACGGGCCGGCCCAAGGGCGTGGCCGTCAGCCATGTCGCCATCGACAACCAGATCCAGTGGATGAACGACCAATACGGCATGTCGTCCGAGGATGTGTACCTGCAGAAGACCGCAACGACGTTCGACGTGTCGCTGTGGGGATTCTTCATGCCGCTGCGTGTCGGCGCGACCCTCGTGATCGCGACGCCCGACGGCCACCGTGACCCGGTGTACGTGGCGAACAAGATCGCCGAGCACCGCGTGACGATCACCGATTTCGTGCCGTCGATGCTCACCGTCTTCGTGGCCAACGCCGCCGACGGGAGCTGCGACTCCCTGCGGCACGTCTTCGTCATCGGCGAGGCACTGCCGTCCGAGACGGCAGCCGAGTTTGCCCGGCTGTGTCCGGCGGGCTTGCACAACCTGTACGGACCCACCGAGGCGGCGGTGTCCATCACCTACCACCGCGCGGGCCCTGCCGACGTGCACAGCGTCCCGATCGGTGTCCCCCAATGGAACAGCCGCGCGTACGTTCTCGACCGGCGGCTTCGCCCGGTGCCGGTCGGGCGACCGGGCGAGCTCTACTTGGCGGGCGTTCAACTCGCACGTGGCTACCTCGATCGTCCTGACCTGACCTCCGATCGCTTCCTCGCGGACCCGTTCGGTGCACCCGGCGAACGGATGTACCGCACGGGCGACCTCGTGCGCTGGGAAGCCGGGCCCGACGGCACCGGAATCCTCGAGTACATCGGCCGAACCGACTTCCAGATCAAGTTCCGCGGACAGCGCATCGAACTCGGTGAAATCGAAGCGGTGCTGCTCGCTCATCCCGCCGTCTCGCAGGCAGTCGTTCTAGTGGTCTCCACCCCCACGGGCGACCAGCTCGTCGGTTACCTGGTGGCCGCGCCCGCGCAGACGATCGACGTCACCGACCTTGCAGATCACGCGGGTCGCTCGCTTCCGTCGTACATGGTGCCCGCATCGCTCATGGTGCTCGACGCGCTCCCGCTCAACACCAGCGGAAAGCTCGATCGGAAAGCCCTGCCGGAACCTGTCTTCAGCAGCACCCGTACCTTTCGCGAGCCCTGCAGCCCTGCCGAACGCGTGGTGGCCGCAGCCTTCGGCGACGTACTCGGCGCGGAGCGGGTCGGTCTCGACGACGACTTTTTCGAGCTCGGCGGCAATTCGCTGGTCGCGACCCAGGTCGTCTCACGCATCGGCGCGGCCCTCGATACCCAGGTTCCTGTACGCGCGCTGTTCGAGGCATCCACCGTAGGGGGACTCGCCACACGCATCGCGAAGCAGGTCGGTTCCGGTGCCCGAGCTCCGCTCACCGCAACCGTCCGACCCGATGTGCTGCCGCTTTCCACTGCGCAACAACGGATCTGGTTCCTCAATCGGTTCGACGTCACCACTGCGGCGTACAACCTGCCCTTCACCGTGCGGATGACAGGCGCGGTGGATCCGCGTGTCGTGTCCGATGCGTTCTCGGACGTGGTGGCTCGGCACGAGAGCTTGCGCACCGTCTATCCCGAAGTGGACGGCGACCCCCATCAGGTGATCCTGCCGCTCGAGCAGGCCGTCTCCCCGCTCGAACCGATCGATGTGGACGAGGTCGGTCTGCGGGCAGCGGTCGTCGAACTAGCAGGACGCGGTTTCGACGTCGCGATCGAGGTTCCGTTCCGAGTCGCGCTGTTCCGGCTCGCTCCCGACACCTATGTGCTCGCGATGGTGCTGCACCACATCGCAGCCGACGGATCCTCGTTCGGACCGTTCGCGCAGGATGTCGTCACCGCCTACACGGCGCGCGCCGAGGGACACGAACCGCGCTGGTCGCCCCTGCCGATCCAGTACGCCGACTACGCCCTGTGGCAACGACAGGCTCTCGGAAGTGAGTCCGATCCGGGTTCGGCTGCTGCGCAACAAATCTCTTTCTGGGTTCGGGAGCTCGACGGCCTCCCGGATCAGCTGGACCTGCCGGCGGACCGGATGCGCCCTGCCGTCGCAAGCTACCACGGTGCCAAGCACCGATTCGAGATCGGCGCCGAGACACACCGTGGACTCGTCGAACTTGCTCGCGGACACAGCGCCTCGCTGTTCATGGTCGTCCACGCCGCCTACGCGGTCCTCCTGTCACGACTGAGCGGATCGAACGATATCGCCGTCGGCACCGCCGTCGCGGGACGCGGCGAAAAGGAACTCGACGATCTCATCGGCATGTTCGTGAACACGCTGGTGCTGCGCACGCGGGTCGATCCCGGCCTCTCGTTCGGTGAATTCCTCGACGTGGTCCGTGAAGTCGACCTGACCGCATTCTCGAACGCGGACGTGCCTTTCGAGCGTCTCGTCGAGGTGCTCAACCCGGCTCGATCGACAGCGCGTCATCCCCTCTTCCAGGCAGCGCTGTCGCTCGAGCCCGGTTCAGCACGTGAGGTGTCCTTCGCCGGAGTCCGCGCCGTGGGCACCGAACTGGAGATGCCGATCTCGAAGTTCGACATCCAGCTGTGGCTGACCGAAAAGACCGGCAGCGACGATGAACCCGCCGGCCTGGGTGCCACCTTCGAGTACGCGACGGATCTCTTCGACGCCGGTACGGTCGCCGTCTTCGCAGAACGTTTCGTGCGGATCCTCGACGGCATCGTCGCGGACACGTCGGCATGTGTGGGCGACCTGTCCATCCTTTCTCCCGGCGAAGCCGAGCTGCTACTCACCACGACGGGTCCCGATGCGGGTGAACCGGCCACGCTCGTGGACCTGCTCACCGCGGGTGTCGCCGCCCACCCCGAGCGGCCCGCCGTTCGCGACGGTGACATCGTGCTGACGTATCGCGATCTCGACGCGTGGTCGAGCTGGATCGCGCGTTACCTGATCGAGCGTGGCGTAGGGCCCGGCGGCATTGTCGCGCTTGCCTTCCCTCGCTCGTGGGAGATGGTGCTCGGTGTGTGGTCCGTTGCGAAGACGGGAGCAGCCTACGTCCCGGTCGACCCGGAATACCCGGTCGACCGAGTCACCCACATGCTCGAGGACTCGTCGGCTCTGCTGGGCCTGACGACGGAGGAACACGCCGCCGGTCTGTCGCCCGCCGTCGAATGGGTTCGCTTCGACGACCCGGCGTTCGTGGCCGCGTGCTTGGCCCACTCGGGAGCTCCGGTCACCGACGAGGAGCGGTGCGCTCCGCTCCGGGTCGATCACCTCGCATACGTCATCTACACCTCCGGGTCCACCGGGCGCCCGAAGGGCGTCGCGGTAACCCACCGTGGTCTCGCCGGCCTCGTCCGCGACTGTGTCGACCTCTACGGGGTGACTTCCGAGTCGCGGATTCTGCAGATCTGTTCGCCGAGTTTCGACCCCTCGGTTCTCGACTGGGCTATGGCCGGCTACACCGGTGCCGAACTGGTGATCACTCCGCCGACGATCTACGGCGGTGCCGAACTGCGGGCGCTGATCCAGCAGACCGGTGTCACCCACGCGACCATCACGCCTGCGGTGCTGGGCTCCGTGGATCCCGCGGGCCTCGACTCGCTCCAGAGCCTCAACGTCGGTGGAGACGTCTCCACGACGGAACTCGTGGCCCGGTGGGCGCCCGGCCGCCGATTCTTCAACGCGTACGGACCGACCGAGACCACGATCGTGTCGACCCGCGCTCTGCTCGATGCCTCGGGGCCGGTCACCATCGGCGGCCCGACCGCGGGCGTCCAGGCACTCGTGCTCGACGGCCGTCTTCGTCCGGTCCCAGCCGGAGTGTCGGGCGAGTTGTATCTCGCCGGTGACATGCTCGCTCGGGGCTACCACCGACGTGCTGCGCTCACCTCGGATCGGTTCGTCGCGAACCCGTTCGGAGCGCCGGGTACCCGCATGTACCGCACCGGCGACGTCGTTCGCTGGGACGACCAGCGCCGCCTTGTGTTCGCCGGCCGATCCGATTTCCAGGTCAAGGTCCGCGGATTCCGGATCGAACTGGGCGAGATCGACGCTGCCCTGCAGACGCATTCGCTCGTCGACTTCGCAACCACCGTCGGCCACGAGATGCCGTCGGGACAGACCGCACTCGTCTCGTACGTGCACGGCGCACCCGGTATCGACCCGTCGGCGCTGGCGGACCACGTGGCGCGGTCGTTGCCGTCGTACATGGTGCCCTCGCAGATCGTCGTCCTCGACGAGATCCCTCTGACGCCCGTCGGCAAGCTCGACCGCCGAGCACTGCCGGAGCCCGAACTCGGGATCAGCTACCGCGAATTCCGCGCGCCGACGACGCCCATCGAGGGAACCGTCGCTGCCGTCTTCGCCGAGGTGCTCGGCGTGCAACGTGTCGGACTCGACGACGACTTCTTCGAACTGGGCGGAAACTCGCTCCTCGCCACCCAGGTGGTGTCCCGGCTGGGTGTGGCACTCGACGCACAGGTTCCCGTGCGTGCGCTGTTCGAATCGAGCACCGTCGCCGCCCTGGCAGTTCGCGTCGAGCAGGAGGCCGGGCGCGGTGCCCGAGCGGCACTGGCGAAAATGCCGCGGCCCGAGCGTGTTCCGCTGTCCTTGGCGCAACAGCGCATGTGGTTCCTCAACCGCTTCGATTCCCGCTCGGCGACGTACAACCTCCCGATGGCGTTGCGGCTGACCGGAGCCCTCGACGTAGCGGCACTTCAGGTGTCGATCATGGATGTGATCGACCGTCACGAGTCGCTGCGCACCGTCTTCCCCGATTCGCCGGAGGGACCCCACCAGGTCGTACGGGCGGCCGCGGAAGTCGTGCCCAATCTGACCCCGCTCCGGATCGACCGGGACGGGTTGGCCGGTGCGATGCGCCGACTCGCGTCCACCGGGTTCGACGTCACCTCCGAGGTGCCGATCCACGCCGAACTCTACGAACTCGACCGCAACGAGCACATTCTCGCGCTCGTGGTCCACCACATTGCCGCAGACGGATGGTCCACCGGACCGATGGCACGCGACATCATGGTCGCGTACGCCGCACGCACCGAGTGGGAAGAGCCCTCGTGGGCACCGCTTCCCGTTCAGTACGCCGACTACACCCTGTGGCAGCGGGAAGTCCTCGGTTCCGAGGACGATGCGCAGTCGCTGATCTCCGGTCAGCTCGACTACTGGCGTCGCGCGCTCGCCGACGTTCCCGACCAGTTGGATCTTCCGGCTGATCGTCCCCGCCCGGCGACGCAGTCGTTCGCCGGCGCGACCGTGGATTTCTCGATCGATCCGAGCTTGCATCGAGACCTCGTGGCGTTCGCTCGCACGCGCAACGCTTCCCTGTTCATGGTCGTGCACGCGGCCTTGAGCATATTGCTGGCACGATTGTCCGGTCAGCGCGACATCACGATCGGTACGCCGGTGGCCGGACGTGGCGAGCAGTCGCTCGACGACCTTATCGGTATGTTCGTCAACACTCTGGTGCTCCGCACCGACGTCGATCCGGACGCGCAGTTCACCGACCATCTCGCACGGGCACGCGAAGCAGCACTGGGTGCCTTCGGGCACGCGGATGTCCCCTTCGAGCGTCTGGTCGAGGTTCTCAACCCCACTCGGTCCACGGCTCGGCACCCGCTGTTCCAGGTCATGCTCTCGTTCGAGAATCTAGGTGCAGCGCACGTCGAACTTCGCGGTCTGACCCTCGACCTGCTCGAGATCAACACCGCGGTCGCCAAGTTCGATCTGCAATTGACGTTGTCGGAGGGCTTCGCGGAGGACGGTTCGCCGGACGGTCTCCGTGCGGAGTTCACCTATGCGACCGAGCTCTTCGATGCTTCGACGGTCGAGGGCTTTGCGGAGCGGTTCGTGCGGATCCTCGAGGCGGTGGTGGCTGATCCGGCGCGGCGGGTGGGCGATATCGATCTGCTGGGCGCCGATGAGCGGGTGAGGGTGCTCGAGCGGTGGAACGATACGTCGCATCCGGTGCCGGAGTCGACGTTGCTGGATCGGTTCGATGCGCAGGTCGCTGCGTCGCCGGACGCGGTCGCGGTGGTATTCGAGGGCGAGTCGTTGACGTATGCGCAGTTCGATGCGCGGGTCAATCAGCTTGCGCGGTATCTGATCTCGCGGGGTGTGGGTCCGGAGACGACGGTGGGGTTGGCGGTGCGCCGGTCGTTGGATCTGTTGGTGGGGATGTATGCGATCGTGCGGGCGGGCGGCGGGTATGTGCCGCTCGATCCGGATCAGCCGGTAGAGCGTAATGGTTTCATTGTGGAGTCGGCGGCGCCGGTGTTGGTGGTGTCGACGTCGCGGGACGGGTTCGACGTTCCGGTGTCGGTGCCGGTGGTGTCGATCGACACCGTTGATCTTTCGGGCGTTGCGGCTGGTCCGGTGTCGGATGCGGAGCGGACCGCGCCGCTGCGGGCGGACAACACGGCGTATGTGATTTTCACGTCGGGGTCGACGGGGCGGCCGAAGGGTGTGGCGGTGTCGCATTGTTCGGTGGTCAA